>NZ_JADBIA010000037.1:0-256 GCF_014892665.1 Sphingomonas sp. CFBP 13603 | reverse complement strand
GCCGAGTTCGGAATGGGATCGGGTGGGACACCGACGCTATAGCCACCAGGCAATGGAGCCGGTGCGACATGCGTACGCGTCATATCTGGGATACCCCACCGCAGCTTGTCGCATTGGTGGGGTTTTAAAATCGATACCGTGCAAGGTTTGTAGCCAGCCTCTCGGAACACCGAGTGCTGGTAGTATTCGACCAATCCCTCGACGGCGAGGGGATTGGCAATCTGGCGTCGTCTTAATCATCCGCACTATCGAATGG
>NZ_JADBIA010000036.1:0-272 GCF_014892665.1 Sphingomonas sp. CFBP 13603 | reverse complement strand
ATGTCAAATACGGGTCGTCTCGACCCAATCACCGTGCTCTCGCACGGCGAACCGTTTCTCTTCATCTCTAGGTTGTGGCTGATGGTGCGTATCTCGCGAGCCCGTCAGTCGCAGCGAAGCTGCGCCTTGTGGGCGCGCTTCTCGGCGCTGGCCGTTCTTGGTGACGTGCGCAGCAGCTTTGCTGCTTCGTCTCGTCACCTGCGAAATGGTGGAGCCTATCGGGATCGAACCGATGACCTGATGCTTGCAAAGCAACCGCTCTCCCAGCTGAG
>NZ_JADBIA010000035.1:0-277 GCF_014892665.1 Sphingomonas sp. CFBP 13603 | reverse complement strand
GTTCGCCGATGGCCTTGTAGCCGAGCCCGTCTACCCGATGAAGAGTGAAGACATGCCGGGTTCGGTCGGGCAGGGCGGCCAGCACCTGACTGTACATACGCAGTGCGTCGTCGGCTTCGATCGCGTGGCCTTGTTCAGGCTGCCCGCTGACTTCGCACTGGTCGTCGATCGAGACGTGGAACCGCGCGAGGCGTGTGTGCGGGCGCCGCGATTGATCGATCAGCAGGTTACGCGCCATGCGCTGCAGATAAGCAGCTGGACGCCGACATGTTTCGCT
>NZ_JADBIA010000034.1:0-280 GCF_014892665.1 Sphingomonas sp. CFBP 13603 | reverse complement strand
AAGTCGTAACAAGGTAGCCGTAGGGGAACCTGCGGCTGGATCACCTCCTTTCTAAGGATATCGGCAGAAAGCGCCGACAGGCCCGCATCTTATGGTGCCACCCTGTGGGAAGAGCTTCTTCCATTCCAAAGAACATTAGCCGCCGTCCTCATGTCCCTTCATCACTAGGTTAGTCCACGAGACGAGACAGCTTCGCTGTTTTTCCCGTGGGCAAGCTCGGCCAGCGCGCGAAGCGCGCCTCTGGGGCGCAGTTCTGCTGCGTCTGACGGGCGCAGCGGGT
>NZ_JADBIA010000033.1:0-294 GCF_014892665.1 Sphingomonas sp. CFBP 13603 | reverse complement strand
TGTGAATGGGTTTTTTAAAATCGATGCCGTGAGGTGCTCGATTTTGGAGACGAGGATTGCTTCGGCGGTTCGCAGGGCACTTCTGTGCAAGGCGATCTGGGCGAGCGGTTCGAGGTTCCAGATATCGACATCATCATACTAATAATCTGGCTGAGATTGTAATCATCCGCACCTGACAAAGGCCAACGCGCACTGCTCTGCCGAGTTGGTGACCCGAAAGGGCACCCAGTGATGTCGTTGGTGGTGTGGACTCTCAAGCGTGAGGTAAGGGCAATTCGTGGATGCCTTGGCACA
>NZ_JADBIA010000032.1:0-296 GCF_014892665.1 Sphingomonas sp. CFBP 13603 | reverse complement strand
TGTGAATGGGTTTTTTAAAATCGATGCCGTGAGGTGCTCGATTTTGGAGACGAGGATTGCTTCGGCGGTTCGCAAGGCACTTCTGTGCAGGGCGATCTAGACGAGCAGTTCGAGGCTCCAGATATCGACATCATCATACTAATAATCTGGCTGAGATTATAATCATCCGCACCTGACAAAAGCTAACGCGCACTGCTCTGCCGAGTTGGTGACCTCTTCGGAGGCACCCAGTGATGTCGTTGGTGGTGTGGACTCTCAAGCGTGAGGTAAGGGCAATTCGTGGATGCCTTGGCACA
>NZ_JADBIA010000031.1:0-298 GCF_014892665.1 Sphingomonas sp. CFBP 13603 | reverse complement strand
TCGATGTCGGCTCATCACATCCTGGGGCTGAAGCCGGTCCCAAGGGTATGGCTGTTCGCCATTTAAAGTGGTACGCGAGCTGGGTTTAGAACGTCGTGAGACAGTTCGGTCCCTATCTGCCGTGGACGTTTGAGATTTGAGAGGGGCTGCTCCTAGTACGAGAGGACCGGAGTGGACGAACCTCTGGTGTTCCGGTTGTCACGCCAGTGGCATTGCCGGGTAGCTATGTTCGGAATAGATAACCGCTGAAAGCATCTAAGCGGGAAACTAGCCTCAAGATGAGATCTCACTGGAACCT
>NZ_JADBIA010000030.1:0-309 GCF_014892665.1 Sphingomonas sp. CFBP 13603 | reverse complement strand
ATGTCAAATACGGGTCGTCTCGACCCAATCACCGTGCTCTCGCACGGCGAACCGTTTCTCTTCATCTCTAGGTTATGGCTGATGGTGCGTTGCCCGCGAGCCCGTCAGTCGCAGCGAAGCTGCGCCTTGTGGGGCACCCATCAAAGTAATACTTTGATGGGACCCTCGGGCGCGCTTTGCGGCGCTGGCCGTTCTTGTCGTAGTGCGCGGCAGCTTTGCTGCCTCGTCTCTTCGACTGCGAAATGGTGGAGCCTATCGGGATCGAACCGATGACCTGATGCTTGCAAAGCAACCGCTCTCCCAGCTGAG
>NZ_JADBIA010000029.1:0-323 GCF_014892665.1 Sphingomonas sp. CFBP 13603 | reverse complement strand
GGCCACCAATATCTGCGTCAGATGCTGATCGTCGGCGCTATGGCAGTCGTGCGCTATGCCGAGCGGAACGGGGCCAAGCGGCCCTGGCTCGTGCAACTGCTTGCCAGGCGGAAGGCCAAGGTCGCCGCGGTCGCGCTAGCCAACAAGAACGCCCGCATGATCTGGGCGATGATGGCCAGTGGCGAACGGTATCGCGAGCCGCAGATCGTGTAACAGAATACGGGGCGGGCGACCGCACCGGACGAGGTTGGAAAGGGCGGATAGGAGCTAATGCAACAAGCCGGTTGAACCGCCGGATCGGGAAAACCCACAAAGACCCAAGC
>NZ_JADBIA010000028.1:0-843 GCF_014892665.1 Sphingomonas sp. CFBP 13603 | reverse complement strand
GCTAGGGTCAGGACTCATTGGTCATAGCCAGAAGATGACAGTGGCCGCGAGCGCGACGGCAGAGAAGAAGACGGTTGGGCAGCGGTCGTAGCGAGTGGCGACGCGGCGCCAATCCTTCAGACGGCCGAACATGATCTCGATGCGGCTGCGGCGCCGGTAGCGGCGCTTGTCGTATCTGACCGGCTCGTTCCGCGATCTGCGGCCCGGGATGCAGGGTTGGATGCCCTTGGCTTCCAGGGCGTCCCTGAACCAATCGGCGTCATAACCACGGTCGCCAAGCAGCCACTGTGCTTTCGGCAGATCGTCGAGCAAGGCTGCCGCGCCGGTGTAGTCGCTGACCTGCCCGGCGGTCATGAAGAAGCTCAAGGGCCGCCCATCCGCATCGCTGACGGCGTGCAGTTTGGTGTTCATGCCGCCTTTCGTACGGCCGATCAGGCGGCCGAGATCCCCTTTTTTACCCGCAGACTCGATGCCGTGCGGTGTGCCTTCAGGTAGGTCGCATCAATCATGACCGTTTTCGGTACGGCTTCTGCTGCCGCGAGCCCCTCCATCATGCGCAAGAACACACCCCTCTCGCTCCACCGCTTCCAGCGATTGTAGAGCGTCTTGTGCGGCCCATAGTCCGTCGGCGCATCACGCCAGCGTAGCCCGTTGCGATTGACGAAAACGATACCGCTGAGCACCCGCCGATCATTAACCCGAGGCTTGCCATGGCTCTTGGGAAAATACGGTTGCAGACGCGCCATCTGCTCATCCGTCAGCCAGTACAGGTCGCTCATCCACGCTCTCCTCACGGAGCCTGAATCAGATCGCGCCTCTCACATCAATGGGTCCTGACCCTAA
>NZ_JADBIA010000027.1:0-1071 GCF_014892665.1 Sphingomonas sp. CFBP 13603 | reverse complement strand
GGCGTGGCGTGACCAAATGCGCGGACCTGGCCACCATCCGCGATGGAAGGCATGTGGAGGTCGCCGGCATCATTCTCGTTCGCCAGAAGCCGGGGTCTGCCAAGGGCGTGCTGTTCATCACGATCGAAGATGAGACCGGCATCGCCAACGGCATTCTGTGGCCCGATCGGTTCGAGCGCCAGCGCCGCACCGTGATGTCCGCGTCGATGATCGGCATGAAGGGCAGGGTGCAGAAGGAGGGCGAGGTCATCCACGTCATCTGCGACCGGATCATCGACCATGGCGATCTACTGCACAGGGTCGGCGAAATGTCGTTCCCGCACCGGACCGGCCGCGGTGACGGCGCGAAACATGCGGGCTCCCCTGACCGCGGCGACAAGGGCTGGAACCCTGCCCCTCGCAACGCTTACTGGCCGCCCCATGCGGACGGCATGGATCCGGAAGCCGTCGTGAAGTTCAAATCTCACGACTTTCATTGATGGCCAAGCTCGTCCGTCATCAGCGCGTTGTCATCGCGCTATCGGTGCATATCCTGCGCGGCGGTGTCGCGCGCTGCTCTGACGCCCGCGTCGATGTCGTCGAGATCCGGTTGGCGCTGCGCTGTCTGCTGCCGCACTGCCCGGAACGCTGGCCACTCGAACTCTACTGGGACGCCGCAGCCCAAGAGAACGAGATCGGCAGGGCGCAGGGCGTGACCGCGGCCTTCAACGGGATCGTCCGCCAGCTGCGGCGCGCCGGCTGTTATGAAGAGGTGTCCGAACCGTGAGTATGCGATTACCGCGAGCAGCCGTTGCTCGCGTTCCCGACGGCACGCGGATCGTCAGCATCGAGCGCATGTCGCGGGCCTTCACCAAATACCATCTGGATGACGGACGCGCACTGCACCGGTTCAAGATGGAAGAGCCGCATGCGACGCCGCATGACCACCCCTGGAGCTTCGAGACGGAGATCCTCGATGGCGGCTATGTCGAAGAGGTGTTCCACCTGGATCCGAGCGGCGGTTGGCACAGCGAACGCGTTCACCGGCTTCCCGGCAAAACCTATCATGTCGATGCCGCGCACATTCACCGG
>NZ_JADBIA010000026.1:0-1225 GCF_014892665.1 Sphingomonas sp. CFBP 13603 | reverse complement strand
CGGTGGGTTCAACGGGTGGTCGCAACACTTCATTCTTTGAGGAGGAGGAGTGTGGGGATGAAGCAGCGTCAGCGGATTTACTACTCGGCGGCACAGCGATCCGAGATTTGGGACCGGTGGCAGCGCGGGGAGTCGATGAGTTCGATCGGCCGGCGGTTTGATCGGCAGTCGTCGTCGATTTTCTCGGTGCTGTCGCCGTCGGGCGGCATTCGTCCGGCGGAGCGCAGGCGGTCGGGCCGATCTCTCAGCCTGAGCGAGCGCGAGGAGATATCGAGAGGTCTTGTCGCCGGCCGCTCGCTCAGAGCGATCGCAGCCCAGCTTGGTCGGGCACCTTCGACGATCAGCCGGGAAGTCGGGCGGGGTGGCGGTCGGGATCGGTATCGCGGGACCGTCTCGGATCAGGCGGCGTGGGATCGCGCGCTGCGCCCCAAGCCGTGCAAGCTGGCTTGCCATCCGGCCTTGCGCCGAACAGTATCGCGCAAGCTGTGCCGCAGCTGGTCGCCCGAGCAGATCGCTGGCTGGCTCAAGCGCAGCTTTCCGGACGAAGAGCAGCACCGCGTGTCACACGAGACGATCTACAAAAGCCTGTTCATCCAGGCGCGTGGCGTCCTGAAGAAGGAGCTGCTCGAGCATCTCCGGGCGAAGCGCACGATCCGCCGCTCGCGCCACGCCAGCCTGAAGCGCGACGGGCTTGGCCAGATCAAGGATGCGATATCGATCAGCGAACGGCCGGCGTCAGTCGAGGACCGCGCCGTGCCCGGACATTGGGAGGGCGATCTCATCTCGGGCGCGCGAAACAGCCATATCGTGACGCTGGTCGAACGCCAGTCACGCTATGTGATCCTGGCCAAGGTGGCGAACAAGGAGACCGCCAGCGTCGTCTCGGCCCTGATCAAGCAGGCGCGCAAACTGCCTCGCGAGCTCTATCAGTCGCTGACCTGGGATCGCGGCAAGGAACTTGCCGATCACAAGCGCTTCACCCTGGCGACCGAGGTCGACGTCTATTTTTGCGATCCGCAAAGCCCGTGGCAGCGCGGTACCAACGAAAACACCAATCGCCTGCTGCGCCAATATCTGCCCAAGGGAACGGATCTGTCGCTCCACAGCCAGGCCAAACTCAGCGCCATCGCTCGCCAGCTCAACGAGCGCCCCAGAAAGACCTTGATGTATCAGACACCGGCTGAAATGTTCGCCCAGCGTGTTGCAGCCACCCGTTGAACCCACC
>NZ_JADBIA010000024.1:0-2249 GCF_014892665.1 Sphingomonas sp. CFBP 13603 | reverse complement strand
CCGGCACCGGCGGCGGTCGCCAAGGTCAACGCAAGCGCGGAGGCCAGACCGATCGTCGCCGCGTGGAGCAGCTCGATCCGACCCGCCACGCCGGCTTGCGCGATGTGCGCCGCGGCGAGGACGCCGCCCGCAGCGTCGATCCGGGCCGCCGCCCGATCCTCCAGCCCGTAGCAGCGGAGTTCGGCCGCGGCCTCGGCCAGCATCGCCACTTCCTCGCGCAGCAGGCCGGTCGCGCGCTGGACGCGGCGGCCCTGCGCCTCCAGCCGGTGCGCGAGCAGGAGCCCTAGCGACAGCGCACCGCCGAGGCAGGCGAGCGTCGCGAGTGCCGCCGCCCAGCCGGCGAGCAGGATCAGCGCGGTACCCGACACGATCGCCGCGCCGACGCCCCATGGTCCGGACAGGCGGACGAAGCGCAGCTCGATCGCGTCGACGTCGCCGATCAGTCGCGCGGTCGCCTCGCCCCGACCGAGTGCCAGCGCGCGGTCGGGCGGGGCTGCGGCGATCGCGCGGAACAACGCAGGGCGCAGGCGGGCGAGCGCACCGAACGCGGCGGCATGCCCCGCCAGCCGCTCGCCGTAGCGCGCGCCGGTCCGGACGATCGCGAGCAACCGGATGCCTGCGGACGGCAGCATGAAATTGAACGCCTGCGCCACCGCCATGCCGCCCGCGCCCGCGATCGCCGCGGCGGTGATGAACCAGCCCGACAGGCCGAGCAGCAGGATCGACGCGGCGGCGACCAGCGCGGCGCAGGTCGCGGCCTGACGAAGTCGGCGGCGTTCGGCACGGCGTTCGCGGGCGAGGAGATCCGACAGCGTCATGCGGTTTCTCCCAAGTGAACCGTGCGCGTTGCGATCGCGGCGAGCGCGGCGCTGTGCGTGGCGATCAGCGTCGTGCGGCCCGTCATCGCACGCGCGATGGTGGCGATCAGCGCGGCTTCGGCATCGGCATCGAGATGCGCGGTCGGCTCGTCGAGCAGCAGGAACGGCGCGGGCTTCAGCAGAGCACGGGCGAGCGACAGCCGCCGCCGCTCGCCGCCCGAAAGCCCGCCGCCGCGTGCATCTAGCGGTGCATCGAGCCCGCGCGCACGGTGCGCGAGCATCGGGCCGAGCCCCGCTGCGTCGATTGCTGCGTGCAGCGCCGCCTCGGTCGCGGTCGGATGCGCGAGCAGCAGGTTCTCGCGGATCGTGCCGGGGATCAGCAGGGGATGCTGGCCCGCCCAGCTCGCGCGGCCCGCCAGCGTGTCGAGCGGTTCGCCGTCCAGCGTCATGCTGCCGGCCGTGAGCGGCGCCAGCCCCAGCAGGAGGTGCAGCACGCTGGTCTTGCCGCTGCCCGACGGGCCGAGCAGCGCGACCGTCTCGCCCGGTACGATCGTCAACGACAGGCGGGATACCGCCGGGTGATCGGACCCTGGATAGCGGATCGATACGTCGCGCAGCGTCAGCGTGCCGCTGGTCGATCCGATCGGCGCGCGAGAAACCGGTTCCGGCATCGCCATCAGCGCATCCGCGGCGGTCTCGGCGGCCTGCTTGTCGTGATACGCGGCGGCGAGGCGCCGCATCGGCGCGTAGAATTCGGGGGCCAGTGCCAGCACGAAGAACGCCTGGCCGAGCGTTAGCGTCTCGGGTGCGGTGAACGGCAACAGCCCGAGCAGCGCGAACCCGCAATAGACCGCGACCAGCGCGACCGAGAGCGCGGCGAAGAACTCCAGCGAAGCCGACGACAGGAACGCGACGCGCAGCACGCGGATCGTCCGCCGTGCGAGATCGTCCGCGGCGGTGCCGATCGCGACCGCCTCGCGGTCCTCGGCGCGGAAGGCGAGCACCACCGGCAGCGCGCGGATCCGGTCGGCGAACCGTCCCGAAAGGCGTGCGAGCGCGGCGAACTGGCGGCGTGACTCGTCCGCGGCAGCACCGCCCGCAAGCGCCATCGCGGCGATGAAGGGGATCAACGTCAGCGCCAGGATCGCGGTCGCGACCCAGCTTGCGCAGGCGGTGGCGAGAAGCACGATCAACGGCGCGATCGAGCTGGCCCGATGCGCGGGGAGGAAGCGCGCGACATGGCCGTCGAGCGCCTCCACCGCGTCGACCGCGAGATGCGCGAAGCCGCCGTCGCCGATCGGCCTGTCGGGCGCACGGTGAAGCGCCGCGGCGACGACGAGGCCGCGCTGGCGGTGCTTCGCCGCAGCCGCGCCGCGTGCGCCGACCTGGATCGCCGCCATCGCCAGGCACCCGCGTGCCGCACCCGCGGCG
>NZ_JADBIA010000023.1:0-2983 GCF_014892665.1 Sphingomonas sp. CFBP 13603 | reverse complement strand
GTATTCGACCAATCCCTCGACGGCGAGGGGATTGGCAATCTGGCGTCGTCTTAATCATCCGCACTATCGAATGGCTAGCTGGTTACCGGGCACCCATCAAAGTAATACTTTGATGGAAACCTGACCCAGTGTTGTCATTGATGGTGTGAGACTCTCAAGCGCGAATAGAGCAATTAGTATCGGTTAGCTCCATGCGTTACCGCACTTCTACATCCGATCTATCAACGTCGTGGTCTCCGACGGCTCTATGAAATCTTATCTCGAGGGAGGCTTCCCGCTTAGATGCTTTCAGCGGTTATCCCGTCCATACATAGCTACCCAGCTGCGCTCCTGGCGGAACGACTGGTACACCAGAGGTATGTTCAACCCGGTCCTCTCGTACTAGGGTCAACTCCTCTCAAATTTCGACGCCCACGGCAGATAGGGACCAAACTGTCTCGCGACGTTCTGAACCCAGCTCACGTACCACTTTAATTGGCGAACAGCCAAACCCTTGGGACCTGCTCCAGCCCCAGGATGTGATGAGCCGACATCGAGGTGCCAAACAACCCCGTCGATATGAGCTCTTGGGGGTTATCAGCCTGTTATCCCCGGCGTACCTTTTATCCGTTGAGCGATGGCCCTTCCACGAGGGACCACCGGATCACTATGACCGACTTTCGTCTCTGCTCGACTTGTCAGTCTCGCAGTCAGGCGGGCTTATGCCATTGCACTCTAACAGACGGTTTCCGACCGTCCTGAGCCCACCATTGCGCGCCTCCGTTACTCTTTAGGAGGCGACCGCCCCAGTCAAACTACCCGCCACAGAGGGTCCCTGTTCCGGCTTACGGAACGAGGTTAGACATCAGAAACAAACAGGGTGGTATTTCACCTATGGCTCCACATCAGCTGGCGCCGATGCTTCAAAGCCTCCCACCTATGCTACACAGTTTCTTCCTAATGCCACTCTGAAGCTGCAGTAAAGGTGCACGGGGTCTTTCCGTCTAACCGCGGGTACTCCGCATCTTCACGGAGAATTCAATTTCGCTGAGCATGTCCTGGAGACAGTGGGGAAGTCGTTACGCCATTCGTGCAGGTCGGAACTTACCCGACAAGGAATTTCGCTACCTTAGGACCGTTATAGTTACGGCCGCCGTTTACCTGGGCTTCATTTCAGAGCTTGCACCCCTCCACTTAACCTTCAGGCACCGGGCAGGCGTCAGGCCCTATACGTCGTCTTGAAGCCGACTTAGCAGAGCCCTGTGTTTTTGCTAAACAGTCGCTACCCCCTGGCCTGTGCCCCCTCAAAGTGCTTGCGCATAGTGAGGGCCTCCTTCTTCCGAAGGTACGGAGGCAATTTGCCGAGTTCCTTCAGGACACTTCTCTCAAGCGCCTTGGTATACTCTACCTGACCACCTGTGTCGGTTTCGGGTACGGTCTATACGGTGGGGCTATTTCCTGGAACCATTTCGAAGCCATCCCAATCCGATAAGGGATGACAACACACATGATCCGTCACACACCACCAGGCCCACGAATATTAACGTGGTTCCCATCGACTACCCCCTTCGGGCTCGTCTTAGGGGCCGGCTCACCCTGCGCGGATTAGCCTTGCGCAGGAACCCTTGGTCTTTCGGCGAGAGGGCATCTCACCCTCTTTATCGCTACTCATGTCTGCATTCGCACTTCCGATACCTCCACGACCCATTACCAGATCGCTTCACAGGCTTACGGAACGCTCCGCTACCGCGTACCACATAAGTGGCACACCCTAAGCTTCGGCACGTATCTTGAGCCCCGTTACATCTTCGCCGCAGGACCTCTTGTTTAGACCAGTGAGCTGTTACGCTTTCTTTAAAGGATGGCTGCTTCTAAGCCAACCTCCTGGTTGTTTTGGAAGTCCCACATGCTTTCCCACTTAGATACGATTTGGGGGCCTTAGCTGTAGGTCAGGGCTGTTTCCCTTTTGACGACGGACCTTAGCACCCGCCGTCTGTCTCCCGCATATCACTCTTAGGTATTCGGAGTTTGGTTAGGTTTGGTAGATCTCGCGACCCCCTAGCCCATCCAGTGCTCTACCCCCTAAGGTGTTCGTGCGAGGCACTACCTCAATAGTTTTCGCGGAGAACCAGCTATTTCCCGGCTTGATTGGCCTTTCACCCCTAAACACAACTCATCCGGTAACTTTTCAACGTTAATCGGTTCGGACCTCCAGTGCATGTTACTGCACCTTCATCCTGGTCATGCCTAGATCGCCGGGTTTCGGGTCTAATACATCAAACTCTGGCGCCCTATTCAGACTCGCTTTCGCTGCGCCTACACCTATCGGCTTAAGCTTGCTTGATACATTAAGTCACAGACCCATTATGCAAGAGGTACGCTGTCAGGCCATAAAAGCCCTCCAACTGCTTGTAGGCAATCCGTTTCAGGTACTGTTTCACTCCCCTCATCGGGGTGCTTTTCACCTTTCCCTCACGGTACTAGTTCGCTATCGGTCACATACGAGTATTTAGGCTTGGAGGGTGGTCCCCCCATGTTCAGACAGAATTTCACGTGTTCCGCCCTACTCGAGTCCTGAATTCTCACTTTCGTATACGGGGCTGTCACCCGCTATGGCGTCTCTTTCCAGAGACTTCTACTAGTTGAAATTCAGGCACTGGCCTGGTCCGCGTTCGCTCGCCACTACTAACGGAATCTCGGTTGATGTCTTTTCCTCCAGCTACTGAGATGTTTCAGTTCGCCGGGTTCGCTTCACGAAGCCTATGTATTCAGCTAAGTGATACCTAACCTAATTAACTCTACCCCAGTATTGCTGCTCAAGTAGAATTAATCGGGATAGGTGGGTTTCCCCATTCGGAAATCGTCGGGTCAAAGCTTGCTCACAGCTCACCGACGCTTATCGCAGCGTGCCACGTCCTTCATCGCCTGTATGTGCCAAGGCATCCACGAATTGCCCTTACCTCACGCTTGAGAGTCCACACCACCAACGACATCACTGGGTGCC
>NZ_JADBIA010000022.1:0-8115 GCF_014892665.1 Sphingomonas sp. CFBP 13603 | reverse complement strand
GCGACGGCTGCGGCCGCGCCACGACCTGCCGCTCCGGCGACGTCGACCGCCGCACCGACCGCGGTCGCGTCCGCGCCGAACGACCTGCATCCGACGGCCCCCGTCGGGCCGACCGCGCCAACCGCGCTTGCCGAGGCGAAAGCACCCGCCGCAGCGTCGACCGACGGGTTCAAGGTCGCGGGGACGACGGTCAAGCTGAACGGCTTCATCAAGACCTGGGCATCGGTCAGCCGGTACAGCGGCGGCAACATCGCACCGGAATCGGTCGGGCGCGATTTCTACTTTCCAAGCATGATCCCGGTCGGCGGTCGCAACGAGGGCAACAGCCTGGAATCGCACGCCAAGCAGACGCGGATCGTGCTGGCGACCGACACGCCTATCGCGGGGCACAGCCTAAAGGGTCTGCTCGAAGTCGATTTCCAGGTCGTGCCGGGATCGCAGGGTAACCAGCGCGTCGTCAGCGGCTACAACCCCGGCCTGCGGCGCGCGTTCTTCACCTACGATAACTGGCTGTTCGGTCAGGAATGGACGACCTTCCAGTATATCGGCGCACTGCCCGAGACGACCGACTTCATCGGACCGTCGGAGGGTAGCGTGTTCGTTCGGCAGGCTCAGGTGCGGTATACACGCAAGTTGAGCGATACGCTGACGGTGTCCGTCGCGGCCGAGAACCCGGAGACGGCGTCGACCGGCCTGACCTCTGCCGCGATCGTCGAGAATGCGGACGATCGCCTGCCCGACGTCGCGGCTCGGTTGAACTACAAGACCGCGTTCGGCGAGTTCTCGCTGGCGGGTCTGGCGCGCAAGCTGACCATCGATACCGGACCGCTGAACGAGAGTGCGACAGGGTGGGGCGTGTCGTTCGCGGGCAAGGTGCCACTCGACGTGTCGGGCCGTTCCGACATCCGCTTCATGGTGACGCACGGCGACGGCATCGGCCGGTATGTCGGCCTGAACCTCGCGCCCGACGCCGTCTTCGCGGCGGTGCCGGGAGCGGAGTTGCGGACGCCCAGCCTCACCGCTGGCTTCGCGGCGCTCAAGCTCGGCTGGACCGACAAGCTGCGCTCGACCTTCATCGGCAGCGTCCAGTCGATCGATTATCCGACCGGCGGCGAACCGATCGGCGCGAGTGCGTCGGCGTGGAGCACGTCCGCCAACCTGTTCTTCTCGCCGATCAAGGCCATCGATCTGGGTGTCGAGTTCCGCCACGCGGAACGGCGGCTGGTCGACGGCCAGGTCGGCAAGCTCGACCGCGGCGAACTCGCCGCACGCTACTCGTTCTAAAGCATAATCGCTCCATCTGAGAGGATACCGCCATGGCGACTACAACAGGGGATGCTTCGCCCCTCGGGCATGTGAAGCAGAGCCAGCCGCTCATCATCATCGCGTCGTCGCTCGGCGCGGTGTTCGAATGGTATGACTTCTATCTTTACGGCCTGCTCGCGACGATCATCACCGCGCAGTTCTTCTCGGGCGTCAACGAGACGACCGGGTTCATCTTCGCGCTCGCGGCGTTCGCGGCCGGATTCGCGGTGCGGCCGTTCGGGGCGCTGGTGTTCGGGCGGATCGGCGATGTCGTCGGGCGCAAGAACACCTTCCTCGTCACGATGGCGATCATGGGCCTGTCGACCTTCCTGGTCGGCCTGCTGCCAAGCTACGCGTCGGTCGGCGTCGCCGCACCGATCGCGCTCGTCGTGTTGCGGCTGTTGCAGGGCCTCGCGCTCGGCGGCGAATATGGCGGTGCGGCGACCTATGTCGCGGAGCACGCACCCGACAAGAAGCGCGGACTGTTCACCAGCTTCATCCAGACCACCGCCTCGCTCGGCCTGTTCGCGGCGCTGCTCATCGTGATCGGCGTGCGTACGCTGGTCGGCGAAGAGGCGTTCGCGGCATGGGGCTGGCGTATCCCGTTCATCGTCTCGATCGCGTTGCTCGCCGTGTCGCTCTGGATCCGCATGCAGCTCGAAGAGAGCCCGGTGTTCCAGAAGATGAAGGACGAGGGAAAGACCTCGAAGGCGCCGCTGACCGAGGCGTTCGGGCAGTGGAGCAACCTCAAGGTCGTGCTGATAGCGCTGTTCGGTGCGGTCGTCGGGCAGGGCGTCGTGTTTTACACCAGCCAGTTCTACGCGTTGTTCTTCCTCGAGAAGAACCTGCGCGTCGATGGGCCGACCACCAACATCCTGATCGCGATCGCGCTGTTGATCGCCACGCCGGCGTTCATCTTCTTCGGCTGGCTGTCGGACAAGATCGGGCGGAAATACATCATCCTGACCGGCTGTGCGCTCGCCGCGCTGACCTACATGCCGCTGTTCCATGCGCTGTCGAAGGCCGCCAACCCGGCGCTCTATGCCGCGCAGGCCAATTCGCCGGTAACCGTCGTCGCCAATCCCGACGAGTGTTCGGTCCAGTTCGATCCGGTCGGCAAGAACAAGTTCGACAGCAGCTCGTGCGACATCGCCAAGGCGTATCTGGCGAAGGCCGGCATCTCGTACGCCAACGTGATCGCGCCTGCGGGCACCGTCGCGCAGATCCATATCGGCGGCGCGACCATCCCGGTCGTCAACCCCGCGGTGGTTTCGGGGCCTGAGAAGGCTGCTGCGATCAAGACGTTCGGTGGCGAGGTGAAGGCTGCACTGACTGCGGTCGGCTACCCCGAAAAGGCGGACCCGGCGCAGATCAACAAGCCGATGGTCGTCGCGATCCTCGTCCTGCTCGTGCTGTACGTGACGATGGTCTACGGCCCGATCGCCGCGCTGCTGGTCGAGCTGTTCCCGACGCGGATCCGCTACACGTCGATGTCGCTGCCCTATCATATCGGCAATGGCTGGTTCGGCGGGTTCCTGCCGACCGCGGCGTTCGCAATGGTCGCGGCGACCGGGGACATCTATTACGGGCTGTGGTACCCGATCCTCGCCTGCGCAGTGACGGCGGTTGTCGGTCTCGTGTTCCTGCCAGAGACGTTCCGTCGGTCGCTGCATAGCTGAGGCGACATGATCCGATCGTGACGATCGGTACAGCGACGTAACACCACGGCGGTGTCGGCCCGGTTGCCAACCGGATCGACACCGCCGATCTTCGTTATTCGACTTGGCAAGCGGCCGCCGCGAACGACGCGCTCTGCGATGTATCCGATCGCGCTTCCGGCATAGTTCGACGGGATGCTTTCTGTGGGCGTACCCGATAGGCTGCACGACAGTTGATCGAAGGAGTGGATATGCATCGCCGTAAATTTCTCGCGAGCGCGACCGCTGCGTCCGTGGTCGGCGCGCTGCCGATCCGGGCCGAGGCCGCCACTGTCGATCGCAATACGGCGCTTCGCACGATGCTCGACCGGTTCTTCTACGCGCGGCTCGATGCCTCGCCCGAGCAGGCGACCCGGCTTGGGTTGGATAGCGGCAGCCGTTCCGCACTGAAATCCAAGCTCGACGATCAGTCGTCGGCCGGGCAGGCGGACGATCTGGCGCGTGCCAAGGCAGAACTGGCGGAGCTCCGGTCGTTTGGTACGCATGGTCTCTCGCCCGCGGCCGCGCTGGATTACGAGGTCGTGAGCTATCAGCTGACCCGTGCAGTGGCCGGCGCAGAGCGCTTCACATACGGCGATAGTCTCGGTCGGTTTGCGCCTTATGTCCTGAGCCAGTTGACCGGTCCTTACCGCGACGTGCCCGATTTCCTCGAATCGCAGACGCGCGTGCGCGATGCGGACGAGGCCGACGCCTATCTCGAGCGGCTCTCGGCGTTCCCGAAGGCGATCGACGACAGCACAGGGCGGCAACGCAGCGATGCGGCGCGCGGCGTGTTCGCGCCCGACTATATTCTCGACACCACGCTGAAGCAGCTCGGTAGTGCGATGGAGCGTCCGGCGGATCAGACGGTGATGGTCGCAAGTTTCGCCGCCAAACTGAAGGCCTCCAACCTTCCGCCCGAGCGCGTCGCGAAGGCGACGACGATCGTTCAGCGCGACGTATTTCCAGCGCTGGAACGTCAGCGCGCGCTGGTCGCCGAACTCCGCGGCAAGGCGGTGCACGACGCAGGCTGCTGGCGCTTGCCCGACGGCGATGCCTATTACACCGCCGCGGCGGAGGCCGCGACGACGGTGGCGATGAGCGGCGACGAGATCCACCGTCTGGGGCTGGCGCAGGTTGCCGAAATCGGTGCGCGGATCGACACGATCCTGAAGGCGCAGGGCATGACCAAGGGCAGCGTCGGCGAACGGCTGGTCGCGCTCAACCAGCGACCCGACCAGCTCTATCCGAACACCGACGCCGGCCGCGATGCGTTGCTGGCGCATCTCAACCGCCAGATCGTCGCGATGCAGGCCCGCCTGCCCGAGGCGTTCGCAAGCCTGCCCAAGGCGCCGGTCGAGGTCCGTCGCGTGCCGCCGACCATCCAGGCCGGTGCACCGGGTGGGTATTACCAGAATGCGTCGCTCGATGGATCGCGACCCGCGATCTACTACATAAATCTGCGCGACACCTTCGATCGTCCGAAATTCGGTCTCGCGACGCTGACGCATCATGAAGCCGTCCCTGGTCATCATCTTCAGGTGAGCCTCGCGCTCGAAAGCACCGAAATTCCGTTGATCCGCCGTCGCGGATTTTTCAGCGGCTATTCCGAAGGTTGGGCCTTGTATGCCGAGCAGCTCGCCGACGAGATGGGGATGTATGAAGGCGATCCGCTCGGGCAGGTCGGATATCTCCAGTCGCTGCTGTTCCGCGCGACGCGGCTCGTCGTGGACAGCGGCATGCATGCCAAGCGCTGGAGCCGCGAGCGAGCGACCGACTATCTGATCGCCACTACGGGTATCGCACGGGGACGAAGCCAGGGCGAGATCGATCGCTACACGGTTTGGCCGGGGCAGGCGTGCAGCTACAAGATCGGCCATACCGTCTGGACCCGCCTGCGTGCCGAAGCGGAGAAAAAGCCGGGCTTCACGTTGAAGCAATTCCACGCCGTCCTGCTCCAGGGCGCGATGCCGCTTGCGATTTTGGAGCGCGTCGTTCGCCGAGGGGGCGTTGCAGCCGGCTGATCCGGTAGCTTTCCGATGCCTGCGGTCGGTCGATTTTGTACGAGTGCGGGTTTAGCGCGAAAAGCATTGCTGCATGTAAGCGATCCGGGTCGGACCATCGGCGTGCGCCGCGTCGCCGGGAAACCCGCGCATCGAGTTTTCAAGTTTGCCGAGCTCATCTCGCGACAGCCAACCCTGGATCTTGCCCTGCTGAACCGACCAGCAGTCCGCAGCGGCCTCACCCGGACCGAATATCTGATGCGCGCATTCATGCGTATACCAGAAGAGCTGCTGTGCGCGGGGCAGATTGAGGACGCGGGGATGGAGGATGATCCGTCCACGATAGGCTGCTGCGATATCGTCGATCGGCTTGATCATCGTGTCGACCGGACCACAGGTCGCGCGGTAACCAGCCAGCAGCAGAGCGCCTGGCAGGATAAGACGCTGCGCAGCCGCAGGGTGGGGTGCGAGCGCCAGCAACGACGCCGCCGCGCACGCGAGAATGTTTTTGAACATGACGATCCTGGCCCCGCGGACCGCGAGGACGTGTCAGAGGAATTTTGGGAATTGCGCGCCGATGGACGGCGGCGACCTGACTACAGGTCGGGCTGCACTATCTGAGGTACAGGAACAGAAGCCCGGCCCAGAGGAGCAGCGAGAGCAGCAGGGCCGCAACCAGGCCGAGCGCTACCGGGTAGAAGATATCATCGGCCGACGGTTCTGGTACGAACCGCAGGGTATCACGTCGCTTGATACGCGACGTGGTGGTAGGCGTTGCTGTTCGCAGCGTACGAAATATCGATTCCGCACCTGCCGAAAATATCGGTTGCATGATAGGTCTCCGCCGATGTCCGTTAAATCGCGTCACCCGTCGCTCTCGCCGGCAGCGGAGCGTGGGATGTTCCCGAACTCTTCGGTCTGGTGCGACTTAGCGCATCCATCAGGGCGGGGTGGTCGCGAAAAATTCGCTCAACCGGCCTAACCTATGTTGGTCGTATAAGATAAACGTACGTTAGAGCCGAAAGATG
Organism: Sphingomonas sp. CFBP 13603; assembly: GCF_014892665.1. Lineage (NCBI taxonomy): Bacteria > Pseudomonadati > Pseudomonadota > Alphaproteobacteria > Sphingomonadales > Sphingomonadaceae > Sphingomonas > Sphingomonas sp. CFBP 13603. Next base: position 2,082 of record NZ_JADBIA010000022.1, on the reverse strand, counting down.
CATCTACTAAAAATATAAATCCATGATAGGAATGTAGGCTATCGCTCTGGTCGAAATGCGATGACTAAGGCAGTGAAAAGATGTCGGAATTTCTCAATACTGGCGCGTGGCCGACCGATGTTTCCGGTAACACGTCGTTGATATCCGCGCGATTGAACGCGCTTGATCTTCGTGATGGTCAGATGGAGGCGCTCACCCGTGCCGACTCTGCGATCGGCGTTCGCGAACGGATCGCGTGCTATCCCGATGCCGTCCGCATCCCGGCGAACAGTGTCGAGCTGTATATCGTCCGTAACTTCCTGTCGGTCGAAGAATGCGATGCACTGATAGCGCTGATCGATGACAATCGCGTGCCATCACCCGTAGTTGCCGACAACCCGGTTCCTTTGTCGCGCACCAGCGAGACCTGTTACCTGTACGCCGGGCCTGGTCCCGTGACGGCGGTGGAGACTAAGTTAGATGCGCTGACGGGGCTCGAACCGCGGTTCGGCGAGGCACTGCAGGGCCAGCGCTATGCGGTGGGACAGGAGTTCAAGCCGCATCACGACTATTTCGATACCGGCCAGCTGTATTGGCGAAATCAGGTGCCGATCGGTGGTCAGCGCACCTGGTCGGCGATGACGTTCCTCAACGAGCCCGAAGCGGGCGGCCGCACGAACTTCCCGACTGCGGGCGTGATGATCGCACCGAAAGCGGGCAACCTAGTGATCTGGAACAATATGGACGAGCTGGGCCGTCCGAATCCGGGGTCGCTGCATCAGGGCATGCCCGTCGAACAGGGCACGAAATACGTCCTGACCAAATGGTATCGCGAACGGCCCTGGGGCTGAGCCGGTCGAGGACTGGTTCGGCGCGGTCCGGATACTTAGTTCGGAACCGCAAAGACGCTGCGTAACGGCTTGGTTTCTGGAAGAATGTAGACGATCCCGACGGTTTCGGTGAACAGCGGCTTCACGACGTCGTCGTAGAATTTGGCGGGCACGTTGATGCAGCCGTACGAAATCCGGTTGTCGTCCGGCGATGCGGACGCAAGTCGCGCGGCGCGGTGATCCTGCGGCCGGCCGGCGATGACGCGGTGCAGCGAGAGCGCGGCATCGTAATCGACCCACAATATATCCTGGTCGAAATCGTTGCCGAGCGACGCCTGAAAACGACCCGCGGGCGTGGTGCGCTCGGCCGGCGTGATCGTCGCCAGCTTCCGATGCCCGATACCGGGTACGCTGGCATCGCTGCGCGCCAAGCCGAGCAGGGCCGGGGAAGCACCCCGAAGCGAGCCCTTGCCATCGAACGCCAGGACCTTGGCATTCACCTTGTCGATGACGATGAACGGCAAACCGCGATTGTCGTGCGACGTCGTCACCCAGTTGGCGGTATCGCGCGCATCGCGCGAGGTCGCTTCGCCTTGGAACTGTACGATCTCTGCGCCGACGGACGACGCCGCTGTCGGCGCGCCCTTATCCGCCTGCTTTGAGACGCTGGCTGGTGCGGCGTTTGCGGAGGAGGCACTGATCGTGATCGCGAAGACCAGCGAGGCGAGGCCTCGCTGGTGCAACGGTCTCATCAGTTTCGCGCCTGCTTGCGGGGGTAGACCGGAACCGTGGGTTTGGCGGGTGGCGTCGGCACGGGCGGCACGGTGACGTTCTGTGTCGGTGGCGTTGGTGGCGTCGGTGGCGTCGGGGTCGGCGGGACGAACGTGGTGCCGACCGGGGGGCTGCCCTCGGGCATTTCCACCCTGACGATTCCTGGGCGATCGGGCGTGGGCGGCGTCACACCGCCGTCGACGATCTCGATCGGCGGCGGATTTGGCACGCGCACGCGAACGGGCGGGACCTCGATAATCGGCCTTGTCGCGTTGGGAAGCTGCGGCACGACCGGGGGCGTCGGCGTCGGCGTCGGCGTCGGCGTCGGCGTCGGCGTTGGCGTTGGCGTTGGCGTTGGCGTTGGGGCCGGAGCTGGAGCTGGAGCTGGAGCTGGAGCTGGAGCCGGGGCAGGCGCTGGAGCGGGCGCTGGAGCCGGGGCGGGTGCTGGAGCCGGGGCGGGTGCTGGAGCCGGGGCGGGCGCTGGTGCCGGGGCGGGTGCTGG
>NZ_JADBIA010000021.1:0-13191 GCF_014892665.1 Sphingomonas sp. CFBP 13603 | reverse complement strand
GGTCGCTCATCCACGCTCTCCTCACGGAGCCTGAATCAGATCGCGCCTCTCACATCAATGGGTCCTGACCCTAAGGGCGAAATGACACCCTAAGCAGTCGGTTGGTGCTGAGCCATCCTCCGGTTCTGAAGCCGAGACATAGCGATATTGAACCACCCCGGGTCTACCGGAGGCGTACGCAAGACTACTGATCCGGTGCTGTTCAGCACGTAGGTCAGCAATCCCGTCAAGCGCTTCGAGCGACAGGAACTCTGCGGTCGACTCAAGCAGGAATTCAAGTTCTGAGAACGGTTAGTCAAAGAGAGGGGCCGGCAACAAAATCCGTAATTATTACCAACATATGTTAGTCTGATATCAAGAACATAGGTTTTTGCATCGAATTATGTTATCAAAACGACTTGTTTACAGAGGCTTGAATTAACTGTCTGAATATTATTCATCAATATTTAATTTTGTTGCGTTATGGTAGATTAATTCAAGGCAGAGTTTGATACCGTTATCATCATATAGAGTGCACGCGATCCCGCCTTGCATTTGGTGGGATCGATCATGAGCATAGCCAACATCAGTCCGCTCGTTTGCATGGTCGACAAACTTGCGCTCCACGCGCCTATCTCGGTGGAAGATCGGGTCAGCCTGCTCGAACTACCGTACGCGTCACGCTTTTTCGAAGCCGGCAGTTATTTGCTTCGAGACGGCGATACGCCTGACCATTGCGGCATGTTGGTTTCGGGTCTCGCCTTCCGCCATAAAATCAGCGTGGAAGGCCTACGCCAGATCGTCTCGATCCATATCCCCGGCGAGATCTACGATCTGCAACAGCTGCACCTCGCCACTGCAGACAATAATGTGCAGGCCCTGACACGGTGTGAGGTCGTGACAATACCCCACAAGGCGCTGCGCCGGCTCGCGGCGGAACGCCCCTCGGTCGCACACGCGCTCATTGTGACAACGATCGTGGAGTTATCGATGTCGCGGGAATGGTTGCTTGGTATCGGACGTCGCGACGCGCGCACGCGCCTGGCCCATTTGCTGTGCGAATTCGCTTTCAGGCTCGACAAACACGGCTTGCCGCCCGGTCAGGCATACGAACTGCCGATGACGCAGGAGCAACTCGCCGATACCCTTGGTTTGACCGCCGTTCATGTCAACAGGATCTTGAAAGGTCTCGTGAACGATGGCCTTATTGCCCACAGCAAGCGCGGCGTGACTATTCCGGATTGGGAGGTATTGGTAGCGGAAGGGGGCTTCAACAGCCGATATCTGCACATGAACCCATCGGATGCGACAGTGCGGCCACCTGACCATGCGTAGGAGATCGAGGGTTTCTTGTCGCCGACAGCTTGTAGCAAATGTGTTGGTACCATCGGGTAGGTCACGGTGTCCTTGAAGGGCGCGCCGGGCCTCATCACATCCCCCAATCCTGATCGCCGCAACGCGCCGGCGAAATGGTCGCCACTCGAAGCGGCGCTGCGCAGATCAACCGATCTGAACAAGGCTGTAGCTGCAGTCTGGCTGACCTTGATGTGGAGCGCAGTCCTGGTCGTGGATGATGCGACAGGACCACATCTCTCTCTGAACGCTGTATATCTGGTGCCCCTGTGTTTTACCGTATGGTGCCTTGGCAGGATTGCCGGTCTCGTATTCGGCCTCATCGTGGTCGCCATAACCCTGCAGCTCAACGGCTTTGGTGATGGCCTAACCGCGCAGGCCTCGACCGTTTCAACGTCGACCGCCGCCTGGAATGTTGGCGTAAGGGTCTTCGGCGTGATGTTTATCATTCTGTTCGTCGGAGCTTTCCGCCGAACCTTCGATCAGGAGCGGGCAAACGCCCAGATCGACCCCCTGACCGGGCTAGGTAATCGTCGGGCGTTCAAAAGGGAGTGCAGCAGCCTGGAACTGGCTAGTGCACGGGATAATCGGATACTCCTGTGTGGGCTGATCGATGTGGACGATTTCAAGTCGATCAACGACCGCTATGGCCACGCCGCAGGAGACGATGTTCTGAGTATCGTGGCAGATGCCCTTCTCTCGGCCGTCCGGCCCTATGACGTGACCGCCCGCCTGGGCGGCGACGAATTTGCATTCTGCCTTGCCGTTCGCGACACGGTATCCGCAGAAAGGAAAAGCCGTAAAATCCACGACGCCGTCATGGCTGCGCTCAGTCAGGCAGATTATGGCGCTACCTGCAGTTTGGGAGCGGCGACAGGCGTAGACGTGGCGGGGACACTGCGCGTAGCCGATCAAACCATGTACCGCGCCAAAGACGCCGGAAAGAGCAAATGGGCTTTTGAAGTGGGCCCACTAAGAGAGATGTGAACTCGGGCGCCAGCGCGTCGTCAGAACGCGCCCAGAACGCAACGCCCTGCAGATAGACTTCTTATCGCTGCGACAGACCGACTTTTAACGGCAGACAAATTAGACTTGTCCTGCCCCGGATTCTGACGGACAGCTAAGACCTCAAATGTCATGGCCTGAAGGTTCAAAGAGCATGGCCAATATACTGGCAGCGCCGTTGCATAGGCTCAACACCGTCTGCATCTCTGCTGCATCGATCAGCGTATCTGTTGCAGCAACAGATCGGTACACCCCAATGTTCACATCAGAGTCCTGTACAGTACCTGCTCTCGCGGATGGCGTTCGGTACATTCTTGTCGTGACGCGGCAGGCCGTCGAGACAGCGGCCGGTAGAATTCTCGATGATCTGGAGTTTCATGCTTGGGTCGTCGAGAACGATGAACGCATCCGAACAATAGGTGATCACGTTCGACCAAAACCTACCGCCAAGGGGGCCCGCGTATATATCAAAAGTCACCACTTCACCTGAATGCCTTGAGGGCATCTGGATTCGCTATCAGCAAAGCAGCAACAGTGCCTGGACCATTGAAAATGGTCCGTATCGAATCTACTTGCCCCCTCCCCTGACAAAAATGAGATTTTGATGAGCGATGACATCAGCGCAGTTGAGCTGGCTGCCGAACTGACCGCCGCGTGGCTGGCAAATCCAAACACCCGAACCAGCGCGGATGACGTCCCTGCGTTTCTGATTTCGATGCATGCAGCGGTAGCGCAATTGTCGGGTACAGCGGCTCCGGCAACAGCCGAAGAGCCGATGCAAACCTTCGAGCCTGCCGTCACAGCGCGCAAATCGCTCTCGTCGCCAGATCACATCATATCGATGATCGATGGCAAGCCGTACAAGACACTCCGTCGCCATCTCTCGACCAATGGACTGACCCCCGAGGAATACCGCGCGCGCTATAACCTCAAATCAGATTATCCGATGGTAGCGCCGTCTTATTCGGAGGCGCGTCGGACCATGGCAAAATCCATCGGCCTTGGTCGCAAGCCTGGCCAGACCGTGCAAATGCCCGCTGACGAGGCCACGGCTGCGCGGAAGCCGCGTGCCCCCAAGGTTGCCGAAGAGGCTTGAACCCAAACCAGGGGAGGCGCGATCGCCTCCCCTCACTATCTCGATCGCTATTACAGTTTAAAGCAATGGTGGCACTAAACCGCCTTTTCAGCGGTTCCGGTAATTTGCTGTCAGGCAGTATTTCGCGCAAATGGCCGTGCACCACCTGCTTGTTAAACGGCTTGGCAACAAACGGGGCCTTTTCGGGCATCTCTCCCGCCTTGGGTAGAACTTTATATCGCGCGCGACATGGGCGTGATCCAGCTCCGCAACCCCGGCCTCAGCATGGCCGACGCGATGACCGCGACGACACGCGAGGATTAGGAACTCAATTACAAGCTCGCCAGTCAGGTCGAGCGCTACAAGTATGCCGACCCTCTTGAGGAGATCGTCCGGCGCTCCCTTGAACGGGGCCGCGACCAGGAGCCATTCGCTCGACGCATGTCGGTACGGGACGCGGCGCACGAAATCGCCGTTGTCGAGCCGATCGCCCACAAGCAGGCCGAACGGAACGTCGAGGATATCCAACCCGATAATCCGAATATCCGACATGGTACTTCTCCTCCATTCGAACTGAGCAGATTAACTCCGAATCAGCCGTGGGTGGAGTGCCGTCCACGGCATCAGTTGCGGACGCTCCGGCTTCGCGGCATCTTCCCATGTGCGAGCATGGGTTCATTCGCCGATTTGGGGAATGACAAGCTGCCTATTTGCAATTGAAGGTGCCGCGGTTGAAACGGTCATCCGCGAATACCTAAGCTTGTCGGACGCACTGGCGTGCGAGCTTGCTCAGGCGACAGTATTCAACAGGCGTGATACCGGCAGAAGCCTCTGCATGGATCTTGGTGTTGGCGTCGATGGGCCTAAGGTAGTCAAACCCGCTCGATCAATGAACCGTCAGCAGACCTTGGTTAAAGGCGTTTCAACGTCCGGTCTTCCCCGTTAGGCTGGAATGGAGGTCAGGTTTAGCCGACAGTCCGAGCGGGACGTTCCGCTTCGCGCGCCGTCGTTACGCAGCGAGTATGAAGTCCTTTGTCGGACATTGAATGCTTGGAGCCGTTTAATCGTAAGGTTGCCCAGATAATTTATCGGCACAATCGGTTGATATACGTACACTACTTCGGCGACCATGACAGCGGTACCGGTCGAAGCAGAGATCAAGTTTGTTGATGGACCCATGCCCGATATGAGCGACTTAGTCTCTACGGCCCCATGATCGTCATTCACGGTGCTGCCAATATCGGTAACCGCCGCCCCATTAACGTCGAGCGGAAATCCGTAGCTTGATACAACTTTTAGTGCGCCTGCGCATCTCTGCCAACGAACCCACTGCCGGTAGCCATTCGGGTTAGTAGAGGAGGTGCTTCCTGCTCCACCGGTAACATTGGTTCTCTGCTCAAGGTCCGACAGGATTATCCGTCCGTTTGCTGCAAAGCCAATAGGCTCGCCGATCTTCTTGGCACCGACCATAAGTTCGTTGATGTCGGCCTCGTCAATCGAGGTTCGGACTCTCCCAGCGTTGTCAGCGACCGTCATCGCGATCTGTGAAATCCGCAGATTAGCGCTAACGTAGTTTGCGAGTTCAAGTCCGCCCAACCCTAGGAGAAGCAGGACCGGGGTAACGATGGCAAACTCAATGAGCGCAAGCCCGCGATTATCGTGAACGACACGAGCTAAGTTTCTCGGCAGTTCGGACATTAAGAACATATCACTGCAGGATCGGCCTGGGATGCGTAAGGCTGGTTCTTCATCATAGCGGTAGCGGTGACCGTCTCGGTCGCCGACCAGCCTAGCAATTTCCGCATCGGAACAATTTCCGGATATGTGACGGTAGCGGTGTAGTAGACGATGTCGTCAGACCCGCCGGTTCCGTTCAGGCCTGAGTCGGCGTCCCAAACACCGTTGCCATTCTCATCTTCGAAGCAGTCGCCCTTGTTGTAAACGCCGATAGGCGCTGTATCGGTCGTTATTGGTTCCGGCTTACCGACTTTGGAGAATGCGTCATAGCTGGATGGTACGACGTTGACCGTTGCACCGGGTAGAATAGCTCTGATTTGCGATGTTATCGACGCCTTGATCGTTGCGACAGTCGTCGTCGTTCCTACGGTAACTTGCCTCGCAGACTGATCTATCGCGCCGGCGAGCTGAATGCTGATGTATTGGCGAAAGCCGAGACCAAGCATTGCCATCATCATGATGATGAGCGGCATCGCTACGATGGCAAATTCCACCAAGGTCGCGCCACGCTCATCCTGGCGTAGATTCTTGAAACCGCGTATTCTGGACGTCATCACTGTGCACGTTCCGACGTCCAGGCCCATGCCATGGACGGTACGCGTATCACGCCATGGCCGCGGATAGTCTTGGTACCAATGCATGGCCGGAGGGGGCAAGATGAGGTTAGAACCAGAGACATCCTAGCTCCCTAACAATCAGGCCTTAATAACTCGTCATCGAACGTCGTGGAGCGCCTGCTGCAACAGCCAAAGCGATTGCTCAGCGGCGAACGATAGCATTGGAACGAGGCCGCCGAAATTGCGCCGGTCCTGGATGCGAGGTCGGTGACGCCGCTAAGGTTTCGGGGCGACAAAAGCGTAGCGCTGTCGAGCTTTGTCCAGACTCAATGAGATCTGCTCCTCACCTATCAAATGTATTTTCTGACGAATCTTTGATATGTGCATTCTACATACATGGATAGATTTTTCTGATACGTCGTGATTAAGCAATATAACCATATCTAGAATACTTAGGCCGGATGCACCGGCATCAACCAAAGCAATGACGATCTTGGCCTCCGCCAATGTGAAGTTTACTGTTGCAGTCTTTGAGCGGAGGAAGTGTCCTGAGGCGTCTAGGGTGAGGTTGCCTGAGGCCCTGGGCTCTGATCCATCGTGAACGATCTTCATCACCGTCTCATCCCACGGATGTTTTTTTCTCTTGCTCAAACATGTCGCGTACCGACGTCTTCATTGTGTCAATCGAAGGGCGCCAATGTTTTTGCCGATCTCGACGAACTTAGCCAGCAACGCATCGGAGTTGGCGGAGGTCGATGCCTGGCCGACGTTGCTCGCGCAATTTTTTAGACTCGTATCGAGTTGCTGCGCAAAGCCTACCACCCAGACCGAGTAGCCCATCGTCTTCGCCTTGGAGCACAGCAGACCGAACCGCTGCTTGTGACGCGCAAGCTGATCGTCCTCGTTGGAGCTGCTCCCGCCCGGCGTGACCCGTGCATCGAGTTGCTCGATACCGTATCCGGAATAGAGGCTTGAATATCCGGTATCGAAGAGGCCATCAGTCATGAAAATGATGTACTTCTTAACTGGCATATTATTGTATGTGTCCGGATTGTTGCTTCCGAATATACCTCGTGAAGAAGCCCAGCGCGCGCCCCACATCATACCGAAGTCATGATACGTCCCCCCGTCGGGGGTCAGCGTGTTCAGATAGCTTGAAAGCGCTTCTCGCGTCCACGCAGTCATCGGGGCCGCGGGAGCGGGACAAGCAACCTGAGGCTTGCGAATTTCCGAACTCCCGCCCCAATCGTAGGGAAGATACTCGACTTCCGGCCAGTAGGGGCGCCAACGCGTCTCGTCAGAATTCGGTATGAGATCTATGTCGAGGTCGTACGCACCCGGATCAATGCTCGTCGCATTTGCGGCCATTTCTGATGTTTGCCGCTCCTCTGTGCAGCCGGCCCAAGCCGTGGAGTAGCGGCTGGGGGTATAGTAGTCGGCAATGGGCGTTCTGCCACTGTTCGACCTACTGGCATCGGATGTGCCCACCTTCGCATTGGCGTCCCCGTCACGTCCCGCAATACGAACGATCTGGCCGTTCAGGTAAGGGCCAACGTCCATCTTGCGGGCGCCGTAGCTAAAGTATTCGCAGAGGCCGCTGCCATAATCCCACGTTCCGTATCGCGCGTTGCACGTCTGCTGACTCGTGTAGGCATAGGTCTGCGTGCGGGTCTGATAAGTTGCCTGCGAAACCATGTATGACGTGTTCGCAGCCCGGATCGCACCACCTACGTTTACTGTACTGGCATAGGGGACGACGCCGTAGCGAAGTCGCATGCCGGCTGCCTGAAGGTTTGTCTGCACGGTCGCGAGTTGATCGTAAAGTGCCAGAACGGCCTTCCGAAGCGCGACGATCTTCGTGTCCGCATCGGTCGATGTCGCCTTGTCACGCATCGATCCCGTCGTGTCCAAAACCAGCACAACGTCGGTACTCACGAAGTCCTGCTTTGCGTTGCATGTGACGCGGATCGGGATGGAGTTGAAGCCAAAAATCCTCATGATGGTAACTGGGGTAGTCGATTCAGCATTCAGCACAACGGTCTGACTTGATCCGCTGGTACTGGTGATCACCGGGGTGAAGGGGGTCGTCCCAAATGTTCCCTGCGGAAAGTTGAAGTTAAAGAACTTCTGCGTCTCGGCAGTTACGGCACTGTCGATCGAACCGCTGGTCATAGCACGACGGCCTGCAAGAACTGCTGCATCACACGCGTTCTGAAGCGTCGTTCTGGCCGCGTATGCACGCCCCATATCGACACCCGAGCCGATAACGGCCAACAGGATCATGATATAGAAGGCTGTCAGCGTGAGGACGTTACCCCGTACGTCCTGGTGAAGCCTTCGAAGCACTCGGAGCGCATATAAGCGCGGGTTCAGATGCGGGAGATTGATCATGGCTTAGCAGGAGACCCTTGCCGACGAATGCAGCGCCCCGAGCAGATAAGCGAAGATGGTTGCAGCTAGGTAAACGGCAAGGCGCGATAAAAAGCGATAGACGTTGGTTTCGGCACGCGGGAACTTGATTGAACCAGCCTACGGTAAATCGCAATTTCAAGCCGTCACGATACGAAACCCGCCCGGTTGCATCAGCCAAAGGCGGTAAAAATCCCGGGATTTTTCAATGAAAAGCCTAAGAGCCCGACCGAAAATTGAGTTGAGCGATTTCAGAGGAAGCCGCCACCTGCCACGAACATATGCGTGACACTGCAGCGGCGCATTACATTCGCGAGACCGGCCGTTCCTGGATGCCGTCGACCGGCAACCGCATTTCGCTTGGTGTCGCGTCAGCGGCCTTCGCCCCGCGCGGCTTTGCCGCAGGAGGCTACCGACCTCCTCACGGAGCGGCTGGTCCGGCTCAATCCGTTCAGGCCGTGGCCATTGCTGGCGCTTCCCGTTGAACAGGGCGGCCAGCCGCAGCGCTCGTCGTGCGAGCGGAGGATGGGTACCGTTTTAGGGCTCGTACAGATTAGTTGCTCAAGTCCGGTGGAGGCTGGACAATCCGTTCAATCTGCACTATCTATTCAATTAATTCGGAGGCGATCATGAATGAAGCAGCGTTGACGTTGGATGTGGTCGAGATGCAGGCAGTCCTACGTGGACGCAATCCGCAAGCCCCGGCCGCCGAGATCAAGACCATGGCCCGGATCGTCTCGATCGCAGTGGACGTCATGTCGGGCTTTCCTGCAGTCGATCTGCGCGGTGTCGCGCGCGAGCATAAGCTGCGCGCTGCGCTAGAACAGGTCGCTCTCCAGTTCACGCCGGCTGCTACGGTGAAAGGCGAGCCTGTCGAGCAGACGCGAGGCAGCGGTCTTGGTGAGGTGATCAGCCTTAGCGAAGGGCGCGCCCGTGTCGCCGCTTATGCGGCCCCAAAAGCGATCGAGGACTGGGCGGGACCAGTGGGTGGTGCGAGCGACATCGAGGCGCAGATCGGCGTCAAGCGAACGACGCTCAACACCTGGTACAAGCAAGGCGCGATCATCGGTCTGCTTCGCGGACAGCGCAAGCTGGCCTATCCACTCGAGCAGTTCATCGACGGCCGTCCCCTCCAGGGCATCGCCGACGTCCTGGCGGTCGCGCCGGACGCGCGATCAGCATGGCTCTGGATGCGGCAGCCGCATAGCGCGCTGGACGGAGAAACACCGCTGGCGGCCTTGCACGCCACGCAGCAGGATAAGGTCAGTGTCATCGCCTTGCGGGACTTCCACCGAGACATCGACTAATAGGGCAGCGGTGGTGCTCGATCCGAAAATCCTCACATCGCTGACCCGCCGGATCGAGCCAGCTGACTATCTGCGGGTCACGCCCTGGTCGCTGCGCAGCACGCCGCTCGGCATGGGCTTTGGCGAGACCCGCTTTGCCAGTCCCACCAAGGCTTTCAGGATCCTCTATATTGCCGAGGATCTCGCGACTTGTCTCGCCGAAGCGATCATCCGTGACCGTTTCGAGGGAAAGACCGTCCGCGAGCTGGCGCAGTCGGACATCGCCGATTGGGGCGTGTGTGCGGTTTCGGCGACCCGGCCGCTCCGGCTGCTGACGCTGCGCGGCGACGCCTGTTTTAAGCTTGGCATCTCGACCGACATCGTCGGCGCCAAGCGCCACGATGAGGCGCGTGCCCTTAGCCAGGCGCTGTATGAAACGACCGATCTCGATGGGATCGTCTACCACTCCCGGCTCCGCAAGAAGACCTGCATGGCGATCTACGACCGTGCGGTGACGCCTAGACTGAGTGCGCAGGCTGTGGTCCAGCTTGAGCGGCTCGCCGCTTTGGTCCCTGCCCTCAAGACCCTGAGGACCACCCTGATCTGACATATTGAAGGTTCCGGCTGAGGACCTCCGAGCGTCTCCCGGCTGCGCCGGGACCATCGCTCTATTTCACTGTGCGTCACCGAGCCCCGTAGGTCTCGGCGCATCCGAGTGATGATCGACAGACGGGAGCGCTGGCCCAAAACCTGTTTCAGCCTCGGAGAGATTCCGTGAGGCGAGGACGGAGCCTACCCGGCCACCTCCCTCGGTTGGGGGGCATGGCCGTCACGCCGCTACGATTGTTGACGTGGCGTCCTGCTTGCCCCCTGTTGAAAGCCTCATCGGCATCACGACAACGGCCCTATGGTCTCAGCCGCCTGGCGGGGCGGATCGCGTCGCGACCAACTTTCAGCACATATCGACGGGGGTACGGCGCGCGTGCCTGGCGCAGGAAGGCAATGCCAAGGTCCATGCGACGACCGCCATCCCCGGGAAGCAGCCCTCGTACGAACGGCGCGAGGTGTTGGCAGGCAGGGTATCAAGCTGCCCGTGGTGACGGATCGAGGCACGACATTGCCAGCAGATGCGACACGGTGGTCCTGCAAACGGTTCCAGATCCGTTGCCCGCCAGTGGGGTCCATCCCCTCTCTTTCTTGAACGACCTAATCCGGCCGTCCATCCCCTCCAACCCGCGATCTATCGGACCGAGTTGCCGCTTCGCGGCTGCCCGCACCACTCCTTCGATCGGGGTTCCCCTTCAGCGTCTCCGCGCTTTCGGTGGAGAGGGCGTTCTGGCCGTCTTTTTTGGTGTTCAGTCGAGGGGGAAGGACCCCCGGCGAAGCAAAAAAGGAACGTCGAAATGCAGAACCTCGTCATCCTCGCCGGCAACGTCGGCGCCACGCCCGAAGTCCGCACGACCCAGGGCGCCACCAAGATCACCCAGTTCAGCCTCGCCACCTCGCGCCCCAAGCGCGACAGCGAGGGCAAGATCCTCAAGGACGACAGCGGTCGCCGGGTCGAGGACACCGAGTGGCACCGCATCACCTGCTTCAACGGCGTCGGCAAGACCGTCGCGCAGTATGTCGACAAGGGCCAGAAGGTCATGGTCCGGGGCCGCATCCACTACACCAGCTGGACGGACAGCGAGAACATCGAGCGCTACGGTGTCGAGATCATCGCCGACGAAGTCACCGTCCTCACCTGGGGGCGCCAACAGCAGGGCGATACGCAGGACCAGAGCGATCTGGACGACGATGTGCCCTTCTGATCGAGGCAGGCACGGCCCGGAGCCAAAGCTCCGGGCCTCTTCTACATTTTAGAATTTGCGGTCCCGGTTATCCACCCAGCCGTTGTTCGTGAGCACCACCGTGGTTTTCCCCTCAAGCTTGTCGCCTGTCGCTTGCTTCAGGCTCGGAAAGGCCTCGATCATCGCCGGATTGGTCGCCCAGCTCGCCTGATCCTTGACATGATAGGTATACGCGACCGACGAGAACATTGCCCCGAACGCATCGCTCGGCTCGGTGAACTGCGTCACCTCGTCTACCACGGGCGTACCATAGCAGAACTCGCTTCCGTAGGGATTGCCATCAGGCGATTTGACAAACGCCTTCTTGCCGTCCTCGGTCAGATTATAGATCTTTACCGCTAGTTTTTCATCGGCGCTGCCCCAGCTACCCTTGGTATCGATCGTTCCGGTTGATGTGCTCGCCAATCCAGCTTTAACCAGCGCATCGAACGACCGGATCCTGTCCTCGAAGTTGGACTGCCCCGCAGACGCGGTCGGCATTGCAACATACGCTGGATACGGTGTGCGGTCATCATCATGCCCGGTTGCCTTTGTGGTGCTTGTCGGCGCGTTGATGCACATCGGCTTCTTTTCGAGATAGGCGTTGATCGCCTTTTCGAAATTACCTTCGCTGGCCTTCTTCGGATTGCTGCATCCAGCAAGCAGCACCATCCCGGCACATGCCACTAAACCAATTCGCATTCATCAGCTCCCGATGTTGTTTACGCTGACGAGAGAATTGGCGAAACCTGTGACGATGAACAGCCCATAATTAATTTGAGTTTGTAGCAAGGAGAGCTGCAAATGTGGGTGTCTCCCTGCGATGCCGGGACCGTCGTTCTATTCCGTGTGCGCTCTACCGAGCCCGTGGCCGGTCTCGGCCCATTCGGGTGACGATCGACTGACGGGCGCACGAGCGCGCAGGAAACGTCTTTCTCAAGAACCGGCAATTGGTTTCAACCCAGGTAAGAGTGCCACTGCCACATCGAATTCCCCCGATCGCTATTCAGGCGCAGTGGCCTGGCGGAATCAGGCAGCGTCCCGTCTCTTCCGAGGGGCGCGCGTTGGGCGGTCCATCGCCAACGCAAGCGAGGCTCCGGCCGGCGTGCTTACTCCGCTCTCAAGGCGCAATCCTTGGGCTGGCTCAGGACCTTACGGTGCGATCAACCGCACCGTTTTCCCCGTGAAAGCAGGTGCATGGAGAAGCGCAGAAGGCGCGTGGGGCAGGCGTTCCCCTGCCCCATCACCGTCGGAAGGCTCTGTCGTCGACGGCTGTCCATCGTGACAAGCGGAATTGGCCAGCGTCAAGGATGCATGGCCCCTCCAATTTGCTCCGCAAAACGGTTCCTCCATGCCCCTCTTCGCAGCCGCCTCGCGGTCCTGTGACCCCGACCTATTCCGCTCGTCAATCCGCCCCTGTCGTAAACGAACAGGAGGTTCAGATGCACACTCAGACCGCACGTACCCGGATTTGGCTCACGGAACTGGCCCGCATCCAGGCAGAAATCGAGGAAAAGGGGATGCCTGAGACACCCCGGCCCGCACGCAAGCAAGCTCGCAAGCTCAAGCCGCTCTGGGAAGAATGAGGCGACGGGGCGGCGCTGCCGCTCCACTTTCGTCCTGTCTCACGCAGTCACCGGGATAGGCCGCAATATTCCCCTTATCGAGCCAACCACGCCGATCTCTTCCAGTTTAGGTAGCGGTTGCCACGTGTGACGACACGCCGAAACCTCCGTCATGCCGTGTTCGTCACAGGTGGAGTGTCCATTTTCGCTCATGCCAGCGCCGAGACTGAACCCTGTCTCCAAACCGCCAGAACCGGGTTTCTCGCGTGTGGGGACCTGCACGAACAAGTGTCCAGCATTCGCTCGTCGGCAGTTCGACGATCCGGTGAATGTGCGCGGCATCGACATGATAGGTTTTGCCGGGAAGCCGGTGAACGCGTTCGCTGTGCCAACCGC
>NZ_JADBIA010000020.1:0-21414 GCF_014892665.1 Sphingomonas sp. CFBP 13603 | reverse complement strand
TGCTGGCGGACGGGGACGACGGCAATGACCCGGTGGTCGATTCCGCGCGTTCGATCCTCGATGGCCACATCGTCCTCAACCGCCAGCTAGCCGAGCGCGGCGTGTACCCCGCGATCGACATCGGCCCCTCGGTCAGCCGCGTGATGACCGACATCGTCGACGCCCCCCATGCCAAGGCCGCGCGCACACTCCGCCGCCACCTCGCGACGTACGAAGAAAACCGCGATCTCGTGCTGATGGGCGCCTATCGCCACGGTGCCGATCCCGCGATCGACGCGGCGATCGCCTGCCACCCGGCGGTGATGGAATATATCCGCCAGGACGCCGACGAGAACGTCTCGTTGAACGACGCGGTCGCCGAGCTGACCGGCGTGTTCGGCGGCTGAGATGGCGGATGCCCGCGGCAAGACGCTGGCGCGCATCCACCGCGTCCGCACGCTCCAGCTCGGGCTGACCCGCGCCGACGAAGCGCGCGCGCACAACAAGTTCGCCAGCGAACAGACGCTGTCGGGCCGTATCGCGCTGCTCGCCGAAGCGGTCGCGCCGGTCCACGAGACGCTCGCCGCGGTGTCGCTGGGGGCGTCGGCGCATTACCGCGAACGCTTGTACCAGTCCGCCACCGCCGCGGTCGAACGCGTCCGCGCTGCCGAGCGCCATGTCGAACGCGCGACCGAAGCGACCCGCGCCGCCAAGCGCGATCAGAGCGCGGTGGAAAAGCTGCTTGCCCGCGCAGACGCCGATGTCGTGCTGAAGGCGATCCGCGAAATGGAAGATGCACCGGCGTTCCGGAAGGTTCGGCACGATCCTTGCTGAGTGACGGGCACAAGCCCGAACCCGAGTGCCCGAATGATCCAGACCGCGACCCTTTCTCCGACGTCCCCAACCCTGCGAGCGACCACGACGTCACAGGCGGGCGGTGTCGCAGGCGGTGGATCGGCCAGTTTCGCGGAGTCCTTTGCGCAGGCCAGCGACGATGCGCCCCCCTCTGCGACGACCGGGGACGTGCCGTCCGATCTCCAATCGCCGTCCTCCACCCGGCAGGACTGGGCCGCGACCGGCAACGGATTGCCGATCGCGGCTCTTGCCGGCGTCGGCGCGGTCTCGTGGCAGGCCGCGATGACGCCCCAACCCGTGGCCACCAAGCCGGACGCGTCACCGGTAATACCGGACGCCGCGCTTCTACCCGCGACGGTCGCGGTGCCGGTTCCCGTACGTCCGGCTATCACCGCTGGGCGGCAGGCGCTTGGCGCACGTCCTCCCCGTTCATCCCGAAGCGACCAAGGCGTGGAAACGGACGATCTGGTACCTGCCGAACGTTCCGAGCCAACCAAGGCGTCTGCTATTGAAGTACCGCGACACGAGAAAGTTACGCAGCCCTTGCTCGTCGCCCCCGCGGTTGCCGACACCGCGAGCCCCGAGGTCGTCGCGTCAGCCACGCCATCTCCTACCCGCTCGAGCCCTGGTGGCGTCGTTGCGGCATCCCCTGAAGCCGCGCTCAAGCCGGTGGCGAACAGGCAAGCGACTCGCGGGGCGATGGAGAGTCCCGACCTTCCGAACGGGCGTGCCTCGCCGGACGAACCGACTGGTGCCGCGAACCGCGCCGCATCGAAGCGTTCGGAGAACCTACCGTCGGGCGGGAGCACGGCGATGACTGACCCGGTGCCTGCCGGTGCGCCCCGCCCAGCCTTGGCCGACCCGCCCCTGCGTGGCCGGATGCCTCACGATCAGGCGCTACCGGATTCGGCGTACCTTCTTGCAAAAATGCCCGGCGGCAGTGCAGTCGCGCCGCCGGTCGCAAGCGTGCCGCTGCCCGCGCGCGTGGGCGAGGTTGCCCCGAACACGACGCTCCTTACCCCGCAGGTCCCGGAGTTCGTGAAAGCCGGAAGCACGGCGAAGCCTATGGCGAGGACTTCGGGCCAAGGCGGCCAGATCACCCAACCGCTCATGGGGGTACTCGACTCGCCACCGCCGCCGATCGCTGAGGCGCCCCTCGGTTCGGCCATGACGGAGGTGCCGAGGGCGTCGCCAGTCCAGATGGGCTCTTTGGTGCCGTTCGCGATGCCGGCGAGTGCTGGATATGGCACGGTGGCAGGTCGCAGTCCGATGCCGACCGACGCCTCGGCGGACGCCGTGCCGATAATGACGGCGACACCCCCCGTGATCGGCACGCCGCGCTGGACCACGACCGAGGCGACGGCGCCGGTCGCGCTTGCGGTGGCGCAGCCCGGCGCGGTTCAGCCGCAACCCGGCACGGTCGCGTCGGCGGCTCAGGTGTTCGGCGCGGCGATCCAGGTGGCCTCCAAGGCGCGTGACGATACCGAAGCGAAGACGGGATCGCTTGAGTCCGTGCTCGGCTCGACTGCCCCTGCACCGCTCGTGCAGAGCGCACCCGCGACGACGCAGCATGCCGCGCTGGACATGCGGCAGGAGCGCTGGCCGCACGCGATGATCGAGCGGATCGACATGCTCCGCGACGCCGCCAACGCGACCGATACGCGGATCCGCCTGATCCCCGATGCGCTCGGCGCGATCGACGTATCGATGAGGAAGGATGGCGACACCGTCCACGTCCACTTCAACGCCGAACAGGCTGCGACGCGGACCTTGCTCGCCGATGCGCAGCCGCGGCTGGCCGAGCTGGCCGAAGCGCGAGGGCTGAAGCTCGGGCAGGCCATGCTCGGCGGTGGCAACACGGGCAGCAACGCCGGTTCCAGCCAGCAGCGCGCACCGGCAACCACGAACGCCCCGAATCGCGCGACCGCGGCATCCGCCGTGATCGCAGACCCCACCGAAGACACCCGAATCGCTTGACCCGAAGGACCCTGAGATGAGCGACAAGAAAGATACTGCGGACGCGGCCCCGAAGAAAAAGGGCAAGATGAAGACGATGCTGATCGGCGGCGTCGCGCTGCTGGTGCTGGTCGGCGGCGGCATCGGTGCGGGCGTCTATGCCAGCAGCGCCGGACTGTTCGGTGGCGGCCATGCCGAGGTCGACGACGGCAAGCCCAAACTCCTCCCCAAGAGCGAGCAGAAGCATGCTCCCGAGGGCGGCGAAGGCGGCGGTCATGGTGGCGAGGACGCAGCGCCCGAAAACCACGGCATGAAGACCCCGGAAGGGCAGGGGGGCGACAAATACGCCTCGACCTACTACCCGATGGAGAAGGATTTCATGTCCAATCTCCAGAATTCGGTGCACTTCGTCCAGGTCGGGATCGCGGTGTCGACACCGTATGACGACACCGTCATCACCAACCTGAAAACCAACGATATCGCGGTCCGTTCGGCCATCCTGATGACGCTCGGCGACACCACCGAGGAGCAGGTGATGAGCAGCGACGGCAAGCGCCAATTGCAGGTCCGCCTCGCCAAATCGATCAACGATACGCTGAAGCAGAAGGAAGGCTTCGGCGGCATCGGTAACGTTTACTTTACCAGTTTCGTTGTTCAGTGAGGCATGGTTAACGAGGCCTCAGCAAAGACACGCGAGCGACGCGATCGGGATCGCTCCGGCGCGCCCAAGGACGGCGTGCTGCATCAGGGCGTGCTCGGCGGGGCCAAGCTCAATCCGTTCGGCGACCTGCATTCGTTGCAGCATCTCTCGGCACGGTTCGCGCGCGGTTTGCGCGGCGTGTTCGAGCCGTTGCTGCGTCAGGAGGTCCGCTGCTGGGCCGAGCCGTTGGTGGTCCAGCGCTTCACCGACTACCGCGCGGAACGCAGCGATGCGCTGACCGCGTGGCTGCCGCTGATCATGACGCCCGGGATGGCGCAGGCGCTGTGCATCATGGACGGCAAGTTCGTGCTCGAGATGCTCGACATGTTCTTCGGCGGCACCGGTGCCGCGCCGCACACGTTGCCGACCGAATTCTCGCCCGCCGCCGAGGCGATGGTCGCGCGGATCGGCCAGATGATCGCCGCGCCGCTGAAGACCGCGTGGGAGCCGATGGCGCGGTTCGATTTCCTGCCGACCCGCGTCGAGGTGAACCCGGCGATGATCGCCGATCTCGACGGCGAGGACGCGATGATCGTCACGCGCTTCGGTATCGCGGCGGGCGCCGCGAAACCCGTGTTCCTCGATCTCGTCTACCCCGTCTCCGCGCTGAAGCCGCATGCGCCGTCCCTCACCGCGAAGGTCGTCGGCAAGTCGGCCGAGCCCGATCCGGCCTGGCGCACCGAGCTGACGCGCGCGGCGATGAACGTGCGCTTCCCGATCCGCTCGGTGCTCGCCGAGCCGGTCGTCAAGCTGACGATGCTGATGGACCTGAAGCCCGGCGACGTGATCCCGATCACCATCTCGGGCGACGTGCCGGTGATGGTCGGCAACAACCGGCTCGGCTGCGGCACGGTCGGCACGTCCAACGGCTTCGCCGCCATCCAGCTCACCTCGATTACCCGTTTCGACGAAGGATTTGCAGCATGAACGACATGACCGGAGGCTTCCCAGTCGACGCCGCCGTCGCCGCCAATTTCCGGCTGCTCCAGGATGTCGACGTCAAGCTGACCGTCGAGATCGGCTCGACCAGCCTGACCTTGCGCGAACTGCTCGCGCTCGGCGAATCCAGCGTGATCGAGCTCGATCGCCAAGCCAACGAACTCCTCGACGTGTTCGTCAACGGCACGCTGATCGGCCGCGGCGAAGTCGTCACGGTCGGCGAGCGCTTCGGCGTGCGGATGACCGAGCTCGTGTCTCCAGACAAGCGCGGCTGAACCCGATGCTCTGGACCTATATCCTCAAGCTCGTCATCCTGCTGCCACTCGTGTGCGGCCTGATGTTCGGCTGCCTGTATCTGTGGCGCAAGTTCGAGAGCCGGATCCCGGGCAAGCCCTCGACGCGGCTGATCGGCGTCAAGGAAACGATGATGATCTCGCCGGGCCTGCGCCTCGCGGTGATCGATTTCGAGGGTCGCCGGCTGCTCGTCTCGGTCGGCCGTGGCGGCGTGCACCTGATCGACAAGGTCGACGCATGAGCGCGGTCGCTCGTCCGACGGTGACGCGGAAGGGCTCGGGCCCTGCCCTGTTCGCCGTATCGACCGCCAAACCGTTTTCCCGCGTACGCGGGAATCCAGGAGCCACGAACGGTGCGCTGCATAATTCTGCGCCGCGCCCGCGCGCAAACGCATGGCTGTGGATAGGCCTCGCCGTCCTGCTCGCCCTCTTCCTCGCGATGCCCGCCTTCGCGCAAGGCGTCCCCGCGCCGACCAACCCCGCCGTCGGCGACGCGGTCGATCGCGCGCTCGGCCAGCTTGGCGGACAGGCTGCGGGCAACACCGGCCAGAGCGGCTCGCTGTCGCTGTCGCTGCAAGTGCTCATCATCATGGGGCTGCTCACGGTCCTGCCGGGCATCCTGCTGATGATGACCAGCTTCACGCGGATCATCATCGTGCTCGCGATCCTGCGCCAGGCGCTCGGGCTTCAGCAGACGCCGCCGAACCAGGTCCTGCTCGGGCTGTCGCTGTTCCTCAGCTTCTTCATCATGGCACCGACGATCAGCCAGATCAACACGACCGCGATCCAGCCCTATGCCGCGGGGCAACTCGCCGGCACGCAGATGATCACGACGGCTGGCGTGCCCCTGCACGCGTTCATGGTGAAGCAGACGCGGATCAAGGACGTCACGATGTTCGCGCAGATCGCGAAATCCGGGCCCTACGCGACGCCGACCGACATCCCGTTCTCGGTGCTGCTGCCGGCGTTCGTCACGTCCGAGCTGAAGACCGCGTTCCAGATCGGCTTCCTGATCTTCCTGCCGTTCATCGTCATCGATCTGGTCGTCGCGACCGTGCTGATGTCGCTCGGCATGGCGATGCTAAGCCCGACGATCATCTCGATGCCGTTCAAGCTGCTGCTGTTCGTGCTGGTCGATGGGTGGGCGCTGACGATGGGCAGCCTCGCCAACTCGTTCGCGACCTGAGAGCATGGACGCGCAATATTTCCTGACCGTCGCCAATCAGACGATGTGGGTGCTGGCGCTCGCCAGCGCACCGATTCTGATCCCGGCGCTGCTCGCGGGGCTGATCCTCGGGATGATCCAGGCGGCGACGTCGATCAACGAGCAGACATTGTCGTTCGTGCCAAAGCTGGTCGTGGTCGCGGTGTCGATCTTGATCTTCGGGAGCCTGATCCTGGGGTTGCTGAGCGATTTCACGATCGGGATCTTCGAGCGTATTCCGGACCTCGTAAAATGAGCGCACATGCTGCTCCCCTCCCGTTTGCGGGAGGGGTCGGGGGAGGGGCGTGCCCCACCAACCTGACGCCAGTACGTACGTCGCGCTCTCCCCTGACCCCTCCCGCAAGCGGGAGGGGGATCTAGTCGTGTTGGGTTTTGGACTCAGCATCGAGCCGCAGCTCTGGGCGCTCGTATTCGTGATGATCCGGATCGGCGCGACGTTCATCGCCGCGCCGGTGTTCGGTTCCGTCTCGGTGCCGCTGACCGTGCGCGTCACGCTGTCGGGCGCGATCGGGTTCCTCGTGCTCGCGGCCCACCCGATCGTCCCGCCGCAGAACATCTTCGCGGTCTCCACCATACTCTCCGCCGCCGCAGAAGCGCTCGTCGGCCTCGCGCTCGGCTTCGTCCTCCAGATCGCGTTCGCCGCGCCCGTCATCGCCGCGGAGATCATCGGCGGCGCGATGGGGCTCGGTTTCGCGTCCTCGATCGATCCGCAGAACGGCAAGTCGTCCCCAGCGCTCGGTCAGTTCTTCTCGATCATGCTGACGCTGCTGTTCCTGTCGGTCGACGGCCACCTGATCCTGATCGACCTGCTCGTGAAGAGCTATGACGTGCTCCCGCCGGGCGCCGCGTGGATCGGCGTCGAGCGCCTGAAGGCGATCGCGTTCTTCGGCGGTTACGCGTTCCTCGCCGGTCTGTTGCTCGCACTGCCGGTCGGCTTCCTGCTGCTCTGCCTCAACATCGTCGTCGGGATGCTGAGCCGCGCTGCGCCCTCGCTCAACCTGTTCGCGGTCGGCCTCCCCGCCAGCCTCGCGGTCGGCGTCGTCACGCTGGCGATCGCGTTCCCGACGATGGGCGACTACATGCTCGTCATCGTCCGCGAAGGCCTCGCCGCCACCGAAAACCTGGTGCTCGGCTGATGTCGGAGGATTCGGGCGAAAAGACAGAAGCACCAACCGCAAAGCGCAAGAAGGATGCGGTCGAGAAGGGCGACATCCTCAAATCGCGCGATTTCGCCACCGCTTTGAGCATGCTCGCCGGCGTTGCGTGGCTGATCTACGCGGGGCCGACGCTGATCTCGGCGTGCAAGGCGATCATGAGCTCGAGCTTCCAGTTCACGCATGCCGACGTCGAGGATTTCTCGCCCTGGCGCCCGCTGATGGAGGCGGGCGGCAAGCTCGCGCCATCGCTCATAACCCTGTTCATCGTCAGCATCGGCGCCGCGATCCTGAGCCAGGCGGGGCTCGGCTCGCTCGGCTTCAACGGCGGTCTGCTTGCGCCCAAATACAGCCGCGTCGATCCGGCGGCGGGGCTCAAGCGGATCTTCGGCGCGAACGGCTGGATCGAGCTTGGCAAGTCGCTCCTCAAGGTCATCCTGCTCGGCACGATCGGCGGTTGGATGCTGTGGAACGCCGCGCATTCGACGATGGGGCTCGCCTCGTCCGCGGATCTCAACCAGGCGCTGTCGACGCTTGGCGGGATCTTCAAGGGCATCCTCATCGCGATGACGTTCGGGCTGTGTGCGATCGCCGGCATCGACCTGCCGATCCAGATCATCCGCCGCCTGGGCAAGATGCGGATGTCCAAGCAGGAGGTGAAGGACGAGCACAAGTCGACCGAGGGCAACGGCGAGGCGAAGGGCCAGATGCGCGCCAAGATGCGCGCGATGGCGAGCGGCGGCCTACGGAAATCGGTCGCGGAGGCGCATGTCGTGCTGACCAATCCGACGCACTTCGCGGTGGCGCTGCGCTATGATCGCGGCAAGGATCAGGTGCCGGTGGTGGTCGCCAAGGGGCGCGGCGCGACCGCGCTGGCGATCCGCGAACTCGCAGGCGAAGGCCGCGTGCCGATCCTCGAATATCCGATGCTCGCGCGTGCCGTCTATTACACCAGCAAGGAGGGCCAGGAGGTTCGCGACGACCTGTACACCGCGATCGCGACCGTGCTGGCGTTCGTCTTCGGGCTGAACGCTGCGGCGGGCGGTACGGCCGGCGGGGTTCAACCCTTCGTCACCGTGCCGAAGGATGCGCGGTTCGACGAAAACGGCATGAAGCAGGCCTAAACATTCGCGCCGCGCAGCCGTTCTTACAGATGAGCGCGCACGTGCAGGGACTCTACCATGGTAACATTGACCACCAGCACGACGGCCACGCCGACCCCGACACCCGCAGCGACGCCCGCCAACGCACAGAGCGTGATGAACGCGGCAACGCAGTCGCTGCTGAAATCGCTCGAGGCCGGGTCGGGCATCGATACCGGCACGCTCGTCCCCGCGCTGGTCACCGCGCAGTTCGCCGCACGCACCGCAGCGCTCAAGGCCAAGTCGGAAACGCTCGCCGCGCAGATCTCGGGTGTCAGCACGTTGAAGAGCACGATGACCGGTTTTTCCACTGCGCTCGCCAATCTGGTGAAGGGCGGCAGTCTGCAGACGCAGCCGAGCAGCTCCAACGGCGCCGTGCTGTCCGCGACCGCCATATCGGGCGCCAAACTGTCGACCCTGTCGGCCAGCGTCACCGTCACGCGCCTTGCGACCGCGCAGGTCGCGCGCACGACGACGGCGGTGCCCGCAGCGCAACGGAGCAGCTCGCTCGATACCGGTGCGCTGACCCTGACGATCGGCGGCGGCACGGGAATTTCGATCGCGATCGGCGATGGCAGCATCGATGCGATCGCCGCCGGGATCAACGCGTCGAAGAGCGGCGTCACCGCGTCCGTCGTCACCGACGCGAACGGCGGCGCCTATCTGTCGGTCAAGGGTGGCACCGGTGCCGCGCAGGCCTTCACGTTGAAGGGCGACGGTCCCAGCGGCGCAGTCGATATCGGCGGCGGGTCGACCCAGACCAGCTTGGTATCGACCGCGCAGAACGCGCTGCTCACGGTCGATGGCATCGACGTCGAGCGACCGAGCAACACGATCAGCGACCTCGTCGACGGCGTCAAATTGCAGCTCAACGCGGTGTCCACGATCCCGGTCACGCTCGGCAGCAGCACGCCGACCGACGCGCTGGCCCAGGCGGTCAACGATGTCGTCACGACCTTCAACGAGGTGCTGGCGACGATCACGGAACAGACCGATCCGATCACCGGCAGCCTGCGCTCCGACCCTGCCGCGACCGCGCTCCTCCGCTCGCTGAAGGCGCTGGTGTCGAAGCCGCTGGTCGGCGGTGCGACCGGCGGCATTCCACGCACCCTGTCCGAGATCGGCGTCGCGACCAACACCAACGGTACGCTGCGCGTCGACACCGCGCTGCTCACCCGCCAGATCGCTGCCTATCCCGATACGATCGAGTCGATGTTCGCGCCGTCGTCCACCAATGTCCTCGGCCTGTCCGGTACGCTTAGCGCGCTCACAAACAGTGCGAACAACACGTCGACGGGCCTCGGCGCCTCGACCGTGCGGTACACGGCGGCAGAAGCCGACGTCACAGAGCAGCAGGACAAGGTGACCGACCAGTCCGCACAGCTCACCACGCGCCTGACCCAGCAATATGCCAGCATGAATTCACGTGTGACCGCATACAAATCGACCCAGGCATTCCTCACCAACCAGATCGCAGCCTGGAACAAGAGTTCGTGACCTACGCCAGCACGCTCGCGCGCGATCCGTTCGCGACCTACCGCCAGATCGACGCGGTCGGTCGTACCGCGACCGCGGACGGCCCTGCCCTCGTCCAACTGCTCTACAAGGAACTGGTCGCAGCCCTGCGCGCCGCCGCCTGGGCCTGCGAAAAGCGCAAGTTTTCGGTCAAGAGCGAACGCATCACGCGGGCCACCGCGATCCTGTTCGCGCTGGAGGCCGGACTCGATTTCGAACAAGGCGGACAGGTCTCGGAAACGCTGGCACGTCTGTACGGCGGTGCCCGGAAAACGATCGTCAACGCCTCGGTCGGCCACGACCCGACGCCGTTCCGCGATTCGGCCGACATGCTCGACGAGATCGCGCAGGCCTGGCGGACCGCCAGCGCCGCATAGGCTCTACCGCTTGAACCAGTGCCGCATCGAGAAATACGCGACGACGCCGACCGCAATCACCATGCACGCCACCGCGATCGCATCGAACGCCCACGGCTCCTCAGCATAGGGCAGGCCCTTGACGTTCATTCCGTACAGGCCGGTCAGGAACGTCAACGGCAGGAACACCATCGCCGCGATCGAGATGATCAGCGAGCGGTTGTCGATCTGTTCGGCGCGCAGGTCGGTCAGCGTCTCGTGGATCAGCGCCGAGCGTTCGCGGATCGATTCCAGCTCCTCCGCCATTCGCGCGGCGCGGTCCGCCGCCGCCGCCAGATGCAGCCGGTCGTCGTCCGCCAGCCAGTCGCCAGGTAACGCCGCCAGCTTCTCCAGCGCCGCGCGTTGCGGGCTGAGGAAGCGTTTGTAGCCGATCGCCGCGACGCGCACCTTGCTGACCGCGCGGCGCAGTTCGAACACGCGGTTGGCGTCGAGCTGTTCCTCGCAATCGTCGAGTTCGTCGCCGAGCGTGGCCACGTCGGGATCAAGATCGGTGGTGATCGCGGTGGCGAACGCGGCGATCAGGTCGCCAGGATCGCGCACCTCGTGGCGCTCCACCATCTTCTCGACCTCCGCGACCGCGATCAGCGGCTTCCGCGTAACCGAATAGACGCGGCCCTTCACCGCCCAGATCCGCACCGACGCGAGCAGGTCGGACGTGTCGAGCTCCTCCTTCGATCGCCCGCGCAAATTGAGGAACGCGCCATCGCCGACCGCCTCGCAGCGCGGCCGGGTCTCGGTCGCGGTGAGCGCGTCGACGACATAGTCGAGCAGCTTGGCCTCGTCGCGGAGCCAGGTCTGCGCATGCTCGGCGGTGGTCGACAAATGCACCCAGACGAGGTCGGCTGTGCAGGTGAGCGCTTCCTTGACGTCGACGCGGGTCGCTTTCCCATCGACGATCCGGAACGCAAAACCGCTCATAGTGCCATCTCGACCTCGACCGACAGGCCGGTGCCGGGATCGGCGGGCATCGCCGCGCACAGCCGCGCGGCATCGGCGCGCGCACGGTCGAGGATTGCCGCAGGGACGTCAGGGCCATGATAGACCCGGTCGGCGCTGGCGAGCGCGCGAGCCTGGCGGAGCGTCAGGTCCTCGGGATCGTCGGACAGGAGAACGAGCGTTATCGCCACGTCGCGCTTTGCAGCGGGTGTGGCTGTCGGGGCGAGCCATGCGTCGACATCATGCGTCGGCGACAGCGGATCGAGCATGCCGCCCGCCCCCATCGCCGTAGCAAGTGCCCGGCGACGCTCCCCCATATCGGGCCAGCGCTTCCGCAAGGCCCCCCGCGCAGCCTGCAACGCCAGTGCCAGTTTGCCGAGATCAGCGGGGATCAGTGCCTCCAGTCGCTGCCGCAACGCCGCCGCCAACCCGGCCGACACGCCGCTCGTGCCGATCGCGATCAACACCGGGGCGCGGTCGACGATCGCCGGCAGCGTAAAGTCGCACAGCGCCGAACGATCGACCGCGTTGACCAGGATACCGCGCGCCTTAAGCCGCGCGACCGCCGCTAGCGCTTCGTCCTCGTCATCGATCGCGACGATCGCGAGCGACGCCGCAGCATCCTCGCCAACGACGTTCGCCCCCGCGCGATCGAGCAACCGCCGTTTCGCATCCGCCGCCTCGCCCTCGCCGAGCAGAATGACCGGGCGCCCTGCCAGCCTCACGAACAGCGGCAGGCTCTGGAGTATCACCGCTTGAGCCATTCCGGCACGCGCTCGGCGGCCAGGATCGTCTCGGGATGGATGCGGTCGGCGACCACCGCGAACCGGTCGCCATCGACCAGCACTTCGGGCACCAAAGCGCGACTGTTGTAGGTCGATGCCATCGTCGCGCCGTACGCGCCCGCGGTGCGGAAGATGCCGAGATCGCCCGACTTCACCGCGTCGATATCGCGGCCCATCGCGAAGGTGTCGCCGGTCTCGCATACCGGCCCGGCGATGTTGGCGGTCATCCGATCGCCGCTCGGCTCGACCGCGACGAAATCATGATACGCATCGTACATCGCGACGCGCGCGAGGTCGTTCATCGCGGCGTCAACGATCACGTACGGGTTCACGACACCCGGTTTTACCCAGATCACTTCGGTCAGCAGCACGCCAGCATTGCCCGCGATCACGCGGCCGGGCTCGAACATCAGTTCGACGTCCCAGTCGGCCGTCGCTCGCGCAACCATCGCGCCATAGTCGGCCGGGCTCGGCAGCACGTCGTCGGGCTTGTACGGCACGCCGAGACCGCCGCCGAGATCGACGCGACTGATCGTGTGACCCGCAGCGCGCAGCTCCGCGACCAGCTCGCCGATCCGCGCATAGGCGGCCTCCAGCGGTGCAAGATCGGCTAACTGGCTGCCGATGTGGATCGCGACGCCGCGCAGGTCGAGCCCGTCATGCTTCGACAACCGATCGAACATCGCCACTGCCTGGTCGATCGCGACGCCGAACTTGTTCTCCTTGCGCCCGGTCGAGATTTTCGCGTGCGTGCCGGCGTCCACGTCGGGGTTTACGCGCAGCACCGCCGGCGCGCGTTCGCCGCGCGCATGGGCGAGCGCGGCAAGGACTTCGCCTTCCTCCTCCAGCTCCAGATTGAACTGGCCGATCCCCGCATCGAGCGCCTGCGCCAGTTCGCGCCGCGTCTTGCCGACGCCCGAGAACACGATGTCCGAAGCCGGGATACCCGCCGCCAGCGCGCGCTGCATCTCGCCGGCCGAGACGACATCGGCGCCGTAGCCCTCGTCGGCGAGCACGCGCAGCACCGCGACATTGGGGTTCGCCTTGATCGCATAGGCCAGATGGACGCGCCCGGCGCCCTTCAGCGCGTCGCGGAACACCTGCGCGTGGCGGCGGAAGGTGGCGGTCGAATAGACGTAGACGGGCGTGCCGACAGCCTCGGCGATCGCCGGCAGGGCGACGTCCTCGGCGTGCATGACACCGTCACGATAGGCGAAATGATCCATGGTTCAGGTCTTCAATTCGGCGGCGGCAGGTCGAACTCGTCGCTGCGGCGCGGCTGGGACGTGGTGAGCAGCTCGTCGCTGCGCTGCGGGCGTTGCTGCGTCGTGGGGGTCAGCAACTGTGCGGCAGTCGGCGGCGTTTTCGCACCGTAAGGCGCGGCCGGGAGCGTCTTGCCCTCCGCCGGCACGAGGCCGTCCGCTGCGCCGCAACCGGTCAGCGCCAGCGCCAATCCCACGATGCCAAAAAGCCGTTTCATGCCGTCTCTCCCCCAGCTGTCTCGGCACGCGCCGCGCGGATCGCAGCTCGTACATTCTCGGGCGCGGTGCCGCCGAAGCTGGTCCGGCTGGCGACCGACGCATCGACCGAGAGCACGCCGTACACGCGTTCGTCGATCCGCGCATCGATTGCCTTCAGGTCCTCGATCGGCAGCGCATCGAGCGCGATCTTGCGCTCCTCCGCGAGCTTCACGGCGCGCCCGGTGACATGATGCGCCTCGCGGAACGGGAGCCCGGCCTCGCGCACCAGCCAGTCGGCGAGATCGGTCGCGGTCGCAAAGCCGCTCTCGGCCAGCCCGCGCATCCGATCGGTGCGGAACGTCGCGCTCTCGACCATCCCGGTCATCGCCGCGATCGACAGCGCGAGCAGGTCGTGTGCCTCGAAAACCGGCGGCTTGTCGTCCTGCATGTCCTTCGAATAGGCGAGCGGCAGGCCCTTCATCGTCACCATCAGCGCGGTCATGCAGCCGAGGATGCGCCCGGCATGCCCGCGCACCAGCTCGGCCGCATCGGGGTTGCGCTTCTGCGGCATGATCGAGCTGCCGGTCGACCATTGATCGCTCAGCGCGACGAAGCCGAACGGCTGCGACGCCCACAGCACGAACTCTTCGGCGAGGCGCGACAGGTGCAGCGAGGTTTGCGTCGCGGCAGTGAGATACTCGATCGCGAAGTCGCGGTCGCTGACGCCATCGAGCGAATTGGTCATCGGTCCATCGAAGCCGAGCGCTTCGGCGGTCATCGCGCGGTCGATCGGAAACCCCGTCCCGGCCAGCGCGGCCGAGCCCAGCGGCGACCGGTTCATCCGCGCCCGCGCATCGGCGAACCGCCCGACATCGCGCGCAATCATCGCATGATACGCCATCAGATGATGCCCAAGCGTTACCGGCTGCGCGGACTGGAGGTGCGTAAAGCCTGGCATAACACTCGCCGCATGCTCTTCAGCCCGCGCGAGCAGTGCCGCCTGGAACCCGGCGAGCGCTGCCAGCGCCTGGTCGATCGCATCACGCACCCAAAGGCGAAAATCGGTCGCGACCTGATCGTTGCGCGAGCGCGCCGTGTGCAGCCGCCCCGCGACCGGACCGATCGCGTCGGCCAGCCGCGCCTCGGTCTGCATGTGGATATCCTCGAGGACCAGATCCTCCTCGACGCCGTGCTCGGCATAGTACGCCGCCACCGTGTCGAGCCCCGCCGCGATCGTCGCGGCGTCCTCGGCCGAAACGATGCCCTGTTTGCCGAGCATCGCGACATGCGCCTTCGAACCGGCAATATCCTGCTGCCAGAGCCGCTTGTCGAAGGGAATGGAGGCGTTTATCTCGCGCATGACCGCTGCCGGCCCTTCGGCGAACCGCCCGCCCCACATCGAATTGGAACCGTCCATGTTCTCGAATCCTGTGTTCAATTCGCTGTTAAAATCTGGGCCGATCGCCGCCGTGATGGGGATGGGCCTGCTGGTCGCCGGCTGCGATAGGAAATCGTCCGCGCCGGAGCAAGCAAACGTCGTCACGGCAAACGCCGTGTCCGCCGACGAGGTCGCGTCAGGCCCCGCTCCGGACGAGGCGACCGGGCCCGCCGCCCCCGCCGAAAAGCTTGACCGCAGCCACAAGGGAGAGACCGGCCCGACCGTCGCCTTCATCGCCCCCGACGGGAAGTCGGTCACGCTCGCGTCGTTCAAGGGCAAGCCGCTGCTGCTCAACATGTGGGCGACCTGGTGTGCGCCGTGCGTCGCCGAGATGCCGACGCTCGACGCCACCGCCGGGTCGCTGGCCGGCAAGGTGCAGGTCATTGCGGTCAGCCAGGATTTGCAGGGCGCGGAGAAGGTGACGCCGTTCTTCGCCGCGAAGAAGTTCACGACGCTCAAGCCGTATCTCGATCCGAAGCTGGGACTCAGCCTTGCCTATCAGGCGAACCTGCCGACCACGATCCTGTACGATTCGGCGGGCAAGGAAGTGTGGCGGATGACCGGCGGCTATGAATGGAACACGCCCGCGGCCGCAAAGCTGGTCGCCGAAGCGTCGTAATCCTCGAAACGATGTGCCGGCCCGCCTTGGTGACGAGCCAAAGGTTGATGGCGGACCGGCGCGCCACCTTAACCCGTGTTGCGATCCCAGGGGTGTAAACAACATCGGAAATCGTCGAAATACGACGAACCGAGTGCTGCGGCGTAACCGGCGTACGATATCGACGAATGCATCGCGGGGTCTGAAAATCGCCGCTCGGTGCTGGGTCAACCGCTCAGGCGGGAAGCGCTGGATGCCCCGTGAGGATTCGAACCTCAATAGGCGGTATCAGAAACCGCAGTCTTACCATTAGACGACGGGGCATCAGCGAGGGCGGGCTCTACGAGGGGCCGCCAAGGCTGTCAACGCCAAGATGATGCCGTTCCGCCACTTCGCTTGCGTAATCGCCGCGCTGCGCTACATTCGTGTCCAAGCACCGGGCGGGTATCTTCCCGCGGCGGCAGACATAGATAGCGAGTTTTACGGCGATGGGGGATGTTTCCGCCCGAATGCCGTTCCGGCAGGTTAGTCCTGCCCGTCCGGCGGCGACCCGGCCCTCTCGTGGGCGGTGGGCCGATGCGCAGGCGTTTGCCGCGCTGGATCTCGGCACCAACAATTGCAGATTGCTGATCGCGCGGCCGCAGGCTGGCGGGTTCGCGGTGATCGACGCGTTCTCGCGGATCGTCCGGCTGGGGGAGGGCCTGGCCTCGACCGGCAAGCTGAGCGATGCGGCGATCGAGCGGACGATCGCGGCGCTTCGCGTGTGTTCGGAAAAGTTGCAGCGGCGCAACGTCACGCTGGCTCGGTCGGTCGCGACGGAAGCATGTCGGCAGGCATCGAACGGGCCTGCGTTCATCGCACGCGCGCTTGCCGAGACCGGCATCCACCTCGACATCATCTCCGCCGAGGAAGAGGCGCGGCTGGCCGTGCTCGGCTGCCATGCGCTGATCGAGCCGGGGGAGGATCCTGCGCTAGTGTTCGATATCGGCGGTGGGTCCACCGAGCTGGTGCTGGTCGATACCTCGACACCGATCCCGACCGTGCTGGACTGGCATTCGGCGCCTTGGGGCGTGGTTTCGTTGACCGAGCATGCCGGTGGCGGTGAAGGCGAGGACGGGCGCCGTGCCGCGTATGCGCGGATGCGTCAGGTCGTCGCGGACAGTTTCGCGGGGTTCGCCGCGCGCTTGCCACGACATATCGAGCGGCCGCGGCTGCTCGGCACCAGCGGCACGGTGACGACGCTCGGCAGCGTGCATCTCGGGCTCAGCCATTACGACCGCTCGGTGGTCGACGGGCTGATCGTGCCCGCGTCGGCGATGCGGCGGATCAGCGCCGACCTTTCCCATATGTCGATCACGGAGCGCGCCAAGCTGCCGTGCATCGGCAACGAGCGCGCCGACCTGGTGGTCGCGGGCTGTGCCATTCTGGAGACGATCATGGATTTGTGGCCCGCCGAACGGCTCGGCATCGCCGACCGCGGTATTCGCGAAGGGATTTTACGCCGGCTGATGGGGTCTCCCAAGCCCGGCAAGTCGGGAATCGCAGCATGAGCCGCGGTGGCTCGGGCGGGCACGTCCGCGTGCTCACGGCACGGAAGCGGACTGCGCAGTCGACGCGCTGGCTCGAGCGTCAGCTGAACGATCCGTATGTGAAGCGTGCGAAGGCGGACGGCTATCGCAGCCGCGCCGCGTACAAGCTGATCGAGCTCGACGAGCGGTTCGAACTGATCCGCGGCTCGAAGCGCGTGGTCGATCTGGGCCTTGCGCCGGGCGGCTGGGCGCAGGTGATCCGGCGGCGGATACCCAAGGCGACGGTCGTGGGCATCGATCTGCTGCCGGTCGATCCGATCGAGGGCGTGACGATCTTCGAGATGGATTTCCTCGACGATGCCGCGCCGGGCAAGTTGATCGAGGCGCTGGGTGGCGCGCCGGACCTGGTGCTGTCGGACATGGCGGCGAATACCGTCGGGCATCCGCAGACCGATGCGCTCAGGACGATGGCGCTGGTCGAGACCGCGCTGCACTTTGCCTGCGAAGTGCTGGAGCCGGGCGGGACGTTCGTGTCGAAGGTGTTCGCGGGCGGGGCCGATTCGGAGCTGGTCGCGGAGATGAAGCGGAACTTCAAGACCGTGAAGCATGCCAAGCCGCCGGCTAGCCGGAAGGGGTCGGTCGAGTGGTTTGTTGTTGCGCAGGGGTTTAAAGGCCGAGACCCGAAATAGCGCAGCTATTTTCGGATAAGTCGACAGCCCGGCCAGCGTTGCGCAGCAACGACTGACGACGCGGCTTTGCCGTGGCGCCCAGCCTTAGGGTGGTACCGGACGCGACATTAGCAAGCTTGTTTCCCCGCGAAGGCGGGGATCCGGACTGGGCTCCCGCCTTCGCGGGAGAACAAGGGACGGGTGGTTCGCTTGGTCTGAGCTTACCCCGCAACGCACGTCATCGTCATCCCCGCGCAGTCGTGGATCCATTACTCCGGCGCCCGCGATTTTTTGAGGCCAGCCAATATGGGTTCCCGCCTCCGCGGGAATGACGAACGGGCCGTCTGCGTCACCCGTGCCCTCACCCTACCCACGGCAAAAGCTGGGCCTCTACCCTTCAGGGAGAGGGCATAGAAAAAGCCCGCGGACCTCTTGGGTCCACGGGCTCTCCCTATTTCACGCGCCGCGGCAAAGCCGCGTCGTCGGTCGGGCTATGCCCGCCGGCCGGGGTTTCGGCCAAGCCGCGGATTAGCTTCGCTAATCCTGCTGCCTCAACCCTCGTAATCAGCCCCGAGATTCTGGTTCCGCGGCGGCGCAGCCGCGGTAAGCCGCAGTGCCTCAGCCGAAGCGGCCAAGCTGCCGACCGCATCGACCTCGTCGTCGTCGTCGACGCGAACCTTCTGCAGGCCCTGGATGACCTGTTCCTTGAGATGCGCCGGCTTGACGTTCTCGTCTGCGATCTCGCGCAGCGCGACGACCGGGTTCTTGTCGCGGTCGCGGTCGAGCGTCAGTTCGGCACCGCCCGAGATCTGGCGCGCACGCTGGGCCGCGAACAACACCAGGTCGAACCGGTTGGGGATCTTGTCGACACAATCCTCGACGGTAACGCGCGCCATGCGGCTTCCTTCGTAACAACGATAGAATGAGAATGCGTCGCCTACGGGGGGTGGCCTGCAAAGTCAAGAAATGCGCCTTGGCTTGCCTCCGGTGCCCGCCATGTCCATCAGGTTGCCCATGGAAGATCCAGCAGACCAGCCGACTTTCCGCGTCGACGGCAACCAGATGACGCTGCTCGACACCGGGCCCCGCCGCCTCGACGCAGTGCTCGCGCTGATCGACGGCGCCGAGCGAACCCTGCGCATCCTCTACTACATCTACGCCGACGACGAGTCCGGAAAGCGCGTCAACGCCGCGCTCATTGCCGCCGCCAAACGCGGGGTCGATGTAGCGCTGATCGTCGACGGGTTCGGTAGCGACGATGCGCCACACGCCTTCTTCGAGCCGCTCGAAGCTGCGAACGTGTCGGTATGCCGGTTTTCCGCACGGTTCGGCCGCCGCTATCTGCTCCGCAACCACCAGAAGCTCGCGCTTGCCGACGAGACGCGGATCATCATCGGCGGCTTCAACATCGAGGACGATTATTTCGGGACTGCCGCAGAGCAGGCGTGGCGTGACCTAGGATTGCTGGTCGAGGGTCCGGCGGCGGGGCGGCTGGCCGGCTATTTCGATGCGCTGAAGGACTGGATCCATGAGCCGAAGGGCAAGCTGCGTCGTCTGAACGCGGCGCTGTCTCACTGGAGCGAGACCAAGGGCGCGACCCGCTGGCTGATCGGTGGACCGACGCGGAAGCTGTCGCCCTGGGCTCGCGCGGTGCGCGACGATATGCGACGCGGGCGGCGGATCGATATCATCGCCGGGTATTTCACGCCTAGTCCCGCGCTGCTGCGTCGGCTCGATAAGGCCGGGCGGCGGCAGGCCGAGGTACGGGTCGTCACGGCGAGCAAATCGGACAACAACGCGACGATCGCCGCCGCGCGCTTCACCTATGCGGGGTTGTTGCGCAAGGGCGTGCGGTTGTTCGAATACCAGCCGACCAAGCTGCATACGAAGCTCTACGTGATCGACGACGCCGTCCATATCGGCTCGGCGAACTTCGACATGCGCAGCCTGTTCATCAACCTCGAACTTATGCTGCGGATCGAGGATGTGGCGTTCGCAGCGCATGTCCGGGGGTATATCGATGGCGAGGTGGCCAAGTCGGTCGAGGTGACCAAGGAACTGTACCAGGCGAACACCGGGTGGGTGCAGCGGATAAAGCAGCTCGGCGCGTATTTCGTGGTGGCGGTGGTGGACCCGAGCTTGTCGCGCGGGCTTAATTTTGGGATCGACGAGTAGGGGTCGGGGAGCCGAGGGCCTGGAGCATCTATCCTCTTCCGTCATCCTGACGAAAGTCAGGACCCAGGGTCGAGAACGCCATCATTATTGGCTCTGGGTCCTGACTTCGTCAGGATGACGGAGGGGATTTGAACGAGGTGTACGTTTACCTAACCTGGAGCAACACCAGCGCCGACGGCAAAGCCGCCGTCGGGCGGGTTCGGCTAGTTCTAGCCGACCCGCCGTCCGGGCCTGAAGCTGCGCGGCGCTTTGCTTGCGCATCAACGCGGACGCTGCCGCGCCTGCGTCAGTCCTTCCACGCCCAATACAGCTGCGCCGGCGGGACATTCCACCACTCCATGTCGTGATCGATCGACACAAAATGCGGGGTCAGGAAGTCCTTCACCTTGGGCGAGAACTGATAGACCAGGAACGCACCACCGGTCCGCAGCACAGAATGCGTCGCGGTCGCGATCGCCGGGCCGACACCAGGCGGCAGTGTCGAAAAAGGAAGACCCGACAACACATAGTCCGCCTTCTCGAAGCCGTGGTCGGCGACGATCGTCTCGACCTCGTCCGCCGACCCCAGCACTGCGAAGAAGCGCGGATCGGTGATCGTGTGGCGCAGATACTGAATGAACTCGGGGTTGGTGTCGATCACCACCAGCTTGGCATCCGGCGCCATCCGGTCGAGGATCGGGCGGCAGAAGGTGCCGACGCCCGGGCCATATTCGACGAACAGCTTGCAGTTCGCCCAGTCCACCGGACCGAGCATCTTGCGGATCAGCTTGTCCGACGACGGCACGATCGAGCCGACCATCACCGGGTGTTTCAGGAACCCTGAAAAGAACATCTGCCACGGGGACGGCACGCCGGCTGGTCGGCTGCGTGCACGCCGGGTGGCGGTGGTCGAACTGGGCATCGCGTTCCTTACGGTCAGGGGTCCCGCGCGCTGGCGAGGCTTTGGCCCTCCCGTCGCACGAATTCCGAACGCGTTTCAAGGGCCGCAGGTTGCATCGGGCGACGAACCGAAGCGGAAGTCGTGCTGCGCCAAGTGGTTCTGGCAGCTTTGCCAAGCGTACGGCATCGCTTAAGCACGGATCATGAACGACGATCGGGTGGGACAGATTGCTGTTATTTTCGTGTCGATCCGTAACGACGTGGACGCCGCCGGCTATGGCGAGGCCGCCATGGCGATGGACGCGCTAGCCGCGGCTCAGCCTGGCTATCGCGGCGTCGACAGCGCGCGCGAGGCGGGCGGCATGGGGATCACAGTCAGCTATTGGGCGGACGACGCCGCGGCGATCGCGTGGCGCCACCATCCCGAGCACACTGCGATTCGCGAGTTCGGGCGAGCGCTCTGGTACGATAGCTATTCGGTCAACGTCGCGCCGATCGAGCGCGCCTATCAGTGGACACGAGCATGACCGGTGCATCGACGGACGGCCCGAAGATCGACCGCCGTTTTGCGCTGATGTTCCTCGTGATGCTGACGATCGCAGCGGGGAATACAGCACTGCAATCGGTCCTGCCGGCACTCGGGCGGTCGCTCGGGGTTGCCGACAGCGCAGTGGCGGCGGCGTTCTCGGTGTCGGCGTTGCTGTGGGTGATCGCAGCGCCGTTCTGGGCGAACCGGTCGGACAAGCACGGCCGGCGCGCGATGATCCTGCTC
>NZ_JADBIA010000019.1:0-45167 GCF_014892665.1 Sphingomonas sp. CFBP 13603 | reverse complement strand
CAGAAAGACCTTGATGTATCAGACACCGGCTGAAATGTTCGCCCAGCGTGTTGCAGCCACCCGTTGAACCCACCTCCCAATTCGGACACTCCGCTTCCGTTCAAACGCGGACGGCCCGTATAATACCGGCGGCATTGCTAATCATATCCCGCATTATTTACGGCAGTAACTTAATGCTCAACCATATGCATACAATTATCATGAATGCATCGAATGCGACGGTAAACCAAAACAAAAACGTCTGCTCGTCACGGGAGAATAACCATCTATCGTTGACGTATAATATCGTCAGGTTGACATATCCAGTTCTGAAACCTTTCTTTATGTTAAATACAGCAACTGTAATGCCTACTATAAATATGAATAACTGTTCTAATTCTGGCCGATGCATTTAGGCTCAACTTAATTGCTGGGATGATCCCGATTGGCGGCGTTTGTTCACGCAAGTCACACCAAGGATGACTCCACACGGCGCTAGCAGTCAAGAAGATTAGTCGCAAATATATGAGGAAGACAAAGTTAGGGCTACAGCTCGAAAGCAACCGGACCGCTTTTCTTCCACTCCGGCCATTCCAGACGCAAAAATCAAAAGTTTGTATCAGGTTAGGTGAGTATGTCGATAACTAGGATAGGGAAAAAAATGATTCCTCGCTATCTGACGCTCCACGAGGTCAAGCAGCGGGCGGACCATGTCTTTAAATTAAGCCGCATGATGCAAAGGAGGGCATAAGCAGAAAAGCTATTCCCCGAAGATACTTCGACAAGCGCAAGATGGCCGTCCGAAGATATTACGGGGTGTGAGAACGACCCCCAGTTCTCATCCCCTACCTCTGCCACTTCCGCCTGCCCCTTCCAAGGGCAAGAAGGAATGAAAGGACCATGTGGTGAAGTAATCTGCATCGTCCTCAAATCTTCGAACTCGCCATCGGTTAGCTTCATTGCTTCTCGGTAGCTTGCGACGATTTTACTCATGTCCGACATTTCGTACGGAGCCGCTTTAATGATCGGAGGGTAGATGACCCGATTATCGCGCTCGAAAGCCGAATAGGCAGTCTGTAAAAGCGAGCACATTGCTGGCGACGTAGGTATGGCCTTTACGCTAGGTCCCGATAGGACTAGAGTGGCCGCAATTCCTGTAAGAAACATGAAACCACCCTTACCCACTACGGAAATATAAAGCCTTGTACGCGAAAGCGCCCAGTCGCCTAACTGCTACTTGGCGCCGTTTGTGATGTGAAATCACAAGCTTCGTATCAACTGAAAAACCGTACAAAAGCTGGCACTTCCGTGATGCATAAATCCAATGCACAACCAGCGCATGATTTACGGCTACGCACGCGTCTCATCCACCGGCCAAAACCCGGCACAGCAGCTCGCCCAACTAGGCGCGGCCGGCTGCACGAAGATCTATCAGAAGAAGGTCAGCGGCGGTACGGCCGAGCGTCCGCAACTCAAGCGCGAAGTCGGCGCGCTCGATGCCGGCGACGTGCTGATGGTGACGTCCACCGATCGCCTCGCCCGCAACACCCGTGATCTGTTAAATATCCTGCATGCGGTAAAGGAAGCCGGTGCCGGCTTTTGCTCGATCGCAGAGCCGATGGTGGACACCACTTCCCAGTTCGCAGAGGTCATCATTGCCGCGTTGGGCGTGGCGGCTAGCCACGAGCGCCATCGTATTACCGAACGCACCGATAGGGTCCAAGCCAAGGCACGTGGCGTGAAGTTAGGCCGACGTGCCGCCCTTACCCCTTACCAGGAGGCCGAGGCGCTACAACGCCTTGCGGCTGGGGATACCCAACGCACCGTCGCAGCACTGCTTGGGGTTGGATCGAGCAACGATATCTCAGCTTTTGAGGAAATGATGCCACATGCGAGCCGGTGAGCAAGGCGGGCCTGCTCTCGCGAGGTTAACTGCCAACGAAAAGGAATGTCTGCGTCGTCGTTTGCTTCCTCAAACGGCCAAGGAGATGGCGAACGATCTCGGTATATCGGTACACGCTGTAGAGAAGCGGCTGAAGATGGCACGTGCCAAACTAGGCGTATCGTCATCGTTGGCCGCAGCGCGGCTTCTGGCAGGCGCTGAGGAGGACCAATTGCTGGTACCCCATATTTTGGACCTTTCGGGCGGCACAAACCAATCTCAAGACAGCGGCGTCGCGGTGCCCTCTGCATGGGCAATGAGCATTCCAAAAGGACCGAGCATGATTGCTGTCATCTGCCTGATCGCCCTAATTGGCCAAGACGCCCCCCTGCCAGCGACGTCCGGCGCCCACGAAACCGTCGCTATCGCTCAAAACAACATAGCAACACAGTCGTCCGATGAAGTGTATTGGCGCGAACGCGTCCGCCGTGAAGCCATTGCAATGGCAAAAGATATTGCGCTTCCTCTAAATAATATAGAGTCTAACTCATCAAAATTTAGCGAGTTCTTTTTAAAGCAGGTTTACTCACGAAGCCTATCTGAAGCATTTATGTTTAAGATAATGCCTAAAGATAAGATGCAAATAATTGCAACGGTAAACCCATACAATCAAGCGATCGATGAAGGCATTGTAAAAAGAGATATTGTATCCATCAGCGCTGTAGGAAAGAGCGTAAACGTTTCCTACGGAGGTCACATCGGTACAATCGTACGCCTTCCGGCAGAAAGCACGTTTCTTTATGCGGCACGTGCACCTAATTGAAGGTTCGGGCCGCTGCCGGTCCGTCTACGCGCTAAAATTTGATGCAGAACTTGTGCAGACTGTCGTCTAATAGCGGCCGATAGTGCAAGTCATTTTGGCGGTGAGTTCGTATACCAGGAGCACGGTCGTCTTCGCGGTCGATACGGGTCGCCGCATGATGGGGCTTCGCAGGGTGAACCTTCCGATGTGCGAAACGCACGCGACGGGCAGAGCCTGACGGTGCAACAGTCTGCACGGAATGGTTCGCTCCACGTCCTGGCAGGGACGTCTCATTGTGCCTTCATGTCAGGCGCAACCGGTAAAATGGTTCAGGCAGCGGCGGTCTTGTTGAAGAGTTCGCCGGACTTCAGCATTGCATGCATGATGACGGCAAGCTTGCGGGCTACCGCGATGGCGGCGCGTTTGAACCCGAGCTTCTCCCTGAGTTTGAGCCCCCAGGTCCTCAGGTCGCTCTCCCCTCGGGTCCGCGTCAGGAGGACCGTGGCCGCCTCGTAGAGGAGCCCGCGCATATGGGCGTCGCCGCGCCTTGAGATATGGCCATCATAGTCGACCTCGCCGGACTGGTAGCGTCGCGTCGTGAGCCCAAACCAGGCGCCGACCGATCGCGACTTTTTGAAGTTCGCCGGATCCTCGATCGCCGCAACGTACGAGCTCGCCGTGATCGCGCCTACTCCCGGTATCGACATCAGGAGCTGGCAATCCGTACTTTGCCGAGCGTTGGCGAGGATCTGCCGGCCCAATTCGGCTGCACGCAGGCGGACGCTGCGCCAGGCTTCGAGTACCGGCAGGATGATGCGCGCCAGTGCCTCATTATCAGCGAGCAGGCGGCGGACCTGATCATCGAAGCGCCCCCCCTTGGTCGATGGTACGAGCAGGCCGAACGTCTTCATCAGCCCGCGGATCTGGTTCGACAGTTCCGTTCCGATCCTGACCAGCCGTGTGCGTGACGAAATCAGGGTTCGCGACAGCATGCTGTCATAGCTCTTCACGCGGACCTCCCGGTAGAAGCCGACCTCGGCCAGTTGCGCCAAGCCGTCGGCGTCGTTCGCGTCGGTCTTGTTCGGTGCCATGTCGAGCGCGGCCTTGGCGTGACGGGCATCGATGCAGATCGCAGGCAGACCTTCGGCTGTCAGCGCGTGGAAGAACCACACCGACAGCGGCCCGGTCTCGAACACTACGCGCTTGGCCGCCGGCGCATGCTTGCGGATCAACGCTGCGAGGGCCTGCGGGTCCGAGGCGCACTTGCCGCGCCAGACACGCTTGCCCTCGCGCCGAATAGATACCGCGGTCTCTTTCATCGAGACGTCAAGACCGATATACTCGTCCATGGCTGTTCTCCATCAGATGTTTGGGCCCGACTCCGGTCGTGAGCCCGTACTTGCATCTTATCGGGGAACAGCCACCCGGCATCCTCGCGAATACCTTGGGCGACTCGCTCCCGCGATTACCCCATGTGTGAGAACTCGGTCTGAGGATTCCCGTGGATCGCGGCGCATGGTATGTTTGTGGCATGGCGCATCTGCCTGGAACGGACCGCTCGCAGCTCCTTCTGCTGCCCGAAGCGGTGGATGATTATGTCGGACCGGATAATCCGGTCAGGTTCATCGAGGCCTTTGTTGACGGGCTCGACCTTGGGTCACGGACGTGCTCAAGGCGACCCAGTTCTTTCCCATGTATCTGAACGGTATGTCTATAAGTGACCTCGACCGCGCTTTGAGCGAAGCCGCAAGCGCAATCGCCGCGCTAGACGCGCCGTCGAGCAGGACCGCAGCACCATAGCTGAACGCTTCGCGCGGTGGCTCCATTTCCGTCGACATCCCGGGGACTATCACGTCGTTGAACTGGCACCGACTTCGTCTGGCAAGGGGGGTAGGCGTCGTCATTCCCGAGCTGCTTCAATCGGATGCCGTCATCCAAATCTATGATCGCAAGGCGGATCCCAGCACCTTGTATTGAGAGGAGAGGCAGCCTTCGGCCTTGTTGATCCGGTGATGAGCACCGGTCGACATAACGGAGGCCCTCGATGCGTACCTCAGCCGCAGCTCTCGAACTCGATTTCACCGAACCGTAGATCACCGCCGCCAGGGCGGTTGCCGACACGATCGCCAGGTAGGGGTCGGTTCCGGCTGAGGCGGAATGCCACCCTAAGCGCTGGCGTCCTTGGGGTCACTTTCGTGCAGTCACCCCAAAGTGGAGCCACGGTCATAACCGGCACGATCCTGCTTCAAGCCCATTAACGGGTGTACAATAAGTTTGTGTCGCCTATTTTATGGGTGTACGAAATTACAATGGAAATCGAGTTCGATCACGCCAAGGAAGCTGGGAATATCGCCAAGCACGGCGTGTCCTGACGAGCTACGAAAGGATTTGATTGGGACACGGCATTCGAGCGCGAGGACGGTCGCTTCGATTACGGAGAGGACCGCTTTGTGGCCTTGGGGATGATCGGTGGTCGCCTGCATGTGCTGGCTTTTACCGAAGGCTCCCATGACGACGCGGTTCGCGCCATTAGCCTGCGCCCGGCAGAAAAACACGAAGTGAGGTTTTATCATGGCCAAGTTTGACCCGGAGATTAACGAAGACAACCCGCCGATGGACACAGCGTTCATGGCCGGAATGAAGTCGTCCTCGCGCGGGCGACCGAAACTGGAAACCCCCAAGGTGGAAGTCAAAATCCGTCTCGATGCGAAGACGGTCGAGTATTTGCGGGGTAGCGGCCCCGGGTGGCAGACCCGTGTGAATGCTTTGTTGGAAAAAATGGTGACGGCCGGACAAATTTGAGGGCGGATTCGGCGCGCCCTCTGGCATGGTAAGGCACGGAGTTTCTCGTTCATGACCGGGCGAACCTGCGCATAAGCGCAGGCAGAGGAGAGGGAGCCTTCGGCTTGTTGATCCGGTGATGAGCACCGGGCGACAAGAAGGAAGCCCCCGATGCGCGCCTCAACCGCAGCTCTCGAACTTGATTTCACCAAGCCCTCGATCGCGGTCGCCGACACCATCACCAGAAACGGATCGTTTCAACGCGACACGCTGCTGTGGGTCATGGAGCAAGCCTATGGCGGATCCTCGGCCGACGGTCGCTGGTCACTTCGCGACGCCTACGACATGCTCGAACTCGCCGAGGTCGTGTACCTCGCGAAGGCGGACCTGCCGTCCACCCCGGGCGATTGCCTCGCCGCGCTGACCGAGCTGATCGCCGGCCTTCCTACGCATACTGTCCGCAGCCAGGAGCAAATCGAACTTCAGCAATTCTCGACCCCCGCCCGGATCGCCTACCTCGCTGCGCTCGCTGGCACAATCGCGTCCACGGATTTGGTCCTTGAACCATCTGCCGGCACCGGCCTGCTCGCCGCCTTCGCGCACCGCACCGGTGCCCGCCTCGTCCTCAACGAGATCGATCCGGTCCGCGCCGAGATGCTCGCAGCGGCCTTCCCCGGCGTCGCTGTCACGCGCCACGATGGCGAGCTGATTCACGATCTCCTCGCACCAAACATCCGGCCCACAGCCGTTCTTATCAATCCCCCGTTCTCGCGCAGCGTCGGCCGCCACGCCGATCCCCTCGCCTTCGGGCCGCGCTCATGCGCCTTGCGCCAGGCGGCCGCTGCGCTGCCATCCCGCCCGATCGCGTCGACACGTCGAGCCGCGCCTGGGCCAAGGCAACCGAAGGCTGCACGCTGACGCTGCACCTTGAACTGCCGCGAACGCCTATTCCAAGCACGGCACCAGCCAGACCGTGAAAATCATGGTGCTGGAGAAGTGGACCGGCACGCCTGCCGAGCTGATCCGCTGCGCTACGCTCGCCGATGCGCTCGCGGTAATCGCCGCGAAGGCCGCTCCGCCCGCGACCGCGCCCATCACGCGCACGGGCTCGCTGCTCACCCGCCCGAGCGGACGCAGTTCGTTGCTTGGCGGCCTGTCGAACAAACCGCGGCTGAGCGCACCAACGGCGAAAGCCGCGCGGTCGCAGATCGCGACTCCGATCGATTACACGGTGTTCGCCGAGCCACTTCCGACCGGCGAGGCTGTCGGTGTGTATCCGCTCTTCATCAGGCCCGGCATTCTCGAATACGCATCCTTTAGGGGGAGCCCTGACTTTCTCGATCGGCGTCAAGCTGGCTGGGTTAGGGTAACGCCCTGGTTGCGGACAATCGCGCGGCTGTTATCATCATTCGATGAACTGGATTGTATGTGGCTCTATCGGCGCGGCTTTCGGTATCGCTGTGGCTAGCTATGCAATGGAGCCGCAAATCGGCAATGTTGATCGTCAGGCAGCTTGCACCACCAGCGGCGGAGTTCTCCGCTCATATGGAACGGATGGGCGGCGTTGGTTCTGT
The DNA here is from genome assembly GCF_014892665.1 of Sphingomonas sp. CFBP 13603. Lineage (NCBI taxonomy): Bacteria > Pseudomonadati > Pseudomonadota > Alphaproteobacteria > Sphingomonadales > Sphingomonadaceae > Sphingomonas > Sphingomonas sp. CFBP 13603. Next base: position 38,149 of record NZ_JADBIA010000019.1, on the reverse strand, counting down.
GATCAACCGTTTGTGGACGCCGGTAAGATTTGCACCGCCAAGTCTGATTGTGCCGGCGAGTGCACGTTACCCGACGACTACCATTGGGTGCGTGGAGAGAAGCCACGAGTGGTAGGCACATGCCAAGCTCGCACGCGAGTGGGCTGCATGACGATCCTAGATAAAGGCTTACCGACACAGTACTGCGTTAATTAGTGACGACCCAACCCCAATCGGCATGTTCATTCCCGAAACTCGATGGTATTTTGAGAAACAGCCGCCCCCCGACCTGTCTGATCCGAAAACAAATTGCCATCTGTATGCGGTGTCACACCCTTCGGTCTTACCTTAGCTGGGAACCCAAGCTTCTACCGGGATAACGTTAGGCGTGGCACCCGAAGGGCGAAAAACGCGAACGGCGCTTCCGACCTGCTGACGTTGTAGGTTGAGACAGTAACGGGACGAGTGGGCCGTGGCCTCCAGCAATTGATAGTCGGCTAGTGAGATCGGGATCGGGCGTTCCTCCCCCCGCCTGTCGATCAAAACAACAGGCTGCGATTTGCGCATACGATATGAGACGATCGGAAAGTGCGCCCAGGTAATCGGGGAGCTACTATCCGCAAAGGCTCGCATGTTGGCTGCGCGCCACGCGACATGCTCGAAAATGACCGCGTAGAACGTCCCGAACGTAACAAGCACCAGCGTGGCCATGATAGCCTTTCGTCGGAGTGACGCCTCCGCTCGCGTTCGCGTAGAGTAGCGGACGACGAACCAGCCGAGCATGACTCCAAGAAACGCGCCAAGCCAAGTCACCCCGCCAAGGAAGCGCCCGTTGATCGGCGTGACCAGAGCAGTATCAGCCGCATTGATGTCGAACACCCACAGACAGAATACCGCTGCATAGAGCCCGAACACGATGCGTTCGGTTAGTGTAAGACGCTGGCGGCTCGGCAACCCGACACCGGGGAGGTTGGAGAGTGACATGATCCCGATTTAGTGCCGAATGCTAAATGAGCCGTAAGCGCTTAGGCGCTGTACCGTCTCCTTCATTCGCAAATCCGAGACCGCCCTGACAGACTGCCTTTTCCATTTGGAACGGCAATCGAGAAGGTCGTCACGTTCTCGATTAAGATGGTTAGTCGGGAAATGCTCTCGCTACGCGGAACGATCGATTAAACTAGACGTCGTGGACCTTCTGCACAATTCCATCGGGCGTCCGGTAGGTACGGAAACCCATAGCTTCATAGTATTTCAGGCCGGATGTATTGTCGGCCCCGATGTAGGCGTCGATCTTTTCTAGACCGGCTTCGCGTGCGGCCTCGCTCGTAGCTGAAAACAAAAGCTTGCCGACGCCCTGTCGATGCGCCTTGGGGCTGATATGGGTCCCGATGATGCCCCATCCCTCCGGTGTATCATATGGGTTGCCCGCAACGGCCTTCTTCAATGACTGAAAGCCGACGATATTCCCTGATCCGCCGATGGCAACGGTGCAGCGTATGCTTGTAGGATCGGCGATGTAGCGACCCATCACAAAATCAACGTCGTTCGGTCGCTCACGGCCGGTATGTTCGATGATCTCCCGAAGCACCTGGCCCATTCCCTCGGCATCATCTGCCGATGCGGCGCGCGTTTCCATTGCTGTTCCCCCAAAAGAGGCGTTCCATTTGCATCCAAAATGCCGCTCCCATCACCTGACCGCAATACGGCCCTCACCTTCCCGATTAAAAAGGACGACCGAGACCGCGTGAGTGTTCTCACAATCGATCGGAAAAAGAGAACGCGCCGGCCTTCCCGAAAGCTGCCCGGATCGGAATTGGGAAAGAGTATTCGACAGACAACAACAAACAATTGACGTCATAATCCATATATGTAGAGTTATGGAATGCGTCAGCGCCGACCCTCTCCACAGACGATCCTCGTGCTTCGGGCGCTCTTGGTTCGGGCTACCGAGTGGCGATATGGCTACGATCTGACCAAGGAAATCGGTCTGCAATCAGGCACGCTGTATCCAGTGCTGATGCGCCTTGCGGACAAGGGGCTGCTTGAATCTGCTTGGCACGAGTCCGACCGCCCCGGCGCGCCGCCACGGCATGCCTATCGACTTACCCAAACAGGCGTTGCCTTCGCCTCGGCCAACATCGATGCCACTGCCAGCGCGCAGGTTGGGCGCACGCCGGTACCGGCATGACGGACCGCCTTCCGCTTATCTTGTGTAACGTCGCAACCCGCCTGCTCCCCGCTAGCAGGCGGTTATGGGCCGATGCCATGATTGCCGAATTGTCGCATGCGGACGATAATCGGGCGGCGTTGAACTTCGCGAGCGGATGCCTCGTTGCGGCCCTGCGTGAGCGCGCGTGCGACGCTGACACGCATATTATGGCTACCCTCTGGACGATTGCCGTGGTCACTGCGCTCTATGCCGTGGTCCAGCTTGTCTGCGCGGCTCATGGAGTGGCCGTCCTGTTTGGCGGGCACGACGGGATGTTGGAGGCCCTTCTTCGCAACGGAGCGTCGTCAACGATCATAGCCAACTATGAAACCGCTCGCCCAATCGTGGTCAGTTGCTTTCTTGCGCTCGGGATTGTCCAACTCACGACAGCTTGGTTTCTAAGCCGCGGGCAATTTCGCCTGTTCGCTACAGCTTGGTGTACTGCTTGCCTGATCGCCGGCATCGCCGTTGCCATCCAGCTATCGATCATTCCGAATGACGCGGGCGTACCTTCGGAGTTCCATGCGCTGCTTATGCAGGCTGTTGCAGTGCCAGTGCTGCTCGTTTGGCTCCATCGCCGGCACCGGCGTTTTCAGGAGAGCTCATAATGCCCTCGGTACGCACCATCATAGCGCTGACGCTTTGTCCTGCCGTCGCTGGGATTAGCGAGGCCCGCACCGCTACACCAAATGCCGAAATGATCGTCGCGGCGTCGAAGCGCGCGACAGGTGGTGTCGCGTGGGACAAGCCACAGGGCTGCATCGAACGTGGGACCCATGCCAGCGGTGCCATCACCTACCTGACCCGGTTCAGTCTGCGCGAGTACGGCATGCGAACAGATGGCGATCGGGGCGGCAAGGTTCGTTCGATGGGGTTCAATGGTAAGGTAAGATGGCAGACGGCCGGTCCCGGCAAGACGGATATCGGGTCGGATCCGGCGTCGCTGCAAGAGGCGATCGTAACCAACTACCTCAGCATCAACGGCTTCTTCTTTCCCAATCGTTTCCCGGCCACCTTCAAGTTTGTCCGGACAGCAGCAGAAGATAAGCGGCGGTTAGATATCGTCGAAATCACGCCAAAGGGCGGCCGCCCTCTTGAGGTCTGGTTCGATAGCCGCACCCATCTCATTCAGCGCGTCGTCGATACCCAGGGGACGCCCGCCGTCAGAGTTGAGGCCAGTGACTACCGTCGTGGCGCGGGCGGGCTGATGGTCGCTTATCGTCTGGACGTTTTCGGACCTGATGGTTCAGTCATGGATCAGGGAACCGTTGCTTCGTTCCAATGTGGGCGGATCGATCCGGCCATCTTTGCTTCCCCGACCGCGCCTTAGGACACCCAGGCTCTTGCCCTAGCTCCTGACCAGCGTTCCAGCTTGAAATCGAGTTTCGGGAATATCGTGGTTTGACGGAAGGCAGCTTTCCGTCAGCGAATTGGGACGGCGGTGATGTCTAGACGAATGGCCACTACACCGATCATGGTAGCATCAAGATTTGAGGAAAGCGTTATGCGTCTTTGCATACGCGGCAGAAGTTCGCCGAGCTGATGGCACCATGTGGATGGCGGCACGGTTCAAGGAGAAAACCGGCATCGACCCGTTGACCGTTTCGCAGACGACGTGCCGCGGAGGCAGCGGCACCGTTCACCTGTCGGCATTACCATCGGCTCAGCCAGCCGGGACGTTTGATCTGGTCGTCGATCATCCATGCGAGCGCTTCACGCGCGGTCGACCGCCATGGCGGCAGGAGACGGGCGATCAGGTCGTCGATATCCCTCTCACGTTGCGTCCGATAAAGGGATGGCGTGTAATTGAGGTCTGTCGCCGAAGCAGTCACTTCGGTTCAGTTGATCGTGTCGCAATCCGACCCGGTGTAAACGTTGCCCTGATACTGCCGCTTGGACGGTACGGCCTGACGATCATCGACTTGCGCGAAATCATGGGCGAGCAGGGACCCTAAATGGACCGATTTGGATAGTTCGAGACCGTGATCGACTGCAACTCATGTCCCACCGGTACAGCATTGTAGATACATCGATGTCGGATATCGTTGATCTGGAATTATTTCTCTAAGGGAGAATATCATTGAACAAGCGTACTTATGCGCTCCTGTTGAACGGAGCGATTCTCAATGCATTCGCAGCCGTCTTGGTTTGTACGAGTGGTGTGGCAGCCTCGCCCGATCGCTCGTTCAATGGGCGATGGCGTATAGACACCGCATCGCTCAAAGGTAACGCTCCGCCGACGACATTCGTGTTGACCGGTGGGAACTTCAAGCGGGACGAAAATGAGGCTGTAAAGGCAGATGGTCAATTGCATCGTGTATCCGGAAGTGGGTACGTCGATGAACAGTCAATATTCATCGAAAACGACCACGTCATCAAGGAGGTCGACAAGGTCCATGCGAAACTGGCATACACCGTCGAGTATGTAGTTTCTTCCGATGGAAACACTCTGACATGGCACGTAGCCAGCTTTACGAGTCCGAGTGGTCAAGCGGTTACCAGTGAAACTGTGATGCGCCGCATCGGTCCACTGACGAAGGGTGCTCATCTGATCACCGGCAGATGGAAGCGCGTTAGTGTAACAGCCGACTCCAAAAACGATTGGATAATGAAGTTGGACGGCAACCGGTTCAGCTGGCGAACAGATGTTGGGACCGGCTACAATGCGACCATCGGAGGTAAATCGGTTAAGATTGACGGCGACAATTCTGGCGCGCGTGCGCAGATTACACGGCCGCGGCCCGACACAATCGTTGAAACTGACTTATCAGCAAATGGGAGGCGTGATGCCGTCCTAACAATGCAGCTTATGCCTGATAGAAACACCATCCGTGCAACTGCACTAACTATTCGAATGAAAACATCAACCACGTTTTATGTTCGTAGAGTAGATAAAAAGTCTGAGTCTTTCAACAAACCTGAGGTTCGTATTTGCCTATCTATAGATACTTGCAGGTAGGGATTGTGGATGGCCCGTTTGCTGCACTCCGAATTGCAGATAAAGTATTTTCTATCCGGGCCAGCTCCGGAGCCTCTACCCGTAGGTGTCCCGTACCGCTGCTCCATTGTTGACGCCACCATTCGCCTCCCGAGCGTCCGTCTATTTGAGGCAGCATCGTTCGAGCGTAACGGAGGAGTTCATCAGGCGGGATCAGGTGGCGACCATCGGCAAGCGCGTGGGACAGGTCTTTGGCTATCTCTACGTTCGCGGCCATTGGCATCTCCGCTACTTGATGCTCCAGATCGACGACCAGGTTCTGCTTGGCTGCCGCCCATTCCTTCGTTGTGAATCCTTTGGTGACTAGGTCGCACGCGGAATTCCGCAAACCTGCAACCGCCGGTTTCCACCGGTCCTCGACAAAGTTGTCCCAGAGCATGATCTGACGGTGACCTTGCTCGCCATTCTCGATGAATATACCTACCTTCCCCGGTGAGCTACTAGGCTGCAGAGCCGCGAGCCGATCGTTGATCGCGCGCGTTACAAGCAAGTCCATAATTTCCGCCCGCGCCTGAATAGCGCGGGACGAAGGCGGTCTAGGTGTCGGCATAACGACCGTCATGAACGCGGTCCGACGCCCCTCTGGAAGAGCAGAAAAGCTGATCGGATGGATGCGGTTAGGCTGGAATACCGGGAATGGCGTTTTACGAGAGGGCGGGCCGATGGGCTTCCAGTCTCCAAAACGCCTTTCGATCAATGACCGAACTTCATCCACCTTCACATTTCCGACGATGACGATCATCATATTCGCAGGCCGGTACAGGCGCCGGTACAACCCACGAATGGTGGTGATGCTGGCGATGGGCACATCATCCGAATTCTGCGCATCTATCACGTCGTTGGGCGAGCCAGGCGCGACCTGCCCGATGTAACTGGCGTAAATCTGGTTACCGAGCTTCTTGTCTGCCATCTCCCGAACGACTTCGCCGCGGGAGGTATCAACGGCATCCGTGCGTAGGTTCATGCCCGATGCGGCGTCCTTGAGCAGGGTCAGCAGTGCGTCAAGATCACTCGAAGCCGTTGTTTTGGTTGAAAGGTAGTAATTTGTTTCTCGCCACGACGTAGAACCCGCATTTGCTGCCGGGAAGGTCAGCGGCAAACCAATACGCTTCAGGTGGTCAAGATCGTCCGGGGCAGCGGTGGTGGGGCTGTGGAACGCGATATGCTCGATAAGATGTGCCAATCCCCGCTCTCCGGCGCGGTGCTCGGCAATGAACCCGCCTTCATTTCGCATGAGCAGGCCGACGCCAGGATCGTTGCCTTTTCGGGGCAGGATCGCAAACCGCACGCCGTTCGCAAGACGTCCGATAAGCGGAGTGCGCCAATCGGAAGACCGGCCAACCGCGGGTCTCGCACTGTTTTCATCAGTAGCTCGCGCCCTATCCTGAGCCAATCCGGAAGACGAAAAGGCGAATAAGGGAGTAAGGATCGAGATTATTGCCGCTTTGCCGCTATTTCGCATGAACGCTCCTCGACCCTACCGATCGCCGCTGATGCGATCGCTAATAGGCAGGTCGTAGATGGACATCATTTTGAGGCAGAATGGTGGCTGCCGCCTTGTGTCAGGAGCCTGATCGGCATTGCCATCAAGGAACGGCCAGCGAGACGCCCGGGGCATTCTCGTGATATCGCAAGCGGGAAAACGGCCGAAGCCGATCTTGAAGCGCCAACCGTGCTCTACAAGCCGCTGAGAGTCCGTGAGCATTCTGGACTTATCGCGTTCGTGATGTGGACCTGCTGCACCGTGTGCCCCTCCCGTCCCTGCGGCAGATACCGGATCGTACGCTGTTTACCCCTATCCTCTACTAGCAATGCATAAGGCACCAACGCGTTGTCCGGCTGGCCTTCCGTTCGCTCGAGTATCCTCATGCCATTCCGCAACCCTGCCGCATATGCCGGCAACAGCGGATCCACGCCGGTCGCGACGTTGCCGATGTTGGCAGTAGCGTCCGCGTCGAAGCCTCGCGAAAAGGATGGGCGTTGTTCGGTAACGATGGTGGCACATGGTCCGAACGTATCGGCCGGCAGCAGGATCGGCTCGCCTTTCGCGAGGTATCGGTTCGCATCGGCAACGATGCTCATTTCCTTCTGACGGACTAGCGACTTGAACAGGAAGGTCGCCTGCTCCTTCGAAGACCGCGCCGCAGCGATCTGAGCGTGCAGCACCGTATCCAGGTTCACCGCACCTTGGCTCGCTGACCGCAACCGCGCGTTCCATATCGCCGCCAGCATCGCACCGCGCTGATAGGGTAGCTTCTGCGCCGCCTCGTCGTCCCAGAAGGCTGCTGCAGCCTGCACGCCTGGCATGGAGCGGACGGGAGAACCGGCATAGGCAGCCAGCATCTCGTTCCAGATTGTCGCAAACTCCTCAGGCGATATCAGGCCGGCGCGCACCATCAGGGCGCGAGCATAGTAGTCGGTAAAGCCCTCGCTGAGCCAATAATCCGCCGGCCGTGCTTCCCGACGCTCGGGCATGGCCCCGAGTTGGCCCGGATTCCACGTATGGAAATATTCGTGGGCAAGGAGCCATTTCATGCTCGCCAAGGGCGTTCGCTGATCGACCCAAAGCGCAAAAGCATCCCCGCGTCCGGTGCCGCGGAAACCCATTGCCGTCGGGCTGCCGACAATCGGAGCTGCGGTCACAAGAAAAGGAGCACTGCGATCCGAGTTCCAGAAGGCGCGCTCGACGGCGATCACGCGGCGCGCAAGGCTGTTCAATTCATCCGGGGTAAACGCGTAAGTGCCGACGGCTGCAACCCTTACTCCTGATCCGTCTCGGGCCGCAAAGGTGCGAAGATTACGCCCGCCGATCACGACGCTTTCCAGTGCATCGGCCACGGTGCCGGCGCGGCCGGCCCCGCGGCCACGTCCGGCAAGGTGTTCGAGGTCTGAAGCGAAGCCGATGCCAGGTGTGCTAGACCAATCGAACGTAGCTGGCGCGTTCTCGCGATTGTCGGGATAGCCGAACAGCGCATTGCCGACCGCATAGAACCACGTCGGCCGGATAACCGGTCGTGGCTGGTCGCTGTCGTCGACGGTTGGATCGTGATCGTAGGCGGATGCGATGTGGTAGGAGACGGTTAGCGGCTCGCCCGGCGCAGACTTGATGCGCCAATGACCATCCCCGTTCTTCCCGACCGCCGTTGCTCCCGCCACCTTTAGATCGCGCGCCCATTGCCAGAGCTTTCGCTCTCCCGCCCAGCCCTTACCCCATCCAAAGTTCGTCGTCCCTGAAGGATCGGCATGGAAGCGGATCTGAACCTCCAGGCCGGTCAGCGCACCGTCGGACAGATCAGGCGCAAGCGTGAACTGCACAGATTGGGAGACGGGATCGGGCGGGGCGGCAGCGCCTAGAAATACCAGAGCGAGGCTTAGCAAACGCAGACGCATTCGGCCATCCTAGCGACTGATGTGCGCTCGGCAACATGTTGCTGCTTCCCCAAAAATAGAACGGCCAGCGAGACGAACGGAGATTTCCTGTTGGGATGCTGAAACGGGAACGGCTGCACGCCAACGCGACACTACTTTGGTAGTCATCAAGCAACGTCGTTTGCGACTTTCATCTTAGCCAAGGCAGCGCCACGCTCGGCTATTTGGAATAAGATAGGCGCTGCCTGATCTTGATCCTTGTCCCTCAATGCAGATTTGGCTCGCTCTAGAAGGTAGCGATCACCTATCTTATCGTCGTTCAATTTCACCTCCAAGGGGCTATTCCGGGCAGATGGATTAGTTCACGCCTCACATAGCCGCGCGATTCCGCGCAAGTTCCTTCTTGAACTTGTCCAATGCGACAAGACGCTGGTCTATTTCGGAAGCAGGAACCCCATTCCATACAGAATGATCGTAGTTATCTTTCAAGGGCTTGAGGTCATCGCCAGCCTGAAAGCGCTCGGACATATAGAGCGTTTCGAGAAGTTCTGTCGGCCGCTCACGCTCGCTCGTTTTCACAAGAGCATATTTCACGAGGTACTCGGACATGATGCCGTCGTTGGATATGCTGACCATCGCTGTCCCCTTTCAAACGTGAATATGGGGGTGTTACGATCACCAATCTAGGCCACGTGTACAAAGGCGACGCGCGTCTGATCGGTTAATTCAAGGCTGTCTTTTGGAGGCAGCATTGGGCGAGCAGATTGGGGTTTCGGATGATGAGTGGGCTTTGATTAGGCCCCTGCTGCCGTCGGAGCGAGGACGTGGCTGCCGACCCGCGGGAGACAACCGGCCCTATTTCGAAGGCATGGTGTGGATGGCGCGGACAGGCGCGCAATGGCGGCATTTGCCGGATGAATATGGTAAGTGGAACAGTGTGTTCCGGCGGTATCGTCGCTGGGTCGTGACGGGCGTGTTCGAAGCCATGCTGGAGACCCTGACCGCTGTCGCCGAGCGGGATATCAGCGCCGACATAATCGACAGCACCGTAGTCCGGGCGCACCACTGTGCCGTCGGGCTAAAAAAAAGGGATCAAGAATTCGAAGGGCTCGGCCGTTCGCGAGGCGGCTTCACAACCAAGGCTCTCCTGAGCTTGTCGAAGGGCTGCACGCCCGCTGTGATGGTCAGGGGCGACCGCTATGTTTCGTCCTGACGCCGGGCCAGGCCCACGACGTGAAGGGCTTCGGGCCCTTGTTTGGGATGCTGGCTGACCGGATCGAGGCCCTGCTTGCCGATAAGGGCTATGACGCCGATGCCATCCGCCAGGAACTCTTCAGGGCGGATGTCGAGGCGGTCATTCCAACCAAAAGTAACCGCCGCATACCGATCCCGCATGATTGCGAGTAATACAGTTGGCGCAATCTCCTCGAACGCTTGTTCAGCAAGCTCAAAAACTGGCGCCGTGTCGCAAAGCGTTGTGACAAGACAGCAGAGTCATATCTCGGCTTCGTCGCGCTCGCATCAGTTACGCTGTGGCTGCCCTTTGTGCACGTGACCTAGTAGCGAATGTATGTCCGGTAACGGGTCACAGATGCCGTTACCGGACCGATTGCCCTTTTGCCCAACCCGGACATTCCCAAAACTGGATGCTTATTCGGGAATGCCGGGAATGGTGAAGAGCGGATATGGACGGCGATTAGGCTTCGGTCGGTTGTTGATATCGACGATAAGACTCTCGGTCCTCCCATGCGCAGCTATTGGGTATCCATAGGCGTAGCCTAATCCAGACGCGAGAAAGTGCAATTCGACAAAGCGGTTGAACACGTTTTCACCAGGATGCTATTTTGGGAATTACCGCTCCAGGTTACTTAACCCTTCCCGCTGCGGGCTCTACCGGGCCAAGTACCGTAGCGTACAAAGCCAACAGGCCCGAAGCGGCAACCGCTAGCCAAATATTCGCTGAGCGGAAATAGACATAAGCGGTCGTACCGAGAACCGCACCGCCGACAAGGCCCAGCCATAATAACAGGTATGGCAACCACGCAAATGGCGCACCACCCATCAAGGCCCCCGCTATACGTTGACCAAACTTCACTAGCGTCCCGGTCATGTAAGTAACGCCGATGGTTACCTCACCGTCGCGTTGAAAGATGGCGTTTGCTGATCCCATTGCCACCGCCATTACTGTGGTGGTCCACACGTCCGACACGTTCGTGTTTATGACCGCTGCGACTACAAGAAGGGCGGAGACAAAACCGAGCGTAGCCGGCTTCCTGCGTGAGCCTGCCAGAGCCGCGACAATCGTGCCTGCGACGACGCCAGCGACGAAACCGCCAATCAGGCGGCCAGCGACGATCGAAACCTGTGGATCCATCATCGTTCCAACCGCCAGACGGGTCGAGTTTCCGCTCATGAACGAGACGAAGAGGCCGCCCAGCTTTAGGAAACCGGTAGCGTCGACGTACCCAGCAATACTGGAAACACCGGCCGCCAAAAACCAGAACCGTTTGTCGTACCGTGTCAAATTAGCAGCCTCCGGTCCGATCAGGCATATATGCGTCCCGAAGTGATTATGAAAATTCGATAACGCCGCTGATCGTTAGCGTGTAACTATGGTCGTTCTATACACCGACCCCACCTAGAGATCCTTGCTAAACTCGACCGCGTTGGCGCGATCGTAACCCGCAGCGTGGCCGCCCTCCGCTATCTCGGGTCGTTCGCCTAATTCTATGCGTTTGGCTAAGTCGCGGTGAAGCATCGTCAGCTCGGGTTGAACGGCGTCGCCTGTGAGGGGCTCTAGCCTGCTTTCCAAGGCGTCGAACAGGTCGATTGCGCCGGCCAATTCAGGCTCGGCGTAAAGTGCTGCGCTTTCTCCGGCTCTCCATAACTCGGCAAGTTCCTGGGATCGTTCAAAGCAGGTCGCTGCCGATCGATCCGTCGCTCGTGTGGTGGTCGGCCGCGTAGGCGGCACCGCTCCAAGCTCCTCAATCTTCGCTCGCGTGATCGCGGCGAGACGATACCGGAGGACGCGGGTCTGTGGGGTGTCGGTTGGCGATGGCATCTGCTGCTTCTCAAGAAGCGTGATGAGATCGGCCGTGTTGGCGGAGGCGACCGTGTTCCGCCAGTCGACCAGGGCGCGGTCGGTTGAAGTAAGGTCGGCTGGCTGGGCGAGGATGAAACGCTCCAGCATAGGATTGTCTTCTATATGGACTGGCAACGGCAGAGGCTGGCCCAGGACTGCCGCACGGGTGAAACTGATCAGCTCGCCTGTTGTCACGAAATCGGCGCTTTGCCTCCTGCGGCTCTCGCCGATGGCCGCGGTCAACTGCTCCGCGACACCCTCCAGGCCGGAGGCAATTCCAGCGGTGTGCCTCTGGCCTGTGTCGGCAACCTCGTAGATCCGGACAACATCCTGGTGGAGTGCGCCGATCGCGGCGCGGCTGCCATCGGACTGTTCGACGATCCTGTCCAAGACCGGCGTGAGCAGCCCTAGCCACTTGTGCGTAGCGTCGTCTCCCTCGATGGTCCTCGCGAGGATTGCCTCCTGGAGGGACAATAGGTTCGCTATGGGGGCCCGGCCCGTATCGAGCACGTCGAGGCGACGTTGTATCTCCATTTGCGCTTCCTCCACGCGCGCGTTGCTCCTGGCGAGCGCCGCGACCTCGCCCCTGAGCAACGTCACAGCGTCCATCAGGGCCGCCAGCGCTACCGCAGACCCTTCGGAACTCATCGGCTCGGCCCGCCCCTATCTTTCGTTCGAGCGCGATCCAGCCGCTCGCGGTTTTGCTCCTCGGCTTTCCGAATGACCTCGTGGGCACGCATGAAATCAGTGGGTTCGCTAGGCCCGCTGATCCTCTCGGTGATAGCTCGCAGCCGATCACTCAAGGTCCCGGCCAAGTCTGGATCCTCATCGTTGCCCGGGCCGCTACGGCTCTTCCCGACGATATCGCGGATTCGCTTTGCAACGTCGTCTGTCGGATCAACACCTCGCTCGCGCTGATCGGCAGGCGACTTCGGCGGAACGGTCGGCTTCATCAGTCGATCATGCAACGTCTGGAGTCTGTCGATGCCGGTATCACCGCGCGGCGCCGATACATCCGGGATACGAACGGGTGGTCGGACAGGCGTGGAGACAGATGGCTCCACGTCTTTCTCGTGGGCGAGGCGCATCGCCCTGACCGAGTTTGGTTCGGGTGGCGGCATTGTCGCGACAAACCGTTCCAGGCTTTTTGCAACGAGCTGATCGGCAGCGGAAGGCGACGCTGACAGTTCGGTAATGACGCGAGTGCACGTAGCGCGAACCGCTGCCTGGCGCGTCGCCAGCATGGCAACAACCGAATCTTCAAGACCCTGTTTACGGAGGCGTTCTGCCCGAGCGATACGACTCTTGTCGATCCGCGGAACCTGCCCCTTCTCGCGCATCTTGACCGCGGCGATCGGCTCATGTTTCGGGTCGATGCCGCGGGCCTTTGCTGGCGTTGCGTTCGCCTCGATGCCGCGATCGCGAAGCTTTTCGGCGAAGCGCTGACGATAACGGAAGAGGTCATCGCGGTTCGGATGGAAGCGCCGTCCGTCATGATCCCGACGCGCAATCGTAAGGTGGACATGCGGGTGTTCGCGGTCGACGTGGAGCGAAGCAACCCACGAACGGTTTGCAAACTCGTCCCGTGCAAAGTCGAGGGCCGCGCTCTTCAAGCGCTCTGGATCGGTGCCGGTGGGCATCGATAGGATCATGGAAATCGACGTCGCGCCTTTCCGTCGGGCGTCGCCATCCATCTCCCAGTCGTTCCATTCCCTGGCGAGCAACTGCATGTCTCGCCCGTCGCGCAGCACCTCGCCATCGTTGGTTTCAAGACCCAGTTCGCTTTCCTCGCCGTGGCCCAGGCGGCTGATGTAAGAGAAGTTTGCGAGAACATGGCCGCCACCATGTTGACGCCCGGTGATCCGCACTACCGCCTCCGGAACACGGCGCGATGAGCGCTCGGCAGTCATTACTGCCCGATTGCTCATCCGGCCATGCGATCCGCCCCCGAACGCGTGCTTCGCCTGGATACTAGGGCGCGATGCCCCTGACGAAGACGCAGGTTTCGGGAACATCGATCCGACGGCAATTCTGAGGATCGCGCTCCCGGTCTTCGGACCCTTGGCGCTTCCCCCACCCGATCCCATGCGGTACTTCTTGGGGGGCGCAAAGACGCGTGCCATCGAGTCCAGCGTATCAGGGGAAAGGCGCAAGCTCACTTAGCTGATCCCTCGTCCTTGCGGGTCCAGTAGCCAATTTCACCACCGATCGATGACGCCAGCTCGCGCCTTGCCTCAACCAGCAGGCTCCGCAATTCCGCGCAGGTCTCGAGGAACGAGCCGGCGATCCGGGCGATGTCGAGCGAGCTTTCCGGCATGTTCGCCGCGTTCATCGCGTTCATCGCGTGGACGGCCTGGTTAATGTTCCGCCCGATCGCGAGAACCTGTTTGCGGACTTTACCAATCTCGATCTGGGTCGAAGGAGCGAGCCGCAGAAGCGCGGCCTTGTCCCAGAGCTGCCAGCGTATTGTCCGCTTGATCCACTCGTTCCGTGTCAGCCGCATGGGCGCTGCCACGGTGTCGATCGCTTCGATCTCGCTGCGGTTCAAGCGGACCGTGACGCGGAGATAATCGTCGGGGTGCCCCCTCCCCTGTACTGGTATGATCGGCACGCTCCCGCTTTCAGGAGAGACGGCCGCGACCGTAAGCGCGGTCGCGATCCAGCTGCTGCGCGTCTGTCCATTCGCCGTGGCGATGCGATCGACCTCTGCAACGAGCTCATCCGTCAGTCGGACCGTTACTTTCATTTCAAAAGCCCCGCGCAGCGGCGTCTCATAAGCCAATGTCCGACATTGGTGCCATGAGACATATCCTGCCATCCCTTACTGATACCAAATTAGCTTCTAAAGCACTTCCTTACAATCATATTCATTGCAGAAGACTCGGAGTGGGATGTTACCGCTGCAACGCAACGTTATCCACTATCATCTGCCGACCGCGAGAACCGCTTTGTTACGTTACGGTACGTGCTATTGAAATACGCCATGAATTTGCTTCAGCTTGCCGTATTTTGCCATGGCTGATCTGGATATTATCGCCGCCCGTTGCCACCATCGGCGCGTCTCGCATAAACAATCCGAAGGTATTCCGATGCCCCGACCATCGTCAAAACCGGCAGACCTTTTGACGATCGAAGCGCGCCGCGAGGCACTGAAGGCAGAACTTGCAGCACTCGATGAACAAGCCAAGGCAGCAGAACTGGCAGCTAGGGACGCAGGCCGACCAACCCTCTTGGCCGCCCTAGATCGCGTCAAGATCGCGGCGATCGACAAGTCTGACGCGCGGGCTATCGCTGCCGCAATTCGGCGCCATGGCGGTAAGGCCGTAGCGGGACATCTTGCAAAACTTGAGACCGCATAACTCGACCGGGGTGTTCGGCCTGTGAGCAAGCTAGGCCGGCATGTCCTCGGTTACCCGTTCGCGCGGCGCTCGGTCGGCAGCGACGAACGCGCTCGAGGATGATGTGCTTTAAGGGCGGCTACCAGCGTTGGCGGGATAGAGGTTGGAAGACCAGCGTTCCGCGACGTCGGCCGGGAAGGCAAGCCCGAGCGGCGCGCGGTGGGTCGTGGCGGTCAGCATGCCCCGCTCGACCAAACCGGCAGTGACGAGGCGCGCGGCCCGCTTTTCGTAGCCCGTGAGCGACGGAACTTTGGAACGCTCGACCTCGCCCGATAACACTGCCTCGCGCAGCACGGCAAAGCTGCCTCGCTG
Organism: Sphingomonas sp. CFBP 13603; assembly: GCF_014892665.1. Classification (NCBI taxonomy): domain Bacteria; kingdom Pseudomonadati; phylum Pseudomonadota; class Alphaproteobacteria; order Sphingomonadales; family Sphingomonadaceae; genus Sphingomonas; species Sphingomonas sp. CFBP 13603. The sequence continues at coordinate 22,802 of NZ_JADBIA010000019.1, read as the reverse complement.
AAGGCGCTTCATCCGGATCTCTTCCTCGACATGGATCTCGATCCTCGAGCAGAATGTCGGGTTCCACGAGGCCCGCCATAAGCCGGACCCGGTCGATTGCTCGTTCGAGGAAGAAGCGGGAAAATTTGAGCAACCCGCGCTGGGTGAGATTGCCCCGCCCATCCCGGCCTCCCTCGCGCGGACCGTCCGCCTGGATCAACAGAGTCTTGTACGGGCGCCCTTCGCGGGCAAGGCCGCGTGCGACGGACCAGAAGCTTGTACCAATCCCCAGGCGCTTGAGCAGGGCATAGGACATGAGACGGGTCATGCGACCATTCCCGTCGAGGAAAGGATGGATCCACAAGAAGCGATGATGCGTGGCGCTGACCGCCTGAACCTGCCGGGGCTTGGACAAGGGCGACGACTGATAGGCACGATCGAACCGCGTTAGGAAACGGGCAGATCGGCGGGTTTGGGTGGCAGGTGTCGCCCGATCATGACGTCGTATTCGCTCCAGCGCCCGGGTACGACCGGGATCCGCTCACCGGAGTCCGGGTGCGTGACGATAAGCATTTGAGCCGGGAGCCGCGAACAGAATTTCCGGTGCAGCCAGGCGGCATAGGCTGCAGTAGCAGGCCAGATATCGGGGTCCTGACCGCTGTCGATCAGCCGCTGAACATGGATACGGGCGACGGCCTCTTGCTGTAGCTCTCGTCGCTTGGGCTCTTCGACAAAGTCATTGGCAAGCGCGCGGTCGATTTCACGGGAATGTGTGTCATGGCCTTCGATCAGGTTCGAACAATAGCAGTTCATCGATCGGACGAGATCCCGATCAAGGCGCGCAAGATGGAATGAACCCGTCCGGCCAACTGGTTGGCCTCGCCGTCAGTGTGAAGGCTTCATCCTCCAAGGCATGGGAGGCTTCCTCCGGCACCATGGGTTCCATCATGAAGATACCCACGCCGGTTCTTATGCCGGTTAAAGGGTTCCAGAAACGGCGCTTTACCGGGATATTTGGCGCTATCTCTGCCGGTTTTCGGTTGCTTCTCTGCCGGTTTCCAAGGTGGTTTGATCTGATTGGGGCGAAACCGGGCGCCTCAGATCAATCGACGGCGAAGCGCTTTGCCAAGCGTGCGCTGGCGCCACTTTTTGCGGCAAGTTTGGCGCCGTAGCGCATGACAGTGTTGGGATCGCGCCAGCGATAGGCCTGCATGATCGCCGGAAGTGCTTCGCCCGCGGCGAAATTGTCCTGCGCCACGCCTACCCGGATCGAGTGGCTCGACACCGCCGCGATCCACCGCTCGAGTTCGCTCTCGCCCATGGCGCCGAGCAGCTTCTTCGCAAACGCCTGGCGGACGAGCCGCTTGTAGATAATTCCGATAGTTCCCGGATGTAGCGCGCCCGGTCCGACCGATCGCACAGTGCCATCGAAGTAGGTCTCAACCCGCCGGAATAGCGGCCCCTTGTCGATCCCGCCTTTGTCCCGCCAGCGATCAATCGCGCGCATCGTCGCCGGCGACAGATAGGCATGTGCGCCCTGCCCTTCGCGATCGGTCTTGCTCTTGGGGATGAGCAGCGTCCCCGCCCCTTCCCCATCCGGCCCATCGATGTGCATCACGTTGATCGCGACCAGTTCGGAACGCCGGCAGCCGGTATCGTAGGCAACGCGGAGGAGCGCCTCATCGCGCGCGCCAAGCATATCTTTGCGGCAGGCTTTGATCAGCGCTGTGAGCGACACCCCGGCCGCAGGCCCATCGAGATCGGTAACATCGCCTTTGAAACGGATCGCGCGCGCCTGGGCCTGTCGCGTCCCGACTGCCTTACGAGCGGCTTTGAGTTCAAGGCGCACGAGCGGTGCGGCCGTCGGGTCCTCCCGACCGGCCATACGGTAGGCCCACCCGATGTGGACGAGGTAACGACTAATCGTCGCGGCCGAGCGCGCCTCGGTCGCGCGCGCAGCCTCGGTACTGACATCTTGGCCGGAGAGCGCGCGGACATAGGCGGCGACGGTCTGCGCGGTCGCCGCGCCGGTCTGCACATGCGATCGTCGGCACCATAGATCCCACAGGCGCAGGTCCGAAAGGAATGCGCGCACGGTGTTAGCCGACCAGGCGCGGGAAGCCGCGGCGACGACCTGCGGATCAAGAAGGCGCCGCTGCGGCGCAAGTGCTGTAACTTCGCCCACGATGGCATCAAGGCTGGCGCTGGAGCCATAGCGAACGGGAGAAACGGGGTAATCAGCCATCTTTACGACGTTAACGCGATCCGCTCCAAACAGCCAGGGTCGCGATAACCTTTTATTATCACGGGTATTTGCAACTTCGACATAGACGGATCATCCCTGTTGCGGATATAACTCGGTCGTGGACGCCATCTCAAATCCCTCAGATATCGGTCCGCTGGCAGAGACGACGGACTACCTGATCGAACGGGCAAGCGTTTCGATCGGGCGGCTCGATGCCCTAGTTTCCGCCAGTTTTGCTTCTCCGGCCTGGACCTTGCGGGCATCGTGGACCGGGTACGCACGCGCACTCCGACTACAGGGTGTAGAGATTGACGATATAGATGTATTTTCCTGGGGTTCTGGCGTTCCTGTGCCTGGCAGACCCCGGTTTCAAACCACCATCGATCATTTCGCTGCCTTCACACCGTGGCGTGACCGGCTTGACCAGACAGGTCGCCATTGGGCCGAGGATCTTCCTTTTACGGTGAGGCCTGAACCTGGACGAGGCCGAGTGCCGGTACTGCGCCGGGCGCTCGACCTGCTGACGGACTTCCTAAAGGCCGACCCATCGATCATGGCGTGGCTGGCATTGCCCGTTTTCCTACACCGACTCGGTCTGACCGAGGTCCCCCTCCCCTGCCTCGTCGCGGGTGATCGGCAGTTACTCAACGCGACCAGAGAGCGCGACCGCGGTGCTGCCGTCCGGCGGATCCTCAGGATGCTCGAAACCGCTGCTATTGCAGGTCGCCAAAGTCTGACGGCAATCGAGGATGCGCACGCGATCAGCATCGCGGCCCTGGTAGGCGAACGTCGACCAAGTTCTCTGGGACGCCTTGCAACCCTGCTGATGGTCGCGCCGGTGCAATCGCCCGAGGCGGTTGCGCGGCGATTAAGACTGACACTTTCTGGAGCGGGAAAATTGCTCGCTCGCGCCGCTGCCGTCGGTCTGGTCGTAGAAGTCAGCGGACGCCGGGCCTGGCGAGTCTACATCGTCCCAGACCTTGCGATCACCTTGGGATTCGTGGCGGCGCCGAAAGGTCGTCCCGCGTTGCGGCCCCGCCTTCCCTCACCAGACCGCGGTCTTGCAGAGATTCTGGCACAGTTCGACAGTGAACTGGCGGCTTTCGACGCACGGTTTCCGAGCGCGTCGAAGTAGCCAAGCTCTTACTCCAAGCGGATGGGGCACAGGTTTTGGTACCCGGCCCCGACAACATTACTCCATCTCGGCTGCCTTCCGCTTCTCCTCCGCTTCAAGAAGGTCGAGCATAATTCCGAACACCTCCCCCTTCGCCATGCGATGACGGTACGCATATTCGTCGAGCCGATCGCGATCGCCCTCGCGCAGTCGCAGATTGTAGTGATCTGGGTACTGCGAAGGCTGACGAGTACGTTTCTTGGAAGCGGCAGGCGCTTCTGGCGCTGCCGGCTTGTCCGACTGGAACCCAAGCAACTCCCCCCCGGCTTTCGCCTTGTCTCGAATGTCCCGCGGTGGCGGAGCGATATAGTCACTGTCATCGAGCCCGAAGCTCGTCACGCCCGCGAGCCGTGATGCGGGCTTTGCTGCCTTGTCATTCATGCGTTGGTCCTCGCCGCTTTCAGAGCCTCAAGAACATCATGGGCAAACCCCGCGGCGTTGACGCGCGCATTCTCAATCGAGGCGCTGGGCGTACCTTGGAGACCTGCTAGAGTACCCCCTTGAGCGAACAGGCTACGATAGACGGTTCGTTCGGCAATCGACGTCGGGAGCGTAGTAATCCCCGCCTCCTCAACGCCGTCAGCGATCTGCTGCGAGACCCGTGATCGGATACGCGAACTGGCAGGCGTTCGCGTAAAAACGCCCGCAAATGCGATATCACGACGTGCCGCGGTTGACGCACGTCGGATGCTTTGGAAAGCGCGGGCGGCTTGGTCGCTGTCCAGCACAGATCCTTGCATCGGCACGATCGCCAAATGGGTCATCAACAGCGCGTTGGTAACGCGCGCCGACGCCCTGCCCTCAAGATCGACTATCACGAACCGCGCACGCTTTTGTGCCTCGTCGATCGTATCGATAATTGCGTCCTCGTCGACCTCTTGAACGACCTCAATGTTCTCCGGCTTGCCTGGCAAGCCTGCCCACTTCATGAGTGGGAAGTTCGGATCGGCATCTACTATGACGACCGAAGCGCCGCCTTCTGCCAGCTCGATCGCCAACAGCAACGCGGCTGTGGTTTTCCCTACGCCGCCCTTAGGCGAGAGCAAAGTTATAACCGGCATCGCAACGCCTCCCTTTGTTGTCTAGCTGTAGTACCGCTATTACATTTACTAGAGGTACTATATGTAATACCAGTATAATTACCATACAAGTAATCAAGTTAATAGCTATAATCGGCGTAATACACACGTTAGCTGAATCAACGTAATTCGTCGTGGTTGGGGTATTGCGCGGGTTATCGGCATTGCAGGTAATACCACATATACAGGCAATGGGTGCAATGCGAGTGTTACCCGAATTGCGCGTGTTACCCGAATTGCGCGTGTTACCCAAATTGCACGTGTTACCCAAATTGCACGTATTACCCGAATTGCAGGTATTACACAAGTTGCGAGTATTACGTAGGTTGCAGGTGTTACATAGGATTCAGGTATTAGCGGCATTATCGGTATTACAGGAATGATATATATCTTATAAATTCTTTGTGCTGCTGGTGTTGCAGGTGTTACACGTCCTACCCGCATTGCTGGTATTATATGCAGTACAGGTATTATAATGGTGCCCGGGTCTGCAAAGCTGGTCCTGCCTATGAGCCCGGCCTTACGTATAATGGCCGCTGCACATGCACTACCTGAGTTACACGGACTACCGGCATTACATCTATTCGCGGTATTACACGTCAAACCGATAATCACGATGCGTGCCGTTTCGGCTTACATAGAGTGTAGGACTGCCCACAGTAGGCAAGACCGCTAATCGCTGAATTATATATAATCAGTGTAATACAGCTAATCGGTCGTACTCGGGAGGGGGGAGGGCGCTCGTAGTGCTAGACGGCGTACAAACCGAGTTGCAAGTACCGCTCGTCTTCGTTGGCGAAGGCCACAGCCTGGTCATCACCGGTCTCGAACGGTTCGCGCAGTCAATACAGAACATGCGGATGTTGTGCACGCGCTAAGGGAAGGGAATCGCGATCAAGGCGACTAGCAACTGATCGATACGAACACGGCGGCTGGGAAGCACTTCTCGACAAGCTTACTATTTTTTCCACAGTTCGAGACGAACATCCAACGCGAGCGGCACATTGAAGATATCGAGGAGGCAAAGGCGAGGGCGATTATAGAAGCCGTAAGCCACGTATCAATCCCGACCCAGTTCGAAAGCTGATCGTCAACCGTACAAAGACCGCGCACATTTCCCGCTAGCTCAGTATCCCCGGAAGCATCGTCTAAACCCAGCCGCGACAGCTTCTTTCGAAATTAAAGTTACCCTGTCATCGATGCGCCGTGCAACTGAAAAACAGATTTTGCCAAATCCACGCCAATCATCGTATCCATTGTCACGGCTGCCGTCCTTTCCGCTAAGTGGCCTCAACACCACTAACTTGGCACATTGCGATGCCGTCTGGAGAGGGCGACAACCACCCCATCTTTCAAGAAAACGTCTAGTCCGATATACTCGTCCGTGGTTGTTCTCCATCAGATGCTTGGGCCCGGCTTCCGGTCGTGAGCCCGTACTTCCATCTTATCGGGGAACAGCCACCAACATCCATCATGAACGCTAAGGCTTCGCTCCCGCGATTACCCCATGTTTAAGAGGCGGGGCAGGGGGCTAGAAAACCGCTTCTGGTGGAGCGGGGAAGGGAGCGAGAATGACCGCCTGTGGGTTGGGTAACTGTTGAATAGCGAACGTGTATGGCCGGGGGAAAAGGTCCACAGGGAGACATCCCCTGTGACGCTTTCGGTTCCATGCCTTAGGACATAGGTAGATTAGATTTTGCGTCGGTGACATGCGCGATCACGACGATCCCGAGTGTCGCGGCACCGCCGAAGCCGTCGAGATTGTGCGGCCGGCTCGCGCGGGGCATTGTCGCAGAAGAATCGCTCAGAAAGTGTAACGCTATGAACCGACTGCTCGCCGCCTTGACCTGTGTCGTCGCGTTTGGCGCTACGGGCGTGGGAGCACAATCCGTTGCTCCCTCTAAGGATATCGTTGCCGTGCTCGCATCGCCCACGCGGACGCCAGCGAACCGCGCGCGTGATCGCTATCGTCACCCGGCGCAGACATTGGCCTTTTTCGGCGTTAAGCCGACGCAGACGATCATCGAATTCCTGCCGGCGGGCGGCTGGTATACCGAGATTCTTACACCGCTGGTAAAGGGCCGGGGGCACTATATTGCGCTGGTGCCGACCGCGCAGGCAGAGCGCACCCGCAGCGTTTTTGCCGATAAGACCGCGGAGTATGGCGTGACGCAGGTCGCGACGATCGACTTTACGACCGGAGCGTCTTCAATTCCGGCGGGAAGTGCGGATGTGCTGCTAACGTTCCGGAACATACACAACCTCTTGATGCAGGACGACCCCGCCGTAGCAGGCCGCGTGTTCAAGGCGTTCTATGCGGCGCTCAAGCCGGGTGGCGTACTCGGTGTCGTCGATCATTGCTTGCCGGAGGAAATGGACACGGCGCGTGAGAAGACGAGCGGCTACATCAAGAGATCTACGGTCGTTCGCCTGGCGCAAGAGGCGGGCTTTGCGCTTGCCGCAGAATCGCGGGTCAATGCGAACCCCAAGGATACCCACGATCATCCGGAGGGCGTCTGGACACTGCCGCCGAGCTATCGATTGAAGGACGTTGATCGCGCGAAATATGCTGCAATCGGCGAGAGCGACCGGTTCACGCTACGGTTCGTAAAGGCGCGTTGATCGCACTAGTTTGCAGACATGTACATCGCGTGCCGAAGGCGGTTTGATCTAGCGGGCATGAGCAAAGACCACGTAGATCGCCATAGAATCGCGGCGGGGCAGGGGAATAGCTAGGGTCGCGGTCGCGTCCTGGCATGACAGCCGTCGGAATTGCTATCGCACTCCGTTGCCCTCGGACAGGACATGCCGAGCGAAGTCTCGTCGGATCGCATCCAGCTTGGGGTCGATATAGCGTTGGCAGAACGGTCGGGTCGGGTCGGTACGGTAATAGTTGCGGTAGCGCTCTTCCGATGACCGGAACCCGACGAGGGGCAACACCTTCGTCTTCACGGCGCTGTCAACTTTCTGCCTAAGCCGGGTAATCACCGTATCTGCCCGATGCCGCTGGTCGGTATCCCCAAAATAGACAGCGCTGCGGTAACGCCCGTCCGGCGAATAGCCGCTGTTCGCCGAATGGGTGCGCAGATGGACCTCAATCAGAATGTCGAGCGAAATGATCCCAGGATCGAAGCGGACCACCACTCCTTCTGCCCAGGCATCGTCGGGTGCGGTCGATTGCAGGAAGCCTTGATTGACCTGGGAGACGCCGCGCAGGATTTGAAACACGCCTTCAGTGCACCAATGACACCCGCCGCCGAAGCCCGCCGTTTCCATGCTCACCTTCTCCACCCTGTCCGGCGAGATGCCCTTCCGCTTTCCGTGTTTAATGGCGGCAACGTGTAGCGCCGGTCGGATCGTGGCCTGGCATAGGCGGGGCTGTCTTCCCGACTAAGCTTGTACGCCGACGGTGTTAACCGATATCGGCCTAATTACACCCGCAAGACAACATCTGAACGAACGGATGGTTTCGAGATACGCTCAAGCCGCTCTGAACGTCCACACATGGGTCTGGCCGGAAGCCGTAGGGCAGGGCGTGTTACGCCCACACACCCGGACGTTCATCTGGCGAAATGGGGCTCCTGAAAGCAGACATCCGTTCAGCACGATGATCTCGGCCCTCAACTCCCGATCCAAAATCAGCACTTTCGCGACATCGGCCTTTTTTGGCGTCGACATGGCCCGCCTGCTGATGCCCTAACCAGCCATTCCGGTGACGTTCAGGCGCGTACTATCGCGTCGCCGCGATTTAGGACGTGGTCCAAAAAGGTTCGCAGGTGAGCTATGGCGTCTGCGGTAAGAACCACATCGTCATGGCCACGTCGCTCCGCCACCTGACCGTCTTTCACAAGATGCTCAATCCACCTCCGACCGGAATGCTCGCTGGCCCCGGCTTTCTCAATGAGAGCACTTTCCGTCATAACTTGGTTGTTGGCCAGCCCGACAAACAGATGCAGCATCATATTCCAGGCGAACTCGTCGAAGAGCTCACTGGGGAACATGACCTTCCGCAATGAACGAACATCTAGAATGCACTGAGCGGCCTCACCGCGAGCTTGGTCACCAATCATCAAACGATCTTGCCGGAAATAATTTCTGAAGCCTTGATCTGCGTGAAGCTCGCGAAATTAACCTTATGCCATGCCCCCGCTGAACTGGAAGAATCGGACAGGTAATATGCCGGCGATGAACGCACAAAACGTCGAGTCCTTACGTGCCGCCATAGCTTGGGCGCTCCTGCTCGCGGACTCCCAGGACCAAAGTTTAATCGCGGCGTATCTAGGCGATGCCCTTCATCTCGCCGAAAATTTGTCTGAGCATGATCCTAAATAAAGTCGTTTGCCTTGGCATGTCCACGGTACTCTGAACTTGGTAGAAGCGAACCGCTTTGCGGTTGCCGCGCGTCATACTGACTGCGCTCGGCGCGCTCATTAGTGCTTGTCGATCGACTGTGCGTGGAGGTAGCTAGGGTCAAACTCGGCAATCTCGGTGAGGGCAGGCAGATCGAGCACTGTGACCTGACCCTTGCGTATTTCAAGCACGCCTTCCTTCATAAGCTGACGAACGACACGGTTGATGTGCACCGCTGTGAGCCCAAGAGCCTCAGCTAGATCCGGCTGGGTCAACGGCATAGCGAACTGACCACCGTCTTCGCGATCGATATTGCGCATCCGTTCACGAAGTTCGCAAATGAGGTGCGCTACCCTTTCGCGCGCTGTTCGAACGCCGAGGCTGACAAGCCAGCTTCGCAATACGCCTTCATCAACCAACGTTGCCCACCACAGAGCTCGCATGATTGCCGGTCGCGAGCTTGTCAGTTCCTCGAATTGCAGGCGATCAACATAGGCAAAGGTGGTCGAAGTTATGGCGCCGATGGCATGATCCATTTGATCGAGCACGCCTACGTGCAGGTCACAGAAATCTCCGGGGAGCAGCAGAGCGGTAATTTGCCGCTTGCCGTTCTTCAAAATTTTGTACCGACACGCCCAACCGTTTAGAATAAGGTGGACACGCTCCGGTCTGTCGCCATCACGAATGATGTCACGCCGGGCGCCAGTTTGACGTACATCTTGCCACATCGCCTGAAGGGCAGCGCAGTCTTCCTGTGAGAGCGTCATTACCCGCGACAGTTTGGTAATAAGTGGGTTCGTCGCTTTGAAAGAAGCCGGCTTCATCGCCGGTGCTAATGACCTACGATCTTCGTCGGTATCAACATGCCCTAATTTTTCATCTGGTTTAGTATCAAGAAGTTCTAAAACTTTTGTCAACTGCGCTGATACCAATGTCTTACCGTGCAAGTCAAAAACATCAAACAGAGATTTAAGTTTTGATCGAGCGTCGGCGAGCCAGGCATCAGACATCAGCATCGCTTCATCGCTTTCGGTGCAGGCGGCATTTTACCGATGAAAGTCACAGTCATCTGGTATTCTGCATCGAGCTATTTCTAGAATAGGGGTATACATCGGTTATTGTTCATAAATTTTCGACAAACGGGCAGGTTTGTGAAAGACGAACCTTATTGTCCGATTGCTACTGAAATCCTGAGTGATTAATACCCTAAACTTACTTACATATATCAGTATCACGTATTCATGAAGGCACACCAGTAGGTAGGCATAGCCGGCGCTCAATCGATAGAGCACGGAGGTGGACGGTTCCGCCAGTTGGAAAACGCATGCGCTTCCGACGGCCAATTAGCGGTCGGCTTCCTCGGCCGCCCCCAAAGCGGAAGGTCCGCTTTCCTGCCCATCTTGGACATTCCCGACCGTCCCTCATGCCATCTGTCCCAGCTCGCCTTCGCAGTCACCGACCGGGTCCCGCAGGACACGGTGGTTGAGATGCTTTAGCGGTGATGCGAGCCGTCCAGTCGTACATGGGGCACGCAGCACTGCATCGGGCTCGATCGCCGGCGTTGTGTTGCTCGCTGCCCCTCTGGATGGCGAGAGAACGGAAACGTGGCGCCCGCACTCATGGACGCCTACAGTGGGCATATACTGACAGCGACAAGGACGACGGGGATGGCTGAACCACTACCTACGCATTCAGGCGGCTCGCCGAAGGACTGGATATCGGAGTTTGCCAGCCTCGTACGGCACGCAAATGGCCGGGACGAGAAGGTCTACGCCTACATCGCGGGGATTAGCGGTGCTCGCACCATCGTAGAGGCGAAGGCAACCGCGTGGCACTTGGAGTTGACGGACAACGAAGGAACAAACTGGCTTTTCGCTCACCCCAGCTCCGTCGTGTTGCGGTGGATGCGAACCTAGGGCGAAGATTGACCCAATGGATGAGGTGGGGAATTTTAGAAGCTTTGGTTTTTAGTACAACCTGCTGTAAGTTTTGTGGCGGCAAAAATATCATTCAACTGCATTCATCCCGATAGAGTGGTAAACCTAGATGCTCAGAGCATCTTGGCTTACCATTAACTCGACTTATATCATGCCGCGCACGCTATTGGGGCGATCGTGATATTCGCGGCCCTTAGAAAAACCCAAGGGCCGCTCAACGCTGTTCTGACTATTATAGCGATACTATGGACGGGCTAATGTTCACCGTCACGGAGTTGGCAGGTGCGACGCTCTAAATTTCGACAGGAATGGCCGCTTTAGCTGCATCGTAACGATAAGGAGACCGGCGGCTGTCCTTCCCATTCCTGCTATTCCGCTTCCGTTAGATTCGCGCCGTTAAACATCCCTAATTGAGGCCGCAGTAGCGGTCGTTGGTTCATTTGTACGAAGTCACGGATCAGGCCGGCTAATTCTATGGTAAATTTATATAGATGGTCAGACTTCCGCAGCCGGGCAATCGCTTCAGCAGCCCCCCACTAGATAGGGATAAGAAGGGGGATTCCGCGAGCTGCCTCGAACTCGTCAAGCGCAGCTATTTCATAGAGCCGCGCCGCCCCCTGTGTGCCCAGCGCGGCAGGAGGGAATCGCGCCATCTAGCGACGTCCAATACTCCAGCGAAGGTCATACGCAATTGTAACCAGTTTGGGTCAGGACAGCGACTGGCTAGAACCTGACAAGAAAAATGACGCATCCCATGACGATGAAGATGACGACGAGCATGAAGACGATCGACTGGCGTCGGTTCCGCACCACCGTCACGCGCGGATTGTGGGGGGGCGCGATCGGGGTTCCGATTGGGATGGTCGTGTTCGCGCTGCTGATGCTCGCCAGTTACGCCAGCCTTGGGCGCGACGTCTCGACCGCGCGGGCGCACGTGGCGGAGGCCTTCACAGCGGGAATATTGCAAAACGAAGACTATCTGAGGGGCAACACCGATCTCGGCTGGCACCAGTATAACGACTGCCTTATCCTGTGGCAGGCGATTGATCAGCGAGCGTCCACCAAGGCGCTGACGATCAGTCCGATCAGCGCAATGTCGGAGGGTACCCAGACGCGGTGCGGCACGCTGCGCGCGTTCGTGAAAGGCGGGACAACGCCGACTCCGTCCTTCTACCATCGCTATATTCACGGCCACACGACGCTCATCCGATTCCTGCTGCCGAACCTGTCGGTCGAGGCGATCCGCAACCTCTATCACACCACGCTGACGCTGCTCATCCTGGTCGGTCTGTGCGTCGGCATGGTCGGGCTGGTCCGCCGTCGCCATCCGACGGAGGCACTGTTCTGGACGATCCTGTTCGTGGGATTCTCACGGTGGTTCGGTCTGGAGACTTTCGGGCAGTCGCTCGGACACGGGCCAGCCGACATCGTCCTGCTCGCTTACCTCCTGTTTCTTGCGTTCATGGGGACAACCCGCGGGCTTCATCGTCGTACCGCACTGGCAACGGCAGCCATGTTTGGTGGGCTTACCGCGGGTTTCGAGTTCCTGACCGGCGGCATCCCGCTCGGCATGGCGGCCGTCATCGGCGGTATACCCTTTGCCGTCCACGCCGAGCGCGAGGGCAATCCAGCGGTCTTCACCTTCGATGCATTTGCGGCATTTTGCGCAGCCGTGCTGACCTGTTTGACAGCGAAGGTCATTCTGGTGATGGCAGTGTTCGGCCCCGGCGCGATGGCCGACAGCGCGCTGCAATTGCGGATGCGGATGGGCCTGGACTCGAGCCGCGGCGAGACAAACGATTTGGGGCTCATGCTGATGGTGAAAAAGCTCGCTAAGGGGCTGAACGGGATCGCTCCCGGCATGTCGGTTATGGCCGGTGCGGTTGTCCTCCTGGCGATCGTCGCCGGCCTATGGGGAGCCCAGCGTCTGTTGCGCACAGCGGACCCGGCAATGCGCTTCCGTACGATCGCGTTGCTGGCGTCCAACCTGGCGGTGGCGGGTATGCTGACGATGTTCTGGCAGCATACCATGATCCACGCATGGTTTATGGAACGCACGCTCGTCTGGCCGATCGCAACGGGCTTCGCGCTGTTCGCTTTCGCATGTTTCTATGCGTCGCACGGCGTTCGCGATGGCGCGCGACCGGCCGGATAAGCAAGCCTGCGCACTTCGCGACGCCCGCGCACGATCGTGTCGAGGATCAAACTGGTGAACACGATCAGCGCGGCGAAGATGCCAAGCCCGGTAATCAGTATCGCGGTAGTAAAGCGCGGGCTGCGGCGATGCAAAAGACTGATGTATCTGGGATACTCGTATCGAGGTCGGTTTCTGAAGGTGCGGCCCCCAAAACAGATGGGGTGGATGGCTGCCGCTCACGGCATCGAAGTTTCAAGATGCGATTGCTGTCAGGCGATCACGAGCAAACCCACCCCATCTGCTTTGCTCTCCATCACGACATTCGCGAGCAGATGGCCGCACCAACCAGCATTGCAACGCGACTGTTCAAGCTTGCCAACGGAGGGCCGTCCACACATGGGTCTGGCCTTCCGAAACGTTCAGCGAGCGTGGATCAGCGGGCTCCAACCAGGCTGTCGAGCAGGACCGGCGAAAAGTCGTGGCAGTCGACACCGACGTCGAACTGGCGCGGCATTGGCTTCAACCGTCCGTGGCTGTGCCCGTGCAGGTTCAAGGTACCACGGTGTTGCCCATTCCAGCTTCGGAACGGGTAATGGCATAGAACAAGTCGTCGGTCATCCAGATCGATTTCCGCATAGTCACCAACGCTCGTCCACCCCTCTGCCGCCAGCGTCGCATCGGGGTCGTTGTTGCCACGCAGCAGGTGCTTGGTCCCGTTCAGGCGAGCAAGCAATTCGGCTACATCCGTCGGGCGACGTGCTACGTCTCCCAGGTGCCAAATCACGTCGTCCGGGCTGACGACGGCATTCCAGCGCTCAACCATCGCCTCGTCCATTTCTGCCGTGTTGGCAAACGGTCGTCGGGAGATGTTGATGGCGCGATGGTCGCCGAAATGCGTATCGGCGGTAAAGAATACGCTCATGAGAGCCGCAACGTCCGTTTGCATATCATCGCGAATTAACGAGCTCCAGCGTCAAAGGTTCGGTGCCATGGTGACTGGACGTCTTACATTGCGTCGAACGTGAACTATCTCGCGGCAGCGCATGACAACCGACCGACCTTGGATCCTGGCAATCGGCGACAGCCTGGTTGCCGGTTACGGCCTTCAGGCTGCGGATAGCTTTCCAGGCCAGCTACAGGCAGCGCTGCACAAGGCAGGTCCTGACGTGCGCGTGGTGAACGCGGGGGTGTCGGGGGATACCACCGCCGACGTCCTGCGGCGCTTGCCTCGCCTGGTGTCCGCCCTCGACCAGCGGCCCGTGCTCGCCATCGTTCAAGTCGGACCGAACGACGTCCTGCGGCAAGTACCGGCGGCGCGTACTCGAGCGCAACTGGAGCAGATCCTGCTGAGCCTCAGCAGTTGTGACATTCCCGTGTTGCTGACGACCGTCGATGCTCCGGTGTTCATCCGCGATCGCGCCGCTGCATATCTGGGGATCCACGCGGGATTGGCTGCCGAACACGGCGTGACGATCTGTCCATTCTTTCCGCCCGGGGTGTTGGGACGCGCTGACATGGTGCTGATGGATCGGGTGCATCCCAACGCCAAGGCGATCGCAGCCGTGGTCGCGGCGATGCTGCCAACGGTGGAGAAGATGCTGTAGTGCCCGCGTTTGAATGCGACCGCGGACGTCTCCGCCTATCAGCCGCGAAGCCGAGTGGACTAACGTGACGGAGCCGAAGTGGTTGAGAACGGCGCGTGCAAAGCTCGGCACGAAAGAGGCTGCCGGCTCGGCCAACAGCGCGACGATCCTGGGTTGGGCAAAGCGGCTTGGAACGAAGGTGCTGGGCTTGGTCTACAATGCCGATAGCGTTCCGTGGTGCGGCGTGTTCGTGGCGTATTGCCTTCAGGAAAACGGTACCGAGCCGGTCTCTATTGCGGTGCGGGCAACGTCATGGTCGACATGGGGCTTGGCGTTGCGGCCGGAGCGACTGGCTCCGGGTGCCGTGCTGGTGTTCGAGCGGCCGGGCGGTGGCCATGTCGGTTTCTACGTCGGCGAAGACGCGACCGCGTACCACATCCTTGGTGGCAATCAGGGCGACGCGGTAACCGTAGCCCGGATAGCGAAGAATCGCTGCATCGCGCGCCGATGGCCAGCCGGCCGCCCCGTGATTGGCAAGCCGGTCCAGATGGCGGCAAGGAAGCCGATCTCTACCGACGAAGCCTGATCCTGCCGCCACGGATGGTATCGGCACGCGGTTGCTCAAGTGGCGGGTTCGGCATGAACCCGCTGCACGGCCTCGACGATGAGATCGCCCGGTTCGAGCCGCTGCGTTTCCGCCTCCCAGAACCCAAAGCTTCGATCGCCCCGGTAGATACGGTGGCCGAGACCGGTACGGATCTCCGACAAGGGGATGCCCACCTCTGCCGAGGTTACCGCTCGTTCGTGCAAGACGACCTGTCCGTCTGCCGCGGCGAGATCCGCCAGATAGGACGCGATATGCGCGCCGTGGGTCGATCCTGCCAACAGGACACCGGCCAGACTTGCCGGGTTGATCACGGTGTCGGCCCCAGCCTGCCGTGCAATTGCCTCGTTGTCATGCGACTTTATGACGACGCTGATGGGTACCCGTGGGGCCAGTCCCCGCGCGGTCAGGACGATCAGGATTGACGTGTCGTCCCGCCCGGCCGCGACAATCAGGGCGCGCGCACGGGCGAGCTGTGCGGCTTCCAGCGCCGCATTGCGGGTCGCATCGCCCTGCATGACGGTCGTTCCTCGCGCTTCGGCAGCGTCGAGCGCGACAGTCCGATCGTCGATCACCACGATTGTCTCGGGATCCGCACCACGCTTGACGAGCTCGTCCACGGCTTCGGCGCCGCTGGTGCCATACCCGGCGACAACGACGTGACCATGAAGATGACGCTGAATGACGGTCATGCGCCACCGGTCCCAGACGTTTTTGAGCAGGAAGTCATACGCCGTCCCCAGAAAGATGATCCATACGAAGAGCCTGACCGGCGTGACGACGAACGTGTCGAACATGCGCGCCTGGGTCGTCACGGGCACGATGTCGCCATAGCCGACGGTGGTGACCGTGATCATGGTAAAGTAGAGCACATCGAGAAAGCTGATCGCGCCGTCGATGTTATCGCGCAGGCCATCGCGGTCGAACCAGTGACCGAATAGCGCGATAGCTATAAGCGCGCCGGCTAGTCCCACCCGCCATAGCAGCCTTAGCCAGACCGGCGTTCTACCGCGCCGTCTGAGGGTAAAGCTGCGTTTATGCGGACGGGTCATGGCTTGGTCTACGCATGGTTCCGCCCGACCGGAAGGGTTGCCTCGGCTGATAGGTCAAACGTGTATGAGCGTCCGACGTCCTATCGGCCTAGCGGACGCCGAACCCCGCGGTGCTGTTTGCGCCATCGTCGGTTCGCTCGCGACCAGCCAGGACGTTCTCGAGTTCCGCCAGTGAATGCGGCACGTCGAGGTGCTGCGCTCCAAGGAACAAGCGTGACCCATTACCTTCGGGTACTGCATGGGTCAGCTTGTCGATATCCACCAGCGCCTTGCCTTGCGGCAGTATCTCGATCTGAACAAATCGCATGTCATGTCTCAATCTTGAGTCTAGCGGCTGGATCGCCACATGTTGATAACGGACTGCTGTGCCCGAGGGTGCGCTGGACACCTCGCGTCACCTAAACGCGTAGCTGATTGAAATGGCGAAAATCAGTCTACGATTGAGATAAATGAATGGCCGAAGTTAGGAAGTGGGCAGGTCAGTCCGAATGTCTACAACTGGGTCGGCATATCGATACGTTCAGGAACTTGAGAGCGGTCTCTGGGGCGTGACAACTCTATAGCGTTAGCGGCCTGACGATTGAAGCAGCGTGCGCGGATTACGAGGCATCTTACCGAGATGGGGCAACACGCGTTGCCAAAGTGGCGATTGATCGACGAGCCAGCCGGGGTAGAGATGCAACGATCCAGCCTGCTCCTCGTTAACCTTTGCTCTCCAGTCTACATCGAAGGACCGATATGTTCGGGCATACGAAAAAGGTGCGCTACGCCGTCGTTGGCGGTGGCCAGATTTCGCAACAGGCATTCATGCCGGGCATAGGTCGTACCGACAATTCGGAGTTGACGGCGCTCGTCACCGGCGACCCCGTGAAGGCCGACAAGCTTGCGAAACTTTACGGCATCAAGGCTTGGTCGTACGAGCAATATCGCGATCTGCTGAAATCCGGAGAGATCGATGCAGTCTATGTCGCCACACCGAATTTTTTACATCTGGAGTATGCCGTTCCCGCTTTGGAAGCCGGCATCCATGTTCTGCTCGAAAAGCCGATGGCTTCCAGCGTGAGCGAGGCAGAGCAGATCATCGCTGCGCAAAAGAAGAGCGGTGCGAAGCTGATGATCGCGTATCGGCTTCATCACGAACCTGGTACCGTCGAGATGATAACGCGCGCGCGGACAGGCGAGTTCGGCGAACTGCGAAGCTTCGTGTCCGTCTTCGCGCAGAACGTCTCGGAAGCAAATTCGCGTGGCCATAACGGCTATTGGGGTGGCCCTGTCCCAGATATGGGGACGTATCCGCTGAACGCGGTGCGCAACCTCTTCGGTCAGGAGCCAATCGCCGTCCACGCGGTCGGTACGAAAACGCCCAACCGTGGCTTCAATTTCCATGACACGGTGGCGGTCACGTTGCGCTTTTCCGGAGAGCGCGTCGCGCAGTTCATGGTCAGCTACGCTACGGCATCGTCGGAGTTCTTCGAACTGGTGGGCACGAAAGCCAGCATTCATGCGTCACCGTCGTTCATGTTCGGCCCGAAGGTCGGCATTGCGTATGTCGAGACGACCAGCGCCGGCAGCAAAGAGCACAGTTTCGATCCGGTCGAGCAGTTCGGCAACGAGACGCAGTATTTTTCGAAATGCATTCTCGACGACCTCCAGCCCGAAGCTGATGGCGATGAAGGTTTGCTTGATATGCGGGTGCTTGCCGCAATCGAACGGTCGCTGGAAACGGGCGAGACCGTGCCCCTGGATCCCCGGACGCGAACCGGTCAGGTTCAACCGGATCAGGCGCTCAAACTCAAGCCCGCCAAGGAACCCGCAGAGGATGACATGATCAGC
This sequence comes from Sphingomonas sp. CFBP 13603, assembly GCF_014892665.1. Classification (NCBI taxonomy): domain Bacteria; kingdom Pseudomonadati; phylum Pseudomonadota; class Alphaproteobacteria; order Sphingomonadales; family Sphingomonadaceae; genus Sphingomonas; species Sphingomonas sp. CFBP 13603. The sequence continues at coordinate 4,829 of NZ_JADBIA010000019.1, read as the reverse complement.
ATCATACCTCAGTCGGCGTGATGGCTGGGCCGGTATCGGTCTGACCCCGGCGTGACCGTAGGGTAGGGGACTAACGGGTACGCGTGAGGACTCTGCGCTGATTACCAACGTTCGAGGCGGTCGGGTGACCTGACCGTCTCGCATGACCGACTGGCAGATGTCGGCTCACCGATCGGGAAAGATTGAGTATCCGTTCAATTCACCAAGGTTACCCATGTCTTTGACACCGCGATTGTCTGGCAAAGTTGCTGCGGGCGCACATCATTCCCCCGTGACGGCTGCGTTTCTTCATCGCTTGGCGCCTTTCTTCGCCACCGATCAGGTTGTCGGGGGGCCGTTGCTCGTCGCAACGATCGTTGCGCTCATCTGCACGAATTCGTCCCTCGTACAGGTCTACGAAGCTTTCTGGGACAACGGCCTTGCGATCAGCCTGGGCGCGCTGCACACCACGCATCCGCTGGCCGATTGGGTGAACGACGCGCTGCTGCCGCTATTCTTCCTTATCATCGGAGCAGAGGTGAAGCGCGAAATCACCAAAGGTGCTCTATCAACTATTCGGACGGCTGCATTTCCCCTGGCCGGCGCGATTGGCGGCATAGTTGTGCCGATCGCAGTCTATCTCGCCTTCACCTACGGAACCGAGGCGGCGCATGGCTGGGGAACCGTCATCACGTCCGATACGGCGTTCGCGCTCGCGATCATCGGCCTGTTTGCCACGCGTCTGCCGAAGTCGGTCCGCGCCGTGCTTCTCGCATTTGCGGCAATCGACGACGTTGGTGGCCTGCTCGTGATCGCCGTCGCCTATACAGATGCGCTCGATCTGACCGCATTGATCGTCGCCATCGTGGCTTATGCCGCAATGTTCGGCGCACTCAAGTTACGGCTGGTATCGCCCATTCCCTACGTCCTGCTAGGGCTGATCGTGTGGGGTGGGACCTATGTGTCCGGCATTCACGCCACTATCGCCGGGGTCATGTTGGGACTGCTGTCGCCGACGCGCTCGCGATTGTCCGAGCATCGCTTCGCCCACCGCGTTCAGGAACCGATCGATCGGTTCCAAGCTGCCGTGCGGGATGCGCAGCAGGCAGACGACGATCATACAGACGCCGAAGAGGCCGAACGCAGGACGCAAAAGCAGCTTGGCTATCTTCAGGAGATGACGCAGGCGACCGACGAACCTGCTGAGCGTCTGGTGCAGATGCTCAACCCCTGGGTTTCGTACGTGGTCCTGCCTCTGTTTGCCCTCTCGGCCGTCCGCATTCACTTCTCCTCGGATTTGCTCGCGGACGCTGCTGGCTCTGTGCTCGGATTGGGCGTGTTTGCCGGACTGGCGTTCGGGAAGCCGCTGGGGTTCCTTTCGGCGACGTGGCTTGCAGTGAAGTTGCGGCTGGCGGAACTCCCCGATGCGGTGTCGTGGCGGATGGTGCTCGGGATCGGAGCGCTGTCGGGCATCGGGTTCACGATTTCGCTGTTCATCGCCAACCTCGCCTTTCCGGATGTGCAACGTACCGAAATGGCGTCCCTTGCCGTCCTTATTGCGTCAGTCGTGTCAGCCGGGTTCGGGTATGCCGCCCTGCAGTGGGCGTCGGGCTCGGCTGGCAGGCAACTTGGCCACGTCTAACTGCCTCTGCACCTTTACGTCGCGCGCGTCGCCATCGCCGCGCATGCGTCGGGGTATCGCCTACTTAAAACCGGGTTACATGACCGGCTGAAACCCGCAGAAAAAGCGTCATTGCGGCGGAGGACTTATCCACCGCTGCGCCTGCCTCTCTCAATTATCTCCTAGTGCAAAGCCGCGGGCACGTTCGCCAAGGGCAGCATAGATTCCTGCCTGATCGAGATGGGCGCGCCGCTCCTCTATTGTGGTCGATTGAGCAGCGGCTTTCAGTTCGGCGACGGTAAGCTGCTCATAGTCGCGTATCGGAGGGTTGTCTGACATCCCGGCATCTCGTCGTTAACCATACTTCGGCTGGGTATCGTCAGACAGGGAGAAAGCAACTGTTATGAATGAGTTATTGACCTAGATTGGTCGGTTCTCGATCGGTCACAGTCACGGTTAGGACAAGACCGCTGGGCGCTGCTAGCAATCACGATAGAGCTTCGAGGTAGCAAACGCATCCTGCCAGATGGCTCTCAGTAACGGCTCTCGTTGCTCATCGTACGGGCAGTGATCTAACTGACCAGCCGGATCTCTGCTCGCTGCTTTCCCTTCGTTTCGGGCATTCTCAGCTTCCAGTGATATCCCATCCATGCCGATCCCCAAGCCATCCAGCCCAAATTTGGGATATTAGGTTTTCACTAGGATGTTTTGCGAGAGAACGCCAATTTAGAACCAATTTAACCGATTGGTCGCATTTCAGTTTCGATGCCGGTTGTATGTCAGCGGCTTGCGGGGGGCGCCTTACCTAATTTTGGGTACCGATCTATCAGATCGCTTGAGTAACGGCGGAGGGTTCCTCAACCGCCTTTCGTTGTAAACGCCTCCGAGAACGGAATGGTCATCACGATATCGCCATCGATGTCGGCAATATCGATCTGGGAAGCGGTATCGAGAAATCCCTCTTCAACCTGAGCCGCGATTATGGCGCGAGCGGCGAAAATTGCCCGACGTCGAGCGTCGGTGATATCTGAAACCTCTAGCCCTTCGTCATCGACAAACGTGCGAGAGCCTTCGATCAGGTTGAAATACATCCGCATTCGGGGGCGGTACCAATCCGCCTGCCGCTTTTCATTTAACTGAATTTGGCAATGAATATCTAACCTAGGCTAAACTGATGGAGAGCCGGCGAGGTATCGCTAGGGTACAAGCTCGAAAATGCCACCCCGCGACCGCAGAAAACCGTTGGTTTGAAACTGTGCGGGAGAGGGCTCCTCCGCCGCAGGCACCCACGATGATGCTCCGAGCGGCGCTTACTCTTCGAAAACTTCCCGGGTCCTGCGATCGAAGATCCTGAATTGATGTGACGACTGGTCGCCCCGTCTGATCCGGACCTCGTTCAACGCCCCTTCGGTCGATAACCGCAACGCAACCGACGACCACCCGGACGTTAGTTTTTGATCTGCGATTTCGACCGAATATCGCAGTTCCGTCGGCTCGCCCATAATTCTACCTCGATCCTCAAAGGGTATCCTATCCTGACCAACGCTGCGGTGAAAGCCGCGCGGCCACCTACATGCTGTTCGACCAAGGCGGCCTGCACCTCTACGTTACGCCGACTGGTCGGAAGTCGTTCCGGATTAAGTATCGCCTTGGCGGCAAAGAGCAGCTGCTGACGATCGGCGCCGTTCCCGGAGTGTCGCTAGATGCTGTCCAAGCCCGATGCGACTAGGTGCGCGAGCTGCCCGGCCGCGGCGACGGTCGTTTCACCGACTATGCCTGTGCATACCTGCCGAGCACTACGGCGATCGACCTGACCGGTGCCGGTGACATCTTCTACCGCCGGGAATCTGACCCGTCCGTCGCGCGTCACCGACAGCTCGAGGCTGTAGCGAGCGACAAGATACCGGGCGAATTCATGATCGCCAGGACCCAGTAGGAGGCGGCGCAGCACGCCGGCCGCTCGACCGTCGTGAGCGCGACGATCGACAGCTGACCGAGGCGTCGCGTGCGCTGGGCACCTGCGTTGGCACACCCCATTCCATCCGTCGGAGCTTACGCTCGCCGCCGTCCGGTACGATCGCCTTGCCGTAGAACGTCGTCTTCTTGCCAGTCGGGAAGATGTCACCGACGGGGTATTCCTTGTCCTTCTAAGGAGGCAGATACCGAAGGTGACCGCAAGGTTTACCTATTTTGCCGTCATACGATACCGGTTGCACACGAAGCCTATCCCTCGGGTTGACGCCGACGAGATCCCTCGCCGGCGCACACGTCTTACAGCTTGTCTTTCAGACCCTTGGCGGCCGTGAACGCAACCTTCTTAGACGCCGCAATCGTGATCGCCTCACCGGTACCGGGGTTACGGCCTTCGCGCTCCGGGCGGTCCTTGACGGTAAACTTTCCGAACCCTGGAATCGAAACCTCCTCACCCTTAACGGCTGCGGCCGCGATCTGGTCAAATACGGCGGTGATCGCCTTCTTCGCGTCAGCTTCGTTCGAACCGGTCGCTTCCGCGACGCCCTTGGCCAGGTCACTTACGTTCATGCTATTCGTACTCCATTGGAAACACCGGCGGGACCTTACCCATGGCGAACGACGAGACAAAGACCGTACTGGACGAGCCGAGCGTTGCGGCGGTTCGCCTCATGCTGGGCAAGCTTGCGGATCACGATGTCGCCGAAGTCTATGAGGCGACCGCAGGGCTTGGGCCTATCGCAGATTTGGCGCCCAAGGCGATGCGCGCCCGTAACATCGATCTTTAACGACCAGCGGTGCGCTCGCGCATGATGCGAGGATCCCGGTAGGTGTTCGGTCCCGCGGGGCGGCGGGTGGCGGCCGGGTGCGCGGTGGGCACGCGCTGACCTGCCGACCAGGCGTGCAGCGCGCCGCGATCGAGAAACTTGCGGACGGCGACGCCTTTCACAGCTTCGGTGCCGATCGTCGGCATGGCTTGTGGAAGGTGAGGGGGCTCGGCGAAGCGCCGTTGCCGCTGTTCGCTGCGGCCGACCGCGCGGATCAGGCGGTCAGCGCGGAAGGGATTGAGCCGGATGTTGAGCTGCGCCCACTGACCGACGGTCGTGAGGTGATTGAGGACTACCGGGCACTGCAGCTCTCGCTGCGCGCGCACCCGCTGACCTTCGTCCGCGATGAGCTGGCACGGCGTGGCGTGACCAAATGCGCGGACCTGGCCACCATCCGCGATGGAAGGCATGTGGAGGTCGCCGGCATCATT
>NZ_JADBIA010000018.1:0-47257 GCF_014892665.1 Sphingomonas sp. CFBP 13603 | reverse complement strand
CCCCACGCTGACGCTCGATGGCGCCACCGCATCGCCCGGCGGCCGGATCGCGCTGACCGGCGTATCGGGGATCGGCAAGACGACGCTGGTCGAGATGCTGCTCGGCCTGCGCCCGATCGCGCGCGGACGCGCGATGCTGGACGGCATCGACATTGCCGATCTCGCCCCGGCGACGCTGCGCGCGACGTTCGCCTGGGCACCGCAGGACGCCGCGCTGATCGCCGGCACGATCCGCGACAACCTCATGCTCGCCGATCCTGCTGCCGACGATGCGCGGCTATGGAGCGCGCTGGCCGATGCCGCGCTCGACGATGTGGTCCGCGCGTTGCCGCAAGGCCTAGATACCTGGCTCGACGACGACGGCGCGCGGCTCTCTGGTGGCGAACGGCGGCGATTGTCGCTCGCCCGTGCCTATGTCGCGCACGCGCCGTGGCTGCTGCTCGACGAGCCCGGCGAAGGCCTCGATGCGGCCACGCTGGCGCGGGTGGTCGCGCGGCTCGGCGCGCGGATCGCCCGGACCGGACAGGGCCTGATCCTCGTCAGCCACCGCCCCACGCTGCTCGCGCTCTGCACCCGGCGCTTGGCGATCCGCCAGGCCGGCGCACGCTAGCCGACCAGTCGCTCCAGCGCCGCGCGATCGAGCAGCGTGACGCCGCGCAGGCCCGACAGCGCGATCAGCCCCTCGTCGCGGAAAGCGGTCATGTGCCGGCTCACCGTTTCGATCGCGAGCCCCAGCGCCTCGGCGATCTCGCCACGCGACAGCGGCAGCATCACCACGCCGCCATCCTGCACGCCCGCGCGCCGCGCCATGTCGAGCAGGAACGCCGCCAGCCGGGCATCGGCCCGTGCATGGGCCAGCATCGGCAGCGCGCGCCGTGCCGCCGCCAGCGTCGCCAGCGTCCGTCGCAGCAACAGCCGTTCCGCCCCCCGATACTGCGCCAGCGTCCGCTCCAGCGCCTCGCGCGGGTAGACGCACAGCTCCGCCTCGGCGAGCACCGCGATCGTGTCGGCGCCGTGCCGCACGAACAGCTCGCCGACGAAATCGCCGGGAAACAGCAGCCCGACGATCTGCGTGCGCCCGTCCGGCTCCTCGCGCACGACCTTCAGCACCCCCGACACCAGATTGGCGCACACCACCGCGGCATCGCCGGCCCAGCTCACCACCTGACCCGCCGGCAACATGCGCCGCCGCCCGATCGCGTTGAGCGCGGAGAGTTCGCTGTCCGCCAGTCCTGCGCACAGCGACAGATCGCGCGCCGCGCACGCCGCGCACCGCGCCGGGATCGCGGAGGCCGGCTCAGACGGCATTGCTGAACCGGCCGGTATCTCCCGTGCGATACGCGTCGAGCGTCGCCGCGATCGCCCGCGCATACGGCACCGCCCCCGCCGCCAGTTCCAGCCGCGTATCCTGCCGCCGCAGCAACCCGCGCGCCGCGAAGGCACCCAGCCGCGCATCGACCGCCGCCAGATCGGGCACGTCGGACAGGTTCGCGCCGCCGCTGCAAAGGATCGCCTCGATCGCATCGCCGCGAACCCGGTCCTCGTCGCTTCGCCGGAGCCCGCGCGCGATCGCGAACCTCCCTTGCCCGATGGCCGCATGCCAGCGCCCGGCGTTCTTCTCGTTCTGCAGCAGCCGGTCGGGGAACTGGCTGATCGCGCTCGCGCCCAGCCCGATCAGCACCTCCGCCCGATCCTCGGTGAAGCCCTGGAAATTACGGCGCAGCGTGCCGGCCGCCGCGGCCCGTGCGAGCGCATCCCCCGGCACCGCGAAATGATCGAACCCGATCGCCCGATAGCCGGCGCCCGTCAGCCGGGCATGCGCCTGCGCCGCCTGCACGAACCGGGCTTCCGCATCGGGCAAGGCACGCGCGTCGATCCGTCGCTGGCGCGGGATCATCTGCGGCACGTGCGCATAGCCGAACACCGCCAGCCGCTCCGGCGCCATCGCCACCGCGGTGTCGAGCGTCGCCGCCAGCGCCGCCTCGTCCTGCCCGGGCAACCCGTACATCAGGTCGAAATTGATCGAATCCACGCCCGCATGCCGCAGGAGGTCGACGGCGAGGCGGATGTCCGCGGTCGGCTGGACCCGCCCGATCCTCGCCTGCAATCCCGCGTCGAACGTCTGCACGCCCAGGCTCGCCCGAGTCACGCCCGTCGTTGCGATCGCATGCGCCCAGTCGGCATCGAAGCCGCGCGGATCGAGTTCGACCGACCATGTCGCGTCGTCGCAGGCAAAGGCGTCGCGGATACGACGGGCGAGCGTCACGAACGCGTCCGGCGAGACCGCGTTGGGGCTGCCTCCGCCGAACGCGATCCGTCCGATCCTCCCGCGTCCGCCGAGCCGCGCGGCGAGCAGGTCGATCTCCTCGTGCAACCGCGCCAGATACGCGTCGAGCCGCGCGCCGCGGTTGATCGCCCCGGTGTTGCACCCGCAATACCAGCAGACCGCGTGGCAATACGGGATGTGCACGTACAACGACACGCCTGCGTCCGCCGCAACCCCGTCCACCGCCTCCGCCATGTCGGCATGGCCGACGTCGTCGCCGAACTCGGCCGCGGTCGGATAGCTTGTATAGCGCGGTACGGCGCGCGCGAGCAGCTCTGGGTGATAGCGCCACATGCCGACGGCGATGCGCGCGCGCGATCACGCTGCCTTTGACCGCGATCAATCCGCGCCTTGTTCGCCGTCAAGGGCGCGGTCGTCGTGCGCGCCTATTCGGTGTCCCACCACGACGAGGACGATTGATATGACGAGCATCACGCAGCGTGCAGCCACATTGCTGGCCATGGCGGCAGGCACATTCGCGCTCCCCGCGATGGCGCAGGCGCAGGCCGCGCCCGTTGAAGCGGCGCCGCGTGTCGGCATCCGTGCCGGCGACGTGCTGTTGCGCGTCCGTGCGATCGTCGTGGCGCCCAATGAGAAATCCGGCAGCATCCTTCCCGCCTTCCCCGGCGAGAAGGTCGAGGTGAACGACAGCGGCATGCCCGAGATCGACGCGACCTACATGGCGACCGATCACATCGGCTTCGAGCTGATCGCCTCGACCACCAAGCACAAGGCGAGCGGGACGAGCGGCACGACCGGGAGCATCGGCAAGCTCGCCAGCACCTGGGTATTGCCGCCGACGCTGACCGCGCAATATCACTTCGCGCCGACCGGCCACATCCGGCCCTATGTCGGCGCGGGGCTCAATTACACGGTCTTCTGGAACGAGAAGGCGTCGCACGGCCTTCAGGCCGCAGTCGGTTCCACGCGGGTCCGCATGAAGGACAGCTTCGGCTGGGCGGCGCAGGCCGGCGTCGATATCGATATCACGCCGAAGGTCTTCCTCAACCTCGACGTCAAATACATCGATATCGACACGACCGTTCGCCTCGACACCGCTGCTGCGGGGACGCAGCGCGTGAAGCTCGGCCTCGATCCGCTGGTCTTCGGGGTCGGCCTGGGCATCCGACTATAGGTCGGAGGCGCGACGGTATCCTGCGTTACTTTACCGGCAGATACCCATATCAAGAGGACATTTCCACCAATCCGCGGCGTTGGTCGGGTGCCAGAAGGCGTCATGGAGAGGATGGAAATGGCCGTTAAATTTGCAGGAACGATGAACGCGATCAACCGCGGGCTCGATGCGACCAAGCCGGACAAGGGTGCCGACATGATCGAGGATTGGGAGGCCGCGCTCGCCGATCTCGACACGCCGGGCGCAAAGGGTATCCTTCGCGATCTCGGATCGTTGCGCAAGCAGCTTGAGAAGGGCGAACCCGACGCCGACCGCGTCCACGCGCTGCTTCACCGCCTCGGCACCGCGACAACCAAGATCGCCGACAAGGCCGACAAGTCGCAGGACAAGCTGAAGGCGCTCGGCGAGGCGCTGAGCGAAGCCGGTGAGGATGCGCCGGACGAGGAAGAGGACGTCGCCGCCGCCGCGGCACCCAAGCGCGCCCGCAAGAAGGCCTGAACGAAAAAAGGGCCGGCGATCGCATGATCGCCGGCCCTTTTTCCTTAGTTACGTCGCGAAAGGCTCAGGCGGTAACCGCCTCGGCCTTCGGATTGACCTTCGACGTCGCCATCGCGGTCAGCCTGTCGTCGGTCGCATATTCCTCGTCGAGCGTTTCCTTCAGGATCGCCGCGATCTCGCTGCGACCAAGCTGGTTCGCCCACGCGATCAGCGTGCCATAGCGCGTGATCTCGTAATGCTCGACCGCCTGCGCCGACGCGATCAGCGCCGCGTCGAGCACCGCCTTGTCCGCGATCTCGCCCGCGACTTCGTTCGCTTCCTTGATGATCCCGTCGATCGCCGGGCAGGTCACCGCCTTGGCCTTCTCACCCAACAGTTCGAAGATCCGCTCGAGCCGAACGATCTGTCCCTCGGTCTCTCGCAGGTGCGTTTCGAACCCGGCCTTCAGACCCGGCGCGGTCGCCTTGTCGGTCATCTTCGGCAGTGCCTTGGTGATCTGGTGCTCGGCATAATACACGTCCTGCAACTGGTGCAGGAACAGGTCTTCGAACGTCGCGATGTCCTTGGAAAACAGGCCCATGATCATATCCTCGCATAGCTGGTGCACGCGAAGCGAACTGCTCCGGTGGTGGCGCAACGTCCTACCCTGGGGTAAGTTTCGTCGGGCCGGCCACCACCGGAGCGAAGCCGCTATGCGCTCAGCTTGGCCGCGGTCTCGGCGATCCGCTTGCCCTGGTAGCGCGCACCGTCGAGCTCGTCCTTGCTCGGCTGGCGGCTGCCGTCGCCGTCCGACAAGGTCGACGCGCCGTACGGGGTGCCGCCCTTGACCGCATCGACGCCCATCTGCGCCTGGAAGCCGTAGTCGAGCCCGACGATCGTCATGCCGTGGTGCAGCAGGTTGGTGATGATCGAGAACAACGTCGTTTCCTGGCCGCCATGCTGGCTCGCGGTCGAGGTGAACGCACCGCCGACCTTGCCGATCAGCGCGCCCGAGAACCATTGGCCACCGGTCGTGTCCCAGAACTGCGCCATCTGCGCGGGCATCCGGCCGAAGCGGGTCGGCGCACCGACGATGATCGCGTCATACTGCTCGAGCGCGGCGGGGCCTTCGATCTCGGCGTGCGCGGTGTCGGTCTTGAAGTGCGCCGCCTCGATCACCGCCTGCGGTGCGGTTTCTGCGACGCGGCGGATGTCGACCTCGGCCCCACCGGCGCGCGCGCCCTCGGCGACGGCATCCGCCATCTGCTCGATATGGCCGTAGGACGAGTAATAGAGCACGAGAACCTTGGTCATATGTGTTTCCTTCTTGGCTCCCCCTCCCGCGAGCGGGAGGGGGCTGGGGGGTGGGCACCCGGCTTCGGCAAGCGCGCCGGATCGAAGTGCGTATCTTCAACGATGGTCACGGCGGAGGTAAGCGCGAGCCCACCCCCTGCCCCCTCCCGCCAGCGGGAGGGGAAAGACGCTTACTCCGAGTCTACCAGAACGATCTCGGCGTCCTCTTGAGCCGTGATCGTCACCGTCTGGCCGCCCGTCAGCGCCGCTCCGTCGCGTGCGGCAAAGGCGTCGTCGCCGATCGTGATCGCACCGGTCGCCGGCACCAGATACACGTGGCGTCCCTCGCCGACCGCATAGTCGACGCTGTCGCCAGCCTTCAGGGTCGCCGCCAGCACCCGCGCATTCGCCCGGATCGGCAACGCATCGCCGTCCCCCTCGAACCCGCTCGCCAAGGTCACGAACTGCCCCGAGCGCTCGCCCTTCGGAAACGGCTTGGCACCCCAGCTCGGCGCGCCACCTTTCCGCGAAGGCTCGATCCAGATCTGGAAGATCGTCGTCGTCTCGGGCTCGAGATTATACTCGGCATGCCGCACGCCGGTGCCCGCGCTCATAACCTGCACGTCACCGGCTTCGGTGCGGCCCTTGTTGCCGAGCGAATCCTCATGCGTGATCGCGCCGCTGCGGACATAGGTGATGATCTCCATGTCGCTATGCGCATGCGGCGGAAAGCCCGAGTTCGCGGCGATCTGGTCGTCGTTCCAGACGCGGATCGCGCCCCAGCCCATGCGGGCTGGATCGTAATAGTTCGCGAACGAGAAATGATGCCGCGCATTCAGCCAGCCATGATCGGCATGGCCGAGGCTCTCGAAGGGGCGGCGTTCGACTTTGGAAAGGGTCGTGGTCGTCATGATATGTCTCCACTGGTTGAACCCAAGATAAGTGCTGCGATCATGACGTAAATAGAAACGCTGGAAACCGATCGTTTCGGTGGCTAACGTGAGCTCCAGATAAAGAACCCATAGAGTGCACCTCCCCGGCGAAGGCCGGGGCCCAGTTGGGGAACGTCGATAACGAAGCGCAGTCCTTCGTTACGACCACCTTTCCAACTGGGCCCCGGCCTCCGCCGGGGGGGTAAATCCAGTACGGCTCTAGTATCGGAGACCCCCACATGCGCCTGCCCGATCTCGAAGCCTGGGCGATCTTCGCCAGCGTCGTCGAGCACCGCTCGTTCAGCGCCGCCGCCGATGCGGTCGGGCTCAGCAAGGCGACCGTGTCGAAGGCGATCACCCGCCTCGAAGCGCATCTCGGCCAGTCGCTCTTCCACCGCACCTCGCGCCGCCTCGCGCTCACCGAAGCCGGCAAGCCGCTCGCCGAGCACGCCGCGCGCATCCTCGCCGAAGCCCGCGCCGCCGAGGAGTCCGCACACGACGCCGCCAGCGCGCATACCGGCCGCGTCCGTCTCGCCGCCCCGATGAGCTTCGGCGTCACCAACGTCGCACCGATCCTCGCCGAGTTCCTCGTCGCGCACCCGGGTATCGAGGTCGATTTCCACCTCTCCGACGCACGCGTCGACATCGTCGCGGAAGGCTTCGACGTCGCGCTGCGGATCGCCGAGCTTCCCGACAGCTCGCTACGTGCCCGCCGCCTGTGCAGCATCCAGGCGCACACCGTCGCCGCACCGAGTTACCTCGCCAAACACGGCACCCCGACGCACCCGGCACAGCTCGGCGAGCATCAATTGGTCGGCTATTCGAACGTCGTCGGCCCGTGGCGCTTCCATGGTCCTGGCGGCGCCGACGTCTCGGTCCGCCTGCAAGGTCAGCTCACCGCCAACAGCGGCGAGGCGATCGTTCCCGCGCTGATCGCCGGGCTCGGCATCGCGCGTCTGCCCGACTTCATCGTCGACCGGCATATCGCGTCCGGCGAGCTCGTCGTCATCCTGGAGGACTGGGCGCCCGCGAAGATCGGACTCCACCTCCTGACCCCGCCAAGCCCCCTCCGCCCGGCGCGCGTCGAGGCCCTGATAGACTTCCTCGCCGCACGCCTCCGCGATCCGAACGCGGGGCAAGCCTGACGCGACGACCTTGCGCAAAACCGGGACGGATGCCATGTAAGAGGCTGGATAGGCGCTCGAGTTTGCAACCCAGCGCGATCCCAACGACACCCGATACCGGGATGAGGACTTTGAGCAGCGGCCGCGCTCAGTCGGTAGTTCGTGTATCGATTCCGTGATTTCCGCGTGGCTGACCCGATAATCCGGTTATGGATTCTCGTCGTCTTCGGCCTGTGTCGGGACAGCGGGCCATGCCGAAACGTAAAGGCATGACCATGCGGCCAGACGCTAACGACACGATCTCCCCAGTATCCAAGACCGGCGTGACCCGGCGCAATCTGCTCGGCTCGGCGATCGTCGCCGGCGGTGCAGCCGCGCTGCCGATCGCACACGCCGACGCCGCGACCACCGAGCGGACGGTCGACGTCCTGCTGATCGGCGGCGGCATCATGAGCGCGACGCTCGCCGTCCTTCTGCGCGAGCTCGAGCCGACCTGGACGATCGAGATGGTCGAGCGCCTCGACAAGGTCGCCGACGAAAGCTCGAACGGCTGGAACAACGCCGGTACCGGCCACTCCGCGCTTTGCGAACTGAACTACACGCCGGTCAACAAGGCTGACGGCAAGGTCGAGATCGCCAAGGCGGTCGAGATCAACGAGCAGTTCCAGGTCACGCGCCAGTTCCTCAGCCATCAGGTCGATACCGGCATCCTCGCCAACCCGCGCTCGTTCATCAATTCGACGCCGCACATGAATCTGGTGTGGGGCGATGCCAACGTCGCCTTCCTGCAAAAGCGCCACGCCGCGCTCCAGGCGAGCCCGCTCTTCTCGGGGATGGAATTCACCACCGACCCGAAGCAGATCTCGCAGTGGGTGCCGGTGATGATGGAGGGCCGCGCGCCCGGCACCAAGCTCGCCGCGACGCGCTCGCCGCTAGGAACCGACTGCGACTGGGGCGAGGTCACGCGCCAGTACATCGCGTCGCTCGCCAAGCAGGACAATTTCACGCTGACCACGGGGCATGAGGTCCGCTCGCTCGAACGCGAGACGATCGGCGGCAAGAAGGCGCGCTGGCGGGTCACCGCACGCGACATGAAGACCGACGAGAAGCAGGTCATCAAGGCACGCTTCGTGTTCGCGGGCGCAGGCGGCGGCGCGCTGCCGATCCTGCAGAAGTCCGGCATTCCCGAGGCCGACGATTATGCCGGCTTCCCGGTCGGCGGCTCGTTCCTGGTCGCGGACAAGCCTGAAATCACGCACCGCCATCTCGCCAAGGTCTACGGCAAGGCCGCGGTCGGCTCGCCGCCGATGTCCGTGCCGCATCTCGACACGCGGTTCCTCGATGGCAAGCAGGCGCTGTTGTTCGGCCCGTTCGCGACCTTCTCGACCAAGTTCCTCAAGGAAGGCTCGTATTTCGATCTTCCGGCGTCGGTCACGCTCGACAATTTCCGGCCGATGCTCGCGGTCGGCTGGGATGATTTCGACCTCGTCGAATATCTCGCAGGCCAGCTCATCATGTCGGACAGCGACCGGATGGATGCCCTGCGCGAGTATTTCCCGGGTGCGAAGGACGGCGACTGGCGCCTGTGGCAGGCGGGCCAGCGCGTCCAGATCATCAAGCGCGATCCGGAGAAGGGCGGCGTGCTGCGGCTCGGCACCGAGATCGTCGCGTCGAAGGACGGCTCGATCGCCGCGCTGCTCGGCGCTTCGCCGGGGGCCTCGACCGCGCCGTCGATCATGCTCAACCTGTTGAAGAAGGTGTTCCCGAACCACCTCGCCACCGCCGGCTGGCAGGCGAAGATCCGCGAGATCGTGCCGACCTACGGCGTGATGCTCAACGAGACCCCCGACGTCCTCGCCGAGCATTGGGCCTCGACCGCGGACACGCTGCAACTCGCGATCCCCTCGCCCACGGTCGGCGTTGCAGCCAGCCCACGCCCCGCGGCCATGCGCGTAAAGCCAGACCGCAGCCCCGACCTCGCGCTGTAAGCTCGAACGACGGCTATTCTACAATCCTCCCCCCGCCAGGGGGAGGTGGCTGGCACTTGCCAGACGGAGGGGGAGGCAGGCGATGACTGCCGTTGCGTGTCCTCCCCCTCCGTCACCTTCGGCGACACCTCCCCCTGGCGGGGGAGGATCAGCGCCCGTTACTTCCGGAACGTAGCTTAAGTCCTTGGAACGGCTGTCCTACGCCGTGGCGATCTGCCACGGTCGAACGATGAGCGATCCGACCTTCCAAACCCTGCAACGCCAAACCGACGGCGAGATGCCCGTGTTCAGCGATCGAACGCGATGTGCACAAAGTCTCCCAGCGTCTACACTTTCTATACTTCACTCGGTTTTGCCTCGTACGACGCCCCTCGCGCGGCCCGCATCCGCATGAACCGCCTCGCCCCCGACTCGGACGATTCGCGCTTCATTCGCCGCGTCGTACTGACCATCGTGATCGTCGCGGTCGTCGCCGCACTCTACAAGGCCGGCGACCTGCTCATCCTCGCCTTCGGGTCGATGCTCGGCGCGATCGTCATCCACGCGATCGCCGATCTCTACCGCGACCATCTCCGCGTTCCACGCAAGCCGGCGCTAGGCCTCGGCATCGCCACCGTGCTCGGCATCATCGCCTTCCTCGTCTGGCTGTTCGGCGTGCAGTTCCGCAGCCAGGTCAACGTCCTGATCGCCCAGACACCGGCGCTGCTCGACCAACTCGCCGCGTATCTCTCGCAAAGCGCGGTCGGCGCGAAGCTCGTCGACGCCGTGCAGCAGGCCTATGCCGGGTCGAAGGTCGCGCAGGACGTCGGCGGACTCGTGACGGGCGCGGGCGAACTCGTGCTCAACTGTCTGTTGCTGCTGGTCGGCGCGTTGTTCTTCGCCGCCGATCCAAAGGTGTACGAACGCGGCTTCCTCTTGCTGATCCCGCGCTCGAAGCGTGCCGCGGTCGAGGATGCCCTGTTCGACGTCGGCTCGACGCTGCGGCTGTGGCTCGGCTCGTCGCTGATCCTGATGACGACGATGGGCATTCTGGTCGGCATCGGGCTCTGGTTTTCGGGCGTCCCCAGCGCCGCCGCGCTCGGGCTGCTCGCCGGGCTATCGGAATTCATTCCGTATATCGGGCCGACCGCGGCAATGATCCCCGCGCTCGGGCTCGCCGCGACGCAGGGCACTTCGTCGATCGTCGGCACGCTCGTCACCTATGCGGTCGTGCGGCTCGTCCAGACCAATTTCATCACGCCGTACGTGCAGAACCGCGTGATCTCGATCCCGCCCGCGATCACGGTGTTTGCGATCATCGGCATCGGTACGATCTTCGGACTGTTCGGCTTATTCTTCTCGGCGGCGCTGCTGGTGGTGATCTTCACGCTCGTCCGCAGCCTGTATCTGCGCGAAGTTCTTGGTGAGGATATCCCGCGAACCGTACACCGAACATTATTGGGACCTGATCTCACACCACGTCCGCCGGCGGATGATTTGTAAGAAAAACAAGCGGTCAGCAGCAATCGGGACGCACCCAGGCACCAACCTTAGTTCGAAATTAACCTTTTGCCTTCAGATGTTGTGTGGTTAATGAATCGAAGTCGAGCGGCTGACATGGGGTGTCGGGCGGTCTCGCGATAAGGGGACGACGCATGCGGGTGCTGCTGATCGAGGACGAGCCGACCACGGCCAAGGCTATCGAGCTGATGCTGACGACCGAAGGGTTCAACGTCTACATCACCGATCTCGGGGAAGAAGGCCTCGATCTGGGCAAGCTGTATGATTACGACATCATCCTGCTCGATCTGAACCTGCCCGATATGCATGGCTACGACGTGCTCAAGCGCCTGCGGGTCGCGCGGGTGTCGACGCCGGTGCTGATCCTGTCGGGCGTGAACGAGATGGACTCGAAGGTACGCAGCTTCGGCTTCGGCGCCGACGACTACGTCACCAAGCCGTTCCACCGCGAGGAACTGGTCGCACGCATCCACGCCGTCGTCCGCCGCTCGAAGGGCCATAGCCAGTCGGTCATCCGCACCGGCAAGCTGGCGGTCAATCTCGACGCGAAGACGGTCGAAGTCGATGGCAGCCGCGTCCACCTGACCGGCAAGGAATATGCGATGCTGGAGCTGCTCTCGCTCCGCAAGGGCACGACCCTGACCAAGGAGATGTTCCTCAATCACCTTTATGGTGGGATGGACGAGCCCGAACTGAAGATCATCGACGTGTTCATCTGCAAGCTCCGCAAGAAGCTCAGCCTGGCGTGCGATGGCGAGAATTACATCGAGACGGTCTGGGGTCGCGGCTACGTCCTGCGCGAACCCGACGAGGCGCTCGAAGCCCAGGTCGCGTAACTCCCCTGTTTTTCGGGAGCGCTTGAGGCCGCGGTACCGGGGGGTGCCGCGGCCTTTCCTATTTACGCCGCCACCGCCGGAACAGCCCACGCTTGCTGAGCGACTCGAACATCTCCTGAGGACCTTCGGGATCGAGCACCTCGTTGTCGGCCAGCCATTCCTCGACCGCGGTGAGATCGGGCACTTCGTAACAACGCAACGTCTTCCCCTTGCCGCGCAATCGCTCGATCGTCTGGATCAGCGATCCCGTCTCCGCAACGAGATCGCTCACCACCTGCGACTCGACGCCGAGATGCTCCGCGATCAGTCCGTCGCGGATCGTCGCGATGCCTTTCGACGTCGCCGTGTCGGTTGCACGGATCGCGAGATCGCACTCGGTATCGAGCCGCAAAGACCGGTTGTTCATGTTCGACGAGCCCAGGCGGAACACGTCGTCGTCGGCGATCAGGATCTTGGCGTGGCAATAGATCGGCGCGCCGCCCGCGGTGTACGGATGATACATGCGCAGCCGCTTGTGCGTGTCGCGGCGGTGCAGCGCCTCCATCAGCCGCGCCCGCGCGGTGTCCATCGCCAGCGGCTCCAGCCACCCCTGCGCGGTCGTCGGATTGATGATGACGATTTCCGGGCCATTCGCCTCGTCGAGACGCCTCGCGACGGCTTCGGCGATCTTGCGCGACGCGAAATACTGGCTCTCGATGTACAGATATTTCTTCGCCCGCGCGATCTGACCAAGAAACAGCGCCTCGCTCTCATACACCGGCTCCTGGTCGGACATTTCGGGTTCGCTGCGCGCGATCGCCACGTCGACATTGTGGAAGTCGACTGGCAGCCCTTCGGGCCAACTCCGCCCGCCGGGCACGCCGGGTGCCATCTTCACGCCACCAGCCAGATGCCACCGGCGGCGGAACAGCTCGCCCAGCGCATGGGCGACAGGTCCCTCCACCGCGCTGATCGCGTCGTGCCATGGCTTGTACGGCTTGCCCGATGGTTGGACGCGATGCGGATCGCCGTCGCGGTGTTCGCGCGTGTCCCAGCGATCGCCGGTCATGTCGATCCCGCCGCAAAATGCCAGCGCATCGTCGATGATGACGATCTTCTGGTGATGC
The DNA here is from genome assembly GCF_014892665.1 of Sphingomonas sp. CFBP 13603. Classification (NCBI taxonomy): domain Bacteria; kingdom Pseudomonadati; phylum Pseudomonadota; class Alphaproteobacteria; order Sphingomonadales; family Sphingomonadaceae; genus Sphingomonas; species Sphingomonas sp. CFBP 13603. The sequence continues at coordinate 34,540 of NZ_JADBIA010000018.1, read as the reverse complement.
GACGCCGCAGTGGGATGGTGCCCGTCGAGCTTCGTATGAATGCGCTTGTGTCGCATCCATTTGAGCATCGTGAACAGCGTCGACCCGCGGAACAGCGACTTGATCGCACCGGTATCCCAGCGCAGCACGAAGATCTCGAGTTCGGGTTCGCGCTCGACCAGCCAGTGCATGAAGCCGCCCAAAGTCTTGGGCTCGCCCGGACGGTCCACGCCCGGCTCCAGCGAGATACGCGCGTCGAAGTCCCACCCGATCAGCAGGATGCGGCGCTTGGCGCCCAGCATCGCGACGCGCGCGGTGCGGAAATAGTCCGCGGCATCGACGATCACCGCCATCTGGTCGGCGCGTTCGATCCGCCAGCATTCCGTCCCGACCTGCATTCACGTCCCTTCGTCTGCACGTCGGCACTATGCGCGGCGGCGCAATTGGTTGCGTGGACGCCCTGTATCGCCGCCGCCCGTGCGCCTATCTAACGCTTCGATGCTTCCCCCTACCCAGCCCCCGGTGCAGCGCAAGGTGATCCATGTCGACATGGATGCCTTCTACGCGTCGGTCGAACAGCGCGACGATCCCTCGCTCAGGGGCAAGCCGGTCGCGGTCGGCGGGTCGCGGGCGCGCGGCGTGGTGGCGGCGGCCAGCTATGAAGCGCGCGCGTTCGGCGTCCGCAGCGCGATGCCGTCGGTCACCGCGATCCGACGCTGTCCCGACCTGGTGTTCGTGCCCCCGCGGTTCGACGTCTACCGCGGCGTATCGGACCAGATCCGTGCGATCTTCGCCGATTACACCACGCTGATCGAACCCTTGTCGCTCGACGAGGCGTATCTCGACGTGACCGAGGACATTCGGGGCTTGGGCACCGCGGCGGCGATCGCCGAGGAGATCCGCGCCAGGATCAAGGCGGATACCGGCCTGACCGCGTCGGCGGGGGTGAGCTACAACAAGTTCATCGCCAAGCTCGCATCGGACCAAAACAAGCCCGACGGAATCTGCATCATCACGCCGAAGCGTGGCGCGGCGTTCGTGCAGTCGTTGCCGGTGAAGCGGTTCCACGGCGTCGGCCCGGTCACCGCGCAGAAGATGGAGCGGCTCGGCATCCTCACGGGAGCCGATCTGTTCGCCCAGAGCCTCACGTTTCTCCAGGCGCATTTCGGCAGCTATGCGGACTATCTGTACGGCGCGGCGCGCGGCATCGACCATCGTCCGGTACGCGTCGATCGCGCCGCCAAGTCGGTCGGCGCCGAACGCACGTTCGAAACCAATCTCAGCGATCCCGAAGACCTGCGGGCAGCACTCGACCGGGTCGCAGACGCCGCGTGGGTCCGGATCGAACGGCATGGTACGCGCGGCCGGACGATCACGCTGAAGCTGCGCCACGCCGACTTCCGCACGATCACGCGCGCACGGTCCTCGGCTTCCGCCGTGACGGACAAGGCGGCCTTCCTCGCCGCCGGACTCGACCTACTGATGGCACAACTGCCGGTACCCGACGGGGTTCGACTGCTAGGCCTCACGCTGTCGGGAATAATGGGCGAAGACGACGAAGTGCAGCCGAGCTTGCTTTGAAGACTTTTGCGTAGGCGATCGCTTCGGAGAAGCTCCTACGATGCGGCTATCAGTGATGCCGTATCGCCGGCATGCAGCGTGAGCAGCGCAACCGCACCCAACCCCGGCCCGTCGCTTTCAAGCCGCAGCGATCCTTCCATTGCGTTCATCGAATTCGCGCACCAGTGGAGTCCCAGCCCACCCGATTTATGAGCGCGCGTCGAGAAGCCGCGCTGGAACAGCATCGCCGCACTTTCAGTCGAGAACCCCTCTCCGTCATCGCGGATCAGGATCGTCACGCGGTCATCGGCGTTCGTGATCGACGTGATGATCGATCCGCTGCCGAGCCCCCGCGCGACGATCGATTCGACCGCGTTACCGAACAGATTGCCGATGACCTGGCTCAGGATGATCCGACTTGCCAGCACCATGGTCGGCCCGGCCGGAAAGCTGAACGCGATCGAGGCATCTTGCGAATAGCGGGCAATCGTCGCGTTGCGGGCAATGATGTCGGTGACGTCGCACACCTCGAGCTTGGGGCGCTCGTGCGCGGCACTCTGCTGTTGGCCGATGATTTCGAGGACGTGCGCCATCGCCTCGCGGCCGATCTTGAGTTCGCGGCGGGTTGCCTGGCGACTGGCGACCTCAGCCTCGATCGCCGCGGTCACGAACGCCGCGAGCTTTTCGCGGCGCACGGCCGGCACGTCGCCCCGTGCCAGTTCGGCGATTGCCCGGTCGAGCGTGGCACGGTCGACCGGCGACCGTTGCGCAATGCCCTGGCTCAGTATCGTGCTGATCGGGTTCAGCGCGTTGCGGACGTTGTGCATGACCGCGACCGCGCTTTCGCTGCGCCCGAGATCGAACGACTGCACCTCGATCCGTTCGCGCAAATCCTTCAACTGGCGCAGCATCGCGTTGAAGCTTCGTCCGAGCGAGCCGATCTCGTCGCGCCGGCCGTCCTCTTCGAGCAGCGCGAGCGAACCCGAGACGCGGACGCGCTGCATGTGCCCCTCCACCCGGTGAAGCGGCCGCAGAACCGATCGATCGATCATCCGTCGCAGCATGACGAGCATCAGAAGCAACAGCACCGTCGAACCGGCGACCGCGAGCAGCAGCATCCGGCGCCCCAGCAACAACACGTCGCGCGGTACGCTGAACTGCGTGCGGGCAATGGCTTGGCCGTTCGGCCCCATCATCGGCACCGCGATCATCATCTTGGACGTGCCGAGAGCGACGGCCTCGCTACCACCGTGCGGGTTCAGGTCGATCGTCGCGTCGAGCCCGAGCAGGTCCGAAATCTGTCCTGCCGTGATGACCCGTGCCATCAGTACGTAGCCACGTGCCGAGCCGGTGCCGTCCGAGCGCCGAACCTGCGCCACGCCGATCGCCGCGACGCTTCCGCCGATTTTTGCAAAGAAACGCCCAGAACTGCGCCCACCAAGGACGCGCGCAAGATCGGTCTGGCCGATCATCGCGGTCAGCTGCTCGCGCATGCCGGTACGTTCGGCGCCGCTGGTCGGATCACGCCAGCGAGCGATGACGATACGGCCGTCAGGCGCAACATACGCCATGCCCTGAACGTCGATGCTGCGCATCGCCTCCGGTGAAAACCTCTCGCGTTCGAACCGCGTGTAAGGATGCGCCATGTAATCGTAGCTGTCGCTCCAGTCGCCATAGTCGCGCACCGCGCTTTCCAGCTCGGCGGCGTATTCGGACAGCGCAGCACGGGTGCGCTCGACATGCGCGGCGATTGCCTTGTCTTCGAGCTTCGTGAAACTGGGCGTGATGATCGTTGCCAGCAAAAGCGTGACCGCGACCGCCGCGACGAGGCCGACCACGGTCATGATCAACACGAGCTTTGCACCGAGCGACGTGCGGCTTCGCATGCGGCCGAACTGAAGACCGAGCGTCGCGGGAAGACGCCCCCTCCCGATGGTCGGCATCAGCCGAGCGCCCCGCCGCCCAGCTTGCGTGGCACCACCGCCGCATCTCCCGCCGTGTCATCCTCGCCACCCATGAACCGCGCATTGGCCATTTCGAGCGCGATCGCAGAGGAGACGGGGCGCGAAAAATAATAGCCCTGGAGATGGCTCGCACCGGCGAGACGCAATGCCTGAACCTGTGCCTCGGTCTCGACGCCTTCCGCAATCACACCCAAGCCGAGGGCACGGCCTAGGTGGATGATCGAATGGACGATGGCGGCGCTTTCGCGTTCGCGGCCCATGCCGTCGATGAACGAACGGTCGATCTTCAGGCAGTCGAGCGCGAACTTGCGGATGTTATAGAGGCTCGAATAGCCCGTCCCGAAATCGTCGAGCGCGATCCGGAAGCCCATCTGGCGCAGCTTGTAGAGCGTCTCCGCCGCGCGCTCCGCATCATCGAAGATCGCCGTCTCGGTGATCTCGATCTGCAACCGTGCAGGCGCGATGCCGGCGCGCTGGACGCACTTCATGATGTGCCCGACGAAATTGTGGCGACGGAACTGGCGGGGCGAGAAATTGACCGAGACATACTGGCCGGGCCATTGCTTCAGCACCTCCAGAGCCTGACCGAGTACCCAATCGCCGAGTTCGTGGATGAGGTTCGATTCCTCCGCGATCGGAATGAAGGTCGCCGGGCTCATCTGCCCGTATTCGGGCGTATTCCAGCGGACCAGCGCCTCGAACCCGACCACCTCGACCACGTCGCGCGAGACGATCGGCTGATAGACCAGGCTCAACTCACCCTTGGCGATCGCCTGGCTCAGCCCCCCTTCGACACGGCGACGGAAGCGGATCCCCTCGTCCATGCTTTCGTCGAACAACCGGACGATCCCGCGGCCACCGCGCTTGGCATCGTTGAGCGCGAGATCGGAGCGGCGCATGACGTCGACCGGATCGCGGCCCTGCCCACCTTCGCTGACGACGAGCCCCGCAGACGCGCCGCCCTGGACCGAATTGCCGAACACCTGGAGACTGACCGAGCACGCCGCGACGACCCGTTCGCACGCCATCACCGCGTCCGCCTCGCCCGTCGTTTCGAACAGGATGCCGAATTCGTCGCCGCCGAGCCGAGCGACGAGCGCGTGTTCGGGCGAAGACCGGCCGAGGATGCCGCAGACTTCGCGGATGAGCGCGTCGCCCGCGAGATGCCCGAGCGTGTCGTTGACCAGCTTGAAGCGATCGAGGTCGACCATCACGGTCGCGAACAGCCCCTTGGTCCGGGTCCGCTCGGCCAACGCGCGCAGGAAGGCGAGCCGATTGGGCGCATCGGTCAGCGAGTCGTGAGTCGCGATGTGGATCGCGCGACTCTCGTTCGCGGCAAGTTCGGCGCCCTGTTCCTGCAACTGAACCACCTGCGACGCGAGCGTTTCGCGGGCGGATTTCAGTTCGCGATCGACTTCCCAGCGTTTCGCGAGCGCAGTCGCGGTCTGCGTGATCTCGGCAACCTCGAACGGCTTGGCGATATAGAAGATCTTGTCCGCCGGGCCTGCGACCTTGCTGATCTCGACCGGCGAGAAGTCGGAATAGCCGGTGACGATGACGAGGTTGATCTCGGGATCGAGCGCGCGAAGGCGTTGGGCGGTCTCGCGACCGTCGATGCCGGGCGGCATGCGGATGTCGATGAACGCGACCGCGAACGGATCGCCGTCGGCATGCGCCCGGTCGACCGCATCGACCGCATCGAGCCCCTGCCAGCAGTGCGTCAGCGCGAAATCAGGCAGCCCCTCCCCGACAGGCGTATTCTCACCGAACAGTTCCGCGGCCATCGCGCCCAGCGCCTCGTCGCTGTCCGACCGCTGCCCGGCGAAGCTGCGCCGGTAGCTGTCGTGCATCGCCGGCTCGTCGTCCACGATGAGAATACGCATCCAAAAACCGCTCCTTGTGGGCACTGCATCCACGGTTCGCGGTGACGCCCTGTGCTGCTCGCTATTGCAGCAAGGGCTAGTGGGTTACGGTTAAGACGCTGTAAACGACGTTTCGAGTTGATGGCCAAGTGCCTGAGCACCCAGCACGATTGCGCCGAGCGGGCCGGCATTGTTGCCAAGCGCGGGCGGCACGATGAACGTGTCGGTAAGTGCCACCTCGGGCAGCGTGATATAGCCGCCGAGGCTGCGCGTCATCGCCGCCCGCACGCGCGGGAACAGATGCGATGCGCCCATCACGCCGCCGCCCATGACGATGCGACGGGGTATCCCGGTCAGCACCAGCGTATGGCAGAGCTGGCCGAGCGCGTCGGCGACACCGTCCCAGACGGGATGGTCCGCCGGTGCTTGGTCCGCGGGGAAGCCGATCCGCGCGGCGATCGCCGGCCCGGCGACCAGCCCCTCGATGCAGGCGCCGTGGAACGGGCAATTGCCGATCCAGTCATCGCCCTGGAACCGCGCGGGTCGTATATGGCCGAGTTCTGAATGCGTCAGCCCGTCGACCGGACGGTTGCCCGCGATCATGCCGGCACCGACACCGGTGCCGACGGTGACATAGGCGATATCGGGCAGACCCTTGGCAGCGCCCCAGAACGCCTCGGCCAGCGCCGCGCCGACGACATCGCTGTGGAAGCCGGTGGGTACGCCGTAGCGCCGTTGCAGGCGGCCGGCGATGTCGGTTCCTGCCCAGCCGGGCTTCGGCGTCGACGTGATGTGGCCGTAATCATGCGAGTGACGATCGATCGAAACCGGACCGAAACTGGCGATACCGATCGCCACGAACCCGCTCCAGCGATCGAGCACCGCCTCGATCGCGGCCAGCGTCTCGTCGGGCCGCGTCGTGGGAATGCGTACGGTTTCTTCGATCTGGTCGGGTCCGCGCGCAAGAATGCAGATGCATTTCGTGCCACCGAGTTCGATTCCTGCGACCAGTGGTGCTTCCGTCATCCTCAACTCCCAACGCGTTGTCGCGGCCCGCTTCCTTTGCTGCGGTGCTCCCGTCAAGAGGCGAGCCCGCGTTCCGGCGTGATTGCGATCACGGTGAGCGAGGATTTCGCTTGCTGTCGATCTGGCCGATCATGCGTTAAGACCGTCGAGTTCACACGAACAGACAGGAATTTCCGATGGCGAAGAAACCCGCAAAGCTGCCCAAGGTCGACACGAACGTATCGAGCGAGGCGCAGCCGCAATACCAGGTCGAATATCGCGAAATCCAGCCGTACGGCACGCTGAAGCGTCTACCGATCGCACTCGAGGACAATGCGCGCGCGCAGAGCGTCTCGATCCTGAACCAGGTGCTCGCCGACACGATGACGCTTCGCGACATGTACAAGAAGCATCACTGGCAGATGTCGGGCGCGACGTTCTACCAACTGCATCTGCTGCTGGACAAGCATTACGAGGAGCAGGCCGCGCTCGTCGATCTCGTCGCGGAGCGCATCATGGCGCTTGGCGGCATCTCGATCGCGATGGCGCCCGACGTCGCCGAAATGACGACCATTCCGCGTCCGCCGAAGGGCCGCGAGGACGTGCCGACGCAACTCGCGCGTCTGCTCGAAGCACACGAGATCATCCTGCGTCAGGCGCATGAGGGTGCGGAAGCCGCTGACGAATCCGGCGACGACGGCACCAACGATCTGCTGGTGAGCAACATAGTTCGCACGCACGAGCCGCAGGTGTGGTTCCTGGCCGAACATCTGGCCGCAACCGAGCTGGTGCGCGGCGACAAGTAAGCAATACCCCTCTCCCGGCATATCGTCGGGAGAGGGGCGCTTCGCTCTAACCGAGTCGGACTGATCGCCTCGACGGTAAACCGTCGAGGCGATTTGTCTTAGCGGGTGGCGTTGTACTTGAGCTGGTCGTCGGTCAACTGGAACCCGACCAACGCCTCGAAGCTGGCCCGCAGAACGGCCTGGCGGACTTCGGGGGTGCTCAGCGGATCGACCGCGGCATCCTGATCGCCTGCCTTGCGCTTGCGCGTGAGCTTTTCGCGGACGTCGTCGGGCAGCGTCGCTGCCGAACGCGCGACCGTCGCCGATGCGGTCGCCGAGGCGGAGGCCAGCGCCTGGCCTGCATCGAAGTGCAACGCGACACGGCCGACGCGCTTGGCGACGACCGCGCTGCCGCCGCGAACCACCGTGATGAAGTACGGCAACGTCACGTCGCGTGCGCCCTCAGTGCGGTTGCGACGGGCGCGAATATCGAAACTGACGCTGGTGACGACCTGATCGGTGGCGTCGGCGCAGGTCGACCGGACGTTGGTCATCAACGCGGCGACGTCGATCGCCGACTGGTCCCGGCTGGTGGTCGGATTGAACAGCGTGATGTCGCCGGTCGCGGCCGGGATCGCTACTGGCGGGCAAACCGAACGGACCGCGGAGATACCGCCGGTCGCGTCGACTTCGCCCTTGGTGGCGCATCCGCCCAAGAGACTGGCACTCAGAAGGATCGCACACGCGGAAACGGCTAGGGTGGGGGCTTTCACGGGAACGCGTACCTTCTCGAACGAGCGTTGAGAGCGTCGCGACGACACGCGCTCCCTGGTCGGCGGGCACCATAGGAACCGGCTATCGTCCAGGCAAGCAATCGCGTAGAGGCAAGCCATCATGAGCCCAATCGACAAGCCGCCGCTCGAACTGTTGATCGCAGCACCCCGAGGCTTTTGCGCTGGCGTCGACCGCGCGATCCGGATCGTCGAACTGGCGATCGAGAAACACGGGGCGCCGGTCTATGTCCGCCACGAGATCGTCCACAACAAGTTCGTCGTCGACACGCTGAAGGCGCAGGGCGCGATCTTCGTCGAGGAATTGAACGAGGTGCCCGATGGTGCGCCGGTCGTGTTCTCGGCGCACGGCGTGCCCAAGTCGGTGCCGCTCGACGCGCAGAATCGCGGGCTCGAATATCTCGACGCGACCTGCCCCCTGGTATCGAAGGTGCACCGGCAGGCCGAGCGCCTGGTGGCTGCCGGACGGCATATCGTGTTCATCGGCCATGCCGGGCATCCCGAGGTGATCGGGACGTTCGGACAGGTTCCCGAAGGCGCGATGTCGCTGATCGAGACGGTCGAGGACGCCGAAGTGTTCATGCCGATCGATCATACCAACCTCGCCTTCCTGACGCAGACGACGCTGTCGGTCGACGACACCGCAGCGGTGGTGGCGACGTTGCAGCGCCGCTTCCCGCAGATGCTGCCGCCGCGGGGCGAGGACATCTGCTACGCGACGTCGAACCGCCAGACCGCGGTGAAGGCGATCGCGCACAGCGTCGATGCGGTGCTGGTGATCGGCGCGCCCAATTCGTCCAACTCGGTACGGCTGGTCGAGGTCGCCGAGCGCGAAGGCACGCCGGCGATGCTGATCCAGCGCGCGAGCGAGCTCGACTGGGATTTCTTGGCGGGCGTCGGCACGCTGGGGATCACGGCGGGCGCGTCGGCCCCTGAATTGCTGGTCCGCGAACTGGTCGACCGGCTGTCGGAGCGGTTCACGGTGTCGGAGCGCGAGGTCGAGACGAACCGCGAGACGATCGCGTTCAAGCTGCCACGCGGACTGGAGGCGGCCGCCTAGCATGGCGGTCTATACGCAGGTGTCGGCGGAGGCGCTGGGCGCGTTCCTCGCCAAGTTCGATCACGGCGAACTCGTCTCGGCAAAGGGCATCGCCGAGGGAGTCGAGAACAGCAACTATCTGCTCGATACGACGACCGGGCGGTTCATCCTGACGCTGTACGAAAAGCGCGTGTCGGCGGACGATCTGCCGTTCTTCATGGCGATGCTCGATCATCTCGCGGTCGACGGGAACCCGGTGCCGCGTGCGCTGCCCGATCGCAGCGGTGCGCTGATCCACGAGCTCTGCGGGCGACCGGCGTGCCTGATCGAATTCCTGACCGGGGTATCGGTGTCGCATCCGACCGAGGCGCAGGCCCGCGCGGCCGGTGCGGCGATGGGGTCGATGCACGTCAGCCTTGCCGGGTTTGCGCAGGAGCGCGCCAATACGCTGGGGCCGGACGGGTGGCGCGCGTTGCTTGCCAAGTGCGGCCGCGATCTGGATGCGATCGGGCCGGGGTTGTTCGATACGGTGAGCGCGGCGGCGGACGACGTGGTGGCGGCGTGGCCTGCCGACCTGCCGCGCAGCGTCGTCCATGCCGACCTGTTTCCCGACAACGTGCTGATGCTCGGCGACCGGGTGACGGGGCTGATCGACTTCTATTTCGCGTGCACCGACGTCCGCGCGTACGATCTGGCGATCATGCACAGCGCCTGGGCGTTCGATGCGCAGGGCGAGAATTACGACGCTGCGGTCGGCAAGGCGCTGGTCGCGGGCTATGTCGACCAGCATCCGCTGTCGGCTGCCGAACGCGCCGCGCTGCCGGTGCTGGCGCAGGGGGCGTGCCTCCGCTTTCTGGCGACGCGCGCGTGGGACTGGCTCAATACGCCGGCGGATGCGCTGGTGACGCGCAAGGATCCGCTGGCGTACTGGCGGCGGTTCGAGGCGTATCGCAAGGACGATCTATTCGCATGACTGACGAAGCTCCCGTTTCCATCACCAAGGTCGAGATCTTCACCGACGGCGCGTGCAAGGGTAATCCGGGCCCCGGCGGCTGGGGGGCGGTGATCCGCATGGGCGCGCACGAGAAGGAATTGTCGGGCGGCGAGACGCCGACGACCAACAACCGGATGGAGATGACCGCGGCGATCGAGGCGCTCAACGCGCTGACCCGGCCGTGTGCGGTGACGCTGTACACCGACAGCAAATACGTGATGGACGGCCTCACCAAGTGGGTGAAGGGCTGGCAGCGCAATGGCTGGAAGACCGCCGACAAGAAGCCGGTGAAGAACGCCGAACTGTGGCACGCGCTGCTGGCGGCGGTCGCGCGGCACAAGATCGAGTGGCAGTGGGTGAAGGGTCACGCAGGCCACCCGGAGAACGAGCGCGCGGACAAGCTCGCGAGCGACGCCGCGGTGGCTGCCGGGCGACGCTAGCCCAATCGGCACGTCCCCGGCGCAGGTTGGGGCCCAGCAGGATGTGGAGACCACGGCGCGTCACCCTCCCTTAGCGCCGTATCCCGACTGGGCCCCGACCTCCGCCGGGGACGCATGTTCCGTCTTACGCGCCGACCATGTCGCCGAACTGCGTATCGGTGTGAACGGCGTCACGGGCGTACGGCTCGCGGTTCATCGTCAGGTTGATGATGACGATGCCGGCATGCGGTGGGCGGGTCGAGCGCGGCGCCGGGCGTGGCAGGCGAATGACCTGGCGGCCCGAACGATAGGCGGCGAGCGTCGTTGCCTTTGCACGCCGTGTCGCATCGGTGACATGCCAGCCGACGACCGCCAGCGCGACCTGTGCCGCATCGGTGACCGCGACGCTCGACTGATGGCCGCGATCCCGCACCCGTTCCCACGATCGCTGCAACCAGGACGGCTGGTCGAACGCGGACACGTCCGCCGAGCGCCACGCCACGCGCAGGCCCTCCGGAACCCCTGTCCAGCTATCGACTTCCGACGACCCTGCTGACGATCGGACGGAGCGGATCAAGTCGTGCCGGCACCGCTGGCAGCGACTGAACAGGAACCCCTGATTTTCCAGGACGAGCGGCGCGGCGACGTGCCCCGAGGCGTGACAGAGCAGGTTCATGATGATCCTCCTTGATGATCGATGTATCGAGATGCAGTGCGGCCAGCACGATCAGGTCGCCCGGCCCCTGTTCAAGCACCTGATCGAGATTCCAGACCTCGAAATGATGTCCCATGCCGACCAGCAGCGCGCGCTGCCGGACGCCGCGGCGCGCGCGCATCCACGACGCGATCGCGATCCGCCCCTTGCCGTCCATCTGCGCGGGCGCGACGAAGCCGAGGCGTCTTCGCAGCAGCGTATCGCGCGCACCGCTTTCCCAGTTCGCAGCGAGTTCGCGGTGCTGATCGACGACGCTCGTGCCGTCATAGACGAGCATGCAGGGATCGTCGGCGTGAAGACCGATGAACAGATCCTCGCGAGCGCCGCGTGACTGTATCGCGATGCAGAATTGCTCCGGAAGCACCAGTTCGCCGCGCGCGCTGATCGTCGAGACGGCACTTCCCACGAAAAGCTTGTCCATTGTGCTTCCACCACCACTACAGCCAAACCAACTTCGTCGTTGCCTTGGCATCCCGACGACATCGCCTAAGATGAGGTCATGGTTATGAAGCGTTAACCACGAACAAAAACTAACATTTTTCTAGTTTTGCCGACTAGTTCATTGCTGTTCTTTTGCGCGAAGCTTGCGCGGGAAATTATCCAGTCCAGCGCGGGATTCATCTACCGATTTGGTAGTCGAAATCGCACAAACATCCGGATCGCTTTGTATCCGCGGACGTCGCTTTGATGCTGTTGTTGCGCGTTTAGCGGAAACGACTCGGCGAATAGCGAGCGGGGTCGATGGCCGCGATAGCGCGATCGGGCGGAGTATCGAGCAGGAGACCGGCCGCGAGCATGGCTGCGGCGGGTGCGGTCTGGATGCCGAAGCCGCCCTGCCCCGCGCACCAGAAAAAGCCAGGCATACGGACATCGAAGCCATAGATCGGCAGGCGATCGGGCGCGAACGTGCGCAGCCCCGCCCAGCTTCGTTCGACCGCAGCGACACGCCAGTCGACGACCTGCTCGAACCGGTCGACCGCGATCGCGATGTCGATCTCCTCGGGCGCCGCGTCGCACGGGTCGGTCGGGGTTTCATCGTGCGGACTGAGCCAGAGCCGACCACCGGGCTCGGGCTTGAAATAGAAGCGGCCCGCAATGTCCGCGACGTGCGGCAAGCCCGCCGGCGCGCCGGGATCGGTGCGAAGTTGCGCCATCGTTCGGCGATAGGCTTGCAGCCCCAATGGACGGACGCCGGCGCGGATCGCAACCGCGTCGGCCCAAGCCCCCGCCGCGTTGACGAGTGTGCGCGCACGAAAGGCGCCGGCCTTCGTCTCGATCGTCCAGACGCCATCCGCACGCGTTGCGCTCACCAACGCGGCATCGGTGACGAAGTCCACGCCTGCCCGCCGGGCCAAGGCGATACCGTCGGCGTGCAGTCCGGCCACGTCGATATACGCGCAGCTCGCCTCCTGCACGCCCAGCGTCCAAGCGGTGCGGAGGCCGGGGATGAACGCGGCCGGATCGACGCGGTCCAAGACGACGTCGCTACCGGCGAATTCGGCGAGGAACGCGTCCATCGCGGACTCGTCTTCGGCGCGACCGACATGCAGCGAGCCGAGCGGTGCCAGATGCCCGCCGGCCTGGAGGACCGGGCCCGACGCGGTGGTAAGCGGCTGAATACCGGGGCCGCCATAGGTTTCCGACCAGAATGCCGCCGAACGCCCGGTCGCATGATAGCCGGGCGCATCCTCGGCTTCGAGAACGAGCGTGCTGGCCTGCGATCCGATCGCCGCAGCGAGGCTGGTGCCCGCCATGCCGGCACCGACGATCGCGATATCGTACACGGACGCCGTCACTGCGACGGCACGCACGCGGCCAGGAACGCATCGATCGCCGACAACGCGCGGTTGCGCACCGGATCTGCCTCGCGGAGAATCTCATGCGCGGATTCTGGACCGAAGCGCACGACTTGCGCGTCCGGCAACCGTGCCGCTAGTCGAAGCGCCGCGGGAGGATCGACCAGCTTGTCGGCCTCGGCGACGAGCATCAGCACCGGCGTGTCCATCGACTCGATCCGCGGATCGACGGCAAGTGCGGCGGCGCCCGCGAACCCCTGCGCAAGCCACGCCCAGCTTGGCGGGCCCAGCACCAGCTCGGGATGTTGCCGCTGCCACCAGCCTTCGTCGGCGTAGCGGTCGATGTCGTGCGTCAGCAACGTTTGCCGCGATGCGACCGAGCCGGGGCGTTCGTTGTTACGCCAGGCCGCGCGAGCCGGGTCGCCGTATTTCGCCATCCAGCGTGCAACCGTACCACTGAACGCCGCGCCTAGCGGCGCTTTCAACCCGATCATCGGCGCGACGAGGATCGCTGCATCGGGACGGATCGCGCGATTCGCGAGCGCGCGCATGACCATCATCCCGCCCATCGAATGGCCCAGTACGACGCTGGGCAGATCACCGTCCGCGATCCAGTCCGCCCAGAACGCCGCGAGATCCGAGTCGAACACGCCGTAATCGCTCGCATGGCCGACATGGGGATCCGCCGACAGCCGCCCCGAACCACCCTGCCCGCGCCAGTCGAACGCAGTGACGGACCAACCGCCTGCGTGGAAATATGCGAGCGTCTCCAGATATTTCTCGAAGATATCGCCGCGACCGGTCTGGAACAACAGGCGCCCACGCGGGCTGGCCGCGAGCCAGTCGAAACGTCGCAGCTTCCAGCCATCGGGTGCCGTCCACCATCCCACGCGTGCATCGGCGGGAATCGCACGGCGCACGGCCTGGAGGGCATCCGGCCCGGCGAAGGTCCCGGAATTGGGAAGGAAATTACCGGGGACGGTTACTTTTTCGAAAGCCATCTCCGTTAGGACCTAGCCGATGGGGTGGAACATTGCTCTTCCAATTTTGATCGTGATACTCGGTGGCCTGCTGGTTTCCGCCGGGATCCAGGACGCGCGGACGCGTGAGATCGCCAATTGGAAGAACGCGGTGATCGCGCTGCTGGCACCCGTCTGGTGGTACGCCAACGGGCTGGACCTCTGGCCGGACATGGCACTGCAGGTCGGCTGCGCACTGGCGGTGTTCGCGGTATTCCTGGTCGCGTTCCATTTCGGGATGATGGGTGGCGGCGACGTGAAACTGATCGTCGCGTTGGCGCTGTGGCTGCCGTTCCCGGCGTTCCTGTCGATGCTGATGGTGATGTCGATCGCCGGCGGGGTCGTCACCATCGTGATGATGATCGAACGCAGAATCAAGAAAAACCCAGGACAGATCGAAGTTCCATACGGCGTAGCGATAGCATTCGCCGGGCTTCTTGCGATCCGCGAACCACTCCTTAACCAGTTTCAGTGATGATTAATGTCGGAACACACTCCCGGCGCCTGAAAGGCACGATGTAGTCATGGATAGTCGCAAGATAATTTTGCTGGTTGGCGCGCTGATAGTTGCGGCCATCACAGCATTCTTTGCCAGGACGCTCATCGCCGGGAGTTCTGCACCGCAAGCCGGTGCCGTAGTCGTCGCCGCGCCCGTCATCGACGGTCCCGAAGTTCTCGTCGCGACACGTTCGCTGCCGGTCGGCACGATCCTCGACGCGACTGCGCTGAAATATCAGCCCTGGCCCAAAGAGCTGGTCGACAACGCCTATTACCTCAAGGACAAGACCAACCTCCAGTCGTTGCAGGGCACGGTGGTGCGGAGCATCATCACCGCCGGACAGCCGGTGACCCAAGGCTCGCTGGTGAAGCCCGGCGATCGCGGGTTCCTGGCGGCGGCCCTCGGGCCGGGCATGCGGGCGGTAACCGTCCCGGTGTCGGCGCAGGCTGCGGTCGCGGGCTTCGTTTTTCCGGGTGATCGGATCGACCTGGTCCTGACCCAGACGGTCGCCGGTGGCGGCGACGGCCAGCCGTTGAAGGTATCCGAGACGATCATGCGCAACATCCGCGTGCTCGCCACCGACCAGCGCACCGACAACCTCGTCGGCGAGGACGGCAAGACCAAGGTCCAGACCTTCTCCAACGTGACGATCGAGGCGACGCCGAAGATGGCGGAGCAGGTTGCGGTCGCGCAGACGCTGGGAACGCTGTCGCTGTCGCTGCGCTCGATCGCGGACAATTCGGCCGAACTCGAAGAGGCAATCGCCTCGGGTGCCGTCAAGGTGCCGGACGGCAACGATCCCAAGGCGGAAAAGGCGATGATGGTTCGGCTCGCGAGCCAGCCCTCGGCCGGCGCCTCTACCTACCAGACCGGAGCGGACGTCTCGCGCTATCAGCGCAGCAGCGTGCCCGGCAAGGAGGCTCAGGGTGGCGGGATGAGCGGCCCGTCGATGCAGGGCGTGCCGGTCGCGCCATCCGCTGGCGGCGCGGTTGCCGTCCAGGGACCGGTGGTGCGGGTCGCCCGCGGCAACGCATTGACCGTCGTTCCGGTCGGGGGGAAGAATTAAGATGCGTATTGCAACCACTCTCCTCGCGACGCGGATCGGCAAACCGCTCGGTTGGCCGCTCGCGGTCGCCCTGGTCGCAGCGACGGCAGCACCGTCCGTCCCTGCCCTGGCGCAGCGCGGCAGGGCGACCACAGCAACAGCCGGCTCGCCGATCGTGCAGGTCAACACCGGCCGTGGCCGGCTGGTGACGCTGGCGCAGCCGATGACCGACCTGTTCGTCGCCGACGACGCGATCGCCGATGTCCAGGTGCGGTCGCCAACCCAGCTCTACGTGTTCGGCAAGAAGACCGGCGAGACCACGATCTCGGCCACCGCAAGAGGTGGTGCCGTCGTGTATTCGGCCACCGTCCGCGTCGGCAACAACCTCGATTCGGTCCAGCAGATGCTGGGCCTGGCGATGCCCGAGGCCCAGGTCGTCGCGACGCCGATGAACGGACTGATCCTCCTGACGGGAACGGTTGCGGCACCCGAGGATGCCGCCGAAGCCGAGCGGCTGGTGCAGGCGTTCGTCGGCGAATCGACCAAGGTGCTGTCGCGCCTGAAGACCGCGACGCCGTTGCAGGTGAACCTGCAGGTGCGCGTCGCCGAAGTTACCCGCAGCTTCGTCAAGAATATCGGCGTGAACATCCAATCCTTCGACCGGACTGGTGGTTTCAAGTTCGGACTGGGGCAAGGACGAGACGCCACGATATTTGCACCCGGTGGCGGAATGTTCGTTGGCGGTGCTACGCCGACGGCTGGCAATACGGGTGTGGCCAAGGGCGCGTTGGGGTCGACATTCGGCCTCGCCGGCAAATTGCTGGGTGTCGACCTGCTCGGCGCGATCGACCTGGGCGAGACGTTGGGTCAGGTGACCACGCTCGCCAATCCGAACCTGACCGCCTTGTCGGGTGAGACCGGCACGTTCCTGGCAGGCGGCGAGATTCCGATCCCGCTGGCGCAGGCGCTCGGCACGATCTCGGTCGAGTACAAGCAATACGGAATCAGCCTGGCCTATACCCCAACGGTATTGTCCGACGGCCGCATCTCGTTGCGTGTGCGCCCTGAAGTGTCGCAGCTCGATTATGCGAACGCCATCACGCTGAGCGGTACCCGGGTGCCCGGCATCACCACGCGGCGGACCGAGACCACCGTCGAACTCGGCTCGGGCCAGAGCATGATGATCAGCGGCCTGTTGTCGAACAACAATAACAACACCTACGACAAGACGCCCGGCCTCTCGAACCTGCCGATCATCGGCGCGCTGTTTCGCTCCAACGCCTTCCAGCGCAACGAAACCGAGCTGGTCATCGTCATCACGCCGTATCTGGTGAAGCCAGTCAACAACGCCAGCGACATCGCCTTGCCGACCGACGGCGCGCGTGCACCGATCGATCTCGACCGGGTGTTGCTGGGGCGGCTGAGCGCGACCGACGGCGGCAAGCGTCCCGTCCCGACGCTAGCGCCGCCAACTTATGCGCACCCTGCCATCGGAGCGGCCGCACCCGTCATGCCCGTGCCGCGCAGCGACGTCCGCCGCAGCGAAGCCGACGCCACCCCGGCCGTTCAGACCAAGGGCAATGCCAAACCGAAAAAGGGCGCCGTGCCCGCCCCCGGCTTCTCGAATTGAGCCCGTCATGCGCCCAACGCACCAAGGATTTCCGATGATCAACAAATCGATCCTAGCGCCCCTCGCATCCGCACTGCTGCTCGCGGGCTGCATGGGAACGGAGAATCGCGGTCTCGAATCGGTCCACCAGCCGGTCGTCAGCCGATCCGACTATGCGTTGGATCTCGGCGTATCCGGGGGTGCGCTGGTCCCCGGCGAGGAACGCCGCCTGGCCGGCTGGATGACGACGATGCGGCTCGCATATGGCGACCGGGTCGCGATCGACGATCCTGCGGGCGAAGGCCTCCGCGCGCATGACGCCGTCGCCGCGGTGGTCGCGGGATACGGCTTGCTGTTGAGCGACGACGCGCCGGTGACGCCTGCGGCCGTCACCCCCGGAACGATCCGCGTCGTGGTCAGCCGGATGCGCGCCGCCGTGCCGCGCTGCCCGGACTGGTCGCGCGATTCGACCAACGAATTCGAGTCGAACACGTCCTCCAACTATGGTTGCGCGGTCAATCGCAACCTAGCCGCGATGGTCGCCAATCCCGCCGATCTGGTGCGCGGTGCGCCGGGTACGGAAACCACGGATGCGGCGGTCTCGTACAAGGCGATCGACACGTACCGCAAGAAAGCGCCGACCGGTGCCAGCGGCCTGGCCGCCGCCAGCACGGGAGGAAAGTGATGAACGCGCCCTGGAAACCGGGTGGGATCGCGCACCGCGAACCCTTTATCGCCTATGTCTGCGACGAGACGACCGCCGAGGCGTTGCGCCCGATCGCGACCGAGCTCGGCTGGCCCGTCGAGAAGATTCACAAGGGCGGCCTGCGCAACGCGATCCAGTCGCTGTCGGTATCCGCCTCGCCGCAGATCCTGTTCGTCGACCTCGCCGAATCGGGCGATCCGCTGAACGACATCCACGCGCTCGCCGAAGTCTGCGAGCCGGGCACCGTGGTGATCGCCGCCGGCCAGGTGAACGATGTCCGCCTGTACCGCGATCTCGTCGCGAGCGGGATCCAGGATTATCTGCTGAAGCCGCTGCATCCGGACATGCTGCGCGAGGCGTTCGTGCATGCGCAGACGATGCTGAACGCGCCCAAGCACATCGAGGTATCGCCGGAGCGCCCGCATTGTTCGGTCGGCGTGATCGGCACGCGCGGCGGAGTCGGCGCGTCGACGATCGCGACGTCGATCGCGTGGCTGCTGTCGGACAAGGAGAAGCGATCGACCGCGCTGCTCGATCTCGACGTGCATTTCGGCACCGGCGCACTCAGCCTCGATCTCGAGCCCGGACGCGGCCTGACCGATGCGATCGAGAACCCGAGCAGGATCGACGGACTGTTTATCGAGCGGGCGATGGTCAAGGCATCCGAAAAGCTCTCCGTGCTAAGCGCGGAAGCCCCGATCAGCACGCCGCTGATCACCGATGGTGCCGCCTTCTATCAGCTGCAGGCAGAGATGCGCGCGGCGTTCGAATGCACCGTCGTCGATCTGCCGCGCGCGATGCTGATCCAGCACCCGCATCTGATCAGCGACGTGAAGCTGGCGGTGATCGTCACCGACCTGACGCTGGCCGCGGCGCGCGACACGATCCGCATCCTGTCGTGGATGAAATCGAACGCACCGCAGACCGAGCTGTTCGTGGTCGCCAACCGGGTTCATGTCGGCGGGCAGCTCGAGATCACGCGCAAGGACTTCGAAGGCTCGATCGAGCGCAAGATCGACTATCTCGTGTCGTTCGATCAGAAACTCGCGGCGCAGGCGGCCAAGCTGGGCAAGCCGCTGGTCGAAACCGGCAAGAACTCCAAGACCATCACGCCGATCGTCGCACTGGCGAGCGCATTGGCGGCCGCGGTCGCGGACAGCGGTGTCGATGCCGCGAAGGGCGCGAAGGGCAAGTCGCTGATGGGCAAGTTCGGCGAGCTGAGGGGTTTGATCCCGAAGCGCGCGGCGAAACCGGCAAAGGCGAAGTGACCATGCGCGCCCGATCCGATCGCCGGCCTGCCGCAATCAGGGATCGCTAGGCCATGCCGCTGTTGCCGTTGCTGTTGGTCATGATCGGTGCCTGCGTGGTGCTTGCCATGGTGGTGTTCGCATTTGCGGGGCCATCGGCCGGGCGCGCCAAGTCGCGGCGCATCGCGTCGCTGAGCGAGCGCCACGGTGACGCGCTGATTGTCGCGGAAGCGCAGATGCGCCGCATCTCGAACAACCGCGATACCAAGATGGACATCGCGTTCGGCCGCATCCTGCCGAACCCGGTGTTGCTCGCCAAGCGATTGGCGATGACCGGCAAGGACTGGACCGTCGGGCAATACGGCATGGCGACTGCCGGAATCGCAGTGGTCGTTGCGGTACTGATGCTGCTCAAAAGCATGCCGATCCTGCTGGCCCTGCTGTTCGGGCTGTTCGTCGGCGTCGGCCTGCCGCATCTCGTGGTGGGCAAGACGATCCAGCGGCGGATCGGCAAGTTCACCGTGAAATTCCCGGACGCGATCGAACTGCTGGTGCGCGGGCTGCGCTCGGGCCTGCCGATCAGCGAGACGATCGGGGTCGTCGGACAGGAACTCGACGGGCCGGTCGGCGAAGAATTCCGGTCGGTCAGCGACAAGATGAAGATCGGCCGGACGATGGACGCCGCGCTGCAGGAAACCGCCGACCGTCTCGGCACGCCGGAGTTCCAGTTCTTCGTCATCACCATCGCGATCCAGCGCGAGACGGGCGGCAACCTGGCGGAGACGCTGGCGAACCTCGCCACCGTGCTGCGTCAGCGTGGCCAGATGAAGCTCAAGATCAAGGCGATGTCGTCGGAATCGAAGGCGTCCGCCTACATCATCGGCGCGCTGCCGTTCATCGTGTTTGGGCTGATCTATTTCGTCAACGGCACATACATGCAGAACTTCTTCATCGATCCGCGGCTCATCGTCACCGGCATAGGCGGCCTGATCTGGATGGGGATCGGCGCCTTCGTGATGAGCAAGATGATCAACTTCGAGATCTGAGGGATACGACATGGGCGAGACCGCCGGACCTACCCTGCTCGGGATCGATGTACTCTGGGTCGCGACGATCCTGTCGGGCGTCGCCGCGTTCGCGGTGATGATCGCGATCTACGCGGTGATGACCGTCAACGATCCGATGGCCAAGCGCGTCAAGGCGCTGAACGACCGGCGCGAGCAGTTGAAGGCGGGCATCACCGCGTCCACCAAACGCCGCGCGAAGCTGGTCCAGCGCAACGATACCGCGGACCGCATGCGCGGCATCCTGTCGTCGATGAAGGTGTTGCAGGACAGCCAGGTCAAGGCGGTCCAGGTTAAGCTGATGCAGGCCGGCATCCGTTCGAAGGAATGGGCGCCGTCGGTGATCTTCGGCCGGCTGGTGCTGCCGATCGTGCTCGGCGGGGCGATGCTGTACTGGGTGTACGGCACCGATGGCTTCGCGACCTGGGGGCCGCTCAAGAAATACGGGCTCGTCGCGATGACGTTCATCCTGAGCTACAAGGCGCCGGACCTGTATCTCGACAACAAGATCAAGAAGCGCTCGGACGCGATCCGCAAGGGGCTGCCGGATGCGCTCGATCTGCTCGTGATCTGCGCCGAAGCCGGTCTGACCGTCGATGCCGCATTCCACCGCGTCGCGCGCGAACTGGGGCGTGCCTATCCCGAACTTGGCGAGGAGTTCACGCTGACCGCGATCGAGCTGGGGTTCCTGACCGATCGGCGCAGCGCATTCGAGAACTTTGCCCTGCGCGTGAAGCTGGACGCGGTGAAGGGCGTCGTCACGACGATGATCCAGACCGAGAAATACGGCACCCCGCTGGCGTCGGCGCTGCGCGTGCTGTCGGCCGAGTTCCGCAACGAGCGCATGATGCGCGCCGAGGAAAAAGCCGCGCGACTGCCGGCGATCATGACCGTTCCGCTGATCCTCTTCATCCTGCCGGTGCTGTTCGTCGTCATCCTCGGACCGGCGGCGTGTTCGATCTCGGACAACCTGATCAAGGGCTGAGGCAACCGCAGCGCCGGCGGATCGTTGAGCTCCCGTAACAGGAGGGTTTTTACGATGCCGTTGTTTTCCACACCTACGCAGTTCGCGGCGCTTGCGCTGGTCTTCGTTGCCGGCTGGCTGTTCGGACTGGCGAGCCATCCGGGGGGGAAGAAGTGGAAGGCGCGGTATCTGGCCGAGCGGGATGCGCATGCTGCGGTGAAGAAGGATGGCGACGTTCGGGCGGCGGCGGCGGAGAAGCGGGCTGTCGAGGCCGAGCATGAGAATGGCCGGTTGATGAAGGCGGCCGAGGCGGCGCGGGTTGCTCCGGCGGTTGTCGAGCGTCAGCCGGTTGTGGAGCGGGCGCCGGTTGCGGATGCGTCGCGGACTGGGGCGCTGTCTTCGGCGCGGCCGGGTTATGCTCGGCCGGCGTATAATGCCGATGGGACCAAGCGTGGTTGGTTCGATTTTGATCAGCGTCGGTGAAGGTTGGGGGCTGGGTTAGGTTGGCCCCTGCCCCCTTGGTCTCCCGCGAAGGCGGGAGCCCAGTCTGGGTCCCCGCCTTCGCGGGGAAACAGGTTTGATTCACGATCAACCAACCAAATAGCCACCACCCCGGCGTAGGCCGGGGCCCAGTTGGGGATTTTGCGTAACTGGGGACGGTCCTTCGTTACTTTGGACGTTCCAATTGGGCCCCGGCCTTCGCCGGGGTGGTCCTATTTTAGGTCGGTATTACTTCTTCGACAGCGCCGCTTGGGCTGCTGCCAGGCGGGCGATCGGGACGCGGTAGGGGCTGGCGGAGACGTAATCGAGGCCGACCTTTTCGCAGAATGCGATGCTCGCCGGATCGCCGCCGTGTTCGCCGCAGATGCCGAGCTTGATGCCGGCACGCGTCTTCCGCCCACGTTCCGCGGCGATCTCGATCAGTTCGCCAACGCCTTCGACGTCGATGCTGACGAATGGGTCCTTCGCGTAGATGCCCTGTTCGACATAGGCGCCGAGGAAGCGCGAGGCGTCGTCGCGGCTGACGCCCAGCGTGGTCTGCGTCAGGTCGTTGGTGCCGAACGAGAAGAACTCGCCGACTTCCGCGATCTCGCCAGCCCGCAACGCGGCGCGGGGGAGTTCGATCATCGTGCCGACGAGATACTCGATCGTCCGGCCCTTTTCGGCGAACACCGCCTGCGCGGCCTTGTCGACGACCGCCTTCATCAGTTCCAGCTCGCGGCGGGTCGCCACCAACGGGATCATGACCTCGGGGATCGGGGCCGCGCCGGACTTCTCGGCGACGTCGACCGCCGCCTCGAAAATGGCGCGGGCCTGCATCTCGTAGATTTCGGGATAGGTCACGCCGAGGCGGCAGCCGCGGTGGCCGAGCATTGGGTTGAACTCGTGCAGTTCTGCCGCACGACGCTTGAGCGTGTCGACGTCGACGCCCGCCGCGGTCGCGACCTCGGCGAATTCGGATTCCTCGTGGGGCAGGAACTCGTGGAGCGGCGGATCGAGCAGGCGGATCGTCACCGGCAGGCCGGCCATCACCTCTAGGATCTCGGTAAAGTCCTTACGCTGTTCGGGGAGCAGCTTCTCCAAGGCAACGCGGCGGCCCTTCTCGTCGCTCGCCAGGATCATCTGGCGGACGTTGGTGATGCGGCTGCTCTCGAAGAACATGTGCTCGGTACGGCAGAGACCGACGCCCTCGGCGCCGAACTCCCGCGCGACGCGGCAATCTTCCGGCGTCTCGGCGTTGGCGCGGACCTTCAGGCGGCGGACCTCGTCGGCCCAGACCATCAGGGTGGCGAAATCGCCCGACAACTCGGGCTGCACGGTTGCGACCGCGCCGATCATCACTTCGCCGGTGGTGCCGTCGATGGTGAGCAGGTCGCCCTCCTTCACCTCGCGGCCGCCGCAGCGCATGATCTTCGCCTTGGCGTCGATGGAGAGCGTGCCGGCGCCGGAAACGCAGGGGCGTCCCATGCCGCGTGCGACCACGGCCGCGTGGCTCGTCATCCCGCCGCGCGCGGTGAGGATGCCCTTCGCCGCGTGCATGCCGTGGATGTCGTCGGGCGAGGTCTCGGTCCGGACGAGGATGACTGCGACACCATCGGCGGCCTTCTTCTCGGCGGCATCGGCGTCGAACACGACCGCACCCGAGGCTGCACCCGGCGATGCGGGGAGGCCCTTGGTCAGCACGTCGCGCGTTGCCTTGGGGTCGAGCGTCGGGTGGAGCAGCTGGTCGAGCGCCATCGGCTCGATGCGCAGGATCGCTTCCTCGCGCGTGATCAGCCCCTCGTTGGCCATGTCGACGGCGATCTTGAGCGCGGCCTTGGCGGTGCGCTTGCCGGCGCGCGTCTGGAGCATCCAGAGCTTGGTCTTCTCGACCGTGAACTCGATGTCCTGCATGTCGCGGTAGTGGTTTTCGAGCGTGTCGAACACGTCGGCGAGCTGGTGGTAGACCTCGGGCATCGCCTCTTCCATCGAGGCGGGCTTGGCGCCGGCGTCCTCGCGCGCGACTTTGGTCAAATATTGCGGCGTGCGGATGCCGGCGACGACGTCCTCGCCCTGCGCATTGATCAGGAACTCGCCGTAATAGGCGCGGTCGCCCTTCGACGGGTCGCGCGTGAACGCGACGCCGGTCGCCGAGGTGTCGCCCATGTTGCCGAACACCATCGCCTGGATGTTGACCGCGGTGCCCCAGCCGCCGGGGATGTCGTTGAGGCGGCGATACACCTTCGCACGCTCGGACTGCCACGAGCCGAACACCGCGCCGACCGCGCCCCAGAGCTGGTCGTGGACGTCCTGCGGGAAGGGCTTGCCCCAGAGCTTCTCGACGAGGCCTTTATACTCCGCGACGAGTTTCCGGAGATCGTCGGCCGAGAGTTCGGTGTCGAGCGTGAAGCCCTGGTCTTCCTTGGCGATCTCCAGCGCTTCCTCGAACGCGCCGTGATCGAGTTCGAGGACGACGTCGGCGTACATCTGGATGAAGCGGCGATAGCTGTCCCACGCGAACCGTGCGTCCTCGGACTTGGCGGCGAGGCCCTCGACGGTCTGGTCGTTGAGGCCGAGGTTGAGGACGGTGTCCATCATCCCCGGCATCGACGCGCGGGCACCGCTCCGGACAGAGACGAGCAGCGGGTCGGCGGGGTCGCCGAACTTCTTGCCGGTGACGCCCTCGATGTGCGCGAGGCCGGTGGCGACCTCGTCGCGCAGGCCCTGCGGGAACTGGCCGCCCTCGTCGTAATAGACCGCGCAGAAATCGGTCGAGATCGTGAAGCCCGGCGGGACCGGCAGGCCGATCGACGCCATCTCGGCGAGGTTCGCGCCCTTGCCGCCGAGCAGGTTCTTGTCGCCCTTGCCGCCATCCGAAACACCGCCGCCGAAGCGGTACACATATTGGGTCATCGCGGGTCCTCTAAGTGCTTGTTTTTATGGGCGGGGCAAAAGTGAAGTATAGAAAGTGCAGACGCTGGGAGCCGTCTGCACTTCCACCCCAGTCAGCCCTCGATCTTCGAAAAATCTGCGACGTTGTGCACTGCGGCGCGGACTCGCTCAAGTAGTGCGAGACGGGCGGAGCGCTTGGCGGGATCGGAGTCGTTGACGATAACGCTATCAAAGAACGCGTCGATCGGCGCGCGGAGGCTTGCAAGGGCAGCCATCGCGGCGGCGAAGTCCTCGCGAGCGATCGCGGCGGTGGCGCGGGGTTCGGCGGAGTCGAGCGCGGTCATTAGCGCCGTCTCTGCGGGTTCGGGGGTGTAGGACAGCGATTGTTGCTGGCCCGCACCTGCTGTTCCCTCGCGAACGCGGGGGTCCAGGCCCGCACCCTCCCGGAGTTCGCCGCCACTGAGTCCCTGGGCCCCCGCGTTCGCGGGGGAACTGGAGGGGGCCTCCTTCTTCAAGATGTTGGCGGCGCGCTTGTAGCCGGCGAGCAGGTTCGCGCCGTCCTCGGTGGTCACGAACGCCTGGAGCGCATGGACGCGCGCGAGCAGGCGGACGAGATCGTCCTCACCGCCGAGCGCGAACACCGCGTCGATCAGGTCGTGCCGAACGCCGGCTTCGCGTTGCTGAACTTTTAGGCGCTCATCAAGAAAATCGAGGAACCATGCCAATGGTCCGTCAGGCAACTCATACTGCGTCCGCGCAATTTTCGTAAAAGGGAAACGAAGCTTCGACTTCAAGATAGTCGCGATCACCCCCAGCATCGCGCGGCGAAGAGCAAACGGGTCCTTTGACCCTGTGGGATAGAGTCCAACAGAGAAAAACGAGAACAGCGTATCCAGCTTGTCCGCCAGGCTTACCGCGACCGTTACCGGGTCGGTCGGGACGTCGTCGCCTTGGCCGACCGGCTTGTAGTGGTCGCGGATGGCGGTGGCGACGGCCGGGTGCTCGCCCTGCGCGGCGGCGTAGTAGCCACCCATCAGGCCTTGCAGCTCGGGGAACTCGCCGACCATGCCGGTGACGAGGTCTGCCTTTGCGAGGCGGGCTGCGCGGTCGGCGAGGTCGGCCAATTCCTCCCCTGCAAGGGGAGGGGGACCGTCAGCCGTAGGCTGAGGGTGGAGGGGGTTCTCCGCGGACGCTGCGCTTCGTGGCGCGCCCCCTCCACCAGCTTCGCTGGTCCCCCTCCCCGTTCCGGGGAGGATTATGCCCTCTTCTACCAGCCAGCGGGCGAGCTTCGCGACGCGGTCGACCTTGTCGGCTACGGTGCCGAGTTTTTCGTGGAAGACGATCTTCGACAGCTTGTCCGCCTGCTCTTCGAGCGGGACCTTGAGGTCGGTGTCGTAGAAGAACTTGGCATCCGACAACCGCGCGGCGAGGACCTTGCGGTTGCCCTCGACGATCTTCGCGCCGCCGTCGTGCGCGGCGATGTTAGCGGTACAGACGAACGCGTTCGCCAGTTTTCCATCGGCCCCGCGGCAGACGAAATATTTCTGGTTCACGCGCGCCGTGAGCTGGATCACCTCGGGCGGGACGTCGAGAAACGCGGGGTCAAACTGGCCGAGCAGAGGAATCGGCCATTCCGTCAGGCCGGCATTCTCGGCGACGAGTCCCTCGTCCTCGATCAGTTCGAGCCCGGCCTGCGCGGCGGCTTCGCGGGCGTGGTCGCGGATCAGCGTGGCGCGTTCGTCGTGGTCGACGATGACGTGGCAGGCGCGCAGCTTCTCGACATAGTCGTGCGCGCCGCCGATCATGATCTGGTACGGGTGGTGGAAGCGGTGGCCGAGCGTGGCGGCGGCGCTGGCGATCCCGGCGATCTCGAACGGCACGATCTCTTCGCCGAGCAGCGCGACGATGCCTTGCAGCGGGCGGACCCAGCGGAGCGATTCGGTGCTGGCCGACGCATCCCCCCAGCGCATCGACTTCGGCCACGGGAAAGCGCGGACGATCGCGGGGATTGCCTCGGCGAGAACGGCGGCGGTGGCGCGGCCGGGCTTCTCGGTGACCGCGAACAGCGTGCCGTTGCGGTCGACGAGTTGCTCGCGCGTAAGGCCGGTTTTGCGGAGGAAGCCTTCGAGCGCCTGGGGGGGCGCTGAGGTCTTGGGGCCCTTGGTTTCCTCGGAGACGGCGGCGGTCTCGAGCGGCAGGTCGCGCGCGATCAGCGTCAGGCGGCGCGGGGTCGCGTAGGTGACGATGGCGCTGGTGGCGATGCCGGCCTTGGCGAGCTCGGCGGTGAACAGCTTCGACAGATCTTCGCGCGCACGCGCCTGCATCCGGGCTGGGATTTCTTCTGAGCGGAGTTCTAGGAGGAAATCAGTCACGCGGAACGCTCCATCTTCGCGCCATCGCGCCTTTGCGTGAACAAGATTTTCTCACGCGAAGGCGCAAAGGCGCGAAGAGATAAGAAGGATTGATTTAGGCCTGCGGCGCGGGGGCGCATCATGCTGCCCATCCGTGCTTGTCCATCCAGGCGGCACAGGCGCCCTTCGCGAGGTCTCGGACGCGGCCCATATAGGCTTGGCGTTCGGCTACCGAGATTACGCCGCGGGCCTGGAGGAGGTTGAAGATGTGGCTGGCTTTGATCGCTTGCTCGTAGGCAGGGATCGGAAGCTTGGCGGCTAGCGAGTTCTCGCATTCGGCGACGTGCTTGCGGAACTGGTCGAACAAGGAGTCCGTGTCGGCGATCTCGAAGTTCCACTTCGACATCTCCTGCTCGTTCTCCAGGAACACGTCGCCGTAGGTCACGCCGGCGTCGTTGAACGCCAGGTCGTAGACCGAGTCCTTGTCCTGGATATACATCGCCAGGCGCTCCAGCCCGTAGGTGAGCTCGCCGGCGACGGGCTTCATGTCGAAGCCGCCCATCTGCTGGAAATAGGTGAACTGAGTCACCTCCATGCCGTCGCACCAGACCTCCCAGCCGAGCCCCCAGGCGCCGAGCGTCGGGCTTTCCCAGTCGTCCTCGACGAAGCGGATGTCGTGCTTCAGCATGTCGATGCCGATCGCCGCGAGGCTGCCGAGGTAGAGTTCCTGGAGGTTCGCAGGGCTAGGCTTCAGGATGACCTGATACTGGTAGTAATGCTGGAGCCGGTTGGGGTTCTCGCCGTAGCGGCCGTCGGTGGGGCGGCGGCAGGGCTGGACGAACGCGGCGTTCCACGGTTTCGGGCCGAGCGCGCGGAGCGTCGTGGCGGTGTGGAAGGTGCCCGCGCCCATTTCCATGTCGTAGGGCTGCAGGATCAGGCATCCGTGTTCGCTCCAGTAATCGTGGAGCGTGAGGATCATGCGCTGGAAGCTAAGAGGCTTTATCACGGGCTGGGTCACAGGCTGGGTCACGGGCTGGGCTTTGGCGGATGGGGGTGCGGGAGGCAAGTGGTGCGTTGCGGCCGGGCGTCCTACATGGGCTGCACCAACGATAAGGATGCCGTCACCTTGAAGCTGTTTTCGAAGATCGTTTCGTTCCGATCCGCGCTCTCTGCCATCGCCATGGCGTTCGCTTTGCCCGCCTGTGCGCAGGTCGCGCCGAAGCCTGTGCAAGCCGCGAACGATGCCGATCCGGCGCTTTGGGTGGTGAAGGACAAGGACACGACGATCTACCTATTCGGGACGATCCATGTTCTGAAGCCCGGCATGACGTGGTTCGACGAGGCGGTGAAGACGGCGTTCGATCGGTCGAACCAGGTGGTGCTGGAGCTGGTGATGCCCGATCCGGCGAAAATGCAGTCGCTGGTGATGGCGACGGGGGTGTCGAAGGACGGCCCGACGCTGACCGAGCAGCTGCCTGCGGACAAGCGTGCGGCGTATGCCAAGGCGGTGACGGATCTGGGGCTGCCGGCGAATGCGTTCGATCGGTTCAAGCCGTGGCTGGCGGCGACCAACCTGTCGATCGCGCCGCTGTCGAAGCTTGGCTATGATGCGGCGAACGGGCCCGAGCAGGTGATCACGGCGGCGGCTAAAGCTGCGGGGAAGCCGGTGATCGGGCTGGAGACGGCGGAGCAGCAGTTGGGGTATTTCGGCGGGTTGTCGCAGACGGCGCAGATCCAGTTTCTCGGGAGCACGATCGACGAGTTGCCCAAGCTCGAGAGCACGATGGCGACGATGGTCGACGAGTGGGCGAAGGGGGATCCTGAGGCGCTCGCCAAGGAGATGAACGACAGTTTGAAGGACTCGCCGGAGGTGGCGAAGGTGTTGCTGGTGGATCGTAATGCGCGGTGGGCGGAGTGGGTGAAGACTCGACTCGGGACGCCGGGGACTGTGTTTGTCGCGGTCGGTGCTGGGCATCTGGCGGGTAAGGATAGTGTGCAGGCGCAGTTGGCGAAGCTGGGGGTGAAGGCTGAGCGGGTCAAGTATTGATGCCCAGTCCCTCTCCCCGAGAGGAGAGGGAGGGAGGAGCCCTTGCGACGGAAGGGTAAGGGGGAGTTGGGATAATCGCCCCGAGCCTCACCACCCCTCACCCTCCCACGTGCAAGCGGGCCCGTCCCTCTCCCCGGAGGGGCGAGGGGTCAGGTTTAGTTGATTCTAACGCCGCTTTCCGCTATGCGCCCGCGCTTCCGGTCCATGGTCATCCCTGGAGGCGTGGGCGGGAAAGACAACAAACGAGTTTCGGAGAATATTGATGAGCGACCAGTTGACGCTCGCAGCCGAGACGCGTGACCGGGTTGGCAAGGGAGCCTCCCGGGCGCTGCGTCGTGATGGCCGCGTGCCTGCCGTGATCTACGGCCTGAACCAGGAACCAACCTCGGTTCACCTCGAGGAAAAGGCGCTGATGAAGGCGCTGATGACCGGCCACTTCATGAATTCCGTCGTGATGGTCAACGGCGTGCGCACGCTGCCGAAGGACGTCTCGTTCCACCCGGTTTCGGATCGTCCGATCCATGTCGACTTCCTGCGCATCGGCGAGCATTCGACCGTCACCGTCGCGGTGCCGATCGCGTTCACCGACGAGGACGACGCACCGGGTATCAAGAAGGGCAAGGGCGTCCTCAACATCACGCGCCACGAGATCGAGCTGGTCGTCGACGCTTCGGACATCCCGAGCGAGATCACGATTTCGCTCGCCGGTCTGGAGATCGGTGATTCGATCCACATCAGCGACGTGAAGCTGCCCAAGGGCGCGACGCCCGCGATCGACGACCGCGACTTCGCGATCGCCACGATCGTGCCGCCGACCGTGCCGACCGTCGAGGACGAAGAGCTCGAGGCTGAAGTCGCCGAAGCTCAGGCTGCCGAGGCTGCTGCCGAGGAAGAGACCCCGGTCGAGCCTAACGACGATGACAACGACGACGACAAGATCACGCCGCAGAAGAAGGACTGAGGGTTCAGCCCTTCGTCTTAGGATGATCTGGCGGGCGGGGAAGCTAGGGCTTTCCCGCCCGTTTCGTTTTGTAGCTGTTCGCACCACCCAAAACCGCCATCCCCTCGCCCTCCCCGTCATCCCCGCGCAGGCGGGGATCCAGACCCTCGGACCTTTCTTATGGAATCGAGAGGTTCACCAATATGGGTTCCCGCCTCCGCGGGAATGACGGTAGGGGCACGCGCAACGACCGTTTCTTGGAGAATCACACGTGCAGATCTGGGCGGGACTCGGCAATCCGGGGGCGCAATATGCGATGCACCGGCACAATGTCGGGTTCATGGTCGCCGACGCGATCGCCGAGGTGCACGGCTTCGGCGCGGTCAAGAAGCAGTTCCAGGGCTGGACGCAGGAGGGGCGGATCGGCTCGACCAGGATCCTGCTGCTGAAGCCCGCGACCTTCATGAACGAGAGCGGGCGCGCGATCGGCGAGGCGTTGCGGTTCTACAAGCTCGGCGTCGAGGCGCTGACGGTGTTCCACGACGAACTCGACATCGCGCCGTTCCGCGTGAAGGTGAAGACCGGCGGCGGGACCGCGGGACATAACGGGCTGCGCTCGACCGACCAGCATCTGGGGCCGGAGTTTCGCCGCGTGCGGCTGGGGATCGGGCATCCGGGCCACAAGGATCGCGTGACCGGCTATGTGCTCGGCAATTATGCGAAGGCCGAGATCGAGCCGTTGTCCGACATGCTCGGCGCGGTCGCGGCGGAGGCCAAGTGGCTGGCGGAAGGCGACGACGTCCGCTTCATGAACGATGTCGCGTTGAGGATGCAGCCATGACCACCCGTTCCCTGTTTGCCACGCGGTTCTACGAGGCCGATCTCGGCGACGACGATCTGGTCGAGGAACTGGAGGACGCTGCGCGCGAGCTGGCGAAGGCCGATCGCGCCGGGGTCGCGTGGTCGAAGGCGCACGGCTATCGCGGGTACACGTCGTATGCGTCGCTGAACGACCTCCCGTTGCGCGATCCGCGGTTCGGGGATCTGGTGCGGCTGCTGAACAAGCATGTCGCGCAGTTCGCGAAGGATTGCGCGTTCGATCTAGGCGGGCGGAAGTTGAAGCTCGACAGTCTTTGGGTGAACGTCCTGAAGCCTGGGGGCGCGCATTCGGGGCATATCCATCCGCATAGCGTCGTGTCGGGGACTATGTATGTGGCGATTCCGGACGGGGCTGGGGCGTTGAAGCTGGAGGATCCGCGGTTGCCGATGATGATGGCGGCGCCGACTCGGCTGGAGGATGCGGCGGAGGATCTGCGGACGTTCGTTTATGCCGAGCCTAAGCCGGGGAGCGTGTTCTTGTGGGAGAGCTGGTTGCGGCATGAGGTCGTGCCGAATGCTGCCAAGGGCGAGCGGATTAGTATTAGTTTTAATTATCGATGGTGATTGGGGGCGGGCGGGCACTGTGCTTGAAATGGCACCACCCCGGCGAAGGCCGGGGCCCAGATGGGAAACGTCGCTAACCAAGGACTGCCCTTCATCAGATTGGCCTTCCCACCTGGGCCCCGGCCTTCGCCGGGGTGGTAGTGTTTGGGGGAGCGTTCGGCACCCTCTTACCCCCTCCCCTGAAGGGGAGGGAGTTTGGGGCGGCACCCGTTGAATGCCGCCCCCCTGCCTGATCAGGCCGTCGACATCGAGGCCATGTCGATGACGAAGCGGTACTTCACGTCGCTCTTCACCATGCGCTGATACGACGGTTCGATCTCGTCCATGCGGATCATCTCGATGTCCGACACCAAGCCGTGCTCGTTGCAGAAATCGAGCATCTCCTGCGTCTCGGCGATGCCGCCGATCAGCGAGCCGGCGATCGCGCGGCGCTTGAAGATGAGGTTGCCGACCGAGGGCGACGGATGCGCGTGCTCGGGCACGCCGACCAGCGTCATCGTGCCGTCGCGCTTCAGCAGCGCGGTGAAGGTGTCGAGGTTGTGGCTCGCCGCGACCGTGTTCAGGATGAAGTCGAAGCTGTTGGCGTGCTCCGCCATCGCGGCCTCGTCCTTCGACACGATCAGGTCCTTCGCGCCGAGACGCTTGGCATCGTCGCGCTTGTTCGGCGAGGTCGAGAAGACATAGACCTCGGCGCCCATCGCGTTGGCGATCTTGACGCCCATGTGGCCGAGACCGCCCAAGCCGACGATGCCGACCTTCTGGCCGGGACCGACCTTCCAGTGCTTGAGCGGCGAATAGGTGGTGATGCCGGCGCAGAGCAGCGGCGCGACCGCGGCGAGGTCGGCTTCGGGATGCGAGACCTTCAGGACGAAGCCCTCGTCGACGACGATCTTGTCCGAATAGCCGCCGAAGGTGTGCCCGCCGAGCACCGGATCGGGGCCGTTATAGGTGCCAACGAAGCCGGTGGTCTCGCAATATTGCTCCTCGCCGTCCTTGCACGACGGGCATTCGCCGCAGCTGTCGACCATGCAGCCGACGCCGACGACATCGCCGACCTTGAACTTGGTGACATCGCTGCCGACTGCGGTGACATGGCCGACGATCTCGTGGCCGGGGACGCAGGGGTAGAGCGTGCCTTCCCACTCGCCCTTGGCGGTGTGGAGGTCGGAATGGCAGACGCCGCAGAACGCGATGTCGATCGCGACGTCGGTCTTGCCGGGTTCGCGGCGCTCGAACGAGAACGGTGCGAGCGGGGTTTCGGGGGATTGCGCGGCGTAGCCGTTGGCGGTCGTGGTCATGGAATTCCTGGGGACTTCTGGGGGAGAGGCTCATGATAACCATCGAGCGGCGATATCTCTACCGAGCGGTATGATAATTTTGCTGCATTGCGGCAATCGAGTGGTTCGATCACGCCTGTCACTGTATGCGTACCACCCCGGCGGAGGCCGGGGGCCAGTTGGAAAGGTGGCAATAACGGTGTGCCGACTATCGTCAGCAACGTCCCCCAACTGGGCCCCGGCCTCCGCCGGGGTGGTGGCGTTAATCAGAGTGGCGCCCAACGATAAGCGCAGGCGTCCTTGCTGGCCTTCCTTGCCGCCCTGCCCTAAAGCGCCCGCACATTCTTATACCAAGGGCATATCATGGGTTTTCGCTGCGGCATCGTGGGGCTGCCGAACGTCGGCAAGTCCACTCTCTTCAACGCGCTGACCGAGACGGCCGCGGCGCAGGCGGCGAACTATCCGTTCTGCACGATCGAGCCGAACGTCGGTAACGTCGGCGTGCCCGACAAGCGGCTCGACGCGCTCGCGAAGATCGCGGGTTCGCAGAAGATCATCGAGACTCAGCTCGGCTTCGTCGACATCGCCGGCCTCGTGCGCGGCGCGTCGAAGGGCGAAGGGCTCGGCAACCAGTTCCTCGGCAACATTCGCGAGGTCGACGCGATCGTCCATGTGCTGCGCTGTTTCGAGGACGGCGACGTGACGCATGTCGACAACAAGGTCGATCCGATCGCGGACGCCGAGACGGTCGACACCGAACTGATGCTGAGCGATCTCGAAAGCCTCGAGAAGCGCGTGCCGAACCTCGCCAAGAAGGGCATGCAGGGCGACAAGGAGGCCAAGATCGGCGCCGCCGTGCTCGGCCAGGCGCTCGACCTGCTCCGCGAAGGCAAGCCTGCGCGGCTGACCGTGCCGAAGGACGAGGACGAGGCGCGCGTGTTCGCGCAGGCGCAGCTGCTGACGGCCAAGCCCGTGCTGTACGTGTGCAACGTCGACGAGGGCGATGCGGCGAACGGCAATGCGCTGTCGGCGCGGGTGTTCGAGAAGGCGAAGGCCGAGGGCGCGGAAGCGGTCGTCGTGTCGGCGGCGATCGAGGCGGAGATCGCGACGATGCCAGCGGAGGATCGCGGCGAGTTTCTCGGTGAGCTGGGTCTGGAAGAGACCGGCCTCGCGCGCGTCATCACCGCCGGGTACAAGCTGCTCCACCTGCTGACGTTCTTCACGGTCGGCCCGAAGGAGGCACGCGCCTGGACCGTCCACGAGGGCGCGACCGCACCGCAGGCGGCGGGCGAGATCCACGGCGATTTTGAAAAGGGCTTCATCCGCGCCGAGACGATCGCGTTCGACGACTTCATCGCGCTGGGTGGCGAATCGAAGGCACGCGAGGCGGGCAAGCTGCGCGCGGAAGGCAAGGCGTACGTCGTCCACGACGGCGACGTGATGCACTTCCTGCATAGCTGAGGGTTAGGCGGCGGCGGGTCAGCGATCGTTTTCGCAGGCTATCCCGTCGCCATCGCCGTCCATGCCGGCACGATACCCCGGCTGGCCGCGATGGAGCGGCGCTGCGCCTGCCGCGCGTACTTCGCGGCACCCGCGGTAGAATACCGAGCTTTCCGATCCGACGTTGGTCGAACGACGGGCCGGGGTCGATGGTCCGTATGCCGGTCGAACGACATTGTACGGCTCGGCGTCGGCGACTTGCCGGGGAGGCGCGACCACATGCCGCCGCAACGCCGGCGATGCGGCCACCGCTGCTTCGGGAGCGGCCGTGGTATCGACGACAGCCGAAACTGCGGTCGGCCGCGGTTCGGTGGCTTTCCAGACACCGGCAAACATCAATGTCGAGGCGATCGCCGTGACCGCGATAAAGGAGCGCTCCATAACGCCACTATACGAGCGTAGTGGTTGACGAATATTTATCGACGGTTGCTGCCTCAACAGCCGAGACGGCCGGTTACGCAATGTCCGCTATGAGGGGTGGGTTCAACGGGTGGCTGCAACACGCTGGGCGAACATTTCAGCCGGTGTCTGATACATCAAGGTCTTTC
>NZ_JADBIA010000017.1:0-78588 GCF_014892665.1 Sphingomonas sp. CFBP 13603 | reverse complement strand
CCCAGCGCGCAGACCTCGACGTCCGCGCGCACCGCATCGCCGACGACGTCGCCGACGCGCACGCCGACCGCACCCGCGCCGAAGCCGCGATGGCCGCCGTCCCCGACGGCACCGCCAACGCGCGCCAGGTCGCCACGCTCCAATACGACGCCGAACGCAGCCGCGCCGCCGTCGCGCAAGCCCGTGCCGATCGCACCACGCTCGACCGCACCATAGCCGCCCACCGCGAACGCCTGTCCGCCGCGCAAGCCGACACCCGAAGCTGGCGCGCACGCGCCGGTGAAGCCGCCAAGCGCATCGCCGCCATGGACTCGCGCGAAACCACGCTCGGCACCGACTTAGCCGCGATCGCCGCTCGCCCCGCCGCCCTCGACGCAGAGATCGCCACGCTGGACGCCGAACACCAAGACGCGCGCACAACCGCCGACGCGCTCCTCGCCACCGAACGCACCGCGGAAACCGCCGCCCGCACCGCCGACGACGCCCACCGCGCCGCTACCGAAGCGCTCGCCGTCGCCCGCGAAGCGCGCGCCGGGGCGATCGCCCGCGTCGAAAACCACGAAGCGCGCCGCCTCGATCTCGGCCGCCTGTCGGGCGAACGCTTCCAATGCCCCGCGCCCGTCCTCCCCGAACGCCTCGGCTTCGCGGTCACCGACGTCCGCATGCCAGCGGAGGAGTCCGCCACCCACGACCGTCTCACTACCGACCGAGAGCGGATCGGCCCGGTCAACCTCGTCGCCGAAACCGAACTTGCCGAACTCGAAGAGTCCGCGCGGGGCAACGCGGTCGAACGCGACGAACTCGGCCAGGCGGTCAACCGATTGCGTGGCTCGATCGGCACGCTCAACCGCGAAGGCCGCCAGCGCCTGCTCGCCGCATTCGAAGCGGTCAACGGCCATTTCCAGCGCCTCTTCACCACCCTCTTCGACGGCGGCGCCGCGCACCTCGAACTGATCGACTCCGACGACCCGCTTGAAGCCGGCCTCGAGATCATGGCGCAACCACCCGGCAAACGCCTCCAGTCGCTCACCCTGCTATCCGGCGGCGAGCAGGCTCTGACCGCGGTCGCGCTGATCTTCGGCCTGTTCCTCACCAACCCCGCGCCGATCTGCGTCCTCGACGAGGTCGATGCGCCGCTCGACGACGCCAATATAGAGCGCTTCTGCGACCTGCTCGACCGCATGTCGCGCGACACTGACACGCGCTACCTCGTCGTCACGCACAACGCCGTCACGATGAGCCGCATGCACCGCCTGTTCGGCGTGACGATGATCGAACGCGGTGTCAGCCGCCTCGTCTCGGTCGACCTGCAAGCCGCGACCGGACTCATCGCAACGGCGTAGGGAGACAATCCCCGTTCGCGACGTTGACCCTCGATGTTCCTCGACGAATCCACCATCTGGCCGCGCAAGGAGGACCTGCCTCCCCGCAAGCCCGTGTATCGTCACGAGAAGGCGCTGACCCGCCTGATCTTCGTCTATCTCTTTCTGTTGCTGCTCCTGCCCGTAAGCCTTGGCGGCATGGTCGACCTGATCCGCTACGTGTTCGACTGACTGATCGCTGTCCTACACGCCCAAATCCTGACAGCGTTCCGACGCCTCGATCGTTAGACTTTCATACCCAGGAAACCGCCCCTGCGAAAACGCTCCCAGCGTCTACACTTTCTATACTTCACTCTGCCGTCACGACCGAGAACCGCCCCGCATCAGCGACATAGCAACAAGTTGATCTCCATCACTCGACACCCCTTTTCGCGGAACGTAAGACGAACGAATGGCTCAACTCGACACCCGTGAAAAGCTCGAGATCCTCGCCGACGCTGCCAAATACGACGCATCGTGCGCATCGTCGGGCACGACCAAGCGCAATTCGAAGGACGGCAAGGGGCTCGGTTCGACCGAAGGCATGGGCATCTGCCACGCCTATGCGCCCGACGGCCGCTGCATCTCGCTGCTCAAGATCCTGCTAACCAACAGCTGCATCTTCGACTGCCATTACTGCATCAACCGCAAAAGCTCGAACGTCCGCCGCGCCCGCTTTACAGCGAAGGAAGTCGTCGATCTCACTATCGCCTTCTACAAGCGCAACTACATCGAGGGCCTGTTCCTCTCGTCCGGCATCATCGCGTCGTCGAACTACACGATGGAACAGATGGTCGAAGTCGCGCGGAGTTTGCGCGAGGACCATCATTTCCGCGGCTACATCCACCTCAAGACGATTCCCGACGCCGATCCCGAACTCGTCCACCAGGCGGGGCTGTACGCGGACCGCGTCTCGATCAACGTCGAACTGCCAACCGCGAA
The DNA here is from genome assembly GCF_014892665.1 of Sphingomonas sp. CFBP 13603. Classification (NCBI taxonomy): domain Bacteria; kingdom Pseudomonadati; phylum Pseudomonadota; class Alphaproteobacteria; order Sphingomonadales; family Sphingomonadaceae; genus Sphingomonas; species Sphingomonas sp. CFBP 13603. Next base: position 76,285 of record NZ_JADBIA010000017.1, on the reverse strand, counting down.
CGGCCTGAAGCGACTCGCGCCCGAGAAGGACGGCGTCCGTATCGAGACCGCGATGGCGGAGGTGAAGGCCTCGATAATCGACGGCAAGGACGCCAAGGCGAAATACAAGTCCGCGCCGAAGTTTGCCCCCGCCGGCCAGTCGACCCAGATGATCGTCGGTGCAGACGCCGCGACCGACGGCGACATCGTCCGGAAGGCGTCGACCCTGTACGACCGCTTCGGCCTTCGCCGCGTGTATTATTCGGCGTTCAGCCCCATCCCTGATGCGAGCGCCGTGTTGCCACTCCAACGCCCGCCACTGATGCGCGAGCACCGGCTGTACCAGTCCGACTGGCTGATGCGCTTCTACGAATTCCAGCCGCACGAGGTCGTCGCCGCCGCCGACGACGCGACCGGCATGCTCCCGCTCGACATCGACCCCAAGCTCGCCTGGGCACTCAAATTTCGCGGATCTTTCCCGGTAGACGTCAACCGCGCCCCCCGCGAAATGCTCCTCCGCGTCCCCGGACTGGGCGTGAAGGCAGTCAACGGCATCCTCACAAGCCGCCGCTGGCGCCGCCTGCATTTGGCGGACATCGCCCGCTTGACCGTGTCAGTCGCCAAGCTCCGCCCCTTCATCATCGCCGAGGATTGGCGCCCCGTGACGCTAGCGGACAAGGCCGAACTCCGACCCATCGTCGCCCCAAAACCCAAGCAAATGGAAATGTTCGCGTGACGCCCTTGCATTCCTCCCCGGCACGGGGAGGGGGACCAGCACAGCTGGTGGAGGGGGGCTTCCACGAGCGTATCATTGGTGGCGAACCCCCTCCACCACGCCGCTATGCGTCGAGGTCCCCCTCCCCGTGCCGGGGAGGATTATGCGCGTCGTAACCCTAACCGAACCCGACGATTTCGACGGCTGGCGCGACGCCGCGCGTGGCCTGATCGCCGAGGACGTCCCCCCCGACGACGTCGTCTGGCAAGTCGGCGACGAACCGGTCGACCTGTTCGCAACCGTAGCTGATCCGGCCCCCGCCCCACCCCCAGGCGCATTCTCCGTCCCACGCGCCTTCATTGACCTGGCCCGCAGCGCCATCCTCGGCAGCGACCCAGAACGGTTCGCCCTGCTCTACACGCTGCTTTTCCGCCTCCGCCGCGAACAAAAACTGATCGAGGACCGCGCCGATCCGCTCGTCCGCCGCCTCGACCGGATCGCCAAGGACGTCCGCCGCGACATCCACAAGATGCGCGCGTTCCTCCGTTTCCGCGAGGTCGAGGAGGACGGCGGCACGCGCTTCGTCGCGTGGTTCGAACCCGACCACCATATCGTCCGCGCCAACGCCGCGTTCTTCGTCAACCGCTTCGCCAGCATGCGCTGGTCGATCCTGACGCCCGAAGTCTCGATCCACTGGGATGGCAAGGCGCTCAGCGAAGGCCCCGGCGCCAGCAAGGCCGACGCCCCCGACGGCGACCCTACCGAGGAAGTCTGGAAGACCTATTACGCCAGCATCTTCAACCCGGCCCGCGTCAAGATCGGCGCGATGCTGAAGGAGATGCCCAAGAAATACTGGAAGAACATGCCCGAAACTGCGCTGGTGCCGGGGCTACTGGCGGCCGCGCAGGCACGGGAGAGCGGGATGATCCAGCGCGCGCGCGACACGGTCGGCGGCAATAGCCAGATTGCATGGGAAGCGCTACGCGACGAGGCCGCCGGTTGCACCCGCTGCCCGCTCTACAAGCCGGCGACGCAAACCGTGTTCGGCGAAGGCCCGGTCGATGCGCCGCTGATGTTCGTCGGCGAGCAACCCGGCGACCAGGAGGATATCGCCGGACGCCCGTTCGTCGGCCCCGCCGGCCAGATGTTCGACAAGGCGATGGCCGAAGCCGGCGTCGATCGCTCGCGCGCCTACGTCACCAACGCAGTAAAGCATTTCAAGTTCGAACAGCGCGGCAAACGACGCATCCACGCCAAGCCCGGCGCCGGTGAGATCGACGCCTGTCGCTGGTGGATCGAGCAGGAACAGATGCTCATCAAGCCGAAGGTGACCGTGGCGCTGGGCGCCACCGCGGCCCGGTCGCTGTTCGGCAAGGTGATGACAATAGGACGGGAGCGTGGACAGGCGCTGCAATTGCCCGACGGCGGCGAGGCGTGGATTACGGTGCATCCGAGTTACCTGCTGCGGCTGCCGGACCCAGCGCAGGCGGCGGAAGAATATGCGCGATTTGTCGAAGACTTGCGCGTCGTAGGCGGACGAATTGCTTGATCACCGATGGAGTAGATCGCACGCTCCTTTCCTCCGGCATCCTGACGAAAGTCAGGATGCCGAGCTCGTCAGTCGAATCGCTTCCTGACCCATTACATGCTGTTCGGTTCTGGTCCCAATCGGCCAGCAGGATCGTCGAGCGCTTCGATCGCAGCCATGTCCTCGTCATCCAGCGTCAGATCCAACGCCGCGAAATTGTCCGCGAGATGCTCGGCATCCGACGCCTTCGGGATAACCGAAAAGCCGTTCCCCAGATGCCATGCGAGGATCACCTGCGCCGCACTCCGACCATGCTTGTCCGCGATCCGAACGATCGCGCCGTCCTGCAGCAGCGTCTTGCCCTGCCCCAACGGGCTCCAGCTCTGCGTCACGATGCCGTGCGTTTCATGATAGGCGCGCTGCTCGCGCTGCTGGAAATTCGGGTGGAGCTCGATCTGGTTGACCGCTGGCGTCACACCGGTCGCAGCAACAATCGCGTCGATATGCTCGGGCAGGAAGTTCGACACGCCGATCGACTTGGCCTTCCCGGCATCACGCAGCGAGATCATCGCCTTCCACGCTTCGACATACTTGTCCTGCTTCGGCACCGGCCAGTGCATCAGGTACAGGTCGACCGACTCGACACCGAGCAGCGCAAGGCTCTCGTCCATCGCCGCTTCGGCGTCACCCTGCCGGTCGTTCCAGAGCTTGGTCGTCAGGAACGCGTCCGAGCCCTTGTAGCCGTCACCGACGCCGCGTTCGTTCTCGTAGATCGCAGCGGTGTCGACCAGCCGGAAGCCGATATCGAGCCCGGAGCGGACGATCGCCGCGGCCTGGCTGTCGGGGATCTGCCACGTGCCCATGCCGAGCTGGGGCATCGTGCGGCCGTCGTTGAGTGTAAGATCTGTCATGCCGCAAACAGCGCACGACACGGCCGACGGTTCCGATTGGCTCTTCCCTTCCGCGCCAGGTTCGCGCAATCGACCGACCCATGTTCGAAAAGATCCTGGCCGTGCTGGCCACCTTCACGATCGGCGTCATCTCGTCGGGTGGCTATGTCGGCATCGCGCTGCTCATGGCGATCGAGAGCGCGTGCATCCCGCTGCCCTCAGAGATCATCATGCCGTTCGCCGGCTACCTCGTCTCGACCGGGCGGTTCGACCTGTATCTCGCCGCGACCGCGGGCGCGATCGGGTGCAACCTCGGTTCGATCGTAGCGTACGAGATCGGCAAGCGCGGCGGCCGGCCGATGGCCGAACGCTGGGGCCGCTTCGTCCTGATCGGGCCGGGCGAGCTCGACGCAGCGGACCGGTTTTTCGCGCGCTGGGGCTCGATGGCGGTGCTGATCGGACGCCTGCTTCCCGTCATCCGCTCGTTCATCGCCTTCCCTGCCGGCGTCGCGCGGATGAAGCTGGTGCCGTTCCACGTCTACACGTTCATCGGGTCATGGCCGTGGTGCTTCGGGCTGGCATGGGTCGGCATGAAGCTCGGCGACAAATGGGACAGCGATCCACGCGTGAAGGCCGCGTTCCACAGCGCCGACCTGCTGATCGGCGTCGTCCTCATAGCCCTCGTCGGCTTCTACATCTGGCACCGGGTACGCGGACTGAAGCGCCACCCGTAACCGCGGCGCGCTGTTCTATACGATAGCTTTGGATTGGCGTTCCTCCTCCCAGCAGGAAGAGGAACGATGATCATACCATTCAGGGCAGGACAGGCACTTCCGCCGCGCGCGTCTTGTTTTCCAGGCGTGATTCGCGAACCCGCTGGCCGAAGCAGCCAGTGGCACCGCCGGCCCCGACTGCGGAGCAGCTGCCGATCGTGTTGACGCCCGACCCGGCGTCCATCGTACCCTGCGCCTTGGTCGCCCAGCTGGCATTCTCGGGCGTAACGACGAACTCGCGGAGTTCCTTCGGGACGCGGTACTGCTCCTGCGCGCTGCGGCGGACGCAGACGACGATCTCTTCGCCGTTCTGGTTGGTCGGGCAGCGTTCGTTGCCGAACAGCGTCAGGACGCCGTTGATCGGTGCGTTGCGCGAGACCTGAGGTGGCGCGACGACAGGTTTGGGTTTGGCCGTCGCGCCGGGAAGCGCGGGGGCCTTGGTTGGCAGTTGCGCCAGCGTCGGCCCCGTGTTGCCGGGCGAGTTTGGTTGCGCGGTCTGTGCGACCGCGGGTCCAGCGACGAGCAACGCCGCCGCAAATAGCATTTTCATACGCATCACTCCCACAATCCGTATTCCCGTCACCGGTCGTGTTCTCATTGTATCGGCCGCTGCTCAGATCCGCTTGGCGGTAGCGATCGCGACCTTGCATCCAAGCCGGATCGCCGCGCTCAACACCGGATAGCCCGGCGTTTCCTCAGCCCCAGCCGCAATCGCGGTCGCCTTGTGCTCGAGTTCCTCGGCCTGAAAATCGAGGATAGCCGCCGATAGCTCAGGGTCGCTGGCGCCAAGCTGAACGAGTTGTTCCTCGTAATGCTTGTCGATCTCGGTCTCGACCGCGGCCGTGCACGCCATCGCAGCCCGCGGGCTGATCGCGGCCGTGACTGCGCCCAGCGCGAAGCCGGCGACCTTCCAGATGGGCTGCAGCACCGTGGGCCGCACGCGGCGATCGACGATCATCTTGTCGAAGAACGCGCGGTGCCGCTCTTCCTGCTGCGCCATGTGGTGGATCGAGCGCGACGCCGGGTGACGATCGCCGAGCACGGCAAGCTGACCCGCATAGATACGGATCGCGCCGTATTCTCCGGCCTGGTCGACCCGGATCATCGAGTCCGTCGCCCGCTTGGCGTCTCCTGGCTTCCAGCCGCTCATCTCGTCTTCCTCATGAGTGCGAATATGGTGAACGCACCGACGAGGGAAAAGATCGCGTTGAACCCGGCGAGCGAAATGCCGAGCAGCTTCCACTGTGGCGAATCACAGCGCACCATCGGCGCGTTCATGATAGCAGCGAGGCGCTCGGCGGCGGTCGTGCCGGCCATCGAGACAGTCGTGGTGCAGGCGGTAAAGCCGTTCCACCAATGATATTCGACGCCGGCATGCGCGACGCCGATAAGACCGCTGAGCCCGATCAGCAGCCCGGCGATGATCACCAGCGATGCCCGCAGCGAACGGCCGGGGACGAAGAACGTCGCGCCGGCAACCAGCACTGCCGAATAATGTGGCCAGCGCTGCCAGTGACACATCTCGCACGGATACAGCCCGCCGAGATATTGCGACCCGAGCGCACCGAGTAGGAGGAACGCCGGCAGCAGGAGCGCGATGGCGCGTGCGATCTCTTCGTTCTTGGTCATGCCCAACCCGCGACGCACGCTCACTTGGCGGACGCCTTGGTTGCGTCGGCATCAGGCTTGATCGGGCGCGGCTTGGTGGCAGCGGCGACCTGCACCGGGCCACCGAGACGCGCGACGGTCTTGAGCGCGTAATAGAGCTGGAAGTCGTCGATGCCCTGCTTCTTCAGCTGATCAGGCGTCTGCGAGAAGCGCGGGTCGGTCTTGGTATCCTCCTCGAGCACCGCGTTGTCGGCCTTCACCTCGTTGATCAGATGCTTGCGCAGGTCGGCCTCGCGGAACACCGGGCGCGACTTGTAGTCGGGATCGGTGAGCTGCGGCACCTTGATGTCGGGCTCGATCCCGCCCTCCTGGACCGAGCGGCCGGACGGCGTGAAATAACGCGCGGTGGTCAGGCGGAGCGCTGTCTCGGGGCCGAGCTGAAGCACGGTCTGGACCGAGCCCTTGCCGAAGCTGCGCTCGCCCATGATTAGCGCGCGGTGATGATCCTGAAGCGCGCCTGCGACGATCTCGGACGCCGACGCGGTGCCGGGGTCGGTGAGGACGACGACCGGCAGGCCGTGCGCGTCATCGCCGGGCTTGGCGTAATAGCGCTCGATATCGGTCTTCTCGCGACCGCGCTGCGAGACGATCTCGCCGTGGTCGAGGAACGCGTCGCTGACCTCGATCGCCTGGGTCAGGAGGCCGCCGCCATTCTCGCGCAGGTCGACGACATAGCCGAGTGGGCGGTGGCCGAGCGACTTGTCGATGCTCATGATCGCCGCGCGGGTATCCGCACCGGTATGCTCGCTGAAGGTGTTGATGTTGATATAGCCGACGTCGCCGCGGACTTCCCACTTCACCGGCTTCTGGACGATGATCTCGCGCATCATCGTGACGTCGAGCGGCTTGTCGCGGCCGGGGCGGACCAGGCCCAATGTGATCTTGCTGCCGGGCTTGCCGCGCATCTTGCCGACCGCCTCGTCGAGCGAATCGCCGTAGATCAGCTTGCCGTCGATATGCGTGATGTAGTCGCCGGACTTCACGCCCGCGCGGGCGGCGGGAGAGTCCTCCTGCGGGGCGACGACCTTGATCGCGCCGTCCTCCATCTGCACCGTGAGGCCGAGGCCGCCGTAATTGCCCTCGGTCATGATCCGGAGGTTTTCGTAGTCGAGCGCGTCGACGTACGAGCTGTGCGGATCGAGGCTGGCGAGCATGCCCTGGATCGCGCCCTTGATCAGCGTCTTGTCATCGACCTTGTCGACGTAATCCGCCTTCACGCGGTTGAACACATCGAGGAACTGGTCGAACTCGCGGTAGGTGTCGGTGTCGACCGCCGCCATCGCCGAGGTGGCGAGCGGGATCAGCGTCAGCGCGCCGACGATCGCGGTCGCGGCAAGGAACGGGGTACGCAGTATAGGACGAGGCATCGATGGTCCTGCAACCTGAGAAAAGACGTGTCGTACGGTCGTGACGGCGTAGCGTAGCGGAACGCTGGCGGCAACGCGCGGAGCAAAGCGGCGCCAGGGTTAATAGCGGCTGACTGGGGGCGCCTGGCGACGGGGTTTGAGGCGGCGACTCTCCTCACCGTCATGCCGGGCTCGGTCCGGCATCCACGCTGCCCCATGCTCGGCAGGATTTGATTATTGGAACGGTGGCCTACTGACCCCGTCGGCGCTTATCCCCCGTCAAACGTGTCACGGTCATTCCCGCGCAGGCGGGAACCCATACTGGCAAATCTCGCGACATAATCGCCACCGTTTGAGCATCTGGATCCCCGCCTCCGCGGGGATGACGGAGCATTACATGTCAAAGAGGGGTGCCTGCCGAACCGGTCCGGGGTGACGAAGTAATTTGGAAAGGTCCGGAACACCTGCCAGCCGCCGGCTCTCAATTGATCAACGAAGCGACGTCGACGGGGCGGCCCCGGCGGCGGAGTTCGACCGTGATGCGCGGGTCTTCGCGGGGGGCGGTGCCGAGCGGCGCGCCCATCGCGACGCGATCGCCGGGCTTTGCGGATGTTGTCGCGAGGCCCGTGACGAGGCTGGTCCAGCCGTCGGCGTGGTCGATGATGACGATCGTGCCATAGTCGCGGAAGCGATGCGCGTAGCGCACCGTGCCCGCCGCGGGGGCGACGACACGAGATCGGGGGGCAGTGGCGAAGGTCAGGCCGCGCGATCGGACTCCGGCGTCCGAGACTTCGTCGAAGCCGGTGACGAGCCTGCCCGCTACCGGTGTACGGTACACGCCGCGCGGGGGCGCCGGGGGCGTCGTGCCGGGCGCGATCGGGCGGGGGATGGGACCGGCGAGCGCGATCAGGCTGGCTGCGGTCGCCTTGGCGTTGGTCGTGGCGGTCATACCGTCGACCAGATCCCGCGCGCGTTCGCCGAGCGCCAGTGCGCGATCGGATTCGCTGAGCGCACCGCGGTCAAGCGTCTGGCTGCGTTGACGATGGCGCGCCTCCAGGGTGGCCAGCGCGACGCGATCGTTCTCCAGGTGGGCGCGGCCGTCGGCGAGCGCCTTGGCGGCGAGCGTAGCGCTGGCTTGCAGGCGACGTGTTTCGACGAGTTCGATGCGAACTGCTTCGGTACGCTGGCGGACCACTGGGAGCGCGCTGCCGAGCACCGCGCGGACATGGACGAGGTCGTCGACCGATCCCGGCTGCGCGACTGCGACGATCGTCGGGCGGCGGGCGAGCGACTCCAGCGCGGCGAGCAACCGTGCGACCGGGGCTTGCGCGCGGCCGAGCTTGGCGCGCTGATTGGTCAGGAGGCGTTCGACTAGCGCCACGCGCGCACTGGCTGTCGCGAGGTTGGCTTCGGCAGCCGTTACGCGGGCGGCTAAAGCCTGTTCTTCACGCTGCGCCTTGTCGGCGGCGTTTCGCTCCTGGATAGCCGCTGCGGTGAGTTTGGCTGCACGGCGTGCGGCGATCGCGGCATCGCGCTTTGCCGCGACCAGACGCCCCTGTTCGCTCGCGACCTCAGCCGTGTCGTTGGTCTGCGCGGTCACGCCGCCCGCCACCGCGAGCAGCGCCGCGACGGCCAGGCCCCTCCCCATCCTCATGCATCACCCTTCGCGGTGATAGGGGTGGTTGGCAAGGATGCTGGTCGCGCGGAAGAGTTGTTCGGCGAGCATCGCGCGCGCGAGCAGATGCGGCCAGGTCGCGCGGCCGAACGAGAAGAGCAGATCGGCCTCGTCGCGCGCCGCATCGTCGAAGCCGTCGGCCGCCCCGATCATGAATCGTGCCTCGCGCACGCCGTCGTCGCGCCATCGCTCGAGCTTTTGCGCAAACTGCGTCGACGACAGCGTCTCGCCCTTCTCGTCGAGCAGGATGCGCTTGGTCTGCTCGCCGACCAGCGGGATCTTGCCGCCGGTGTCGGGGAGCTCGCTGACCTTGGTCGGCCAGACGATACGCTTCAGATAGCGGTCGACGAGGTCGGCCTCGGGCGAGCGACCGATCCGACCGCAGGCGACGATGTGGAGCAGCATCGCCGCCTCTGGGTCGGTTTAGTCTTCGTCGGTGAAGGTCGGCACGGGCGGCGGCGCGGGTGCATCGCCGAATGCCCACATCCGCTCCAGATTGTAGAAGCTGCGGACTTCGGGGCGGAACAGGTGGACGATGACGTCGGTCGCGTCGATCAGCACCCAGTCGGCGGTCGGCAGGCCTTCGATCTTCACCGGACGCTTGAACTCGGCCTTGATCCGCTCGGCCAGCTTCTGCGCCATCGAGGCGACCTGGCGGGTCGAACGACCGCTGGCGATCACCATGTAATCGGCGATGCTGGTCTTGCCCGCGAGCGGGATCGAGATGGTCTCGACCGCCTGGTCGTCGTCGAGCGACGCGAGGATCAGGCGATGCAGCGCCTCAACCTCTTCGGGGTCGGTCGCGCGAGGGGCAGTAGGGGAAGTTGCCAAGTCAGCTCCTGGGTAAGACTACCGGACCAGCAACGTGCTGAACCCAGTCGGGATTTTTGGCACGCAGGCCGGTTGCGGAGGTCGGGTCGGGTCGGAAGCGCAACAGCACAAGGGCCGGCAATCTCCACGTCGTCCAGCTCTTCGCATGGTCTGTGCGCCGTTGGAAGCGCCGCAGCCAACCCATCGCGGGGGCCGCGAGGGCGCGCCCGTCATATCCCGGACGCGCGATTACCGCAATCGGAACCTCGCGGGCGATCTGCCGCCAGTTCTTCCATCGATGGAAGTCGGCGAGATTGTCCGCCCCCATCAACCAGATGAACCGCATTTTGGGATAGCGCCGATTGAGCTTGCGGATCGTGTCGAGCGTGTAGCGAGTGTGCAGCCGCGCCTCGATGTCGGTCGCGCGGATCGGTGCGCGGCGGGCCATTTTCCGCGCCGAGGCAAGGCGGGCGGAGAGCGGCGCCATGTCGTTGGCTGCGTCCTTGAGCGGGTTGCCAGGGGATACCAGCCACCACGCCTCGTCGAGCGCGAGCGCGTCGATCGCTGCCAACGTGATGCCGCGATGGCCGCAGTGCGCAGGATTGAACGACCCGCCGAGGATACCGACGTTGGTCATGGTTCGATGAACCAATCCTCGCGTTCGTGCGGCACTCGAAGGATCTGCACCAGATCGCCGACGATGCGATATCGAATGAGATACGGCGTATCGAAGACGCGTAGAATGCGATTGCCGTCTCGATGTGGACGCCCGCCTCGCGGAAAATTCTCGAGAAACTTCGATCTTAACCGAATGGCCCCGAGCGTTCGTACTGCCCATTCCGGGTCAGCCTCGGCGGAGAGCCACATATCGATACCGCGCAAATCGTTCAGCGCAGGCGTCGTCCATTCTATTTGCACCGAGATTGATGCCGTTCGATCATCCGATCGAGCTCAGCCATCACCTGATCGTGCGGAACGACATCACCGCGATCCGCTGCATCGATACCAACCTGGATGAACGCACGGTAATCCGCTTCGCTTTCGGCCACGCGTCGGATGGCCTCAGCGGCAAATTGCGGGCCGGTCATGCCCTTGGCCGCAGCAAGGCTATCAACGATCGCCATCGTCTCGGCGTCGAGCTCTGCCGTTATCGGGGTGAAAGCGTTCATAGCGCGAAGCTACTCCTTCGACTGCACCGCATCAACCGCGCACCTGGCCGGTGCCGCGGCCGATCCATTTGTAGGTGGTGAGGCCCTCCAGTGCGACCGGGCCGCGGGCGTGGAGGCGACCCGTGGCGATGCCGATCTCCGCGCCGAGGCCGAACTCGCCGCCGTCGGCGAACTGGGTGGACGCGTTCCAGAGAACGATCGCGCTGTCGACTGAGGTCAGGAAGCGCTCGGCAACGGCGGCGTCTTCGGCGACGATCGCGTCGGTGTGGTGCGAGCCGTGGCGGGCGATGTGCGCTACAGCGCCCTCGAGTCCGTCGACGATCGCTACCGAGGCAATCGCGTCGAGATACTCGGTGTCCCAGTCGGTTGCGGCGGCGGCAGCGATTTCAGGAACGAGGGCGTGCGCGCTTGCGTCTCCACGGACTTCGCAGCCCGTCGCAGCGAGACTTCGGATCAAGGCGGGTGCGTCCGCGTAATTACGGTCGATCAGCAGCGTTTCCATCGAGCCGCAGACACCGGTGCGGCGCATCTTCGCATCGACAACGACGTCCTTGGCCATCGCTGGATCAGCCGACGCATGCACGAAGACATGATTGATACCATCGAGATGCGCGAGAACGGGAACGCGCGCTTCAGCCTGGACACGCGCGACGAGACTCTTGCCGCCGCGGGGGATGATCAGGTCGATCACCCCGTCCGCTTTCAGCATCGCGCCGACTGCCGCGCGATCGGTGGTCCGCACGAGTTGCACCGCGTCGACGGGCACCCCGCCCGCCTTCAGCCCGGCGACCAGTGCCGCGTGGATCGCGCGACTGCTTTTCACCGCTTCCGATCCGCCGCGCAGGATCGCCGCGTTACCGGCCATCACGCAGAGCGCCGCAGCGTCGGCGGTGACGTTGGGGCGGCTCTCGTAGATGATACCGATGACGCCGATCGGCACACGCACGCGCGAGAGCTTCAGGCCGTTCGGGCGCTCGCTGGCGTCGATTACCTGCCCGACCGGATCGGCGAGCGCTGCCACGGCCGCGACGCCGTCAGCCATCGCCGCGACCCGCGCTTCGTCAAGCCGCAACCGATCGAGCAACGCACCCGACAGACCTGCCTCGCCGGCGCGCGTCATGTCCTCGGCGTTCGCCGCAACGATCTCAGCAGATGCCGCCCGGATCGACTCCGCCGCCGATGCAAGCGCCGCGGCTTTAAGCGCCGACGGCATCGCTGCTAGAACCAGCGCGGCAGCGCGCGCGCGGCGGCCCATTTCGGCAATCATTTCGGTCGGATTTTCTGCGTCGGCCATGGCCTGCGCGGTAGCATGCGAAGCCCCTCGCGCCAACGTCAGGAACTCGTTACGCTGCCGATATTGCAGGGGGACGCATGACTGGGGACATCGGGGCGGCGGCGGATATCGCCACGGGAAGTTTCGTCGGGCGTGCGTTCGAACCGAGCGCGGGCGAAGCGCATGGCGTGCGTACGGGCCATGGCCCGGACGGTGCGCTTTGCCTGAATTGCGGGACGCGGCTACTGGGCGAGCACTGCCATGCCTGCGGCCAATCGGGGCATGTCCACCGCTCGCTCGGCGGGATCGGGCATGAGATCGCACACGGGGTTTTCCATTTCGAAGGCAAGATATGGCGGACCTTGCCGCTGCTGGTACTGCATCCAGGCGCGCTTACGCGGCGGTACGTCAATGGCGAGCGGTCGCGGTTCGTGTCGCCGCTGGCGCTGTTCCTGTTCACCGTCTTCCTGATGTTCGCGACGATCGGTGCGGTCGGCGGCGAAATGACGAAGGACTTCATCCGGGACCAGCGCACCGGCAAGACGTCCGACTATGCCCGCGAGGCCGCCAGGGCTCGCCTCGCGTTGACAAAAGTCGAGGGGCAGCAGGAGGTTGCGAAGCGTGACCCCGCCAGTCTTTCGGGGGAGCAGCTTGCCACGCTCGATCGGCAGGCAAGCGCCCTTCGTACTACCGCTCGTGCACTCGGCGTGGCGGCGGATATGCAAAACGGTGCCGCCTACGGCACGGTCGTCGACCTAGGCGATTTCAAGACCGGCTGGGAGCGGCTCGACCACGGGATCGCCAAGGCGAACGGCAATCCGGGCCTCATGTTCTACAAGCTGCAGACCAGCGCGTATAAATACAGCTGGGGGCTGATTCCGTTATCCGTGCCGTTCATGGCGCTTCTTTTCCTCTGGCGACGCCAACATCACCTCTACGATCACGCAATCTTCGTGACCTATTCGCTCGCGTTCATGATGCTGCTGACGATCGTGCTGATCATAGCGGGCGTGATCGGCGTCGCGGAGGGCTGGATCGTTATGGCGGCGATGTGCGTGCCGCCAGCCCATATGTTCGCGCAGCTTCGGGGGGCGTATTCGCTGCGGAAGTGGTCTGCGGCGTGGCGGACTGTGGCGTTGTTGACGTTCGCGTTCACGGTGTTGCTGGCGTTTATCGTGCTGCTGTTACTGCATGGTTTGACGGATTAGGGCGGAACACCGTCGGCCACCCTCACCTCTTGCGTCATCCCCGCGAAAGCTGGGATCTCGTTGTGCGGGCCGTGCACTCTCCAACAGGGAGACCCCAGCTTTCGCTGGGGTGACGAATGTACGTGGGTAACTAGCAGCTGCAGAAACCTCAGCGGCACGGGTAGAGGTTCGCCAGAACGCGGGCGTAGCCGTCCTTGAGGGGGCGCTTCTGGTAGCTGGCGGGTAGTTCGTTCAGGCCGTCGAGCATGTCCATGATGCCGACGGACTCGCCTTCCGGAACGCAGGCGATCGGTGGCTTGCCGGCAGCGGCGCGAGCGGCGCGTTCTGCCTTCAGCTGATTGGTCGCGGCCTTGGCTTCAGCCTTCAGGGCGGGGAGGTCGGGGGACATCAGTGCCATCGGACCCTGGTCGCGCAACGCGTTGGCGCGCGCGAGGAAGGTGCCGACGGTCATCGCCGCGCTTGCCGGCATCGCCACGCCGACCATGAGCAACGCTGCAACTACAGCCTTCGAACGCGAATACGACATGGGCGGCCTTTCCGAGAAAAGACCGCCCATAGAGCTACTTAAGTGACTGTCCGGTGAACCGGATCACGCCCCCAAAGGGGTTGGCGTCCCGAAAGGTCCCGACGGACGGCGGGTCTTGGGGATCGACGTGCCCGCACGCGGGACGGTCGACGCCTTAGCACCCGGATCCGGACGATCGAGATCCTCGCCCGCGATCAGCTTCTTGATCTCGTCACCGGTCAGCGTCTCGAACTCGAGCAACGCGCCGGCCACGGTGTGAAGCTGGTCGACGTGATCACTCAGCACCTGCTTGGCGCGGCCGAGACCACCTTCGACGATCCGCTTGATCTCGTCGTCGATCAACTGCGCGGTCTGGTTCGACATGCGCGACGGACGGCTCGACGAGTAGCCGAGGAACGACTCGCCCTCGGGCTCCCCGTATTCCAGCGGTCCAACCTTGTCCGACATGCCCCAACGCGTGACCATGTCGCGGGCCAGACCCGTGGCGTACTGGATGTCGCCCGACGCGCCGGACGAGACCTTGTCGTAGCCGAAGATGACTTCCTCGGCGACGCGTCCGCCCATCGAGACCGCGAGGTTCGCGTACATCTTGTCGCGGTGATAGCTGTACGAGTCCCGCTCCGGCAGACGCATGACCATGCCCAGCGCACGACCGCGCGGGATGATCGTCGCCTTGTGGATCGGATCCGACGCAGCCTCGTGCATCGCGACGACGGCATGGCCGGCCTCGTGATACGCAGTCATCCGCTTCTCGTCGTCGGTCATGACCATGCTGCGACGCTCTGCGCCCATCATGACCTTGTCCTTGGCCTCCTCAAACTCAGCCATCGCCACCAAGCGCTTGCCCTTGCGCGCCGCATGCAGCGCCGCCTCGTTGACGAGGTTAGCGAGATCGGCACCGGAGAACCCGGGCGTACCGCGTGCGATGACGCGAGCATCGACGTCGGGCGCGAGCGGCACCTTCTTCATGTGCACCTCAAGGATCTTGATGCGACCCTCGATATCCGGACGCGGCACCGTGACCTGCCGATCGAAACGGCCCGGACGCAACAACGCGGGATCGAGCACGTCGGGACGGTTGGTCGCGGCGATGATGATGATGCCTTCGTTCGCCTCGAAGCCGTCCATTTCGACCAGCAGCTGGTTCAGCGTCTGCTCGCGCTCGTCATTGCCGTTGCCGAGACCGGCACCGCGATGACGACCGACCGCGTCGATTTCGTCGATGAAGACGATGCACGGTGCGGACTTCTTGGCCTGCTCGAACATGTCGCGGACACGGCTCGCACCGACGCCGACGAACATCTCGACGAAGTCCGAGCCCGAGATCGTGAAGAACGGTACGCCAGCCTCACCTGCGATGGCGCGGGCGAGCAACGTCTTGCCGGTACCCGGCGAGCCGACCAGCAAAGCGCCCTTGGGGATTTTGCCGCCAAGGCGCGCGAACTTGGTCGGGTCCTTGAGGAACTCGACGATCTCCTCGAGTTCTTCGCGCGCCTCGTCGATACCGGCGACATCCTGGAAGGTGACCTTACCCTCCTTCTGCGTCAGCATCTTCGCGCGGCTCTTGCCGAAGCCCATCGCGCCCGAGCCAGAGTTCTTCTGCATCTGCTTCAGCACGAAGAACGCTATGCCAAGGAACAGCAGGAACGGCAGCGACTGATACAGGAGCAGCGCCAGCATCGACGGGCCCTCTTCGGGCTTCGCGCTGATCGAGACGCCCTTCTCGCGCAGCTTCGGCACGAGCGTCGAGTCCGGGATGGGATACGACTTGAACTTCTCGCCCGAGGACAATGTCCCCGAGATGATATCGCGCGAGATGTTGACGTCCTTGACGGTGCCCTCGTCGACCTTGTCGAGGAACGCCGAATACGCGATCGTGTTTCCGCCCGACGCCGCGGTACGGCCGTCGAACATGGTTACGAAGAGCGCCAGCGCGAGCAGGATGCCGACCCAGATCAACAGGCTCTTCATCCAAGGATTGCCGCCGCCATTTTCGGGGCCGCCGTTTCCGGGGCCCTGGGGCTTCTGACCGCGGTTGTCGTTGTCGCTCATGGGTGCACGATACCTTTCACCACACAAGATAAGCGTGCGCAGGTTAATGGCAATGGAACAACGCGCGACTTGCGTTGATCAGTGTGAACGGACCAGCGCGCGGGTCAGGCTGCAGTTCGACGCGGCGGTGCCTCGCGGAAGCGCCAGACGTCGCCGCGGACGCTGGCGATGATCCCAGCCTGCGTGGTGCGCTTGCCAGTCATCAGCGAGTCGAGCAGGCTTTCGATGTTGGCCGCCTCGGTCCATTCGGGTGCGACGATGCCGGCGTCTTTGCGGACCGTGCCGATCGCGCGGCGCGCAAGGCGGCGGAGGATTTCGCGAGGCAGCTTCTCGACCGCGAGCTTCACTTCGCCGCCGCCGACCTTGGCGCGTTCGGTCCAGATCCAGTCGACCATCGCGCGGACGTCGGTATCGGTCTCGGCAAGCGCAGCGGCGGCGCGCGCAAGATTGGGCGTGCCGAGCCATTCGTTCTCGCCGAGCAACCGGCGGAAACGGGTGCGATCGTGGCGGTCGTCGTGGTTCGAGGGATCGTCGAAGAAAGGCACTTCAGCACGGCGGACGATCGCACGGAGTTCGGCACGGCGCCAATCGAGCAAGGGGCGGACGACCGTGACGCCGTGGATGTCGGTGCGGGCGCGGACACCGGCGAGACCGGCTAGCCCTGACCCGCGAGCGGCGCGCATGAGGAAGGTTTCGGCCTGGTCGTCGGCGTGGTGGCCGGTGACGAGCGCCCCTGCCCCGATCGCGCAGGCGTGGTCGGTGAGGAGGGCGTAGCGCGTGGTGCGCGCCTGCGCCTGGATGCTGGCGCCGGTGATCGGTTCGCTGGGGGCGAGCGTGGCGTGGGCGATGCCGAGCGTCGCGCAATGCGCGGCGACCATCGCGGACTCCTCCACCGCTTCGGGGCGAAGGCGGTGGTCGATGCTGGCGACCGTGAAGCCCGGGGGGAGCGCTTCGTGCGCGAGGGTGAGCATCGCCATGCTGTCGGGACCGCCGGAGACGGCGAGCAGCGGGTTGGTAATGTCGCTGGCGAGGCGCGCGAAGTCGGCGGCGAAGCGGCGTCCTTCTTCGGTCATGCGAAGACAGTCCTGACGGTCGAGCGGTCACCACCCCGGCGGAGGCCGGGGCCCAATTGGGGGACGGTGATGACTAAGCGTAGCCCTTCGTTACGACGACCTTGCCAATTGGGCCCCGGCCTCCGCCGGGGGGGTGGTAAAGTGCGACGTGAGATCACGGACAGGCAGGTACGCGTGCGCACTGGAAGATGCCTTACTTGCACTTCGCCGCACTGCGCCCGGCGGCGACCTGCCCCTTCATCGCCGCCGCCATCTTGGCACCGTAGACGTCGTTCAGTTCGTCATACACCTTGCACGCGTCGGCCGGCTTGTTGAGCTTGGTCAGCGCCTGGCCAAGATACAGCAGGCTGTCCGGCGCACGCTCGCCCTCGGGCATCTTCTTGTAATTGTCGTAGAACGCCATCGAGGCGAGGCTCGGCTTGCCCTCGTCGAGATACGACCGGCCGAGCAGGTTCTGCGCATAGCTGGCGCGCTTGCTCTTCGGGTAGTCGGCGACGACCTTCTTCAGCTGCGCCTCGGCTTGCGGATACTGCTTGGCCGCCCAGAGGCGGTAGCCGTACATATACTCGTCCTCCGCCGGATCGCCGGTCGACGGCTTCTCGACCGAGACCTTGGTCGGCGTCGCCGCGCCGGGCTTGCTCGCGGCTTCGGGGCGCGTGGTCGGGCGTGATGGACCACTCGACTGATCATCGGATTCGATCGGGCCGCCAGTCCCCGCACCCGTCGCGATCGGCGCGGGACCGGTCTCGAGCGACTTCAGCCGTGCGTCGTTCGAGCGGCGGTAATTGTCGAACGCGTCCTGCAACTGACGCGTGCGGTTCTGGTTCTGCTCGATCTGCTCGGTGAGCGAGGTCATCTGCTGTTCGAGCGACGTGACGCGCTGGTTCACGTCGGCGAGCGCGCTGGTGGCGGGCGAGCCTGGCCCCGGGCCCTGCTCGCTCTGCGGCGCGCGGACTTCGGGCTGGAGCATCTGGCCCGCACCACCCGGGAAGACCTTCCGCTGGACCGCGCGCATTTCGCTTTCGAGCTTGCCGACGCGGCCCTCGACATTTTGTGCCTGTACGGCAGCGGGCAGCAACGCCGCGAGGCAGACGCCGACCAGAATTGACTTACGCATGGGCCACACCCCCCGGTGGATTGGTTAATCGTCCGGGTATAGCTGCACTACCCATCCTGTCGCCAGCCTTAAGACCCTGGCGCCGGTCTGCCGCCGTTACGGATTGGGCGTTGCCGTAGCGGCAGGTGGTGGATTGGCGGCTGCGTCCAGATTGGCGCGCTGCGTTTCGCTCAAAGGACGACGCGGCGTGCGGGGACGGCTTGCAGTACGCGACCGCTCGGACGACCGCGTCGACGTCGCTTCGGTCGCGGTCGGCGTGGCCTGAGGCTCGGGCGTGCCGGCGATCCGCGCGGCGATGGCCGGCGCCCCCACGGACACGTCCTTGATCGCGCGTTCACCGGTGCCGAGCGCAGGGGCTGCGGCGCCGTTGAGCGTCACCGCCAGCTTGTCGGCGCGACCGATGTTGATCTTCGGGTCCTTGGCATCCTTCGGCACGTCGAACTTCTCGCCGGGCTTCATCGTGCCGAGGTAGAGCGTCTTGTTGTCGGCATCGTAAACGCGCATCCATACCTCGTCCGAGGCAGTCAGCGTGACCTGCCCGTTGGCGGGCGTGGCCGGCGCAGGGACCGGTTGCGCGGTCTGCGCGGCGGGGTTCGGCGCGCTCTCGGCGATCGGCGTCGTGGTCGAACCATTGCTCGATCCGCGGAACATGTCGGTGCCGTACCACAGCCCGACCAGCACCAGCACCGCGATCGCGATGCCCAGCGCGACGATCGCCAGCCCGCGCGAAGGCACGCGCGACGGATCCGTCATCTCGTACGGTTCGTATTCGGGCTTCTTGCTGCCCAACTTCGCGACGTCACTCCGGACGATGTTGGCGATCTGCACCTCGTCGATGCCCATCGCGCGCGCATAGGCACGGCTGAAACCGACTGCGTAGGTCGAGGACGGCAGCGTCGAATAATCGGATGCCTCGATCGCTTCGAGATGCCGCAACGGCACACGGGTACGCGTCGCGATATCCGCGACGGTCAGGCCCTGCGCCTCGCGCGCCTTGCGGAGAATGTCGCCAGCACGCTCTGGTTGAGCGGGTGCTGCGTTCTGGCCGGTTTCGACCTCGTCCATTCTTGTCTCCGAACACGGGTGCGTAGCGTTTCCCGCCATGTCACCCGTCTTTCAGAGGGCCCCAGCCGTGTCAACGCACCGAACGTCTTAACCGCAGCTTTCCGCCGATCAGACGATTTCGACGCCGTTTTCGGTTGCCCAGTTGGTCAGCGCGCCGCGCATGTCGCGCGGAGGATCAGCCAGCAGTCCTGCCATGTATGCGGTGAGCGCGGCGCGATCGAGCGAGCGCGTCATCGCCTTGATCGGACCGACTGCGGCGGGGGTGATCGACAACCTCTCGATACCGAGCCCGATCAGCGCCATCGCCTCCAGCGGACGCCCACCCATCTCGCCGCAGACCGCCAGATCGACCGAGGCATCGCGGACCGGCGCGACCAGCCGTGCGATGAAGCGGAGGATCGACGGGCTGAGCCAGTCGTAGCGCTCGGCGAGCTTCGGGTTGGCGCGATCGGCGGCAAACAGGAACTGCGTGAGGTCGTTGGTGCCGATCGACAGGAACTCGATCTTCGGCAGCAGGATGTCGAGCATTTCGGCGAGCGCCGGCACCTCCAGCATCGCGCCGTAGCGGATCGCGAGCGGCATCTTCCGCCCGCGCCCCTCGAGCCAAGTCCGCTGTGCCTCGAACAGCGCGCGCGCCTCGTCGAACTCCCAAGGCTCGCTGACCATCGGGAACATCACGTTGAGCGTGCGACCGGCGGCGGCTTCTAGGAGGGCGCGCGCCTGCACCTTCATCAACCCGTCACGCTCCAAGCCGAGGCGCAGCGCGCGCCAGCCCATTGCCGGATTCTCCTCGTCGGAATCTTCCTTGTTGAGATACGGCAGCGCCTTGTCGCCGCCGATATCGACGGTGCGGAAGATCACGGGACGATCACCGGCCGCATCGAGCACTTCGCGGTACAGGCGCTGTTGACGCTCGCGCTGCGGCAGCGTGGCGGAGACGAGGAACTGGAATTCGGTGCGGAACAGGCCGATGCCGTCGGCTCCGGTGACGTCGAGCGCGGCGACGTCGTCGCGGAGGCCGGCATTTACCATCAGCGTGAGTCGGTGGCCGTCCTTGGTGATCGGCGGAACGTCGCGGAGTGCGGCGAACGCCGCCTTGCGCTTTTGACGCATCGCGAGGCGCGCCTCGAACGCTTCCTCCATTGCCGCCGAGGGTCGGGCGAAGACGTTGCTCTCGGCGCTGTCGAGCAACAGCATGTCGCCCTCTGCAACCAACCGGCGGATGTCGCGGACGCGCCCGAGCACGGGTACACCCATTGCGCGTGCGACGATCGTGACGTGCGCGGTCAGCGAGCCTTCTTCCAGGATCACGCCTTTGAGACGCCGTTTGTCGTATTCGAGCAGTTCAGCCGGGCCAAGGTTGCGCGCGATGAGGATGGTGTCCTGGCGAAGCCCCATCTGCGCGGCGGTGCCCATCTGGCCCGAGACGATCCGAAGCAGCCGGTTCGACAGGTCCTCCAGATCGTGCATCCGGTCGGCGAGCAGCGGGTCGTCGATCTGGCGCATGCGCTGGCGGGTGCGTTGCTGGACGCGCTCGATCGCCGCCTCGGCGGTGAGGCCGGAGTCGATCGCCTCGTTGATGCGCCGTGCCCAGCCCTCGTCATAGGCGAACATCTTGTAGGTCTGGAGCACTTCGACATGCTCGCCGCCCACGCCGAATTCGGCCTCGCGCGTCATCCGGTCGATGCCTTCACGCATCTTGTCGAACGCCGCATAGACGCGGTGCCGCTCGGCGTCGGTGTCCTCGGCGACGGTGTGCTCGATGTGGATGCGCGGCTGGTGATAGACCGCGTAGCCCGCGCCCATGCCGTCGACCAGCTTCTGGCCAGGAATCCGCATCGCCGCGGTCGACTGCGGCCGGTCCGCGCCGCCGCCGGTGGTGTCGATGAGACCTGCGTTGGCGATCAGTTCGGAGAGCACCATCGCGACCGTCTGCAACGCCTCGATCTCGACGTCGGCATATTTGCGACGGTCGGTGTGCTGGACGGCCAGGACGCCCACCGAGCGCTCGCGACGGATGATTGGGACGCCAGCGAAGCTGTGGAAGCGGTCCTCGCCGGTCTCGGGCTTGTAGGCGAAGTCGGGATGGCTGGCGGCTTCGTCGAGGTTGAGCACCTCGACGTCCTCGGCGATCGTGCCGACCAGACCTTCGCCGAGCGCGAGCTTGGTGACGTGGACGGCCGCCTGGTCGAGGCCGCGGGTCGCGAACAGTTCGAGCACGCCTTCGCGCAACAGGTAGATCGAGCAGACTTCGCTGTCGATCGCGGTGGCGATGATGCCGACGACGGCGTTCAGCTTGGCTTGCGCGGACGTGCGCGACGCCATCACGTCGTGAAGGCTGGTGAGGATTTCGCGGGCGGAGGCGGCGGCCGAAAGGGGCATTGGGGTTGGCTATCAGATGAAGCGCTTGGGTGCCACGCAACAAAAGCAGTGTCGCACCCAAGTTCGATCGATCTCTGGGTGTGGATTCTTACAAATGAGATTGGTGCTGATCGCGGCGCGTAAATCTCATCGGCTCCGGTTGCCCCTCCCCCTTGTTCTCCCGCGAAGGCGGGAGCCCAGTCTGGGTCCCCGCCTTCGCGGGGAAACACGGTAGCGCGTACGCAACCAGTTACGCGTCGAACAGGCCGTCCTGGCTCCCCGCCGGCGGGTTCAGGCCAAGGTGCTTCCACCCTCCCGCATTCAGGAACCGACCGCGAGCGGTGCGCGCGATCAGGCCGAGCTGGATCAGATAGGGCTCGATCACTTCCTCGATCGTGTCGCGCGGTTCGCTGAGACCTGCCGCCAGCGTCTCCACGCCGACCGGGCCACCGCGGTAGATGTCGGCGATCATCATCAGATAGCGGCGGTCCATCGCGTCGAGCCCAAGCGAATCGACTTCCAGCCGGTTGAGCGCAGCATCCGCCGCCCGTGCATCGACCGTCTCATGCCCTGCGACATTTGCGAAATCGCGCACCCTTCGCAGCAACCGCCCGGCGATACGCGGGGTCCCCCGCGCACGCCGCGCAATCTCCATCGCGCCATCCTTTGCGATGCCCAGCCCGAGCAGCCCTGCAGCGCGCGTCACCACCCGCTCCAGTTCCTCGACCGTATAGAATTGCAGCCGCACCGGGATGCCGAAGCGATCGCGTAACGGAGTCGTCAGCAACCCCTGCCGCGTCGTCGCACCGATCAGCGTGAACCGCGGCAAGTCGATCCGCACCGATCGCGCGCTCGGCCCCTCGCCGATCATCAGGTCGAGCGCACGGTCCTCCATCGCCGGGTAGAGCACCTCCTCGACCGCGGGCTGCAACCGGTGGATTTCGTCGATGAACAGCACGTCGCCATCCTCGAGATTGGTCAGCAGCGCGGCGAGATCGCCCGACTTGGCGATCACCGGCCCCGAGGTGGCGCGAAACCCGACTCCCATTTCGCGCGCGACGATCTGCGCGAGAGTGGTCTTGCCGAGTCCCGGCGGGCCGAAGAACAGCACGTGATCGAGCGCATCGCCACGCGACTTCGCCGCCTGAATGAAGATGCGCAGATTCTCGCGCGCGGCCTTCTGCCCGACGAATTCGTCTAGCGTCTTCGGGCGCAGCGCGGCGTCGACGTCTTCGGGACGCTTGGCGGCAGTCAGGATGCGGTCTGTATCGGTCACATCCCCGCGATAGCGCGCTCGCGGTGAAGGGGGCAAGGCGGCTATGGGGGTGGGATGACCAACGACACCTCGCACCCCGATTTGTATCTGCTGGGCGGAGTCTCGCCCGCGCTGGAGGCGACGCTCGCCGAGCGCTTCACGCTGCACCGCAAGGATCCGCCGGCGACGACACGCGCGCTCGTCGGTGGCGGGAGCAGCGTGGTCGATGCGGCGCTGCTCGATCGCTTGCCCGCACTGGAGATCATCGCGATCCACGGCGTCGGCTACGACGGGATCGACCTTGCCGCGACCAAGGCGCGCGGCATCGCGGTGACGACGACGCCGGACGTGCTGACCGACGACGTCGCGGACCTCGCTATCGGGCTGATGCTGGCGGTGCAACGGGGGATCGTCGCGAACGACCGCGCGGTGCGGGACGGCGGGTGGCAGGTCGATCTCGCGCGCCGGGCGAGCGGGCGACGGATCGGGATCTTCGGGCTCGGCCGGATCGGGAGGGCCATCGCCAAGCGTGCTGCGCCGTTTGCGAACGAACTTCACTACACCGCGCGTTCCGCCAAGCCGGATTTCGCGGGCATTTTCCATGCCGACATCGCGTCGCTTGCAGCCGCGTGCGACGTGCTGATCATTGCCGCACCCGGGGGCGAGGCGACGTCGCATATCGTGGATGCGGGGGTTCTCGCGTCGCTTGGCGAGGACGGTATCCTCGTCAACATCGCTCGCGGTAGCCTGGTCGACGAACCGGCGTTGGTGGCGGCACTACTGGACGGGACGATCGCCGGGGCGGGGCTAGATGTGTTCGCCGACGAACCTGCGATTCCCGACGCGGTCAAGGCGCTGGATCAGGTTGTCCTGTCACCGCATCAGGGTAGCGCGACCGTCGACGGGCGGACGGCGATGGCGGCGTTGGTGGTTGCGAACCTCGACGCGCATTTCGGCGGACGACCATTGCCGACTGCACTCTGAGACAGGGACCTTGGGAAACCAAGCCCCCTTTCCGTTCGCCCTGAGCGAAGTCGCAGGGTGTGCCCCAAGAGAAGGTGCTTCGACTTCGCTCAGCACGAACGGAAGGTGGGAACGAGCAAAGGGTTAAAAAACGGACTGAACGAGTCCGAACCCTACGCCTTCGATGCCTTGCGTAGCGCCAGCCGGACCAGCGCATCGAGCGAAGCGCCCGGTCCCAGCTCCTCGTCCGCCGCCGCCACCGCGACACTCGCCTCGTTCGGGCGGAACCCGAGGTTGAGCAAAGCCGACACCGCATCCGCGGACGCGCCGGGTGCGGCGTTGACCACCGCCGGCCCGAGACCGAGCGCGATGCCGCCGACCTTGTCCTTCAGTTCCATCACGATGCGCTGTGCAAGCTTCGGCCCCACGCCGTTCGCGCGCGCGACCATCGCCTTGTCGCCACTCGCGATCGCGCGGCTCAGATCGACGGGCTCCAGCGCCGACAGGATCGCGAGCGCGACGCGGGCGCCGACCCCCTGCACGCCCGTCAGCAACCGGAACCAGTCGCGCTCGTCTGCGCTCGAAAATCCCACGAGCCGCTGAAAATCCTCGCCCACCAGCAATTCGGTGAACACGGTACAAGCCTCGCCGATCGGGCCTAAGGCCGACAGCGTGCGCGCCGACGCACCGACCAGATACCCGACGCCGCCGACGTCGATCACGGCATGGTCGATACCCGTTGAGTCCAGACGTCCCTTGAGATGCACGATCATTCGGCATGCGGTAGATCAAAGGAGGAGCGTCGTCATCCAGTCAAAATCCGCTCTCCGCACTTCACGGCTCGTTACACGCTCGGCCGCAACCGATCTTCCCCGGTCGTCGATCGCCCCGTGACCGGCGCAGGCGATTTGACGACGCCGTGAAGGGCCTGGGTCGGAGCGCCGATCACCGCAGCGCGCGCGCGCAGGCTTGCCCTCAGAAACACCGTGTCGGATGCAACGAAACGCCGCGGCGTCGTGCCGAGGAACGTGCCCGCGTCGCGCAGGAAATGCGAGGCATCGAAATAGCTGCTGTCAATCTTCGAATAGTCGGCCATGCCGTCCGTCCGGATCAGCCCGATGAACGACCGGAGAAACCGGGCACGTCGCAGCAGCAGCTTCGGTGGCATGCCGAAATGGCGCGTCGCCATGCGCCGCAGTTCGTGCGTCGGGATATCGAGTCGATCGGCGACGTCCTTCATCTCGATCACGCCGTCGGTCACCGTCAGCGCGGTGAAGGCGCGGATCAGATCTTCGCGCGGGTGCGCTCGCTGGAACAGCGGACCGAGAACCGCGTCGAGCAGCGGCTTGATGAACGAGTCATCGTCCAGCGCATCGAGCCCCTCGATCAGACGCGCGGAAAGCTCTGCACCGAGCACTGCCGACAATGGCGTGACCCGATTGTGGAAATCGCCTGCCGACCGGGCCGTCAGTCGCGACCAGCCCAGCGCGCTCAGGCCAATGCCCACGGCGATCCCACCGGTCGTTTCCGTCCGGAAGGCGCGGCTGGTAGGGCCGTAGAAGCTGGCCCGATCGACTGGCCCGAACCGGTGATTGCCGATCGATACGGTCAACGGGCCCGCATCGACGACGACCGAGATCATCGCCGGGGCGGGCAGATACCAGTTGAGCATCGGGGTACGATCGTCCGATGCATAGATCGCATAGCCCGTCAGATATTCGGACAGGCTGGGATCGGGGAGATCGTACCGCATCCGCATTCCGGGTGGCATCGCAAACGCGCCTGCCGGAACATTATGGCTGTTGGTGCCGCCGCTTACCTGATCGAGGTTCATCGCTCTACCTTGATCTATATTAAAGATTAACCATGGCGCGACTGCCACACTGTCATCGGTCTGGCCAGAAAAACTTTAATGGCCGGTAAGTCTTGGAATTTGCATCCGTTATGGACCCAAATCTAGAAACGCATCGAGCACACGGAGTGTCAGTCGGACAGTCCGTTTCAGTTACGATCGTCCTCCGTGAACGCCGTCGATAAGTTCTGCGGGGAGCAGCTTACCTGCCAACTCTAGTTGTCGGACTTTGTCCGATCTCAGCGTCATGATCGACGTCGGACAAAGACTATCACGCGTCGCCGGGTCTTCAAAGCTTCTAAGACCGAGCCGGACGCGGCGGCGAGGATCAGGCCCCGATCCCGGATCGCCGCGCCAGGGCGGCGGCACTCGCGACGTGATGCGCATGCGTGATCGCGACCGCGAGCGCATCGGCGGCGTCGGGTCCGGCAAGCTTGGCGCCCGGCAGCAGTACCGCCATCATCGCCTGGATCTGTTTCTTGTCCGCGCCGCCGGTGCCGACGACGCCCTTCTTGACGGTCGAGGGGTGATATTCGCCGATATGCAGCCCTGCACCCGCCGCCGCGAGCAGGACGACGCCGCGCGCCTGGCCAAGCTTCAACGTCGATTGCGCGTTGGTATTGCCGAGCACTTCCTCGACCGCGGCACCATCGGGGCGTTCGGTGCGAATGACGTCGATCAGCGCATTGTAGAGCGCTGTCAGGCGGCGAGGGAGCGCCATCGATGGATCGGTCTTGATCTGGCCGTTGGCGATATGGCTCAGGCGGTTGCCGTCGGCGCGAATAACGCCCCAGCCGGTGGTGCCGAGGCCAGGGTCAAGTCCTAGGATGATCATGAGAAGAAAGAAGATTGGTTCGCGCGGAGGCGCGGAGGCGCGGAGGGGATGCGTTCCTGGCGATCGTCTCGCGTCAGCGGGACTTTCGATTCTCCGGGCCGGCCGACAGAAATGAGGCCGCTGGCGCGGAGGACGTAGCCACGAAGCGCTACTCTCCGCGCCTCCGCGTCTCCGCGCGAACCAACCTTCTTCATCTCAACCCAAGGTCTCCATGATCTCGTCGGAGATCTCGTAATTGCCCCACACCGTCTGCACGTCGTCGTCGTCGTCGAGCGCGTCGATCAGCTTGAACAGCGTCGCCGCATCGTCCGCACCGACCGCGACCATCACCTGCGGGCGCCAGGCGAGCTTCGCGCCTTCCGCCTCGCCGAGCTTCGCTTCCAGAGCCTTCGCCACCTCGTGGAGGTCGCCCTGCGCGGTCCAGACCTCATGCCCGTCCTCGCTCGACGTGACGTCCTCGGCACCCGCCTCGAGCGCCGCTTCGAACACTGTGTCGGCATCGCCCGCGCTCGCCGGATACGAGATCAACCCGACGCGGTCGAACGCGTGGCTGACAGAACCGCCCGCGCCGAGGTTGCCGCCGTTCTTGCCGACCGCGACGCGCACGTTGGTCGCGGTGCGGTTGCGGTTGTCGGTCAGCGCCTCGATGATCAGCGACACGCCGCCGGGGCCGAAACCCTCGTAGCGGATCTCTTCGTAATTCTCGGCATCGCCGCGGCTCGCCTTGTCGATCGAGCGCTGGATGTTCTCCTTGGGCAGCGACGCCGCCTTGGCCGCGTTCACCGCCGCACGCAGGCGCGGGTTCATGTCGACGTCGGGCAGGCCCATCTTGGCCGCGACCGTGATTTCCCGGCTGAGCTTGCTGAACGCCGACGAGCGCTTCTTGTCCTGCGCGCCCTTGCGGTACATGATATTCTTGTATTTGGAATGGCCTGCCATCGGTGCCTCTAATAGCCTGATGCGGTGGCTTTAGGACGGTGAGGCCGTTTTCGCCAGAGCGTCGATCTTCTGCTCGATCGCGTCGAGCCGCGCGAGCACCAGATGATCGATCTTGTGGTGCACGCGCAAAATGTCGAGTTCGGCGCGCAGGTTGGTCTCGTAGTCGAGGCTCGCCGCCAAGCGATCCTTCGCCGATTGCCGGTTCTGGCTCATCATGATCACAGGCGCCTGGATCGCGGCGACCGTCGACAGCATCAGGTTGAGGAAGATGTAGGGATACGGATCGAACGCCGCGCCGAAATGCGTCAGGATATCCGAGTTCAGCAGCATCCAGCCGAGCAGCACGACCGTAAAGGCGATGATGAACGCCCATGATCCACCGATCGCCGCGACCCGGTCCGACAGGCGTTCGCCGAACGTCGATCGCTCGTCCGACACGTCAGCGGCATCGCGGCTGACCGTTGTGCCCGCCTCGATGCCGGCGAGGACGCGGCGCTCCTCGTCGTCGAGATCGCCCGGCGCCTTGCCGAGCAGTCGCTGCGAGAGATCGGCGAGCAGGGATTGTTTCGTAGCCATGTTTTGCGCCCTAGCCCGGAATGCGGATTATGCCAGTGCGCAAAGCCCCCACTTGCGACGGAAGCGACAAAGACTCCTTGCTCCCACACGCCCGCACCTGCCAAACGCGCGGCATGACGGTTAGCGTGAATATGGGCACCGACGGCAATGGTACTGCCGTCGGCGTCGACCTGGAGGAACTACTCGCCACCCGCCTGTTGGTGCAGGGCAATTCGGGCTCGGGAAAATCGCATCTGCTTCGCCGCTTGCTCGAGCGATCGGCGGGGCATGTCCAGCAGATCGTGATCGATCCGGAGGGCGATTTCGTGACGCTCGCGGGGCCGCACGGTCATGTCGTGATCGAAGCCGGCGACTATAGCGAACGCGAAATCTCGCGCATCGCGACGCGGTTGCGCGAACACCGGACGTCCGCGGTGCTCAGCCTCGAAGGACTCGAGGTCGAGGGCCAGATGCGCTGCGCCGCGTCGTTCCTGTCCGCGCTGTTCGATGCGCCGCGCGAGCATTGGTATCCCGTGCTGGTGGTGGTCGACGAGGCACAGATGTTCGCGCCGGTTACCGGCGGCGAGGTCTCGGAAGAGGTTCGTCGGGCGTCACTGGCGGCGATGACGAACCTGATGTGCCGTGGGCGTAAGCGCGGTCTCGCCGGGGTGATCGCGACGCAGCGTCTGGCGAAGCTTGCGAAGAACGTCGCCGCGGAAGCGTCGAACTTCCTGATGGGCCGCACTTTCCTCGACATCGACATGGCGCGCGCGGCGGATTTGCTCGGCATGGAACGGCGCCAGGCGGAAGCGATTCGCGATCTCCAGCGCGGCACGTTCATGGCGCTTGGGCCGGCAGTCTCGCGGCGGCCGATCACGGTGAAGATCGGCGACGTCGCGACCTCCGCGCGCAGCGGCAGCCCGAAGCTCACCCCCCTCCCCAGCGCCGCGCCGATGGACCTTCAGGACCTGCTGTCCGAGCCGGTGGTCGACGCGCCCGAACTCGGCCTGATGTTCGATTCGCGCCCACGTCGCGTGCCGGCGGAGGAACTGCTCGACGGCATCGCCCGCCCGCCCGAACCACGCACCGCCGCGCCGCCGCCGCCCGAGAAGACCGACGACGAGGTCGAGGCGGTCTACGCGGACGTGTTCCGCGCGATCGTCGAGGATCCGGAGTCGACGCTGCGGCCGCCGTCGGTGCTGTTCCAGGATTTCCAGGTGCGCTGCCGGATGGGGGGGCTGGCGAAACCGCCGCTAGACCTTCCCGGTTTCGTGCGTCGCCTAAGCTGCGCCCGCGCCGGCATCTTCGACATGACCGACGAAGCCTGGACGGCCGCCCTCGACGTTGCGAGCGGCCTCCCCGACGACATGCTCGGCGCGTTCCTTTTGGTGGCGCGCGCGGCACGTGAAGGCGAACCCTGCCCGTCCGACGCGCGCATCGCGGCCACGTACGGCACGAGTTCGATCGGCCGGGTGAAGCGCCTGATCGGCTACATCGAAAGCCGCGAACTGATCGTGTGCCGCACCGATCTCGCCGGCAAGCGCTCGATCACGATCCCCGGGCTGGGCTGGACAACGCTACCGGCGGAAGCGGCCTAGCGGATCGGCGTGAACTGCGCCGACACGAAACGCCACTCCTTGCCGATCCGTCGCGCGACGAAGCCGGCCCGCAGCGCGCGCGTCTGCATCTGGCCGTCCTTGCCGGGCACCGCATAAGCGATCCGCATCGTGACGACACCGATCGTGCCAGCAGGGCGCGCGACGGTTTCGGTAATCGTCATCGGCGGCGCGGGCTTCTTCTTGTCGGGAGCATAGAAACCGAACACGCGCTCGCGGGAATCGACCTCGCCGACGGGCGACACTTCCTGGTATTCGGGCGCCATCATCGCGATCATTGCCGCCTGATCGAACCTGTTGCGGACCTGAACGAACGCCTCCGCCCGCTGGGCGAGGTTGTGCGCCTCGGCCTCGACCGATTGCGCCGCCACGGGAGCACTGACCAGTGCCGCCGCGATTCCCAGAAATACCCGCATGCCTGCCCCCGATGCATTGTTGCATAACGGCAATACACCCAAGCTTCAGGTGCAGCAATGACGATACAAGTTGCCCAAACTAGAATGCGAAAGCGATGGCGAGACCGGCGATCACGCCGACTTGTACCATCGCGATCAGCTGGAGCCGGCTAACGAACGGTTGCTTACGTGTCTTGTGCCGGTAGCGACCTCGCGCCCAGAACGCACCGGGGCTACCGCCGAGTGCCGCGAACCAAAGCAAGCGGGACTCGGGGACGCGCCACGCGCCGGTCGACGATCGCCGTTTGTCGATCGCGAACGCGGCGACGGTGATCATGTTGATGATCAGGAACAGGACTAACGCCGCCACGATCGGGAGAAACATTCTCTACCGGTACATCGAGCGGGTTAACGCGGTGCCCCCTAGTGACCCGACACCATATCGGGCGAGGCACCGCGCGAGATCAGAAATCCTCAGATCATCCCCAACGCCTGAAGATACACTTCGAGGATCGCTTCCTCCTCCTGATATTCTTCCTTCTTCTTCTTCCGGATCGACAGGATTTTCCGGATCGCCTTGGGGTCGTAGCCACGGCCCTTGGCTTCGGCCATCACGTCCTTGATGTCGTCCGAGATACCCTTCTTCTCTTCTTCGAGACGCTCGGCGCGCTCGATCAGCAGGCGCAGTTCGTCCGCTGCGACCGCGCCGCCGCCCATGCCGTGTTGCCGTTCGTCAGACATCGAAAATTCCCCACTCGCCAGCGCCCACGCGCCGGTCAAAAGCCAATCAAGATACAAGCCCGCACCGGTGATCGCCGTCCGGAGACGTCCTGAATCATGCCGAATTGGGTGCGGGCCTGCGTCTAGGCGTTTACCGTGTTAGGCTCAATCGCCTGAATCAGACGGCCCCGTTTTTGGGCGCGTTCTTCGCGACGCTTTCCTTCATTCGCGCGAGTTGCTCGGGGTTCGCGTCGCCCTGGTGGTGCGCCTTCCATTCCGCATACGGCATCCCGTACACCGTTTCCCGCGCCGCATCCTTCGACATGCCGCCGGCCTCTTCGACCCAGTCCGACAGGCAGTTGCGGCAGAAACCGGCTAGGCCCATCAGGTCGACGTTCTGCGCGTCCTCGCGGTGTCGGAGGTGGCGGATCAGGCGACGAAAGGCCTGCGCCGCTACGGCATCGTCGAGTGTGGCAAGCGAGTCGCTTTCGGGATTCATTCGTATGCTCCGTGGTTGATCCCGCGGAGATAGGGTTTAAGGCCCGTCGCGGCAAAGACCTCCCCCAGGAAACGCACGCATGACAATGGCCATCGCCCCCCGTTCGCGGAAAGTCCGCATCCTCGCGACGCTCGGCCCTGCCAGCAGCACCCCCGAGATGATCGCGACGCTCTTCCGCACGGGCGCAGACGCGTTCCGGATCAACATGAGTCACGGCGATCAGCAGTCGAAGATCGCCGTGATCCAGGCGATTCGCGCGCTGGAGAAGGAATTCGGCCGCCCCTCGACGATCCTCGCCGATCTCCAGGGACCGAAGCTGCGTGTCGGCAAGTTCGACGGCGGCCGGACCGTGCTCGAAACCGGCTCGACCTTCGTACTCGACCGCGACCCGACGCCGGGCGACGCGACGCGGGTGGAACTGCCACACGACGAGATCTTCGCGGCGATCGAGCCGGGCGCGCGCCTGCTGCTCGACGACGGCAAGCTCGTGTTGCGCGTCGTGTCGCATAGCCCGCGTGAGATCACGACGCGCGTCGAGGTCGGCGGCGCGCTGTCGAACAGCAAGGGGCTGAACGTCCCCGACGTGGTGCTGCCGATGGCGGCGCTGACCGAGAAGGATCGCAGCGATCTCGACTTCGCGGTCGACCAGGGCGTCGACTGGATCGCGCTGTCGTTCGTGCAGCGACCGGAAGATCTTTGGGAAGCGCGGAAACTGATCGGCGGCAAGGCAGCGCTGATGGCGAAGATCGAGAAGCCGGCGGCGATCGAGCGGCTCGAGGAGATCGTCGAGGCCTGCGACGGCGTGATGGTCGCGCGCGGCGATCTTGGCGTCGAGCTGCCGCCGCAGCAGGTGCCGCCTTTGCAGAAGCGCATCGTCGAGGTCTCGCGCCGGATGGGCCGCCCGGTGGTGGTCGCGACGCAGATGCTCGAATCGATGATCACGTCGCCCTCCCCTACGCGGGCGGAAGTGTCGGACGTCGCGACCGCGGTGTATGACGGTGCCGACGCGATCATGCTGTCGGCGGAGAGCGCGGCAGGCGCGTGGCCGGTCGAATCGGTGGCGATGATGGATGCGATCGGTGTGTCGGTCGAGGCCGATCCCGAGCATGGCGACCGCATGCACTTCACCGTGATGAAGCCCGACCCGACGACCGCGGATGCGCTCGCCGAGGCCGCGAAGAACATCGCCGCGACGGTTTCGGCGGTGGCGATCATCTGCTTCACCACCTCGGGCTCGACCGCCCGCCGGATCGCGCGCGAGCGGCCGTCGGTGCCGCTGCTGGTGCTGACGCCGAGCGATGAGACCGCACGGCGCCTGGGGCTGCTGTGGGGGACACATGCCGTGCATACGCGCGACGTCGAGTCGTTCGAGGACATGGTGGCCAAGTCGAAGCGGATGGCGTTGCGGCACGGGATGGCGAAGGCCGGCGACCGGGTGATCGTGCTCGCGGGCGTGCCGTTCCGGACGCCTGGGTCGACCAACGTGTTGCACGTGGTGCGGATCGTCGGCGATGAGCTGAAGGGGCATCATTCGCAGGTTTGATTTTTTGGGGGGGGGAGCTGGCGAAGGGCGCTTGCTCGTCGCTGCCGCGCACTACGTCTGCCCTCAAGGCTGGGGAGAGCCCACCCAAGCTGTTCCCCCGCGAAGGCGGGGGGCCAGGATACCAAGCGCCACGGTATTCAACTGTTCCCCCGCGTCCGCGGGGGAACGGCCTCGTTGGAATGCGCGCTACGGCCGCGAGAATGCCCCGCGCAAACCGGAACAGCAACCAGCCCCCTTCCCCGTCATGCCGGGCTCGTTCCGGCATCCGCCGTTCCGCATACTCGCAGCCTTTGGAGTATGCGGGCCGGTGGGCCCCGGCCTCCGCCGGGGTGACGGGATGGAGTTGAACTGCGTTTTGCATGCCGCCTGCTCAGATCGAGCCCCGTTGACCGGGGAGCGCCACCTTTATCCAACCAAGCCACCACCCCGGCGAAGGCCGGGGCCCAATTGGGGAACGGTAACGGTGAAGCTCTCACTGCGTTACGACGACCTTTCCAATTGGGCCCCGGCCTTCGCCGGGGTGGAGCTGTGGGGCGGGTGTACGAGCTAATCTAGGCTAGCGCTCCGCGCCTGAATACGCGATGCCGCGCGTAACGGACCGCACGGGAGGGCGAACGCAATGACATTACGCGAGAAGATCGGTTGGGGCGCCCTTGCGCTCCTCGCAGCCTGCGCGCTCGCGGTCGTCGCGTTCGAGCGCGGCGAGCATGTCAACGCGCTGTGGATCGTCACCGCGGCCGTGTCGGTCCAGCTGATCGCCTACCGGTTCTACGCGCGGTATATCGCGCGGCATGTGATGCAACTCGACCCAAGTCGCCAGACCCCGGCGCTGCGCCGCGCGGACGGCCTCGACTACGTCGCGACCGATCGCAACGTCCTGTTCGGGCATCACTTTGCCGCCATCGCGGGCGCAGGCCCACTCGTCGGCCCTGTGCTCGCCGCGCAGATGGGCTATCTCCCCGGCACGCTGTGGATCCTCGCCGGCGTCGTGCTCGCGGGTGCGGTGCAGGACTTCATGATCCTGTTCATCTCGATGCGCCGCGACGGGCGGTCGCTCGGCGAGCTTATCCGCATGGAGATGGGCGCGGTTCCCGGCGTGATCGCGCTGATCGGTGCGTTCGCGATCATGGTCATCATCCTCGCCGTGCTAGCGCTGATCGTGGTGCGCGCGCTCGCCGGGAGTCCGTGGGGGCTGTTCACCGTCGCCGCGACCATCCCGCTCGCCTTCCTGATGGGCATCTACACGCGCTGGATCCGGCCCGGGAAGGTCGGCGAAGTCTCCGTTCTCGGCGTCATCGGGCTCCTCGCCGCGATCGTCTATGGCGGCACCGTCGCCGCCTCGCCGACGCTCGCGCCGCTGTTCACGCTGACGCCGGTCCAGCTTTGCGTGCTGATGGTCGGCTACGGCGCAGTCGCTTCCGTCCTGCCGGTGTGGCTGTTGCTCGCCCCGCGTGATTACCTGTCGACCTTCCTGAAGATCGGCGCGATCGTCGCGCTGGCGATCGGTATCGCGGTCGTCGCGCCACCGCTGCGGATGCCTGCGCTGACCCCGTTCATCGACGGCAGCGGCCCGGTCTGGTCGGGCGGGCTGTTCCCGTTCCTGTTCATCACGATCGCGTGCGGCGCGGTCTCGGGCTTCCACGCACTGATCGCCAGCGGCACCACGCCGAAGCTGATCGCCAACGAGGGCGACGCGCAGTTCATCGGCTACGGCGCGATGCTGATGGAAAGCTTCGTCGCGATCATGGCACTGGTCGGTGCGTCGATCCTCGATCCCGGCGTGTATTTCGCGATGAACAGCCCGGCGGCGGTGGTCGGTACCGACTTCGCGTCCGCTGCGACCGCGGTTACGGCAATGGGCTTCCCCATCACGCCGGAACTGCTCGCGCAAACCGCGAAAGACGTCGGCGAGACCACGATCGTCTCGCGCACCGGCGGCGCGCCGACGCTGGCGGTGGCGATGTCGGAGATCTTCAGCCACCTCGTCGGTGGGCAGGCGATGAAGGCGTTCTGGTATCACTTCGCGATCCTGTTCGAGGCGCTGTTCATCCTCACCGCGGTCGATGCGGGGACGCGCGCCGGGCGGTTCATGCTTCAGGACCTGATCGGGCTCGCGGTGCCGTCGTTCCGTAATGCCTCGGCGATCGTGCCCGGGCTGATCGCGACCGCGCTCTGCGTGATCGCCTGGGGGTTCTTCCTGTACCAGGGCGTTACCGACCCCTTGGGCGGCGTGAACACGCTGTGGCCGTTGTTCGGCATCTCGAACCAGATGCTCGCGGCGGTCGCGCTGGTGCTGGCGACGGTGGTGCTGTTCCGGATGAAGCGCCAGCGGTACGCCTGGGTGACGATCCTGCCCGCCGCGTGGCTGTGCCTGTGCACGATCACCGCAGGGCTGATGAAGTTGTTCGCGAGCGATCCGAAGGTCGGCTTCCTCGCGCATGCGTCGAAGTTCGCGGACGCGGCGGCGCGGGGTGAGTTGCTCGCGCCGGCCAAGACGATGGCGGAGATGCAGCGGATCGTGCTCAACGACCGGATCGACGCGGCGCTGTGCGCGCTGTTCCTCGCGGTGGTGCTGTCGATCGTCTTCTTTGGTATGCGGACGTGTCTGGCGGCGCTGAAGATCGACCGGCCGACGGTGACCGAAGTCCCGCCGCAGCTGGTGGCCGCAGAATGATCCGCGCGCTCTACGCAAAGGCACGCGAGACCGCGCTGCTGATGGTCGGCGTGCCGTCCTATGCCGCGTACCGCCAGCACATGGCCGAGCGGCATCCCGACCACGCGCCGATGGACGAACGCGCGTTCTTCCGCGATCGGCAGGAGGCCCGATACGGCAGCAAGGGCGGGGGACGCTGCTGTTGACCGATGGGGTTTCCACCGTTGCGCGATTGCGGAGCGCGACGGCAGCGGATCACGACGCGGTCGATGCGGGTTTCGGGCGCTACAACCTGACGGATACGGACGATTACCGCGCTTTCCTGATCGCGCATGCCAGGGCTTTGCCCGCCATCGAGACTTGGTTGGCCGCGATTCCGGGGCTGTCGGCGGTCCGATCGCGGGGGGCGGCGCTGGCCGAGGATCTTGCCGCGCTAGGGGAGGACATGCCCGCGCCGATGACGTTCGACGTGCCGGCGAGCGCTGCCGCCGGGTGGGGCGCGATGTATGTGGTCGAGGGGTCGCGGCTCGGCGGTATCATGTTGTCGCGGTCGGTGCCCGACGGGATGCCCTCGGCCTATCTCGGCGCGAAGCATCTGTCGGGCGAGTGGCGCGCATTACTGACCGCGATCGACGAGGAGCCCGCCGACGATGCCTGGGTCGAGGAGGCTATCGTCGGCGCCAAGGCGGCGTTCGACCTGTATCGGCGCGCGCCGGCCTGATCTCCCCGATCTCAGCGGAGGAGCTTCGGTGCTTCCTTGCGGATCATGTCCTGCACCTTGCTCGCGAACAGGCCGAGGATCCCGGGCAGGTCGACGACCGCGTGGACGTTGGTCTCGAACACGGTGACCGCGCTGGCAATCGTCTGCCCCATCGCCTTGACGGTGAAGTGCAGCGTGTCGCCATCCCAGCGGTGATCGGTCACAGAACCGCCGGGAATGTTCGCGCCGATCTTGTCGATGCTGCCGTCGAGCCGCGCGCGAACCGCCGCCTTGCCGAGCTGATGGGGTACGTCGACGGTGATGGGAGTGCCCATGTGCGTTCCTTGAATCGAGTATGGCCTTAAGTGGCGAAAATCATGTCGTCGTTGGCGAACGCCTTGAATTCGAGAGCGTTGCCGCTGGGATCGAGAAAGAACATCGTCGCCTGCTCACCGGGCTCGCCCTTGAAGCGGATGTACGGCGCGATCCCGAACTGGACGCCGGCGGCGGTGACGCGTTCCGACAGCGCGGTCCAGTCGTCCATCGTCAGCACAACGCCGAAATGCGGGACCGGGACGGCATGGCCGTCGACCGCGTTCTCGACCGCGACGGGTTTGGCCGTAGGGTCGAGGTGCGCGACGATCTGGTGGCCGAACAGGTCGAAGTCGATCCAGTGGTCGCTGGAGCGGCCTTCGCGGCAGCCGAGGGTGTTGCCGTAGAAGGTGCGGGCGGCGGCCAGGTCGTGGACCGGGAAGGCTAGATGGAAGGGGCGTAGGGTCATTGGGGGAAGATAGGTCGGGAAGGTAGGTTCGTCACCCTTGGGTTTATGTGCTTTGCCTGTGGTACATGGCGGAGCGCGTTCTTGTTCTCCCGCGAAGGCGGGAGCCCAGTCTGGGCTCCCGCCTTCGCGGGAGAACAAACTTTGATGCGGGCGCCCTACCCCTCACACTGCACCACCCCGGCGTAGGCCGGGGCCCAATTGGGGAACGTTGCTAACGAAAGGCAGCGCGTCGTTACTCCACCTTTCCAGTTGGGCCCCGGCCTACGCCGGGGTGGTGGAGAGCGCGGCGGCGGTGCAGTAACCAACCGAGGCTAAGAGATTGCCCGGCTCCCTCCGCCACGCCATAGCGCGAGCGTGAACCGTTACCCTGCCCTCGCCTGCCTCGTCCTCGGTGCGATCGCTGCCACTGGGTTCGCCCCGCTCGATCTCTGGCCGCTGACTCTCGTCGCCTTCGCGCTGTGGATGAAGCTCGTCCACGACGCTCCAACCCTGCGCGGTGCACTCTGGCGCGGGTGGGTGTTCGGGGTCGGGCATTTCACCGTCAACAACAACTGGTTCAAGCACGCGTTCGACTTTCAGGATGCGATGCCGCCGGTGCTTGGCTATTTCGCCGCGGTCGGCCTAGCGCTGTATCTCGCGCTGTTCCCGATGCTCGCCGCAGGATTGGCCTGGCGGACGGCACGTCGCCCCGTCACGCCCGATGCGACGTTCGTGCTCGTCTTCGCCGCGGCCTGGATCGCGACCGAATGGCTCCGCGCGACGCTGTTCACCGGCTATGCCTGGGATCCGCTGAGCGTCGTCTGGCTCCCCGCGATCGGCATCGCGCGGCTGTCCGCCTGGATCGGCACCTACGCGCTGTCCGGCGTGACGATCCTCGCCGCCGGGGCGCTGCTGATGCTCGCCGTGCGCCGCTGGACCCTGCCCGCAATCGCGATCCCCGCGCTTGCGCTGGCCGCCATCTCAGCGCTCTGGACCAACGCACCGCCCCCCGCCCCCGGCACGCCTCTGGTTCGCGTGGTCCAGCCCGATATCGGTCAGGAAGACCGCAACGAATCCGACGGCGAACGCGTGCTCTCCGCGCTCGAAAAGCTCTCCGGCCAGGGCGGCGCTACACCGCGCCTCGTGGTCTGGCCGGAAGGCGTCGTTCGCGACTATCTCGAGGATGGCTATCCGTTCTACGCCTATGGCTGGTCGAGCCCGCTCTATCTTCGCCGTCGTATCGCACGCTTGTTGGGCCCCGAGGACATTCTCCTCACGGGCGGCACCGCGCTCGAGTTCGATGGCCAGGACCGCATATCGGGCGCCGCCAATTCGGTGTTCGCGCTGGACTCGCAAGCCCGGTTGCGCGGCCGTTACGACAAGGCGCATCTGGTGCCGTTCGGTGAATATCTGCCGCTCCCGTGGCTGCTCAAACCGCTCGGTCTTGCGCGTCTGGTGCCCGGCGACATCGACTTCACCTCGGGCAAGGGGCCGGCCAACCTGGCCTTCCCCGGCTTCGGTTCGATCGGCATGCAGATCTGCTACGAGATCATCTTCTCCGGCCACACCGTAGACCCGAATCACCGCCCGCGCCTGATCTTCAACCCGTCGAGCGACGCGTGGTTCGGCAAATGGGGTCCGCCGCAACATCTCGCGCAGGCCCGGATGCGTGCGATCGAGGAAGGGCTGCCGATCGTCCGCGCGACCCCCACGGGTATCTCCGCGATCATCGCCGCCGATGGCCGCCTCGTCGCGACCGTGCCGCACGAGACGGCGGGCGCGATCGAGCAGCCGATGCCGTCCGCGCTCCCGCCCACGCTGTTCTCGCGCGTCGGCAATGCAATGGCTGCGATCGTCGCCGGATTGATGCTTGCAAGCGCGGTTGCCCTGCGCCGCCGCCAGCGTTAGAAGGTCATATAAAGCTTTCCTTATATGACGCTCTATCGGCAGTTCGCCGGCGGGCATGACGAAGAGGCCCTCATGCGCAAGTCTTTCCTGTTCACCTCCGAATCGGTCTCCGAAGGCCATCCTGACAAGGTCGCCGACCAGATCAGCGACACGATCGTCGACCTGTTCCTCGCCAAGGACCCGCAGGCACGCATCGCCTGCGAGACGCTGACGACCACGCAACTCGTCGTCCTCGCCGGTGAAATCCGCGGCAAGGGTATCTACGAGAACGACCAGTGGGCCGACGGCGTCCTCGACGAGATCGAGGCCGCGGTGCGCAACACCGTCAAGGAAATCGGCTATGAGCAGTCGGGCTTCCACTGGGAGACGTTCCGCTTCGAGAACAACCTCCACGGCCAGTCCGCGCACATCGCGATGGGCGTAGACGAGAGCGGCAACAAGGACGAAGGCGCCGGCGACCAGGGCATCATGTTCGGCTATGCGACCGACGAGACCCCCGGCCTGATGCCTGCAACGCTGTATTACAGCCACAAGATCCTCGCCAAGATGGCCGAAGATCGCCACTCGGGCGCCGCGCCGTTCCTCGAGCCCGACGCCAAGAGCCAGGTCACGCTGTCGTACGAGAACGAAGTGCCGGTCGGCGCGACCGCACTCGTTGTCTCGACGCAGCACGCACCGGGCTATTGCGAGAAGGGCGACAACGCCGATGCCGCCAAGTACGCGGTGCTGCGCGACTATGTCATGGGCGTGTTCCAGGACGTGCTGCCCGACGGCTTCATCACCGACGAGACCGCGATCTACATCAACCCGACCGGCCAGTTCGAGATCGGTGGCCCCGACGGCGACGCCGGCGTGACGGGACGCAAGATCATCGTCGACACCTACGGCGGCGCTGCCCCGCATGGCGGCGGCGCGTTCTCGGGCAAGGATCCGACGAAGGTCGATCGTTCGGCAGCCTATGTCGCGCGCTATCTGGCGAAGAACGTCGTTGCGGCCGGCCTTGCGCGTCGCTGCACGATCCAGCTGAGCTACGCGATCGGCATCGCCGAGCCGCTGTCGGTGTACGTCGACACGCATGGCACCGGCACCGTCGACGAAGCCAAGCTCGAGGCGGTCCTGCCGAAGCTCGTTCGCCTGACGCCCAAGGGCATCCGCGAGCACCTCAAGCTCAACGCGCCGATCTACAAGAAGACGGCGGCGTACGGTCACTTCGGTCGCGAGCCCGAGGGTGACACGTTCACCTGGGAAAAGACCGATCTGGTCGATGCTCTGAAGGCTGCCGTCGCCTAATAGCGACGCCTTTGGTGATGCAAAAAAGCCTCCCGCGGATCGGTCCGTGGGAGGCTTTTTTGTTCACTCGGTCATCCTGAAAAAAGTCAGGATCAGGGTTACTGGCGGCGTCCATCATGGCTCTGGATCTGTCAGGATGACGGTCGGGGTTGGTTCGCACCGCGGAAATTGAGCCTTACTAGTCCCTCTCCCCGCCGGGGAGAGGGAGGGAGGAACCGCTTGGCGACGGAAGGGTGAGGGGCGTTGCGGAGAGGGCCCTAGCCTCACTCCCCCTCACCCTCCCACCCGGCTTCGCCGTGCGGGCCCCTCCCTCTCCCCGAGGGGAGAGGGGTTATCAAGGGCGAGGCGCGTACTAACCCATCCTTCGACATGCCGCTACGACACGCCCCGCGGCTACTCAGGACGAACGGCGTCGGTAACCTGAGCATGCCGCTGCTCGGTCAGGATCTGCCACGCAGTCAGGAACAGCGCAGCAACCAGCGGGCCAACAACGATACCGCTGAGCCCGACGATTTCGATCCCGCCCAGCGTCGTCACCAGCACGATGTAATCCGGAATCCCGGTATCGCGCCCGACCAGGATCGGCCGCAGGATATTGTCGGCCAGGCCGATCACCACAACGCCGGAGACGATCACGACCACACCCTGCCAGATCGCGCCCGTCGCCAGCAGGTATACCGCAACCGGCACCCAGACGATCGCGGGTCCGAGCGCAGGCAGCAGCGACGTGAGTGCCATCAGCAAACCCCAGAGCAAGGCCGCCGGTACGCCGACGATCCAGAAGGTCAGGCCGCCCAGAGCACCCTGGACGAGCCCGACGATCACCGATCCCTTGATCGTCGCGCGCACCACCGCGACGAACTTGTCGACCAGCTTCGCCGCCACCGAATGCTCGAACGGCAGTGCACGACGGATCGCAGGTCCCACCTTGTCACCGTCGCGAAGCAGGAAGAACGTCACGTACAGACCGACGCCGAACGACAGCAGGAACGCGGCTGCGTTACGGCCGATCGACAGCGCTTGCCCCGCGATCGAGCGGACGCTGTTGCCGAGAATGGTCGACACGCGCGACTGCGCCTGTTCGAAGCTGTTGAGCCCGGCCTTGTCGAGCGCGCCCTGAATGCGGTTCGGCATTGCGTCGTGAATCTGCTGGAAATACGCGCCGAAGTTGATCTGGCCGCTTTGCAGCTTGGCGTAGACCGAGGCGGACTGGTCGATCATCAGGCTGCCGATGAACAAGGTCGGCACGATCACCGCGACGAAAATGATCAACAACGTCAGCGCGGCCGCCAGATTGCGACGGTCGGGCCAGCGCTTGAGCAACCACTGGTAGAGCGACTGGAACAGGATCGCCGCCAACGCACTCCACAGCAACGCCGCCGCGAACGACGACACGACCACGCACAACGCGATCGTGATCGCCACCAGGAAGGTGATGAAGCCCCCCGTTTCCAGTCGACGCCTGTCGATCATTGCCGTGTCCCCTATCGTCGTATTGGTGTCGTCGTATTCGTATCGTCGTACTGGCCGGCCGAGCCGGTTCGTTTCAGAACGTCAAAACCGCCCCCCGGTGCGTACCGGAAGGCGGTCAAGACGCCGGCGCTGGTGGAGCGCCTAGAAGATCAGCGCAGCTTCTCGCTGCCGTTGATCAGTGCATCCTTCTGCGCCTGCGGCATCGCCTGCGCGTTCACGTCGGCATCGTCGATCGCATCCGACTGGTGCTCGGCATTGTCACGGACGGCCTCGGCCTGGTCTTCGAGATTGTCGGCGGTCGCTTCGAGCGCGTCGGCGCGGTTGTCCGCGGCCTTCTCGACCTGGCTGCCGAGCTTGTCATCGCCCTTGCCGCCGCATGCTGCGAGCGAGACGGCCATGGCGGCGAGCGTGACGGCGATGGAAAGCTTCTTCATGGGGATAGTCCATTCTAGTTACGATGCGGTGGCAACCGTCACGCGGGCGTAACGGTTCCGCTATCTCTTTCCGTAGCTTCACAAATCTTCGATTTCGCCGGCGAGTGTGTTCGTCGGGTAACACCGTGCCGCCCCATCAGCGTTCAGGTCTTGGCGTGCTCGATCAGCAACGGTGCCGTGTTCGCCACCGCCGTCTCGACCACGGGCGCAACCCGGTCGAACACCGCGCTGACAAGCGCTTCGGCGATCCAGCCGACTGCCGCACCGACGACCAGATCGGACAGATAATGCTTCCCGTTCACCGGTTGCGCCGCTGCGACTGCGCCGGAAATCAATGCCGCCGGACCGCCCGCGCCGGTAATGTCGCGCGACGCGGCACGCGCGACCGCAACCGCGCCCGCGGTGTGACCGGACGGGAACGACGTCTGCTCGTGATCGTCGCTGTTGCCCGGTTCGAACCGCGCCTTGCCGTCCTCGATCGCCTTTTCGGGGCGTGTGCGATCGATCGACGCCTTGATCGCCGACTTGACGAAGGTTGCCGCCGCGTGTGCCGCCAGCATGCGCACGCCGCCGCGGATCACCTCCGGTCGGCGCGCGATCAGGCCGATCACGACCGTGCCGATCGACGTCGCCACGAGCTGCGGCTGGTCGCCGATCTCGGCGAGGAACCCGGTCGCCTTGACCAGCGGTTCGTCGCGGTGCTCGGCGGCCTTGTACGTCGCCTCGCGGTCCACCTTCTCGACGGCCTTTGCGGCGTCCTTGGTCTTTCCCATCACGTCTCGCCCTGCCCGTCCATCTCGCCGCGCACCTGTGCATGCGCGAGCAAGGCGAACAACCCCGCACCGCCCAGCAAGTTGCCAAGCACCGCGGGCAGTATCAATTCGACCAACGTCTGCCATGCGCCGACATGGCCGGAGAACAGCAGCAGGAACGCCTCGTCCGAGCCGACGATCGAATGGCTGAACCCGCCGAGTGCGACGACATAGGTGATCGCGAAGATCACCAGGAACGCCTGTTGCCGCGCGTTGGGCAGCGACCAGGCGAGGATCGCGATCATGAACCCGGCGGGGATCGCGTTGACGAACGTCGCCCAGGCCGACAGCTCGGTGATCCGCATCGACACTTCGATCATCGCGCCGCGCAGCTCGCTGCTGCCGAGCACCCCCGCCGCGATCGCGCCGCCGGTAATTGCCGTCCCGATCAGATTTGCCGCGAGCACGACGCCCCACAGCCGCAGCGTCCGCTTCAGCGCCCAGCTCGACGGCTTCGTCACCAGCGGCAGCATCGCGCTGATCGTGCTTTCCGTGAACAGCTGCATCCGCCCGAGTATCACGACCAGGAAGCCGATCGGATAGCCGAGCGACACGACGATTGTCCGCCATGGCGTGTCGGGCAGCGCCTGATGCAGCGCACCTTCCGCGATCAGCGAACTGGAGATCGCCATGCCCGCGGCAAGCCCCGAGAAGAACAGCGACGACACCGGGCGGTCGAGTTCCTCCTCGCCCGCCTCGCGCACGGCCTTGTGCAGGTCCTGCGCATCGGCGGCCTTGAGGTCCTCGACGTCTTCGCCGGACGAATTGGAAGCGTTGTCGACCATTACGAGCGTGTAACGGTTCGCGTCATGCTTTGCTCCGAGGCAATCGCCCGCTAGAGCGCGCGCGATGAACGATCCTTCTGTTATCCGCCGCCTCTATGGCCGTCGCCAGGGCCACAAGCTGCGTCTCGGCCAGGCCGCGCTCGTCGAGGAAACGCTCGCCGAGCTGTCGGTGCCCGAAGAAGGGCCGATCGATGCGATGACGCTGTTCGGCGACAATCGTCCGCTCCATGTCGAGATCGGCTTCGGCGCGGGCGAGCATCTGGCGGGACAGGCCGCGATGAACCCGGACGTCGGCTTCATCGGCTGCGAGCCGTTTCTCAACGGCGTCGTCGGTGCACTCGCGCACATCCGCGACGGCGAACTGACCAACGTCCGGTTGCACATGGGCGACGCGCTGGAAGTGATCGAGCGCCTGCCCGACGCCAGCCTGGACCGGCTGTACCTG
Source organism: Sphingomonas sp. CFBP 13603 (assembly GCF_014892665.1). NCBI lineage: Bacteria > Pseudomonadati > Pseudomonadota > Alphaproteobacteria > Sphingomonadales > Sphingomonadaceae > Sphingomonas > Sphingomonas sp. CFBP 13603. The sequence continues at coordinate 32,625 of NZ_JADBIA010000017.1, read as the reverse complement.
CTGCATCCCGATCCATGGCGGAAGGCACGCCATGCGAAGCGCCGCATGGTCAACCACGGCCCACTCGACACGATCGCCGCCAAGCTGAAGCCAGGCGCGGAGTTCCGGCTAGGCACCGACGATCCGACCTATTGCCGCTGGTCGATGATGATCATGAACGCCCGCCGCGATTTCGAATGGCAGGCAAACACCCCGCACGACTTCCTGGCTCGCCCCGACGACTGGCCCGAGACGCGGTACGAGCGGAAAGCGCGGCGGCAAGGGCACGAGGTCTGGTATTACCGGTATATTCGGATCTGACCGGATACCGGGAAAGCCATCGATCTTGGTATCGAAAAGCCGCGCCTTTCAAAGCGTATGGGTCTGAGACGCCAACGGCCAAACTGCGACGATCTATCGGTCGGACGACGTTCACGATCTTCCTATCCGGCATATTTTCCCACATGGTGCCGGCATGCCGACGATCCCCGCCATTTCGACGATCGCCCAGACGATCCAGCTTTCGCTTGCGCCGGTCTTCATGCTGGCGGGCATCGGACAGTTGCTCAACGTACTCGCCGGACGATTGTCGCGCGTGATCGACCGCGCGCGGAAGCTGGAGCAGTTGCACCCGAATTTTTCCGCGGCCGATCGCACGCGCTACGGCTGGGAGCTGCGGTTGCTCGACCGCCGGATGACGATCATCAACGCGGCGCTGTTCCTAGCGGTGTCGAGCGCGATCATGACCTGCGTGCTAATCGCGCTGCTGTTCATCGCCGAACTCGCCAAGCTTCATTTCGGCACCGCGGTCGCGCTGTGCTTCATCCTCGCGATGATCCTGCTGATCGCAGCGCTTGTCTCGTTTATCTTCGAGGTCCGGATGTCGTTGCGGGCCTTCCGGATCCGGCCGGAGTTGCTGAAGGACCTGTTATGATCGAGAAGCGCGTGCTGCAGGCGGTGATCGCGGTCGCGTGCCTGTTGCCGCTGATCGTCGGTGGCCAAGGCGTGCTGCAGGGCCCCACGCCGTTCGGCCATCTCACCGAGGTGCCACGCGATCTCGACAGCCACTTCCGGTATATCTCCGGCATCTTCTTCGCGACCGGCCTGGGCTTCGTCAGTTGCATTCCGGATATCGAGCGCAAGGGACCGCGGTTTCGGTTGCTGGGCGGGTTGATCTTCGTTGGCGGGCTGTCGCGCGGGATCTCGTTGCTCGCGGTCGGTGTGCCGTCGCAGGGCCATGTGCTCGGGCTGGTGATGGAGACGGTGGTCGTGCCGTTGCTGATGCTCTGGCAGTGGAATTTCGCGCAGCGGGCTACCCGAGCCTGACGATCCTCCCCCGCCAAGGGGTGGATCGAGCGGTCAGCGTGCAGCGTCCAGGCCCGGACCGGCATCGGCGGTCGGCAGATACCGTGGCGCGACCCGCGCCTTCGCCCTCTGCTCATACGCATAGCCGGCACCGAGAACCGCTGCGTCGCCATACTTCGTCGCGATGAACGACAGCCCGACCGGCAAACCGCGAACCAGCCCCATCGGCACGGTCAGGTTCGGATAGCCCGCCACCGCCGGCAGTCCGCTCGAGCTCGGGCCACCATATTGATCACCGTACACAGGCTCGCTCAGCCACGCGGGGCCGTAGGTCGGCTCGACCAGTAATGTAGCGCCCGCCGCCTTGAGCATCGCGTCGATCCCCTCCGCACCCGCCAGCCGCAGCGATTTCGCGCGCGCTGCCTTGTACGCCGGATCGTTCAACCCCTTGGTCTTCGCCGCAGCCTCGAACGTCTCCTGCGCAAAGAAGGGCATTTCGGTCGCCGCGTTAGCCGTGTTGAACGCGATGACCTGATCGAGCGTCCGCGTGCGGACCGCCGCTGGCGTGGTCGCGAGATAGGTGTCGAGATCGGCCTTCAACTCGGTCTGGAGCACGACGAGTTCCGCCTCGCCGAGCCCATCGAGCTTGGGCTGCTTGACCTCGACCAGCACCGCGCCCGCAGCCTTCAACACATCAAGCGAGGCCTGGTATTTCGCCGCAAGGTCCGCGGTCATCTCGGGCCGGATCACGCCGATGCGCAGGCCCGATAGCGCGCTGGTCGACAGCCCCGCCGCATAGTCGCGCTGGTAAGCCCCTGCCCCCGCGGTCGCGGCATCGGCAGGATCGGCCGCGATCATCGCCGAGAACAGCGTCGCGACGTCGCGCACGCTCCGCGCCATCGGCCCCGGCGTATCCTGGCTGTGGCTGATCGGCACGACATGCGTGCGGCTCACGAGGCCCAGCGTCGGCTTCAACCCGACCAGTCCGTTAAGCGACGACGGGCACACCACCGAGCCGTCGGTCTCGGTGCCGATCGCCGCCGCCGCGAAGCTCGCCGCGATCGCCGCGCCCGAGCCGCTCGACGATCCGCACGCGGTCCGGTCGAGCGCGTAGGGATTCTTGACCAGGCCGCCGACCGCACTCCAGCCGCTCATCGACCGAGTCGAGCGGATGTTCGCCCATTCGCTGAGGTTGGTCTTCCCCAGGATCACCGCCCCCGCGGCGCGGAGTTGCGCGACCACGGGCGCGTCGCGACGGGTCATGTTATCCTTCAGCGCGAGGCTGCCGGCCGTCGTCGGCATAGCGTCGGCGGTCTCGACATTGTCCTTGATCAGCACCGGCACGCCGTGGAGCGGCCCACGGATGCGCCCGGCGTTACGTTCGGCGTCGAGCGCCCTGGCCTGCGCCAGCGCTTCGGGGTTGAGCGCGATGACGGCGCGTAAAGTCGGCCCCTTGCGGTCCATCGCCGCGATCCGCGCGAGATAGGCGCGGACGAGGTCGACGCTGCTCGCCTTGCCGGACGTCATCGCCGCCTGGAGCTGGTCGATCGACTGTTCCTCGACCGCGACCGTCTTGGCGCTCGCGACGGCTGGAACGGCGGTTGCGAGCAATAGCCCGATGATAACCTTACGCATTTTGCGAATCCCCTTTGGTGCGAGGCTATCGGGGTTGCGCATCCACGCCAAGCGGTCTGAACGATGCTCGACACAATGCGTTACGGATCGGCAACGGATAGGGGAATGGCGTGCGTCTCGTGTTGAAGATCGTCGGGGGCATCGTGCTGCTGGCGGTCGTGATCGTCGCGCTGGCGGTGACGATCGTCCCACGCTTCCTCGACCGCATCTACTATCGTGGGCCCGCGAGTGGCCATTTCGACGGCGCGCACTTCGCCAATCCCGACAACGACGCCGACACGCAGCAGATCCAGCCGGCCGGCGGGGGGCGTGCGAGCTTCTTCTGGCGCTATTTCACCGGCAGCGATGGGCGGCCTGCGTGGCCGACATCGGTCGCGGTAAACCGCATCGCGCCGCCCGCCCGCGTCGAGGGTGAGCGGATGGTCGTGACGTGGGTCGGCCATGCGAGCGTGCTGATCCAGACGCAGGGGCTCAACATCCTCACCGATCCGGTCTGGGCGGAGAAGGCCGGGCCGCTCGGCACGGGGCCGAGTCGTGTCGCCGAGCCGGGGATCGCGTTCGATGCGCTGCCCGGGATCGACCTCGTGCTGGTCAGCCACAATCATTACGATCATCTCGACAAGGCGACGCTGAAGCGGCTCTGGCAGCGCGATCGGCCGCGGATCGTTACGAGCTTGGGCAACGACAGCGTGATCGGCCAGACCGGCGCGCAGGCGACCGCGCTCGACTGGGGCCAGCGGGTGGCGATCAAGCCCGGCGTCGACGTCGTCGTGACGCGCAACCATCATTGGGGCAGCCGCTGGTTCACCGACAGAAATCGCGCGCTGTGGTCGAGCTTCGTCGTAACCCTGCCGGGCGGGAACGTGTTCTTTGCGGGCGATACCGGGATGGGCGACGGCCAATGGCCGGTCGAAGCCGCGGCGCTGGGGCCGATCCGGCTGGCGCTGATCCCGATCGGTGCGTTCCGGTTCGTCGACGGGCAGATGGAGTCGGGCAGCCATATCGGGCCAGTCGATGCCGTCGAGGTGTATCGCCGGCTGGGCGCCGCGCACGCGATCCCGATCCACTGGGGAACGTTCCGGCTGTCGTTCGAGGGATATGATACGCCGCCGAAACTGCTGGCGGCGGCGATGCGGTGCACGGGGCAGACTGGGTTTGCGCCGGTGGCGATCGGGCATCCGACGGAGGTTGCGGGGTATGTGAAGCCGGCGGCGGTTACGCCGATGCCGCGGGAGGCTTTGCTTAAATGCCTCGATACGCCACAGGTTCGCGCGCTCCGCTAAATTCTCCGTCACTCCGAAGCTGTTCGTCGGGTATCCTCTTCAAGCTAGTAAGCTTGTTTCCCCGCGAAGGCGGGGACCCAGACTGGGCTCCCGCCTTCGCGGGAGAACAAGGAGGATGAAGGGTAACGCCGGCTCCACATCCGACCTCCCCGGCGAAGGCCGGGGCCCAGTTGGAAAGGTCGCAGTAACGGAAGACCGCGTTAAGTTAGCGACGTTCCTCAACTGGGCCCCGGCCTTCGCCGGGGAGGTGTACCTGCTCGGACGCGATAGGCGCCGAACACAGCACGCACCTCACCCCATCTTGAACACGCAAAGCTTGTTGCCGTCCGGATCGCGGAAATATGCGCCGTAGAAGCCCATCTCCTCAGGTCCACGCGTGCCGGCAGCGCCTTCGTCCGCGCCGCCGAGTTCGATCGCCTTGGCGTAGACCTGGTCGACCTGCTCGCGCGAATCCGCCGCTAGCGCGACCATCGTACCATTGCCCGCGGTGGCGGCCGCGCCGTCATAGGGCTTGCCGATCACCAGCATCGGCTTGTCGGGGCCCGCGCCGTAGAAGGTCAACTGGCGCGCGTCGGGCATTTGCATCAGGCGCTTGCCGCCGACCGTCGCGAACAGCGCATCGTAGAACGCGAGCGCCGAGTCGATGTCGTTGGTGCCGAGCGTCGCGTAACCGATCATGGGTCTCTCCTCTTATGAATAAGGAGCGATATCGGCGGGTTACGCGGGGGACGCAACTAGCTGTTCCCCCGCGAAGACGGGGTCCAGGCCCGAACCCTCCCGGCATGGATGGTGCAGTAATCCCTGGGCCCCCGCGTTCGCGGGGGAACCCAAAGCTTAATGCCATCAGCCGACGAAGGCGCGCTCGATCACGAACGTACCCGGCTTCGAATTCGCGCCCTCCTCGAAGCCCTGCGCCTCGAGCATCACCGCGAATTCCTTGATCATCTCGGTCGATCCGCACAGCATCGCGCGGTCGGTCTCGGGGTTGAGCTTCTGCTCGCCGCGGACCGGGTGGCCGAACAGCGACGCATCCTCGATCAGCGCACCGATCCGTCGCGTCGTGCGGAACGGCTCGCGCGTCACGGTCGGGATGTAGTGGAACTGGGTCTGCGCCTCGTCCGCGATCAGCGGGTCCTCCGCCAGCAGCCCGACCATCTCGTCATGATAGGCGAGATCGCTCACGCGGCGCACGCTGTGCACGACGATCACCTGCTCATACGCCGCATAGACGTCGGGATCGCGCATCAGGCTGAGGAACGGCGCGAGTCCGGTGCCGGTCGAGAACATGAACAACCGCTTCCCCGGCAGCAACGCGTCGAGCACCAACGTGCCGGTCGGCTTCTTGCCGAGATACACTTCGTCGCCGGGCTGAATCAGCTGAAGCTTCGAGGTCAGCGGGCCATCCTCGACCTTGATCGACAGGAACTCCAGCTCCTCCGAATAATGCGGGGACGCGATCGAATAGGCGCGCATGATCGGCTTGCCGCCCTCCTGCGGAAGACCGATCATCACGAACTCGCCCGAGCGGAAGCGGAAGGTCGATGGCCGCTCGATCGCGAAGCTGAACAGATGTTCGTTCCAGTGACGCACCCACAGCACCTTGGCGTTGAGGAACGCGGGGGTCTCGGGGATCAGCGCGGGCGCGCGGGTTGCTTCGACGGTCGGGGCGGTCATGCGTCTATTCCTTGGCCTGCGCGCGGGCGCTGGCGGATCGATGGCTTGCGAAACGGTCGCATTATGGGCGCGAGCCGGACGGGTCAACAACAGCTAAACTTGGCATCGGCCAAACAGGTCCCGTGGCCGTTGCCGACTCAGGCCATGTTCCCCATATTCCCCCTCGATGGCCATTCAGATCCGCACCAGCCTCGCCGAGCCCGAAACCGGCGAAAGCTTCGTCCCGCACCGCCCGACCGCGCGCCCCGACAAGGTCGAGGGCGGCAAGCGGTTCAACCTCGTCAGCGAGTACGAACCCGCGGGCGACCAGCCGACCGCGATCGCCGAACTCGTCTCCGCGATCGGCGACGGCGAGAAGGACCAGGTGCTGCTCGGCGTCACTGGCTCGGGCAAGACCTTCACGATGGCCAGCGTCATCAACCGCGTCCAGCGCCCCGCACTGATCCTCGCGCCGAACAAGATTCTCGCCGCGCAGCTGTACGGCGAGATGAAATCGTTCTTCCCCGACAACGCGGTCGAATATTTCGTCAGCTATTACGATTATTACCAGCCCGAGGCGTATGTCGCGCGCTCCGACACCTACATCGAGAAGGAATCCTCGACCAACGAGTCGATCGACCGGATGCGGCATTCCGCTACCCGCGCGTTGCTCGAACGCGACGACGTGATCATCGTCGCGTCGGTGTCATGCCTGTACGGCATCGGCTCGGTCGAGACCTATTCGGCGATGATCTTCGACCTGAAGAAGGCCACGACGGTCGACCAGCGCGAGATAGTGCGGAAGCTCGTCGCGCTCCAGTACAAGCGCAACGACGCGGCGTTCCAGCGCGGCAATTTCCGCGTGAAGGGCGACACGCTGGAGATCTTCCCGTCGCATTACGAGGACAGCGCGTGGCGCATCTCGTTCTTCGGCGACGATATCGAGGAGATCATCGAGTTCGATCCGCTGACCGGCAAGAAGGTCGCGTCGCTGAACTCGGTGCGCGTGTACGCGAACTCGCATTACGTTACCCCCGGCCCGACGCTCAAGCAGGCGGGCGAGGCGATCAAGCACGAGCTCGCCGAGCGGCTGAAGGAGCTGGTGCTGGAGGGCAAGCTGCTGGAAGCACAGCGGCTCGAGCAGCGCACCAACTTCGATCTGGAGATGATCGCGGCGACCGGCTCCTGCGCGGGGATCGAGAATTACAGTCGCTTCCTCACCGGCCGCATGCCTGGCGAACCGCCACCCACTTTGTTCGAATATCTCCCGGACAACGCTTTGCTTTTCGTCGACGAGAGCCACGTCACGATCGGCCAGATCAACGGCATGTCGCGCGGCGATCACCGTCGCAAACTGACACTGGCGGAATACGGCTTTCGCCTGCCGTCGGCGATCGACAACCGCCCGCTGCGCTTCAACGAATGGGACGCGATGCGCCCGCCGACGACCTATGTCTCGGCGACCCCGGGCAGCTGGGAAATGGAGCAGACCGGCGGCGTGTTCGCCGAGCAAGTCATCCGCCCGACCGGACTGATCGATCCGCCCGTCGAGATCAAGCCGGTCGAGGAACAGGTCCAGGACCTGATCGTCGAGGTCGGCAAAACGACCGCGCTCGGCTACCGCACCCTAGTCACCACCCTGACCAAGCGGATGGCAGAAGATCTGACCGAATACATGCACGAAGCGGGCATAAAAGTCCGCTACATGCACAGCGACGTCGAGACGCTGGAACGCATCGAACTGATCCGCGACCTACGGCTCGGCGTGTACGACGTGCTGATCGGCATCAACCTGTTGCGTGAGGGATTGGACATCCCCGAATGCGGGCTGGTCGCGATCCTCGATGCGGACAAGGAGGGCTTCCTGCGGTCCGAGACGTCGTTGATCCAGACGATCGGGCGTGCGGCGCGCAACGTCGATGGCCGCGTGATCCTGTACGCCGACCGCGTCACCGGATCGATGGAGCGCGCGATGAACGAAACCTCGCGCCGCCGCGAGAAGCAGGTCGCGTACAACACCGAGCACGGCATCACCCCGACGACGATCCGCCGCAACATCGGCGACATCATCGCGCACGTGGCGAGCCAGGATCAGGTGACGATCCCGATCGACGAGGACCGCCCGCACATGGTCGGTCACAACCTGCGCGCGTATATCGAGGACCTCGAGAAGCAGATGCGCAAGGCTGCGTCGGATCTGGAGTTCGAGACCGCAGGGCGACTGCGCGATGAAATCCGCCAGCTGGAGAACGAGGAGCTCGGCCTGCCAGTCGACCAGCAGAAAGCGCCGGTCATGGGTCGCTCTAACGAGGGCAAGCCAGGCACGCGAAAAACGCGTTACGGCAAGAGCCAGAAAATGCGGATGGGGGGATCGCGATCGCGGTGACCGCGGACGTGACCGGTGCGGGCAACTCACCCGCACCGGTCGAAGTGCAACTCAGCCGACGACGAGGTCTTCGCTGCTCGACCCGTAATAGCTTGCGACGCGGTCGGCATAGGCCTGGTCGAACACTGGTGCGTTGTTCGCCCAACTCGGGCCGCCTTCGAGGACGCGCTTGTCGATCGTGACGACGTAGAGGTCGCGGACGGCGTCGAACTGGAGGAGCGCGAACGGCAGCGGGTAGAAGCTCTTGCCCATGCCGAGGAAGCCGCCGAGGCTGAGCACGGCATGCGTGACGCGGCCGGTGCCCTTATGCACCATGAACGCGTGGACCGAGCCGACATTGTCGCCGTCGCGGCTCTCGACCTTCATCGTGCCGGAGATGTTCGACTGGACGAGTAGCTGGGTCGGCGTCTGGGCGGCGGTATCGGACATTGACGTTCTCCTGATTTCTTCCGTCGTTGAACCGGTATCACCGTGCGGCGGTTCCCGCCGGGCGCGCTTCGTCGTACTTGAGCGACCGCCGGGCGTGCCGCATAGCGATGCGATGCGCACACCGTCCCTTCACCTCGTCGGCTTGCGATCGCTTGCCCGCCCCCGCGTCCTGGCGCGACTTGCCGGTCTGGCGACGCTAGCGTCGATCGCGGGCTGCGTACCGCCTCCGCGTGCGGAAGCGCCGCCCCCGCCGCGCACCGTGGCCCCGGCCCCGGAGCCGCGTCCGGCACCGATTGCTGCCGACTGGCGCGACTGGCCGTATTCGCCGGGGACGTGGGTGTACCGCCGCGATGCCCGCGGTTCGATTGCGTTGTTCGGGCCAGCCAATGCCGACGCGTCGCTGACGGTGCGGTGCGACACTACGGCGCGCCAGGTATATCTGTCGCGCGCGGGCAGTACGCCGACGCCGCTGACGATCCGCACGTCGAGCGTTACGCGCGCCGTGTCCGTACAGCCGACCGGAGGCACGCCGCCCTATGTCGCGGCTGCGCTGATGCCGAACGATTCGTTGCTGGAGGCGATGGGGTTCAGCCGAGGGCGGTTCGTCGTCCAGCAGGCCGACCTGCCGCCGCTGGTCGTGCCCGCCTGGGCCGAGATCGAGCGCGTCACCGAGGATTGCCGCGGCTGATATCGACGAACCGGCAGTCGCACAGGATTGACCGAAAACTTCCGTAAAACAAGGCTTGTATCGCAGGCGCGGTCGGCACACATTGGCGTTGCGGTCAGGCTTGGCCGCGTTGTTTCAACAAGCGAAAGGAGGTGATCCGATGTCTCATGGTTCAGCAGTGAGTTCGGTTCGGTTCGTTCGGAGGACGCACCGCTAACGCCGCCGACATGCGTGGGGAGTATCCTCTCCCAGTCAACGCGTGTGTCACAGGATAGGTGGTACGCATGGTCCTCCGGGCTGGAGCTCTCCGGCCGCTGACCATGTCAGGAGGCTGTCGGTTCGTCGGGAGACGATCCGGCAGCCTCTTTTCGTTTGTGAGAACTACGGGGCGTGTTGGCATGCTGCGCTCGGGGGCAAACCCATTGCCCGGCCCGCGCCGCCTAATGTGAGGCCAGTTCCAGACTCCACAGCGCTACGTACTTGATCGGTTAAGTTTTGCGGCATTGTGTGCCGAAACTATCCAGAGATTCCGGGACGTTTGGCACGCCGCCGTCCGTGCCAGATCGAAGGGGCAGCGCACGTCCTTGGTCTCCCGCGAAGGCGGGAGCCCAGTCTGGATCTCCGCCTTCGCGGGGAAACATGCTGGTTTAGGTGCACATGCTACGCTTTGCCCCGTCGAGGCGCCGGCTGCCCAAGACCGCGGCCTTACAGGAACGACTTCGCCCGGTTGAGGACGATGTTGCACATCCGCGTCTTCACCTGCCCGCCGAGGTCGTCGAGCGAAAACGCCTGGCCGTTCGGTGCCTGCACTTCGCCATCCTGTCCGGCGGCATAGCCCGGCGACGTCTGCACACCCTGTCGTCCCGTCAGTCGCTGGAGGATCGATTGCGCGCCGGTCGCCTGGGCTCTCGTGGTGCTGCCCGCTCGCGGTGCATTCCGCCCACCGGTCAGCGCGCCAAGCGCGCCGCCCTGCCCGAGCAGATTGTTCTTTAGGCAATACCCGAGCAGGCCAGCCGCGTTCCCGGCACCGATCGATCCGACGCTCGGCAACGCACCACCTAGCAGGCCACCGAGGCCGCCAAGTCCACCCAGACCGCCAAGACCGTTTTGCGTCGACGCCGACTCGGGTGCGCTGGTCTGGGCCGATGCGGAGGTCGCGAGGGCGAAGGCTGCGACGAGGGCGATTGCGGTCTTGGGCATGATACGGAGCTCCGATAAGGTCGTATTACCAACAGGACTGGCGGGGGTGCGTTCCGAGCTCGGCTTCGCTCAGCCGCCCGCAAAGAACGCGTCGACGGATCCGCGCTTGGCGCTCAACGCCGCCGCCACCCGTCGGCGGGCATCGTAATATGCCAGCGCCGGCGCCGCCGGATCGGTCCTGCGAAGGCGTGCGGCCTCCGCGTCCGTCAGGCTGCTCTCGCGCGCAACATGATCCGCATACCCCTCCTGCTGCCAAGTCGGGAGCATAGCACTGCGCACTTCGCCAAGATGGTTGGCGATCATGATGTGCGTCGTCTCGTGCGCGATCACGCCGGACAGCGTCCGGGTACCACCGATCGCACGACCGTTCGTGACGCGATCCGCGGCGACGTCACTGCGGTTGAAGACGATCGCCGAACTGAAGGGCCGGCGGAACGCGAAGGCGCCCGGCGACTGGATCGCCAGAAGGCGCCACCGCCAGCCGCCGTCCGTCAGGAACAGCGACCGATCGAGCGGCCCGGTGTAGATCGGGCTGGCGCGCAACAACCCTTCCGCGTGCGCCAGTTCGCTGGCGATACGCGGATCGATCGGACGCTCAGCAAAGATGGTGACGGTGCCGACGCGCTGTTTGTACGGAAACGCTAGCGACTGCGGCGTGTAGACCACCGCGACGGCAAGCAGAAGGAGGATGGCCACGACCCACTGGACGGGGCCCTGCCCCCTTCTGCGTGCGCGGGTCGTCATGCCGGCGTCAGCAAGCCTTCACGCGCGATCTTCTCGCGCCACACCAGCGGTGCAAGCTGGTGGACGTTCTCGCCCGCGGAATCGACCGCGACGGTCACCGGGAAGTCGCTGACCTCGAATTCGTAGATCGCCTCCATCCCGAGATCGGCGAAGCCGACGACCTTCGAGCCCTTGATCGCGCGCGCGACCAGATACGCCGCCCCGCCGACCGCCATCAGATACGCGGACTTGGCCTCGGCGATCGCCTTGGTCGCATCGCCCCCGCGCTCCGCCTTGCCGACCATCGCCAGCAGGCCCTGGTCGAGCATCATCCGGGTGAACTTGTCCATTCGCGTGGCGGTGGTGGGTCCCGCCGGGCCGACGACTTCCTCGCCGACCGGATCGACCGGGCCTACGTAATAGATCACGCGACCCTTGAAATCGACCGGCAGCGGCTCGCCCGCATCGAGCATGTCCTTGATCCGCTTGTGCGCCGCATCGCGCCCGGTCAGCATCTTGCCGTTGAGCAGCAGGCGGTCGCCATGCTTCCACGTCTGCACGACGTCGGGCGTCAGCGTGTCGAGATCGACGCGGATCGCGGCCTTGTCGGGCGTCCAGTTGACGTCGGGCCATTCCTCCAGCTTCGGCGCTTCCAGATACACCGGGCCCGAGCCGTCGAGCACGAAATGCGCGTGGCGCGTGGCGGCGCAGTTGGGGATCATCGCGACCGGCTTCGACGCGGCGTGCGTCGGCCAGTCGAAGATCTTGACGTCGAGGATGGTGGACAGGCCGCCCAGCCCCTGCGCGCCGATGCCGAGCGCGTTGACCTTGTCGTAGATCTCGATCCGCAGCGCCTCGATGTCGTTCCTGGGGCCGCGCGCTTTCAGCTGCGCCATGTCGATCGAGCCCATCAGCGACTGCTTGGCGAGGATCATCGACTTCTCGGCGGTGCCGCCGATGCCGATGCCGAGCATCCCCGGCGGGCACCAGCCGGCGCCCATCTGCGGGATCATCTCGAGCACCCAGTCGACGATCGAGTCGGATGGGTTCATCATCTTGAACTTCGACTTGTTCTCGCTGCCGCCGCCCTTTGCCGCGACGTCGATCGAGACGGTGTTGCCGGGCACCATCTCGACATGCATCACGCTCGGCGTGTTGTCCTTGGTGTTGCGGCGGGTGAAGGCGGGGTCGGCGAGGATCGACGCGCGCAGCTTGTTCTCGGGGTTGAGATAGGCTTTCCGCACGCCTTCATCGATCACTTCCTGCAAGGAACGGGTCGACTCGAGGCGGCAATCCTGGCCCCATTTGACGAAGATCGTGACGATCCCGGTGTCCTGACAGATCGGGCGGTGGCCCTCCGCGCACATCCGGCTGTTCGTGAGGATCTGCGCGATCGCATCCTTGGCGGCGGGGCTCTGCTCGGCCTCGTACGCGACACCCAGCGCACGGATATAGTCCATCGGGTGGTAGTAGCTGATGAACTGGAGCGCGTCGGCGACGCTTTCGATCAGGTCGGCTTCGGTGATGACGGTCATGCAGCGCCTTTACGGATACAGGTTTGCCGGGGTCTTAGCGGCGATCGCGCGATTTTTGAAGATGGGGTCGTTGCGGTGATCGGGGCGCAAACGGCCAAAGGTTACGATAAGGTCACACCAACGTGCCCTCTCATCTACGATGCCACCAAACGGAAAAGGTCGGGATGACCTCAGCGCCACCCCGACCTTTCCCAGTTATAACAAATGGTTAGTGCGATTACATCGGTGGCGTCAGGCCGTCCTTGCCCACTGCGACCGACCTAGCGCCCTTGGAGTCCGCCGAGATGATCGCGAACAGCTTCTGGCCCTTGGCGAGGACCGTGCGCTGGGCCGGCTCGAACCGGACGATCGGCGTGCCGACGGGAACGACGACCTGTGCCTTACCGCCCTTGTACGAGATGCTAAGCTTGGTCTCGCCGGGCTTGCCTGCACCGCCTGTAACGGTGCCGTTGGTCATGCCGCTCTGCTGCGCGACCGTGCCGTTCGTCATCGCGCTCTGGCCATCGACCGTACCGTTGGTCATCGCGCTCTGCCCGTCGACGGTGCCGTTGGTCATTGCGCTGGACCCGTTTGTGCCGCCGCCTGCAGCCGCGACCGCGCCGGGGACGTCCCAGGGATAATGACCCTCGCCGGTGCCGCGCATCGCCTCGGGGAAGATGACCAGTTCGACCGCGCGCAGGGCGTCGTCGGGGCCGGTCGTCGCGGTGCCGATGAAATCGCCGTCCTTGAGCGTCGACAGGTCGGACTTCACCACCCAGGCGAACTTGGTGTTGGCGTCGAGCGGCACGGTGGCCGACTCGCCGTCATAGGTCTGGACGGTCAGCGCGTCGGCGCCGATCGCGGTGATGACACCGCGGACGCGGTTGACCGCCGGGGTCGCGCTCGCCGCGGCGCTGGTGTTGCCCATGGCGATGTTTGCGGTCGAGGTGTTCGAGTCCGTCGAAGTCGTCTGACCACAGCCGCCGAGGACCGCGATCATGCCGCTCAGCAGCATCAGCTTTTTCGTCAACATCGCAGTAAATCCTTCACAATATCAAAGCGTAGCGCCGAGACGGCACCGGCGATCGGTTCGCAGACGGCCATGATGATATGGTCGATGTACCTCAACGCCGGAAGGGACAATCGGTCGCATCGCATGGACAGGGCGGGCGGGCGACCGGAAGGCCATTTCGGCGGCGGCAGGCCGACTTCGGCTTTCCGCGCGGCGCTGCCCCGCCTAGAATGTGCCGATGCAGGATATCAGAAACATCGTCGTCCTGACGGGCGCGGGCATCTCGGCGGAAAGCGGGATCGCGACGTTTCGCGGGCCGGGCGGCTTGTGGGAGGGGCACCGTGTCGAAGACGTGTGCACCCCCGAGGCGCTCGCGGCGGATCCCGAACTGGTGCACCGGTTCTACGATCTGCGGCGCGCGGCTCTGGCGACGGTCGAGCCTAACACCGCGCACCATGCGCTGGCACGGCTGGATGCGGCTTGGGACGGCGAGCTGCTGATCGTCACGCAGAATGTCGACGATCTGCACGAGCGAGCGGGCGCGACGCGGATGCTGCATATGCATGGCGAGTTGTTGTCGGCCTTGTGTGCCGTTTGCGGCGCGCGTGAGGCTTGGACGGGGGCGTTGCCGGAGGGGTCGGTGTGCGGCGCGTGCGGGGCGGCGGCGTTGCGGCCGGACATCGTGTTCTTTGGCGAGATGCCGTACCAGATGGAGCGGATCGAGGCGGCGTTGGCGAAGGCGGATCTGTTCGTGTCGATCGGGACTTCGGGCGCGGTGTATCCGGCGGGGGGGTTCGTGCAGACCGCGGCGAATCATGGTGCGCGGACGCTTGAGCTGAACCTTGATCCGTCGATGGGGAGCGTGTTCTTCGAGGAGACGCGGATCGGTGCGGCTGGGGTGTTGGTGCCGGCTTGGGTTGAGGAGGTTCTGTCCTAGGCTTGCTCCCCCGCTTAAGCGGACGCTACGCCACATCGCCCCCCCCCGGCGAAGGCCGGGGTCCAATTGGAGAGGTTGCAGTAACGATGCGCCGGCCGCCGTTATGGACGTCCCCCAATTGGGCCCCGGCCTTCGCCGGGGTGGTTGTGAGTTGGTGGCTTCGGCGCACCTAGTGGTCGACAGAAGATTTGTTCTCCCGCGAAGGCGGGAGTCCAGTCTGGGCCCCCGCCTTCGCGGGGGAACAGTCTCTTGGGTGGGTTCAGTCGACCCAGTCGAGGCCCATGTCGCGGTAGACTTCGCGGTCTTCGTCCCAGCCGGGTTTGACCTTTACGTGCAGGTACAGATGCACGGGCTTGCCGGTGATCGACGCGAGTTCGATGCGGGAGCGGGCGCCGATTTCCTTAATGCGGACGCCGCCCTTGCCGAGCACGATCGCGCGCTGGGTGGGGCGTTCGACGAGGATCTGCTGGTGGATTTCGAGGCTGCCGTCCTGGCGTTCGATATACTGCTCGGTCTCGATCGTGCTCGCATAGGGGAGTTCGGCGTGGAGCTGGAGATAGAGCTGCTCGCGCGTGACTTCCGATGCCAGCGCGCGCTCGGTCGAGTCGGAGACCTGGTCCTCGGGGTAGTGCCACGGACCTTCTGGCATCGCCTTGGCGAGCTGCGTCTTGAAGTGGGCGAGGCCGTCGCCGGTGCCGGCGCTGATGAAGAACGTTTCGGCGAAGGGGAGCAGTGCGTTGAGTTTCTCGGCGTGGATCAGCAGCTTGGTCTTGTCGGCGAGGTCGACCTTGTTGAGGATCAGCCAGATCGGCTCGGTCCGGCCGACCAGCGATTCGACGATCGTGGTGACCTTGCCGCCGATCCCGCCCTTCGCGTCGACCACCAGCGCGATGATGTCGGAGCCCTCCGCGCCACCCCAGGCAGCCGCGACCATCGCGCGGTCGAAGCGGCGCTTGGGCTCGAAGATGCCGGGCGTGTCGACGAGCAGGATCTGCGTGTCGCCCTCGATCGCGACGCCCATGAGCTTGGCGCGCGTCGTCTGCGCCTTGGGGCTGACGATCGCGACCTTCTGGCCGACGAGCGCGTTGACGAGTGTCGACTTGCCCGCGTTCGGCGCGCCGACGATGGCGACTAGGCCGCAATGCTTTGGGGCGGAGATTTCAGGCGTGGTAGGTTCGGTCACTTAGGCTCTTTTCGGCATCGGGATATTCGGGGGCGGTCATATAGACAAAACGCCCTCGCGTCATTCCCGCCAAACTGCGGCCCTGCCCGTCGTCGCTCGGTTCACAGTTCAGGAAAGAGAAGTTGGTTCACGCGGAGGCGCGGAGCCGCGGAGATGGTGTGGATGGGGCTCGCGCCGTCTTCAATTATGCACCGCCGATTAGCTCGGAGGCGTTCGGGGCACGGCCTGAGTTCCAATCGCACAACCTCCGCGGCTCCGCGTCTCCGCGTGAACCAACCTTCTTAGCCGAGCTTCTCGAGCAATGCCTTGGCCGCGGCAGTCTCGGCTTCCTGTTTGCTAGACCCTGTTGCGGTCGCTTCGGCGAGCTTGCCGACTGACACCAGCATCGTGAATTTCGGAGCGTGGCCGGGGCCGGTGCGTTCGACGATGGTGTATTCGGGGGGCTTGCGGTTGTGGGCGGCGGCCCATTCCTGGAGGGCGGACTTGGGGTGTTGCGGGGCTTTTGCGCCGGCTTGCACCCTATCCCCCCAGGCGCCGCGGACGAAGGCGCGCGCGGCGTCGAGGCCGGCTTCCTGGTACCAGGCGCCGATCAGCGCTTCCATCACGTCGCCGAGCACGTTGTCGCTGTCGCTGGCGCCGTCGTCGCGGGCCTGCTTGCCGAGCTTGAGGTGCGCGCGGACGCCGAGTTCTCGCGCGACGTCGGCGCAGACCGGGCCGGTGACGAGCGCGTTGAGGCGTTTCGACAGCGAACCCTCGGGGTCGGTCGCGAACAGTTCGTACAGCCATTCGGCGATGATCAGGCCGAGTACGCGGTCGCCTAGGAACTCGAGGCGTTCGTAGTTGGCCGCGGCCTGGCTGCCGTGCGTCAGCGCGCGCTCATAGGGGGCGAGGTTGGTCGGTGCGCGGCCGAAGAGCGTCTTTAGCCAGCCGGCGAGATCGCTCAAAAGCCTTCCCCGATACGGCTCCAGCGCGCGGCACTGACCCAGGTCCACGGCTTCAGCCATTCGGCATCGCCGTCGGTCGAGAAGAAGTTGACGATCGCCTTGCCCTCGACGTTTGCGAGCGGGACGTAGCCCATGCCCTGCGGTGCGGGGAAACGGCTGTCGCCGCTGTCGTCGCGGTTGTCGCCCATCACGAAGATGTGGCCGGCGGGGATCGTGTAGAGCCCGGTGTCGTCGCGATCGGGGAGTTCGGCCTGGTCTAGGACTTCGTAGCTGCGGCCGCCGGGAAGCGTTTCGCGGAAGCGGGGGTAGCGGCAGATCTGCACGTTGGCGACCACGTCGACGAACGGCGCGCCGCATTTCTCGGCATTGAAGTTCTCGGTCAGCGGGATCGTGAAGTCGGCGATGCGGAGCTTCGGAATGGCATTGCCGTTGAGGTAGACGGTGCCCTGGCGCATCTGGATGGTCTCTCCGGGGAGGCCGATGACGCGCTTGATGACGTCGTGGTCGAGCACTTCGGGTGCGCGGAAGACGACGACGTCGCCGCGCGTCGGCGTGCTGCCGAAGATGCGGCCGGGGATCAGCGGTATGCCGGCGGGGAGCGACCAGCGCGAATAGCCGTAGTTCCACTTCGAGACGAAGAGATAGTCGCCGATCAACAGCCGGGGCAGCATCGATTCGGACGGGATGCTGAACGGCGCGAAGATGAAGCTGCGCAGGATCAGCACGACCAGCGCGAGCTTCAGCAGGAAGCGGAACGTTTCGCTCGTTTCGGAACGTACGGGTTTGGTCTTCACGTCATTTGCCATGTGCGCGGGTTTGCGCAGACCGCGCCTATCGTCAAGCGTGTGCGGGATACGTGTCACCGAAAGACCGTTGTCGCGGTCTCGCGCTTGCAGCATGACCGGCGCGCACGTCTATTCGGAGAAGTAGCATGACCGCCGACTGGTCCAAGATCGAAGCCCTGCCCGCCACCAAGCTGACCGACCTGTTTTCGCAGGATTCGGAGCGTCTCTCGAAGCTCAGCCTCGATGTCGCGGGCATCCACTTCGACTGGTCGAAGACTCACCTGACGACCGACATGGTCACCGCGTTCGAGGAAATGGCGAAGACGCAGGACCTGTCGGGCAAGCGCCAGGCGCTGTTCTCGGGCGAGGTCGTCAACGTCACCGAGGGCCGCGCGGTCGAGCACACTGCCGAGCGCGGCGAGGGCAAGCCCGAGAGCGTCGCGATCGCGCAGGCTAGCCACCAGCGGATGCGCACGCTGATCGATGCGATCGAGGCGGAGGCGCTGGGTCCGGTGCGGCATATCCTGCATGTCGGGATCGGTGGGTCGGCGCTGGGGCCGCAGTTGCTGGTCGATGCGCTGGGGCGTGACGACAAAAGGTACGACGTTGCGATCGTCGCGAATGTCGATGGCGTTGCGCTGGAGGACGTGTTCGCGAAGTTCGATCCGGCGGCGACGTTGCTGGTGGTCGCGTCGAAGACGTTCACGACGACCGAGACGCTGATGAACGCCGAAAGCGTGCTGCAGTGGATGACCGAGCATAATGTCGAGGACCCGTATGGCCGCGTGATCGCGCTGACCGCGTCGCCCGAGAAGGCGATGGAATGGGGTGTCGACGAGACGCGTATCTTGCCGTTCGCCGAGAGCGTCGGTGGGCGGTATTCGTTGTGGTCGACGATCGGGTTCCCGGCGGCGATCGCGCTGGGTTGGGACCGGTTCGAGGAACTGCTCGAGGGTGCGGCCGAGATGGATCGGCATTTCCGGCTGTCGGCGCTCCATGAGAATGCGCCTGCGCTCGCCGCGTTCGCCGACCTGTATTACACGCAGATCCGCCATGCCGAGACGCGCGCGCCGTTCGCGTATGACGAGCGGTTGCGGTTGCTGCCGAGCTATCTCCAGCAGTTGGAGATGGAGTCGAACGGCAAGTCGGTGACGGTCGACGGGCAGCCGCTTGGGCGTCCTTCGGCGGCGATCACCTGGGGTGGCGTCGGTACGGAGGCGCAGCATGCGGTGTTCCAGTTGCTTCATCAGGGTACGCATCTCGTGCCGGTCGAGTTCATCGCGGTGATCGAGCCGGGTGATACGTTGCCGGAAGAGCATCACCGGGCGCTGTTGCTGAACGCGTTCGCGCAGGGGGCTGCGCTGATGGCGGGTAAGCAGGTCGAGGATCCGGCGCGGAGCTATTCGGGTGATCGGCCGTCTTCGACGCTGTTGCTGGATGATCTGGATGCGCGGACGCTGGGGGCGCTGATCGCGTTTTATGAGCACCGGGTGTTCGTGAACGGGGTGCTGTTGGGGATCAATTCGTTCGACCAGTTCGGGGTCGAGCTGGGGAAGGAGATGGCGAAGGCTGCTGAGAAGGGCGGGCAGATGTTCGATCCTTCGACGGATGACCTGATCAAGCGCGCATTTGGGTGAGGCTTGGGGGGGGGAGCGCGCGCCCCCCTCCCCTTACGTGTTCCCCCGCGAAGGCGGGGGCCCAGGATACCACGCGCAGCGCTCGTGACCCTGGGCTCCCGCCTTCGCGGGAGAACTAGAGGGCGCTGGAGAACTGGAGAGGCTGAGGCGTTACATCCTCATGCCTCTACTTCTTGCCATCGCGCTCGCCGCCTCTCCTACAATCGCGCAGATGAAGTGGGAGCGGCGGGTGTTGATCGTCTCTGCCCCGACTGCTGAAGATCCCGCACTCGCTGAGCAACGCCGCATCCTCGCCGGGTGGAAAACCAACGCCGCCGCTCGCGACCTCACCATCGTCGAGATCGTCGGCGACACGGTCCGTGGCGCGAGCGATCCGGCCGCAGCGCTCCGCCGCAAATACCACCTGCCCGCCAGCTTCACCGCGATCCTGATCGGAAAGGACGGCGGCGAGAAACTGCGTAGTGCCAAGCCCTTCCCCGCCGCTGCGTTGGAGGCCACGATAGACGCAATGCCGATGCGCAAGGCGGGGCAGCGATAGGCTGAGCCGATCAGCGTGATCGCGGCGCCGGGGTTGCCGCCTCGCGCCCCCTGCCCCAGATGGCATGCAAAGCCGCCCCGCGGCACGCGACCTACGAGGACTGCCCGTGACCGAGACCACATCCGCGACCGATACCCAATTCGACTACGACCTGTTCGTCATCGGCGCAGGCTCGGGCGGGACGCGTGCGTCGCGCGTTGCCGCGGCGCACGGTGCACGCGTTGCGGTCGCGGAGGAATACCGTGTCGGTGGGACCTGCGTCATTCGCGGGTGCGTGCCGAAGAAGTTGCTGATCTACGGCGCGCATTTCGCAGAGGATCTGAAGGACGCCAAGCGGTTCGGCTGGCAGGTGCCCGACGACTGCGCGTTCAGTTGGCCGACGCTGCGTGACAACGTGATGGAGGAGGTCGACCGGATCAACGGCGCCTACACGACCACGCTCCAGAACAATCACGTCGACATCATCCACCAGCGTGCGGTCGTCTCCGGCCCGAACGAAGTCACGCTCGCCGACGGCACGGTGAAGACCGCTGCGAAGATCCTGATCGCGGTCGGTGCGCATCCGTTGGTGCCCGAGTTCCCCGGTGCCGAGCACGGCATCACCTCGAACGAGGTCTTCCATCTCGACGACGTGCCGAAGCGCGTGCTGATCGCCGGCGCGGGCTATATCGCCAACGAGTTCGCTGGGATCTTCCATCAGTTCGGATCGCACGTGACGCTGGTCAATCGGACCGACGTGATCCTGCGCGGCTATGACGAGTCGATCCGCGACCGCCTGCTCCAGATCTCGATGAGCAAGGGAATCGATTTTCGGTTCAACGCGGCGTTCGAGAGCATCGAGAAGGACTCGGATGGCTGCCTGACGGTCAAGATGAGCGGGCATGAGCCGATCGTCGTCGATCTCGTGATGTTCGCTACCGGCCGTTTGCCTAATACGAAGGGCTTGGGGCTCGATACCGCGGGCGTCGAGATGGACGCGGCCGGCGCGGTGATCGTCGACGAGGATAATCGGTCGAGCTGCGACTCGATCTTCGCGGTCGGCGACGTCACCAACCGGATCCAGCTGACGCCGGTCGCGATCCGCGAAGGGCAGGCGTTCGCCGACACCTTCTATGGCAACAAGCCGACACGCGTTGATTACGCCAACGTGCCTGCCGCGGTGTTCAGCCATCCGCCGATGGCGGGCGTCGGCATGACCGAGTCGCAGGCGCGGGAAGCACTCGGGTCGGTCAGGGTGTATTCGAGCGACTTCCGGCCGATGAAGAACGTGCTGGCGGGCCGTAACGAGCGGTCGCTGTACAAGATGATCTGCGATGGCGAGACCGACCGGGTGGTCGGCATCCACATGATCGGGCCGGACTGTCCGGAGATTCTGCAATCGGCTGCGGTGGCGGTGAAGGCGGGGCTTACCAAGGCGGACTTTGACGCGACGGTCGCACTGCATCCGACGATGGCGGAAGAGCTTGTCTTGATGAAGTGAGGGAGCGCTCAGTCTGAGCGCACCCCCTGCCTCCTTATTCACCCGCGAAGGCGGGTGTCCAGACTGGATCCCCGCCTTCGCGGGGAAACAATCAGGTGCCTGTGAAATCGCCCGGACGGCGTTCGCTGACCGCGCGGACGCCTTCGGCAAAGTCGTCGGTCTTCTGCAACCAGGCCTGTTCGGCGAGTTCGTGATCGGTCTGTAACTGGACCAACGCGAACAGGTCTCCGCGTATCGTTTTGCGCGTCGATCCGACTGCGAGCGGCGCACCAGCCGCTATCTCCTTCGCCAGCGCCAACGCTTCAGCGCGCAACCGGTCCGCAGGAACGACTGTATCCGCCAGCCCCCAGGCCTCAGCCTGCTCCGCCCGGATGCGGCGCCCTGTCAGGTTCATCAGCAGCGCGCGCTGGCGACCGATCACGCGTTCCAGCACCGCGGAGATGCCGAAGCCGGGGTGGAAGCCGATCTGGACGAAGTTGGCGACGAACTTCGCCTCGGGCGCGGCCACGCGGAAATCGGCGACGAGCGCGAGGCCGAGCCCTGCCCCGACGGCTGCACCCTGGATCGCGGCGATGACCGGCGTCTCGACTGCGAACAGCTTGGCGGCGGCGACGTAGAACGGATTGCGCTCGCCCGCGGTCCGGTCCGCGGCGACCGGATTGGCGTTGACGAGGTCCGCTCCCGCGCAGAACACCTTGCCCTCCGATTGAAGCACGATCGCGCGGACGTCGCGGTCGGCATCCGCGGCGGCGAACGCAGCACCGATCGCTTCGATCAGCGCGAGATCGGCGAAGTTGTGCGGCGGCCGCGCGAACGTGACGATCGTGACATGCCCGTCGCGGGTGACGTCGACGCCGTTTGTGCGAGCCTGATCGGTCATTGCATTCTCCTCGAAGCCGTCTCGATATCCGCCCGCGTGCGCTCCGGATAGCGTCAAAGCACTTTCAAACGATCGTGCCACCGCCTAGATCATCTGCATACCCGATCCTCGAAAGGTTCCAGCATGCGTGAAGCCGCCATCGTCTCGACCGCCCGTACCGCTATCGGCAAGGCGTATCGTGGTGCGTTCAATGCGACCGAGGCGCCGGTGCTGGCGGGGCATGTGATGAATGCCGTCGTCGAGCGCGCCGGGATCGATCCGGCGCGGATCGACGAGGTGTTCTGGGGCGTCGGCAATCAATGGGGTACGCAAGGGGGGAACGCCGGGCGGATGGCGATATTCGCGGGCGGGCTGCCGGAGTCGGTGCCGGCGTTCACGCTCGACCGGAAGTGCGGGTCGGGGCTGACCGCGGTGGCGCTCGCGGCGCGGACGATCATGTGCGACGAGGCGGATGTCGCGCTGGCGGGCGGGATGGAGTCGATCAGCTATACCGTAACGAAGGACGCGCCGCGTTTCGTCAATGCGAGCGTCGTGGCGAAGGAGCCGGCGGCGTATATCCCGATGATCGAGACCGCGGAGATCGTCGCGGAGAAATACGGCATCAGTCGCGAGGCTCAGGACGAATACGCCGCGATGAGCCAGCAGCGTGCTGCCGCCGGGCTGGCGAGCGGAGCGTTTGCCGAGGAGATCGTGCCGATCACGGTCGAGAAGGCGCTCTACGACAAGCAGGGCGCGCATGCCGGGATCGAGAGCGTCACCCTGTCGCAGGACGAGGGTATTCGTGCGGGTACGACGCTGGAGGGGCTGCGCGGGCTGAAGACGGTGTGGCCGGGCGGCGAGTTCTCGGGGCCGGGATCGAGCGTGACCGCGGGCAATGCGAGCCAGTTGTCGGACGGGGCTTCTGCGCAGTTGCTGATGGACCGTAGGACCGCCGAGGCCGAGGGCAAGGATATCCTGGGCATCTATCGGGGGTTCCAGGCGGCGGGGTGCAGCCCGGCGGAAATGGGTATCGGGCCGATCTTCGCGATTCCGAAACTGCTCGAGCGGGCGGGGTTGTCGGTGGGAGACATCGGACTGTGGGAGCTGAACGAGGCGTTCGCGTCGCAGTGCCTGTATTGTCGCGATTTCCTCGGGATCGATCCGGAGAAGTACAACGTCAACGGCGGCGCGATCGCGGTCGGGCATCCGTTCGGGATGACGGGGTCGCGGCTGGTCGGGCATGCGCTGATCGAGGGGCGCAAGCGCGGCGTGCGCTATGTCGTGGTGTCGATGTGCACCGCGGGGGGCATGGGCGCGGCGGGGTTGTTCGAGATCGTTTGACGCGGGCGCCGACATAGGCGTGCGCTCACCCTTCCCACGGCGAAGACGCCGCGGGCCCCTTCCCTCTCCCCGATGGGAGAGGGGGTTGTTGCCAAGACCTTGGCGGCGGCGCAGGTTCGTGGCTTCTCGGATGGGGATGCGGGCTATGACGACGGCATTGATCACCGGCGCATCGGCGGGGTTGGGCGAGGGTTTTGCGCGGGCGCTTGCGGCCCAGGGCAATGCGCTGATCCTGACGGCGCGTCGGGTCGATCGGTTGGAAGCGTTGGCGGCCGAACTGCGTGCGGCGCACGGCGTTACGGTGCATGTGTTTGCCGCCGATCTTACGGATCAGGCTGGTCCGGACACGCTCATTGCTGCCATCGCAGCCGCCGCATTGCCGATCGATATACTCGTCAACAATGCTGGGTTCGGTGCGCGGGGTGATTTCGCCGAGCTGGATGGCGCGCTGCAACTGGGCATGATCGACCTCAATTGCCGTGCGCTGGTGGCGCTGACGCATGCCGTGCTGCCGCAGATGATCGCGCGCGGGTCTGGCGGGATTCTCAACCTTGCCTCGGTCGCGTCGTTCCAGCCGGGGCCGTGGATGGCAGTCTATTATGCGAGCAAGGCGTTCGTGCTGAGCTTTTCCGAAGCGCTGCACGAGGAGGTGAAGGGCAAGGGCGTGCGTGTTGCGGCGCTGTGCCCCGGGCCGACGCGGACCGAGTTCGCCGATGTGGCGGGGCTTGGCGATACCGCGCTGTTCGAGCGATTGGCGAGCGATCCGGCGGCGGTCGTGCGTGACGGGTTGGCGGCGCTGGCCGCAAACCGGGCGGTGAAGGTGTCCGGTGCGCTGAACTTCGCGATGGCCGAGGGGATACGGTTTACGCCGCGGAGTCTTGCGCGGCGGATCGCGGGGTCGTTGCAAAAAGCTCGTAGGTAAGGCGCGACCTAGACAGCGGCTCCGCTTGCCGCCCCCTCCGTCAGGCTTTGCCTGCCACCTCCCCCTGGCGGGGGAGGATTGTCTGGGTTCTTCGCTTCCGCTGCGTAGGGACGCGGCGGTTAGCGGCTGACCATGCCGGTTACGGTGATCTGACCGCCGCGATCGACGATCTCGCCGTCGACCATGCCGCTGACGAGCACCGTCGCGCCGGGTTCGACGATCAGCGTACCGTCGATCATCCCGGCGATCTCAGCGGTGGCGCCAGCCGGGACGATCGCGGTGCCGTCGAGCATGCCCTCGAATTTACCTTCGATCGTCAGGTCTCCGCGGTGCATGCCCTTCATGCTCGCTCAGTCGGCGAAGAGCAGGACGGGGGTTTCGAGGTACTTCTTGAGGCCCTGGACGAAGCTTGCCGCGTCCCAGCCGTCGACGACGCGGTGGTCGCAGCTGATCGACAGGTTCATCAGCTTGGCGCGGACCACTTCGTCGCCCTTGAAGACGGGGCGCTCGACGATCTTGTTGGGGCCGATAATCGCGACTTCGGGGCGGTTGATGACCGGGGTCGTGGCGATGCCGCCGAGCGGGCCGAGCGAGGTGACGGTGATCGTGCCGCCGCCCATTTCGTTCGGCGCGAGCTTTCCGGCGCGGGCTGCTTCGGCGAGGCGGGTGATCTCGGTTGCGAGCTGCCAGACGTTGCGGTCCTGTGCGTCGCGGATCACGGGGACGGTGAGCCCGGCGTCGGTCTGTGCGGCCATGCCGAGGTGGATGGCGCCGTGGCGCGTGACGACGCCCGCCTCGTCGTCGTAGCGCGCGTTCATCATCGGGAAGTCGGGGATCGTCTTGCAGATCGCGACGATCATCAGCGGCAGCATCGTCAGCTTGGGGCGGCCGCCGCGGTTGGCGTTGAGGTCGGCGCGCATCGCTTCCAAAGCGGTGACGTCGATCTCGTCGACATAGGTGAAGTGCGGGATCGCGCGCTTCGACGCGGCCATGTTCTCGGCGATGCGGCGACGCATGCCGATGACCTTGATGGACTGGTCTTCGCGGGCGCGCGACGCGTGGGGGGCGTGGTAGCCTTCGCCCGAGCCGTAGCGGAGGTAGGCGTCGAGGTCGGCGTGGCGGACTCGGTCGGAGTCGGTCTTTACCGAGGCAAGGTCGATGCCGAGATCGCGGGCCCGGGCGCGGACTGCGGGGGATGCGAGCGCGTGGGGCTTTTGCTCCGCCTCAGCCGCAGGAACGGCGTGCGCCTTCGGCTCCCTCTCCCCTGCGGGGAGAGCACGTGCTTGCTGCTCCCTCTCCCCGTTGGGGAGAGGGTTGGGGTGAGGGGCTGGGGCAGTTGCCTGCGTTTCCGCCTGGGGCTGCCCCTCACCCCGACCCTCTCCCCGCAGGGGAGAGGGAGTTGTCTCAACCACCTCTTCGACGCCCGGGTTCTCGGCTTCGTATTGTTCGGCTGTTTCCGCCTGCGCCGACGTAAGCGGCGCGGCGACGACTTCGGTTGCGGCGTCGACCGCGTCCATCTCGATCACCACCAGTGCGGCGCCGATCGAGACCTGGTCGCCGACTTCGCCGGCCAGTTCGACGACCACGCCGGTTACTGGCGACTCCATCTCGACGGTGGCCTTGTCGGTCATCATGTCGGCGATCGGCGAATCCTCTTCGACGCGGTCGCCGATGGCGACGTGCCATGCGACGATCTCGGCCTCGGAGATGCCTTCGCCGATGTCCGGCAGCTTGAAGGTGAAGCGGGCCATTATGCGTCCTTCATGATCTTTTTCAGGGCTTCGCCGATGCGAACCGGCCCCGGGAAATACGCCCATTCGAGGCTG
Organism: Sphingomonas sp. CFBP 13603; assembly: GCF_014892665.1. Taxonomy (NCBI): domain Bacteria; kingdom Pseudomonadati; phylum Pseudomonadota; class Alphaproteobacteria; order Sphingomonadales; family Sphingomonadaceae; genus Sphingomonas; species Sphingomonas sp. CFBP 13603. Next base: position 6,387 of record NZ_JADBIA010000017.1, on the reverse strand, counting down.
TGCGGGTACGGCGTGTCGAACCCGGTCACGCGCTCGATCGGCGCCTCGAGATGGTAGAAACAGCGTTCCTGCACGATCGCCGACAGCTCCGCGCCGAACCCGCTGGTGCGGGTCGCCTCGTGGACGATCATGCAGCGGCCGGTCTTCTTCACCGACGCCTCGATCGTCTCGATATCGAGCGGCACGAGCGTGCGCAGGTCGACGATCTCGGCGTCGATCCCGGCCTCCGCGACCACAGCCGCGCAGACATGGACCATCGTGCCATAGGCGAGGATGGTGAGCGCCTCGCCGGCGCGGACGATCTTCGCCTTGCCGAGCTCGATCTTGTAATAGCCGGTCGGGACTTCGCCGGCCGGATGCTTCGACCAGTTCTGCGACGGGCGATCCCAGTATCCGTCGAACGGGCCGTTGTAGATGCGCTTGGGTTCGAAGAAGAGCGTCGGATCATTGTCCTCGATCGCGGCGATCAGCAGGCCCTTGGCGTCATACGGCGTCGACGGAATCACCGTCTTGATACCGGACATATGGGTGAAAAGCCCTTCCGGCGACTGGCTGTGCGTCTGGCCGCCGAAGATGCCACCGCCGAACGGCGAGCGCACCGTGATCGGCGAGGTGAACTCACCGGCGGAACGGTAGCGCAGGCGCGCCGCTTCGGAGACGAGCTGGTCGAGCGCGGGGTAGATGTAATCAGCGAACTGGATTTCGGGGACCGGGCGCAGGCCGTACGCGCCCATGCCGACCGCGACGCCGATGATCCCGCATTCGGTGATCGGGGTGTCGAACACGCGGGTCTTGCCGTGCTTGGCCTGGAGCCCGGCGGTCGCGCGGAAGACGCCACCGAAATAACCGACGTCCTCGCCCATGACGATCACGTCCGGGTCGCGCTCCATCATGATGTCCATGGCGGAGTTGATCGCCTGGATCATGTTCATGCGGGTGGTGGGCTCGGCGTCCGTTGCCTCGGACTCGAGTGCTTGCGTCATGTCGCTCATGCCTTGCGATCCCATGGACGGCCGCTGGCCGTTTCTTCATCGAGCATCTGCTGACGCTGCTCCTTCAGATGCCACGGCAGTTCCTCGAACACGCCGTCGAACAGCGACTCGAGCGGCTGGTGCAGGCCGTGGCCAAGGATGCCATTCTTCTCGGCCTCCTTCTGCGCGGACTTGACCTGCTCGGCGAGTTCCTTGTCCTGCGCGGCGTGGCGCTCGTCGTCCCATTCGCCGATCGCGATGAGATGATCCTTCAAGCGCTTGATCGGATCGCCGAGCGGCCAGGCGTTCGGCTCGCCTTCGCTGCGATACTGGCCGGGATCGTCGGAGGTCGAATGGCCTTCGGCGCGGTAGGTGAAGTGCTCGATCAGCGTCGGGCCCTGGTTGGTACGCGCGCGCTCGGCAGCCCATTCGGTCGCTGCATAGACCGCCAGCGCGTCGTTGCCGTCGACCCGAAGTCCGGCGATGCCGTAGCCGACGGCGCGCGCGGCGAACGTCGTCGCCTCAGCACCGGCGAACCCGGAGAAGCTGGAGATCGCCCACTGGTTGTTGACGACGTTGAAGATCACCGGCGCGCGATAGACCGCGGCGAAGGTGCATGCCGAGTGGAAGTCGCCCTCCGCGGTCGAGCCCTCGCCGCACCAGGTCGCGGCGATCCGCGTGTCGCCCTTGGCCGCCGACGCCATCGCCCAGCCGACCGCCTGCGGATACTGGGTCGTGAGGTTGCCCGAGATCGAGAAGAACCCGGCTTCCTTGACCGAATACATGATCGGCAGCTGCTTGCCGCCGAGCCTATCCGCGGTGTTCGAATAGATCTGGTTCATCATGTCGACGAGGCTCCAACCCCGTGCGATCAACAGCCCCTGCTGGCGGTACGAGGGGAAGCACATGTCCTCGTAGTCGAGCGCGTAGGCCGCCGCGACCGCGACCGCTTCCTCGCCGAGCGCCTTCATGTAGAAGCTGGTCTTGCCCTGCCGCTGTGCGCGGAACATGCGTTCGTCGAACGCGCGGAGCAGCGCCATGCTGCGCAACATGCGGCGCATCACGTCGGGCGACAGCTTGGGGTCCCAGGGGCCGACCGCGTTGCCGGCGTCGTCGAGCACGCGGACCAGCGTATAGGCGAGGTCGATGAAGTCGGACGCCTTGTCCGCGGTGTCGGGACGGCGTGCCTCGCCGGCGGGCGGCACGTCGACTTCGGCGAAGTCCACCGCGTCGCCGGGGCGGAACTTCGGCTCGGGGATATGCAGCGTAAGTGGCTGCAAATTGGCGCGCGGATGCTCGCTTGCCATCGTCATTCCATCTCCATGAGGCCGCTGTGACCGCGGAACACTCTTACCGAGGCTTGTTATTAAATTTCAACGCAGATTGCGAGGGGGAGTTACGCATTCACGATGTGCCGCGCGGGTTTTTCTCCCCCTCGGCAGGAAATCAGCCCCCGACGGTCTGTTCGATCACACCGAAGATCGGATGGCGCTTGTCGTCCTCCGCCCAGATGCGGACGACGTCACCCTGCTTGAGGAAGGGGGTGACGGGCTTGCCACCCTGGATGGTTTCGATCGTCCGCACTTCGGCGAGACAGGAATAGCCGACGCCGCCCTCGGCAACCGACTTGCCGGGGCCGCCATCGGCACCGCGGTTCGAGACGGTGCCCGAGCCGATGATCGTCCCCGCGCCCAGCTTCCGCGTCTTGGCGGCGTGCGCGACGAGCGTGCCGAAATCGAACGTCATGTCCTCGCCGGCCTCGGCACGTCCGAGCGGCTGGCCGTTGAGGTCGACCATCAGTTTGCGGTGCAGCTTGCCGTCCTTCCACCAGTCGCCGAGCGAGTCGGGGGTGACGAAGACGGGCGAGAACGCGCTGGCCGGCTTCGACTGGAAAAAGCCGAAGCCCTTGCCGAGCTCGCCGGGGATCAGGTTGCGCAAGCTCACGTCGTTGGTGAGCCCGACCAGCAGGATCGCCGCCAGCGCCTCGTCGCGACTCGCGCCGAGCGGGACGTCGCCGGTGACCACGACGACCTCGCCCTCCATGTCGCAACCCCAGGACTCGTCGGCGAGCGGGATCGGATCGCGCGGGCCCAGGAACCCGTCCGAGCCACCCTGGTACATCAGCGGGTCGTGCCAGAAGCTGTCGGGCATGTCCGCCGCCCGCGCCTGTCGCACGAGGGCGACGTGGTTCACATATGCCGAGCCGTCCGCCCACTGATACGCACGCGGCAACGGCGACTCGGCGTCATGCTCGTGGAAGCGCCGCATCGGGATCATCTCGTGCTCGAGATCGGTCGCCAGGTTCTTGAGGTCTAGCGACAATCGGTTCCAGTCGTCGAGCGCCGCCTGCAGCGTCGGCGCGATATGGCTCGCATCGGCGTACCAGGCGAGGTCGTTGGAAACGACGACGAGCTTGCCGTCTCGCCCGCGGGTGGCATCGGGATGCTTCAGGCTGGCCAGTTTCATGCAGCGGATCCTCTATTTGTTTGCAACGTCCTACGCCCCTGAGGCAGTTCAAGTCGAGTATGCCGCTGGTGCCAAACCTGATTTTGGTGAAAGCGGTGCGATTTCCAGCCTGTTAGGATCGGGCTTGCGTAACGGTAGAGGAAGTCGAGCATGCCCAGATACTTCTTCGATACCGACAACCATACGCACGACGGCGACAACGAGGGCACGGACCTCGCGGACGACGACGAAGCGCGGGTCCAGGCGATAATTTTCGCCGGCGATTACCTGCGTGATCATCCCGGGATCGTCAGCGCGGGCAACCGCTTCAGCGTGTCGGTCCGCGATGCACGAGATTCGATACTGTTGACCGTCGTCGTCACGGTCGAAGACCCCCGCGAACCAAGCGAATGATGCCACGCGCCTGACTCGCGGCACGAGGCCTTTCGGCCCGCGCATCGATGCGAGACGCCGTCATATAGTTTAACATGGGTTTTACCATTCGGCTCAATCCTGGGATAAGGTGAGCACGTCCGCAACGCGCTATCCTTATGAAGGGGAGAGCGAGAAACCAGTGCTCCTGCCTTTGATGCGGAGCGTGCACGTGGATAATTCCACCGTGACTGAACAGTTGATTCGAAAGTTCGCATCGCGAGTCGCGATGAGTGCGGCCGATCGTGCGCACGTAGCGACATTGCCCTTCAAGGTCCGGACGATCGACGCGTCGACGTATGTCCTGCGCGAGGGGCAGCGACCGACCCGGTGCGCGTTCATCGTCGAAGGACTTGCTTACCGTCAAAAGCTGACGCCCAACGGCGAACGCGAGATCGTATCGATCCTGACGCCCGGCGAATTCGTCGATCTTCAAAACCTGTTTCTCGATGAATCCGACCACGACATCCAGGCATTGACCCGCGTCACGCTCGCGGAAATCCCCATCACCGCGTTGCGACAGCTTATTGCGGCATGTCCGGCGGCGGGTCATGCGCTGTGGATCGATGCGCTGGTCGAATCGTCGATACACCGGGAATGGCTGCTCAACATCGGTCGTCGCAACGCCCGCAGCAGGCTCGCGCATCTGCTGTGCGAGTTTTCCGTTCGGTTCAACAAATCGACCTCGGGCGGCGACATCGCCTATGAACTGCCGATGACGCAGGAACAGCTCGGCGATGCGCTCGGGCTGACCCCCGTTCATGTGAACCGCGTGCTGAAATCGCTGGAGACCGACCAGTTGATCGTCCGCAAGAAACGCCAGGTCAGCGTGGTGGATTGGTCGCGATTGCGCGACGTTGCGGAATTTAACGAACGCTATCTGCACCTTGGGCAGGTGATCGGCTGAACCGCGATCCGCACCGCGATCCGCATGGGGCTACGCTTGCCGTCCGAACGGCAAAGCTTGACTTTTCGCGCGGTTTGCTGCACCTGCGGCATATCGAGGCGTAATGCAGCGTGATTGGACCCTAGCCGGTCTTAGCTCCGCCTCGGTCGTTTCCAACGGGCTTCCCTTTTCACGCGGGGTGTCAAAACACCACCGCCCCTCGCGCGTCCTTGTGTGGATTCGCGAGCCCGGCATCTATTTGAGAGACTCTACATGTCATTTGCAAACCTCGGCCTTGCCGAGCCGCTCGTCCGTGCGCTCGAAGCCAAGGGCTATACCGAGCCGACGCCGATCCAGGCCCAGTCGATCCCGATCCTGCTCGAGGGCGGCGATCTGCTCGGCATCGCGCAGACCGGCACCGGCAAGACCGCCGCATTCGTGCTGCCGTCGATCCAGCGCCTGACCGAGAACCAGAAGCGCGTCCTGCCGACGCATTGTCGCATGCTGGTGCTCGCCCCCACCCGTGAGCTGGCGAGCCAGATTGCAGACAGTGCCCGCGCGTACGGTCAGTTCAGCAAGATGTCGGTGACGACCGTGTTCGGCGGCACCAGCATCAACAAGAACCGCCAGGACATGAGCCGCGGTGTCGACATCCTCGTCGCTACGCCGGGCCGCCTGATCGACCTGATCGAGCAGGGCTTCGTGAACCTGTCGATGATCGAGATCCTCGTGCTCGACGAAGCCGACCAGATGATGGACCTCGGCTTCATCCATGCGCTGAAGAAGATCGTCCGCATGCTGCCGAAGAAGCGCCAGACGCTGTTCTTCTCGGCGACGATGCCGGTCGCGATCCGCGAGCTGGCCAGCCAGTTCCTGCTCGACCCGAAGACGGTGTCGGTAAAGCCGGCTGCGACCACGGCAGAGCGCGTCGACCAGTATGTCACCTTCTGCAACCAGTCGGAAAAGCAGGCGCTCCTGACGATCACGCTGGCCGATCCTGCGATCGACCGTGCGCTCGTCTTCACGCGCACCAAGCATGGCGCGGACCGCGTCGTGAAGCTGCTCGCGGGTAACGGCATCGCCTCGAACGCGATCCACGGCAACAAGAGCCAGGGCCAGCGCGAGCGGGCACTCGGCGAGTTCAAGCAGGGCAAGGTCAAGGTCCTGATCGCAACCGACATCGCCGCACGCGGCATCGACGTCTCGGGCGTCAGCCACGTCATCAACTTCGAGCTGCCGAACGTCGCCGAGCAGTATGTCCACCGCATCGGTCGTACCGCGCGTGCGGGCGCCAGCGGCATCGCCGTCGCGTTCTGCGCGGATGACGAGAAGGCCTACCTGCGCGACATCGAACGGATCACCCGCCAGAAGGTCCAGGTCCGCTCGCTGCCGGACGATTTCGTCAACCTGTCGAACCAGATCAAGCAGACGCGCGTGAAGACGATGGGTGCCGATCCCGAGGTCCGGATCGACCGTCCGCGCGATCCGGCACGGCCGCGCGCGACGCATTCGCCGCGGGCGACCGGTACGACCGGCCGCAACTATGCGGGTGCTAGCCGTGGTGGCCAGGGTGGCGGCGGCGGTCAGGGCGGCGGCGGCGGTCGTCCCCAGGGCGGTGGTCGTCCCGGCGGCCAGAGCGGCGGCGGTCGTCCG
>NZ_JADBIA010000016.1:0-94296 GCF_014892665.1 Sphingomonas sp. CFBP 13603 | reverse complement strand
CCAGCCAATCGCAGTGGAATTCCACGATCAACCAGCTCATCTCAAGGAGCCGCTCTGCACAATATCATTCAGACGATCGCCACAGTCCGAAAACCGTAACAACCGTCGATTACATATGGAATATGTGAAGGACATATGAGAACGACTTAGCTTTAAACGATACTCCGGAGCCTTGAGGACCCCAGAAACCGCAAGCCGCCGCCCACATGTCCCTTCATCTTAACCTACAATGTCAAAGAGCCGACAAAAATACCGACACTCGCATAACCCTCCCGTAGAAGAAGCTTGCAGCATCCGGTTTTTTGCGACCGCTGCGTCCAGACCGTGTGGCCGTTCGCTGCGGTGACACCCCTCTAGGGGCGCTTCCGATTCGCGTCAAACACAATCTTTCACATTTGTGGCAATTTTTGCCGGCTGACGCGTTTGTGACGCCCATGCCCTTGGAATCGGTGCTGATGGCAATCCGCTGCCAACGGATACGGGAACGCTGGTTGCCCTATCGCTCAAGGCCGACCTCGTAAGCCGGAGATATGGAGCATACGCGTCGCGCTTAAGCGCTTGTGAAGACCGACGCCCTATACCGACGATACGATGGACACCGTCGACCTCCCCCCAGTTCGCGGCGCCGGATCCGCGGAAAGCCTGCTGCCCGGACAAATTCGGACGGCGCTCCTGTGGCGCTCGGGTAGCCAGATCGTCGCGCAACTCATCCAGTGGGCCGCCACCTTTGCGGTAATCCGCATTCTCGTACCCGCCGATTACGGGCTGTTCGCGATGGGTCAGGTGGTGATCGCGTTCCTGGCAATGCTCGACGGCTATGGGCTCGCCAATGGGCTGATCCGACAAAAGACCGTCGAACACCGCGACGTGCGCCAGCTGTTCGGCATGCTGATCGTGCTCAACCTTGCCTTGGCCATCGGTCAACTGGCGCTCGCTCCTTGGGCTGCCGCATATTACCGGCAGCCGATCGTCGGCGACATGCTGCGCGTTCAGGCCGTGCTGCATCTGACGACGCCGTTCATCGTGCTGCCCTATGCGTTGCTCGCACGGGCAATGGATTTCCGCCACCAGGCCAAGGCGAACGTCGCTGCGTCGGTCGCGTCTGCGATCACCGCGCTGGGTGGAGCGCTCTATGGGCTCGGGATATGGACGCTGGTGCTGGCGCCGATCGTCCTGTTCGTCATCCGCGGGGCGATCATGACGTGGGGCGCACGGTCGCTCGTCTGGCCGAGTTTCGACTTTCGGGGTGCGGGACCGGTCGCGCGGTACGGCGGCATGATGGCCGCGGGGCAGCTATGCCTGTTTCTCCAGAGCCAAGCCGACGTGGCCATCGCCGGGCGTAGTTTCTCCGCCCATATGCTCGGCATCTATACGACCAGTCTGTTCCTGGCGCAGATCTTCGTCGCGAAGTTCGTGCCGCCGCTGAACGAAGTCGCGTTCTCCGCCTATGCACGGATGCATCACGAGCCGGGTGCGATCGGCCGCGCGTTCGTGAAAGGCCTGCGGATGGTGATGATCGTCGCGATGCCGGTCTATATGGGGCTGGCCGCGACCGCCGAACCGCTCGTGCTGACCATCCTCGGTGAAAAATGGCACGAGATGGCGCCCGTGGTTCGACTGCTGGCACTCGCGATGCCGTTCATGACGCTGCAGATATTGCTGGTGCCAGCGTCCGATGCGTGCGGACGACCGGGGATCGGTGTACAGAACGGCGCGGTTGGAGCGATGATTCTGACGATCGCGTTCCTGGCCGGCGCGCAGTGGGGACCGATCGGCCTGGGCGCCGCGTGGATCGCGGCGTATCCCGTTTATCTCGGCATCAGCGCGTGGCGGACTCTGCCCGTCATCGACGTGTCCCTGCGCGACTTTGCGCGCGCCGTGGCCCCCCCTGCGTTGGCAGCGATCGCGATGGCACTGATCGTCGGACTGATCGACCGCGGCATACGACCATTGGGTGTTCCGTTGCGACTGACGATACTCGTCATGGCAGGCGCCTCGATTTATGCCGCCTGGCTGTACGTATTCTCACGGCCGGCGATACGCGATCTGATGGCGTGGTGCGCAGACAACCGGTGAGAGACCAGGAAAGCACGAGCGATAGAGCGCCATGATCATTCGGTAGCGGGGTTCGGCGCGGATCGCTGGCCGGGCGAGATCACTGGCCCCTCCCGAAGCTGCCAAGCCACGGCTGCCCAAAACCTATCAAGGGTTGCGCGCATTGCGCTGGCCATAGCGAGTTTTGATCGCCGATGATCGAGATCGCCCCGTCCTTCGGACGATTTCCTTGGCGTCGAGGATATCGGAGCGGTCCATTCCATGTCCCTGCTCGTACGCCTGACCGGGTACGCCGAGGCATCGCGTCCTCATGGCCAACGCACCCTCCGTACTGGATCGCCGCGAAACGCCTGCAAACCGGCCGAGGTGATGTGGGCGATGTCTTACGCACCCAGCATCACCTCGATTCCAATGTTATCGCGCTTTGCGAGGAAACGCCCTAGTTCAGCACTACCGTGACCGCACGACGGTTCGCCGCCCAGCTCTGGTCGTCCGAGCCCATCGCCACCGGGCGCTCCTTGCCGTAGCTGATCGTCGTCATCCGCGACGACGACACGCCCTTCGCAGCCAGATAGTTCTTGGTCGCGTTCGCCCGACGATCGCCGAGCGCGAGGTTGTATTCGCGCGTGCCGCGCTCGTCGGCATGGCCTTCGATCGTGATGCGCTGGTTCGGGAACTTCGCCAACCACTGTGCCTGGCTGTCGAGGATCGCGCGTGCGGTCGGATCGATGTCGTACATGTCGAGCCCGAAATTCACCGTGTTCGAGGTGACCGAGCGCTGGAAGTCGGCGTCCGACCCCGGCACGATCGCGCCGCCGACGTTGCCGTTGTTCTGGCCCGCGTTCGGATCGACCGGCGCGTTGTTGTCGACCGGTGCGGGCGGCAGCACTTCGGGACGCTTCTTCGCACAGCCGGCGACGGCGATCAGCGCGGTACACGCAAGCAAGACGTTGGAAAGCTTCGACATAGATAGTCTCCCGTAGAAAATCACGTTTCCCCGTTATGCCCCCATAGCAGGTTCAGGGCCGCAAGGGGCCCCATGCCGGATCCGAGCCGTCGAGCGGCGTCGGAATCTTGCGCTCGTTGACGCCGGTCAGGTCGACCGACCAGAGGTCAGCCTTGCCGCCGCTGCCACGCCCCGAGCGATAGAAGTTGATCACGCGACCGTTCGGCGACCAGCTCGGCCCCTCGTCCTGCCAGTCGTTGGTGAGCAATTTCTCGCCGCCGCCGCTGGGGCTCATGATGCCGATCCGGAAGCCGCCGCCGAGCTTGGTGAACGCGATCAGGTCGCCGCGCGGGCTCCACACCGGCGTCGCATAACGCCCGCCGCCAAAGCTGATCCGCTGCTGGTTCGAGCCGTCCGCGTTCATCACGTAAATCTGCTGACCACCCGAGCGATCGCTTTCGAACACGATCTTGGAGCCGTCGGGCGAATAGCTGCCGCCGGTGTCGATCCCCGGCGAGTTGGTCAGCCGCTGCGGCGTGCCGCCCTGCGACGACACGCGGTAGACGTCGGTATTGCCGCCCTGCGCCATCGAGAACAGGATGTTGCGACCGTCCGGCGAGAAGCGCGGCGCAAACGTCAGGTTCGCGTTCGCCACCACCAGCCGCTGCTTGCCCGAGCCGATATCGTAGACATAGATCGCCGGGCGATTGTTGAGATAGCTCATATAGACGATCGACTGCTGATTCGGCGCGAACCGCGGCGTCAGCACGATCGACTGGCCGTTGGTCAGGAAGCGGTGGTTGGCGCCGTCCTGGTCCATGATCGCGAGCCGCTTGATACGGCGGCCCTTGGGGCCGGTCTCGGACACATAGACGACGCGGCTGTCGAAATACGCGCCCTCGCCGGTAAGCCGGGTGTAGACCATGTCGGCGCACTTGTGCCCTGCGCGACGCCAGTCCGATGGCGGCACGACGAACCCGGTGCGCGTCAGCTCGGCCTTCGACGACACGTCGTAGAGGTAGCAGCCTACTGTCAGATTGCCGTCGCCGTTGGCGCGGATGAAGCCCTGCACGAGTGCCTGCGCACCGGTGCTGCCCCAGTAATCGAACCCGGGGGCCGTGACTTCGGGGAAGGTGATCGGGCGGAGCTGGCCGGGGGACAGCGGCGTGAAGAGCCCTGAGTTGCGAAGGTCGTTGGTGACGATGTCAGCGAGCTGGCGACCGAGCACGTCGGTGGAGCCTGCCGGGGTGGAGACGACGGCGGACGTCGGCATGACGGGGATCGCGATCGGCATCGGTGCGGAGATACCGCCGGTGACGTCGACCACGAGGCCACCGGACTGATCGCCTGCTGGGGCTTGCGCGGCCGGATCGGCGGGGGCTTGCTGGGGTGCCGACGCTGGTGCGTCTTGCGCGCTGGCTACACCGGATACAAAAGCCAGCAGCCCAACCGACGCAAGAATCGATCGAGCCACACGCCCACTAGCCAGACGCCCCACCCCGGCGGAGGCCGGGGCCCAGTTGGGAGACGCCGCTGAGTGAGTTCCGCGCATCGTTACATCGACCTTTCCAACTGGGCCCCGGCCTTCGCCGGGGTGGCGGGCAAGCTGGGTCAGCGATAGCGGTAAAGGGAAAAACCCCAGGATCGATCGAGTCATAACGGACATCCTCAGCCGGGAAGTTTGTAGCGCAGGCTGAAATTGCTCCAGCCGTTCTGCACGTCATACAGGTCGTCGGGCAAACCGCGTAGCGGCGAACACCCGACGAAGGTCGCGATCGCCAGATCGTCGACGCGGTCGACATAGCGCCGGTTGTCGTCGTCGACGCCGGCATGACCACTGATCGTCGGCCGCGACTTCAGCGTGCCGTCGCGGTTGAGCTTCAGGTTGATCGTCACGCGGATCCGCTCGGCGCCGGGCCCCGGCGTGACCTGGCGGTTGGCGCAGGGCTGCACCTGCCGCAGGATCGCCGAGCCGATGTTCGCCGCCGCCTGCGCGCCGAGCTTGGCCGCCTTGGGCGCTTCCGACTTGCTCGGTGACGGATCGGCCGACAGACCTTTCAGGAAATTGTCGCCGAGCCGCGACCCGCGTGGCCGCGAGGTCTTGGCCTCGGCGGTCGAGCCGCTGCCCTTGGTCGAGGATGCCTTGGCGGGCTTGGCCGACGACGCGGACGACGACGTTTTCGCGGGCGCGGCACTCGGTTTCGCCGCAGCCTTGGTCGGCGCGGACTTCGCGGGCGCAGCCTTGGCGGGTGGCGCCTTCTCGGCCTTGGGTTGTGACTTCACGACGGGCTTAGGGACCGGCGCGGGCTTTGCGACGGGTTTCGGCGGCGCGGGCTTGGGTTTGGGTTGAGGCTTCGGCTCGGGTGCCGGTTGCGGCTTGGGCGCAGGTTTCGGTGGGGCGGGCTTGGGCTGCGGCGCAGGCGGCACGGGATCGGGCTTCGGCTCGGGCTCGGCTTCTTCCGGAGCAGGCGGCGCGGCATCCTCGGGCGCACCCTCGTCCGGCGCGACCGACTCCGCCGGCGTCTCGACCGATTGCGGCGCAGTTGCTTCCAGCGCGACGTCGGGCACGAGGCTTACGTCGATCGGCTGCTGCTCGATCTTCTTCGGCAGTTCGGGCGCACCGAGAAAGCCGAGCGACAGCGCGCCGAACAGCAGGACGTGCCCGACGACCGCGACGCCAAGGCCGATCTTCTCCGAACGGTCCATCAGCCAGCCATCAGTTCTGGTTGCCCTCGACGGTCACCAGCGCGACGCGGTTCAGCCCAGCGCGGTTGAGTTCGCCCATCACGCGCATCACGCGGCCGTAATCGAGCTTCCGGTCTGCGCGCAGCAGCACCTGCGGCTCGTCACCGACCGCACGGCTGGCGGCGATCGCCGCAAGTCGCACCGGCAGCGCATCATCCGTAACCTGATCCTTATCGATGAACAGCGCGCCGGTGCCGTCCATCGAGATCTCGACGGGCTTCTGCTCCTGGTCGAGCGCCTTCGCACGCGCGTCGGGGAGGTTCACCGGCACGCCCGCGGTCATCAAGGGCGCAGTCACCATGAAGATGATCAGCAGCACGAGCATCACGTCGACCAGCGGCGTGACGTTGATATCCGCCATCGGCGCGCGACGACCGCGACCCCGCGACGAAGGAAGGTTCATCGCCACCTAAAATCCTCCCCGCACGCGGGGAGGGGGACCAGCGAAGCTGGTGGTGGGGGCGTGCGTCATATGCTGTGGTGCGTAGAGGGCCTCGTTCAACGGACGCCGTGCGACGTGGAGAACCCCCTCCACCACGCCGCTGCGCGTCGCGGTCCCCCTCCCCGTGCCGGGGAGGATTTGCGTCGCGCTCATCGCGACCCGTCCAGCTGGCGGCTCAAGGTCGTGTGGAAGCCGTCGGCAAACCGGTTCAGGCTCGCCTCGATCCGATTGATGCCGTGCGAGAACCGGTTGTACGCGATCACCGCAGGAATAGCCGCGAACAGGCCGATCGCGGTGGCGAACAACGCCTCCGCGATCCCCGGCGCGACCACCGCGAGCGACGTGTTCTGCGCCGCCGCGATGCTGGTGAAGCTCCGCATGATTCCCCACACCGTCCCGAACAGCCCGACGAACGGCGCGACCGAGCCGACCGTTGCCAGCACGTTCAGCCGATCCGACAGCTTGTCGATCTCGCCTGCAACGGCCGCGCCCATCGTGGTCGCCAGCCGCTCGCGCGTGCCGCTCTTGTCGATCGTGCCGCCCGCGGTCGAGCGCCGCCACTCGGTGACGCCGGCGGCGAACACGCGCGCCGACGGCAGGTCGTTCTCGCCCTCCGCCTTGTAGAAGACGTCGATATCCTCCGCCTTCCAGAAATCGCGTTCGAACCGGGTCATCCCTTTCCGCGTCTTGCCGATCCGCCGCCAGAACGCGACGATCAGCGCCCAGGTCCAGATGCTGGCGAGCAGCAGCCCGATCATCACGCCCTTCACCACCCAGTCGGCCTGGAGGAACAAGTGGATCGGCGACAGCGTCGCGCTATCCATAGTCAACACCGGATTCATGCTTCCCCCTGCCAGACAAGGCGTTCGTAGATATCGATCCAGGCGCGCGGCTGGCGGCGTGGGCGGCCATTGGGAGCGACCAATGCCGCCACCACGTCCGCCTCGGCCAAGACAAGCCCGTCGCGCATGACCCTTTGATGAATGGTGACCCCGGCCGAGCGGACCCGGCGTATCCGCGAGACGACCAGCAAGGCGTCGTCGAGCTTCGCCGGCGCGGCGTAGCGGATGGCGACGCTGGCGATCGCGTAGGAGCCCTCGCCCGCCTCGAACGTCGCGCGCTGGTCGATCCCGCCGACCCGCAACATGTCCGACCGCGCACGCTCCATATAGCGCAGGTAATTCGCGTGATAGACCGCGCCCGACAGATCGGTGTCCTCGAAATAGACGCGCACCGGAAACCGGTGCTCGCGCCCTTCGAAGCGGCCTTCCGCCGGACGATCTGAAACCTCAGCCATTCCCGCGGCTGTTAACCCAGTCTTTGCAGGGAAGCCAAGCTTTGCTGTGAGAACGCGTTGGGCGGACGTGACGGACCTACCGATCCTCGCCCGCCAAGGGGAGGATTACAGTTCGTTTACTGGAAGACGCTGGCGTCGAGTTTCAGGCGTGGCTGTGCGGGCGGTACCGGCTGCGAGATCGGCTGGAGCCGCGCCTGCGTGATCGTCTGCACCGGCATGTTCGAGGCATATTGGCGCGAGACCATCAGCTGCGGCTGGACCGGACGCACGGTGCGGCCGCGCCACGCATCGACCGCGCGGTAGAAATCGGTGAACGGCCGCTCGAGCACCGGCAGGTTCTGCGCGGCAAAAGCAGGCAACGCCTCGGCGGTCAGGCCTGCACTCTGGGCGAGAACAGTGCCAGCCGCGGAGCAGAAGTCATCGCGTGCCGGCGACTGCGAGAAGAAGTTGTACAGGCGCGTCATCGAATCGTCGTAGCGATCCTGCCAGTCGCCGCCGCCCGACTTGTATTCGCTGGCATAGGTCGCCTCGGCCTTGGCGAGCACCGGCTTCTGCGCCGACAGCAGCGCGTTGTAACCCGCGACGATCACCACTTCCTGCGGTCCGCGACACGCCAGCGCGGCGACGTTGAGCGCGGCGCGGAGGTGCCAGACTTTGGCGGACGTCGTCAGGTTGCGATTCGGCGTCGGATAGGTGCCGTCGGCGAGCGCGACCGGAATGACGATGGTCGGCGACGCGCCCTTCGGCATCGCGGGCGCAGGCACCGGCACCATGATCACGGGCGGCGCGACCTGCGCGACGGTCCGTGGTTTCTGTGCGCAACCGGCCAGCAGGCCCAGCGCGGTAACGGACAGCAAAGCAAACCGACGACTCATCGCAACCACCTCATGACGTCCCCCGACGGGACACTCTATGGCGGGGATTAGGTTAACGAGACGTAAGCCGTACGCGCTTTGCGGCGAGTGGAGAGGGGACGGGGATGGGGGTTCGCGCTGGCGCGAGGGATGTGATGCCGCGTGAACCTCACCCGCTACTCCACCACCCCGGCGGAGGCCGGGGCCCAGTTGGAAAGGTCACAGTAACGGAGCGCGACATCAGTCAGCGACGTCCCCCAACTGGGCCCCGGCCGCCGCCGGGGTGGTGCTGGATGAATACTCAAAAGACGTCGTCCTCTCGATCCTCCCCCGCCAGGGGGAGGTGGCGCCGGAGGCGACGGAGGGGGAGGACACGGAACAGAGGTTTTTCCTTACCTCCCCCTCCGTCAGCCCAAACGGGCTACCACCTCCCCTTGGCGGGGGAGGATCAGTACCGCCTCAAACCGCGCGCGCTTCCAGCGCCGCCGCGGCCTGCGCCATCAGCCCGCCGATGATGTCCGCGACCGGCTCCTCGCGCTTGACCATGCCGACCGACTGGCCCGCCATCACCGAGCCATGCTCGACATCGCCGTCGATCACCGCGCGGCGCAGCGCGCCCGCCCAGTAATGCTCGATCTGCAACTGCGCCTCGGCCATTTCCACGCGGCCACCATCGAGATGCCCGGCGACTTCGCGTTGCTTGGCGGTGAACAACTCGCTCGACGCGTTCTTCAGCGCGCGGACCGGGATCACCGGCAGCCGCGCATCGATCTGCACGCTGGCGATCGCATCACGCGCCGACGCGCGGATGAACGCCTTCTTGAAATTGGCGTGCGCGATCGATTCGGTCGCGCACACGAAGAGCGTGCCGAGCTGGACGCCCGCCGCACCCATGTCGAGATACCCCGCGATCGCCTCGCCGCGGCCGATCCCGCCGGCGACGAACACCGGCACCTGCTCGGCGATCTCCGGCAGCATCTCCTGCGCCAGCACGCTGGTCGAAACCGGGCCGATATGCCCGCCGGCCTCCATGCCCTCGATCACCAGCGCATCGATGCCGCTGCGGATCAGCTTCTTCGCCAGCGCCAACGCGGGCGAGAACGCGATCAGCTTCGCGCCCGTCTCCTTGATCGCCTCGATGCTGCCCTTGGGCGGCAGGCCACCGGCGAGCACGACGTGGCCGACCTTGTGCTTGGCGCAGACCGCGATCAGCTCGAACAGGTCGGGGTGCATCGTGATCAGGTTCACGCCGAACGGCTTGTCCGTCATCGCCTTGGTCGCGGCGATCTCGGTATCGAGCAGCGCGGGCGTCATCGCGCCGCACGCGATCACGCCGAACCCGCCAGCGTTGGAGATCGCCGACACGAGGTGACGCTCGCTCACCCACGACATCGCGCCGCCGAGAATGGCGACCTCCGACCCAAGGAACGCGGCGCCGCGCGCCATCCGGCGTTGCAGCCGCTCAGTACCGATCGTCATGCATCCATCCCCGTCGTCCCGGCGCCTGCCGGGATCATGTCGTTATCTATCAAGCTCAAGCCGCATCCTCGGCATCGAGCCCGTATGCCGTATGCAGCACGCGCACCGCCAGCTCGGTATAATCCTCTTCGATCAGCACGCTGACCTTGATCTCCGACGTCGCGATCGCCTGGATGTTGATCCCGCGCTCGCCGAGAGTCGTGAACATCGTCGAGGCGACGCCCGCATGGCTGCGCATGCCGACGCCGACGACCGAAACCTTGGCGACGCGCGTGTCGTGGACGATCGTCGCATAGCCGATCGCGTCCTTCGCCTTGTCGAGCACGTCGAGCGAGCGCGCGAGATCGGCCGCCGGCACCGTGAACGTCACGTCCGTAGATCCCGTCGAATGCGCGACGTTCTGCACGATCATGTCGACGTTGATCCCCGCATCCGCGAGCGGCGCGAAGATCGCCGCGACCGAGCCCGGCCGATCGCTGACCTGCGTCAGGGTGATCTTCGCCTCGTTCTTGTCGTGCGCGATGCCGGTGATGAGCTGGCGTTCCATATCGTCGATTTCCTCTTCGCCCACGATCAACGTGCCGCGGTGTCCGTCATTGGTGTCGCCATCCTCGAACGAGGACAATACGCGTACCCGCACATTCTCTTTCATCGCCAGGCCGACAGACCGCGTCTGCAACACCTTGGCACCGACGCTGGCGAGTTCCAGCATTTCTTCGTACGTGACCTTGCTCAGTTTGCGCGCGCGTGGCACGATCCTGGGATCGGTCGTGTAGACGCCGTCGACGTCGGTATAGATGTCGCAGCGGTCGGCCTTCATCGCCGCCGCCATCGCCACCGCCGACGTGTCCGAGCCGCCGCGACCTAATGTCGTGACGCGCTGGCCGTCCGCGACGCCCTGAAAACCGGGGATTACAGCGACGACACCGTCCGCAAGGCTCGCGTCGAGCGCGGCCGTGTCGATCTCGCCGATGCGGGCCGATCCGTGCGCGTCGGACGTGTTGATCGGCAACTGCCAGCCGAGCCAGCTCCGTGCCTTGCAGCCCGCCGCCTGCAGAGCGATCGCGAGCAAGCCACTCGTGATCTGCTCGCCGGCCGAGACGACGACATCATATTCCTTCGCGTCGTACAGCGACGACGCCTCGCGGCAGAAGCCGACCAGCCGATCAGTCTCGCCGGCCATCGCGGAAACGACGACGGCGACCTGGTTGCCGGCGTCGACTTCGCGCTTCACGCGCGCGGCGACGTTGCGGATACGCTCGATCCCAGCCATCGACGTCCCGCCGAATTTCATCACGATACGGGCCATTGGCAGCGCAAATCCCTTTGGGTCGAAGCGGCGGCCCTGATAGGTAGCGCGCATGATACTGGCAAGCGACACCGCAACGAACGCAACAATCGATCCGCGCGAGGCCGCGCATTTCGGCACGATGGCGAAGGACTGGTGGGATCCGAAGGGCTCGTCCGCCCCGCTCCACAAGCTCAACCCGCCGCGGCTGCGCTACATCCGCGAGCAGGTCGATGCGCATTGGGGTGGCAACGGTTCGACCTTTACGCCGCTAGAGGGGAAGACCGCGCTCGACGTGGGGTGCGGCGCGGGGTTGCTGTGCGAGCCACTCGCCCGGCTTGGCGCGACGGTGACGGGGATCGACGCGGCGCCGGAGAATATCGCGGTCGCCGAGATCCATGCCGCGCAGAGCGGGCTGGAGATCGACTACCGCGCGGGGGGAGTCGAGGGGCTGGTCGGGCAGTTCGATCTCGTCACCAGCCTGGAGGTGATCGAGCATGTGAGCGATCCCGCCGGCTTCGTGCGGGGTCTCGCGCGGACGTTGGCGGAGGGCGGGTTGCTGATCCTGTCGACGCCTAATCGTACGCCGCTGTCTCGGCTGGCGATGATCACTGTGGCGGAGGGTGCCGGCGTCATTCCCAAAGGCACGCACGACTGGAACAAGTTCCTGACGCCCGAGGAACTGACGGCGTTGCTGAAGGATGCGGGGCTTCGCGTCACGGATACGCGCGGGCTGAGCTTCTCGCCGGCCACTGGCTTCGCGCTCAGCGACTCAACGAGCCTCGATTACTTCCTGACCGCTGTAAAAGCCTGACTCGTGCCCCCTCTCACACCACCCCGGCGAAGGCCGGGGCCCAATTGGGAGGGCCGTGGTAACGAACCGCCACCCTCAGTCATAACCGTCCCCCAATTGGGCCCCGGCCTCCGCCGGGGTGGTAGCAAGCGGGGTGGGGCTGAGTGATGGAGAACACCGCTCCCCAAAATTGTTCACCCGCGAAGGCGGGTGCCCAGACTGGACACCCGCCTTCGCGGGTGAACATGCTTTTGGTGGTCGCAACGCTAGCGGTTGTCCTCATCGCCCTCGCGCTCCTCCGCCCCGTGGATCACGACGAAAGCCAGTACGTTGCCGCCGCCCTTCTCACCGCGCACGGCCTGCTCCCCTACCGAGACTTCGCCTACCTCCAGACCCCGCTCCAACCCTATCTCTTCGCCCCGATCGCAGCGCTAGCCGGCATCTGGACCTGGCCAGCCCTCCGCATAACCAACGCCCTCCTCGGCGCAGCCACCATCGCCGCGGTCCACCGCGCCGCCCGCATCGGCGGCGCCAGCACGCGCACCGCAACCATCGCAACCGCCCTGTTCGCCACCTGCGACATCCTCCTCTTCAGCATCGGCACGGCCCGCAACGACGCGCTCCCCGCCGCTTGCCTCGCGCTGGCCCTCCCCGCGATCGTCCGCACCGCCCGCGACCAGGCAAGCCGCCGCGACGCGATCCTGATCGGCGCGCTGCTCGCCGCCGCCGCCACCGCGAAAATCTCCTACGCGCTCCCCGCGCTGACCTACGGTATCTGGACGCTGTTCCGCGCCGACCGCCGCCCGTGGTGGACATTGCTCGGCGCAATGCCGTTCGCGCTCTTCACGCTGGCGCTGTTCGCCGCATCGCCCGAAGGCTTCCTGTTCGGCGTCCTCGCCTTTCCCGGCCAGGCACCAACCGAATGGTACCAGGCCCGCCCCTGGAAGCTGTCGAACACCGCCAAGATCATCGACACGCTCAAGTTCCTCGCACTCGGCCCAGCCCTGCTCGCGATCGTCGCCACCACCGGCAGGCGGCAACGCTGGCACCTGATCCTCGACCTGCTGATCCTCGCCGGCCTGATCGCCGCGCTCGCGCCGGTGCCGACATGGCGGCAATATCTGCTGCCAGTGCTGCCGGCGCTATTCGTGCGTCTCGCGCTAGTCTGGCACGCGCACCCGCCCGGCAAGGCCATGCGGATCGCTGCGGTCGTCTTCGCCTGCGCCGGACTCGCCCCAACCGTCGAGGCCGTCGCGAGCGGCCGCATCCCGATGCTCGATGCGATGCGAGACGCCGCCGTGGTACGCGAGACTCTGGACCGCGAACACGTCACCGGCCCGGTTGCGACGCTCTCCCCGCAATTCCTCCCCGGCCGCGCGATCGACCGGCGCCTCGCCACTGGCCCCTTCTACTTCCGTAGCACCGCGTTGCTCGACGCCCGTCAGGAGTACGCCCTCCACCTCGTATCGCAGGCCCGGACGCATCTCCTCGGCTATCCGTCCGCCATCCTCACCGGCGGTGAAGGCGCCTGGAGCAGCGGTGACGATCGGATTGATGCAGTCCTAGCCGCCTACGCCCGAAACCACGGCTATCGCCCGGTTGCCGTACCCGGCACGCGATTCACCCTGTACGTCGCACGCCGTGCTTCGCCGCGACCAGCCCCGCATAATAGTCCATGAGTTCCACCGCATGCTCGCGGTCGCTGCGGACATGCCGCGCCGCCACCGCCGCCGCCCGCCGCAGCAACGCCGGATCCCGCGCGAACAACCGTCCGATCGCCGCCGCCGCACTCTCCGCATCGCGCGCCGCGTAGAGCTCGCTGGCGTAAGGGTCGGCGACTTCCGCGCATCCGCCTGTATCCGGCACGATCAGCGGCAGGCCCGACGCCATCGCCTCCGACGCGACCAGCCCGAACGGCTCCGCCTCCGACCCGTGGATCAGCGCATCGCAGCTCGCCATGATCCGCGCCAACCGCTCGCGATCATACACCGGTGCGAACATCCGGATATGCGGCGAGCCACCGATCCGCCGCTGGATCGCCTTGGTCTGCGCACCCGCACCGATCAGGACCAGCCCGACCGGCAGGGTCGCTCCCGCACGCGCCACCGCATCGACCACCAGCGGCCAGCGCTTCTCGCCGTGATGCCGCCCGAGCCCGAGCAGCAGCATCCCGTCCTCGGGCAAGCCGCACTGTCGCAGCAACGCCGCGCGCAACCGGGCATCGCGCAGGTCCGGCGAGAAATGCCCGCGCTCGATCCCCAGCGGCATCGCCGCATCGATCCGCAGCCCGCGCGCGCGCAACCGCTTCTCCAGCGCTGGGCCGTTGGTGACGACGACGTCGTATTTCTCCAGGAAGCGCCGCATGTATCGGCTGTACCAGGCGAACCCGCGCTCGATCTGGTCGTGGCTCGCGACGCCGGCGAACCAGCGCTGCGCATAGGCCGCGATATTGTCGTTGTGCATGAAGAACGCCTTCACCGCCCGCCCCTGCCAGTCGCCGACGAACCACGCCGGCCGCCACGGCGAGCAGCATTCGACCACGTCCGGATCGAGATCGTCGAGCACGCGGTGGATCGCGCCCTCGTCCCAGAACAACCCGTAGTTGCGATCGAACGGCATGCCCGGCGACTTGAGGTAGATGATCCGCCCGCCACCGGGCCGCTCCTCGACGCGGTCTTCCTTGCCCGGCGCGACGACGATCAATTCATGGCCCATGTCCGCCATGATCCCCATTTTCCGATCGACATAGGTCCGCACGCCGCCGCCGGTCGGCGAGTAGAACTCGTTGACGTCGACGATCCTCACGGCGTGACAGGCCCAAAGCCACCGAGCCCGCGCAGATACTGCACGGTGATCCGCACCGTCGTTACGCCCGCGCCGACCTCGACCAGCGCCTGCTCGACCTTCGGCCGCGACCGCCCTAGCTTCACGTTGCTCGCGAACCCGGCACCATCGGTCCAGAAACTGAACTTGTTCTTCCCGTCGCGATTATGCGTCAGCAACAGCGCATAGCGGCCCGGCCGCGGCACTCGGATGCACAACATCGGCGCCCCGTTCGGCGGCGTCGGCACCACCACGCGCCGAAACGTCTTGCCCGCCGCGATCAGCACGTGGTCGTCCTTGAGAAAGCCCGCTTCGTCATCAGGATAGAGTTCGAGCTTCAACTCGCCCGTACGATCCTTCAGCCCCGTGACCTCCACCGTGATCGCCGGCCCCTCGCCCGGTCGACACGCCGCCGCATCGCTACCGAGCACCTGCGCCCCGGCCGGACCTGCAAGCGCAACGATTGCGACCAGCGCGACACAGGCGCGGATCACGCGCGTAACCGGGTAAGCCCGGCGTGGATGCCGAACAGGATGATCAGCGCGACATGCACCAGCAGCGTCAGCGCGGCGGTAAACGCGATCAGCTCCGACAAGGCCTGGTCCTGCCCAATCAACAGGATCGCGGCGTTGGCGAACAGCAGGTCCTTGTTCGGTACCAGCGGCAGGCGCGACACCAGCAGGCGCCCGGCTGCAAGGAACAGCCACATCCCCACGGGCACGCCCGGCAGCGCGAAATGCCACGCGAACGCGATCAGCACCGATCCGCACAGCAACCGGATGCAGTGGATCCCGAACACCCACCACAGTTTCGCGCGCGGCAGGGAGAACACGCGGCGCGAGAAGATCAGGAACGGCAGCGAGATCGCCAGCGTCACGCCCGCCGACGCGAGCACCGTGCGGAACTGGTCGTGCGTCAGCAGGTGCCGGCCCAGCGGCAACGCGATCGCCACCAGCAGCAGCGTGACCGCATTGCCCGCGATCGCCGACAGGATCGACACGTCCTTCACCGCACCGAACGGCGACGCCACCATCCGCGCCTTCGCCCGCGCCCAGGCGTAGAAATACGCGTCGCCCGAATAGCCGAACACGACTTCGTTCGCGATCCGCTTCTTGATCAGCGCGACGAGGCCACCGAGCGGAATACCCCAGAGCCGGCGGAAGATGACGTAATCCCCGGTCGGCGGCGACATGTAGAGCAGGCCGAAGCACAGATAGAAGCGCGGATCCTGCGGCACCGAGCGCGACAGCCCGGCAAGGCCATGCCCGAGCAGTTCGCGCCCCAGTCCGACGATCATCGCCAGCGTCAGCACCGCACCGATGATCGCGGGCCAGCGACTGCCGAGCGCCTTCAGCGGCTCGAGCCCGGCGCGCGCGATATCCGCATAGCCTTCGGATTCGGTCGACTTCGCACGCGTGTTCAATTGCCTGTCCTCAACCAATCGCTCTCAAGCCGCTCCACCGTCTGTCGGCCGGCCCAATAGCCGCCCGTCGATGTGCGTGCACGCAAAGTCGGTTTCATTCGGTCGCGATCTCCGCTTTATCCATCGCGCAGTATGATGACCCCCATATGTCACCCGTGAGCGAGCCGCCGACCGCCCGGCACATCCTGACCTATGCCGAGGATCTGCGCGGTGGCGGGGTCGAGCGCGCGCAACTGCGCCTCGCACGCGGGTGGCTCGCGGCGGGGCGGCGCGTGACGCTGGCGATCGAGAATATCTCGGGGCCGCTGGCGGCGGAACTGCCGGAAGGTCTGGAGATCGTCGCGCCCTCGCGGCTGCTCGCGTTGCCGGGGGTCGTGCGTCGCTTGGCGCCGGACGTGATCTTTTGCCCCGGTAATTTCTATACCGGCATCGCGGCATGGACCCGGCTGCGACTCGGCAGGACGTGCCCGCCGATCGTCGCGAAGATGTCCAACGCCCCTGCGCGCGCCGATCACGGCCGCCTGATGCACGCTGCGCACCAGGTCTGGCTGGCGCGCCACGGGAGCTTCCTCGATCACCTCGTTGCGATGACGCCGGCGACCGCGGACGGGGCGGCATTGGCGACCCGGATGATCGGGCGAACCAGCGTGATTCCGAACCCGCCAGCGGTGCCGATCCCGGGCGCGCTGCCAGACCTGCCTGAACGTTTCATTCTCGGCGTAGGCCGGCTTGAACCGCAGAAGCGCTGGGACCGCCTGATCGCCGCGCTCCCGATGCTGGCGGACCAGACGATACCGCTCGTCATCCTCGGCGAAGGTAGCGAGCGGGGGGCGATCGAAGCGCAAATCCACGCGCTCGGCTTGGGGGGCCGCGTCCTCCTGCTCGGCCACAGCAGCGATCCGCTCCCGGTCATGGCCCGCGCCGCGGTACTGGTGCTGACGTCGGATTACGAAGGCGTACCGGGGGTGCTGCGCGAGGCACTGTCGGTCGGGACGCCGGTGATCTCGACCGACTCGAGCGCAGCGGTAGCGGAGATTATTGATCGGACGGACCGTGGGACGGTCATCGCGAAGGATGACGCTTCTGCATTGGTCGCAGCGCTGGAAGCGTGGCTCGCGCCGACTGCGCAACGACCGGTGCCGGTGCCCCAACCCGGGGCGGACTCCGCCGACCGCTACCTTATCCTCTTTGACCAATTGGTAAGGCGGTAACGTCCTGCCCGACTACCCGCCCCATTGACGTCCCCTGCCCCCACCTCCCGTCATCCTCGCGGACGCGGGGACCCATATCCTCCGAGGTTTGCCAGTATGGGTCCCCGCGTCCGCGAGGATGACGGGAAGGGAGCTTGAACCCGGAACAAGTGGCAAGGAGAACGTCAGGCCGTAGCTTGATGGTCCGCCGCCTTCTCCTCTTCCCGCTCAGACCGTCGCTCCAGCGCCGTCTTCAACATCGCGGTCATCGGATCGGCCAGCGCCAGCCCCAAAATCCCGAACAGCGCGCTCGCGAGGATCTGCGCACCCAAGGTCAACGCCGGCGGCAGATCGACGGTGCGCTTGGCGACCATCGGCACGATCACATACCCGTCGATCGTCTGCACGACGAGGTACGTGCCGATCGCCCAATAGCCCGTATCGACACCCGCGCTGAACCCGACCGCGACCATCAGCACGCCCGTCACGATCGCGCCGACGTTCGGAATGAACGCCAAAATCCCGGCAATGATGCCTAGCAGCATCGCCATCGGTACGCCGCCAACCGCCAAGGCGATGCCGCTCGCGACACCCTCGACCGCCATCCCGAGCAGGCGTCCGGCGAGCAGCCGCCGCAACGTCGCGCCCATCTTGACCAAAGTCCTGGCAAACTCGGGGCGGAGATCGAGCGGCACCATCCACTGGAGCCCGCGCGAGTACGTCCCCGGGTCCATCGCGATGAACAGCCCGAGGATCAGGATCATGAACATGCTGGTGATCGCGCCGATCGCGCTGCCCACCCACGACGTCACGCGCCCGACCGAGCCAAGTGCCTGCTTGACGATCCCGTTGACGTCCGACGCGCCCGGCATCAGCCCCTGCGAGGTCAGATAGCCGGTGAAGCGATTGGCCTGCGATTCCAGGGTCGAGCGCAGCTGCGTCACCTGTTCGGTCACCTGCACGCCGGTCAGCACGAACGTGCCGACGAGGAACGCGAACGTCAGCAGCACGACGATCAGCAACCGCCAGCCGCGCCCGATCGGCAGCACCCGCCCGAGCAGCCGCACACCGCCATCGAGCAACGCCGCGAACACGACGCCGGCAAAGATGATCAGCAACGGCTGCACCAGCACGATCAGCAACGCGATCACGCAGGCCAAGCCCAGCCAGATCATCGCGCGCTTCAGTTCCTTGCGCAGGAACGGATCGCGCATCTCGACCGGGCTGAGCTCGTCGACGGTCTTCGTCTCGGCCATCTCAGTTCACCTTGGCGGGATGCAGCGAGGTGCCCGCGCGATCCGGGCGCAGCGAACTCCACCAGCTCAGCGGATTGAACGTCGCATCGCCGTCGAGGCTGAAGGTGATGAACTCCGCACGGCCGCCGAGATTCTCGTACGGCACCGGACCGCCAAGACCGAGTTGGCTCAGCGCGAACCGGCTATCGGCCGAGCGATCGCGGTTGTCGCCCATCAGGAAGACATGGTTCGCGGGGATCGTGATCTCGGCGAAATTGTCGCCCTGGCTGTCCGATTCCAGATCGATCGTCTCGTAGCGGCGGCCGTTGGGCAGCGTCTCGGTATAGGTCGGCAGGCGGCACATCTCGCGACCGTCGGGCAGCGTCTCGCGCGCGCCGGGATAGTCGATCTCGCTGCACGGGCTGTTGGTGTCGACCGGGATCAGCGTGTCGTGCAAGGGGCCACGCTTCACCGCGACGCCGTTGAGGAACACGATGCCGCCGCGCACCGCCAGTCTGTCGCCGGGCAGGCCGATGACGCGCTTGATATAGTCGTTATGCGTCCCCGGCGGCGTCACGATCACCACGTCGCCGCGCGTCGGCAGCGAGCCGAACAGGCGACCGTGAATGAACGGCAGCGACACGCTCCAGCTGTCTTCCTGCTGGCGCAGCACCACGCCCTTGAAGATCGCGACCGGGTTCGGGATCGTCGGCGACACGAACGACCAGCCATAGGCGAACTTGGTCACCACCAGCCGGTCGCCGATCCGGAGGCCCGGCAGCATCGATTCGCTGGGGATATAGAAGGGCTTGGCGATGAAGCTGTGGAAGCCGAGCACGACCAGGATCAGCCAGAAGATGCCCTTCACTTCGCCCCACCAGTCGGTGCCGCGGCGGCGTGTCGTTTCCGGTGTGGTGCCGGCCGGTGGCGCGGTATCGGCCGCGGTCTGCGCTAGGGGGGTCTGCGCGAGGGGCTTTTCGGGGAACTCGTTGCCGTCCAACGCCGCGTCCTTCATCGGTTCGTATCCTGGCGCATGTCCGGGGATATCAGAGGTATAGCTTCGATGATCACGAAGGCCTGCGCCCACGGATGATCATCGGTCATCGTCAGATGCACGCGCGCGGCGTGGCCTTCGGGGGTCAACGCGTCAAGCCTCGCTTTGGCGCCCCCGGTCAGCGCCAACGTCGGCGCGCCGCTGGGGGCGTTGACCACGCCGATGTCGCGCATGAACACGCCTGCCCGAAACCCGGTCCCGACCGCCTTCGAAAACGCCTCCTTGGCCGCGAACCGCTTCGCCAGCGTGCCGGCCTTGGTAAACGGCCGCCGCGCCGCCTTCGCGCGTTCGACATCGGTAAACACCCGCTGCTCGAACCGCTCGCCGAACCGCTCGACCGACGCCGCGATCCGCTCGATATTGCACAAGTCGGACCCGAGCCCGATGATCACGAAATCCTCCCCGGCACGGGGAGGGGGACCGCGACGCGAAGCGGCGGGGTGGAGGGGGGGCTCCACGAGCGATACGTTTGCGGTGGGCCCCCTCCCCCATGCTGCGCATGGTCCCCCTCCCCGTGCCGGGGAGGATTACCGCGCCGCATCCATCGCCTCACGCATCAGCCGAACCGCCTCGCCGAGTCCGACGAACAAAGCTTCCCCAACAAGGAAGTGCCCAATGTTCAACTCCCGAACCTGCCGGATAGCCGCGATCGGTGCGACGTTGTCGTAGGTCAGCCCGTGGCCCGCATGCACCTCGATGCCGTTCTTCGCCGCCAACGCCGCCGCGTCGCTCAGCCGCCGCAGCTCCACCACCCGCGCCTCGCCCGACAATTCCGCATACAGCCCGGTGTGCAGCTCCACCACCGGCACCTTGAGCCGGACCGCCGCCTCGATCTGCCTCGCGTCGGGCTCGATGAACAGCGACACGCGGATGCCCGCTCCCGCCAGCGCATCGACCAGCCGCGCCATCCGGTCGTAATGCCCGGCGACGTCGAGCCCGCCCTCGGTGGTCAGTTCCTCGCGCTTTTCCGGCACGATGCACGCCGCGTGCGGCTTGTGACGCAGCGCGATGCCGAGCATCTCGTCCGTCGCCGCCATCTCCAGGTTGAGCGGGATCGTCAGCTCGGCCGATAGCCGCGCGATATCGTCGTCGGTGATGTGCCGGCGGTCCTCACGCAGATGCGCGGTGATGCCGTCCGCCCCCGCTGCCGCCGCGACCAAAGCCGCGCGCACCGGATCGGGATACCCCGCCCCCCTCGCATTGCGCACCGTCGCGACGTGGTCGATGTTCACCCCAAGGCGCAGGTGGTCGTTGCCGGAGGGGCTCATGCCGCCGCCCGGCTTCCAGGCTTGATCGCCGGGATCGCGGCGAGTTCGCGCGGCAACGCATCCGCCGGATAGGTCGGCACGTCGAGCCGGATCAGCGGGAAGAACGGCACGCCTAGGTCCGCCGTCCCGTTCGAGCGATCGACCAAGGCCGCCGCCGCGACCGTCACACCGCCCGCGCGCCCGATCGCCGCGATCGCCTCGCGCGACGACAGCCCGGTGGTGACGACGTCCTCCATCATCAGCACGCGCTGGCCGGGCGCCAAGCGGAACCCGCGGCGCAGTTCGAACACGCCGTCGGGCCGCTCGAGAAATACCGCCTCGACACCCAGCGCGCGGCCCATTTCGTGGCCGGCGATCACGCCGCCCATTGCTGGCGAGACGACGATATCGATCTGCGCCCGCAACTCCGCCGGGATCGACGCCACCAGCGCCTCCGACAACCGGGCACCACGCGCCGGGTCCATCAACACCCGCGCGCATTGCAGGTAGCGCGAACTGCGCAGGCCCGAGGACAGGATGAAATGCCCTTCGAGCAACGCTTCGGCAGCGCGGAATTCGGCGAGCACGTCGTCTTCGGTCATCGCGGGTCATCGCTCCAAATGGTCTGCCCGCGCTGATACGAGCGCACGAAACCACGCGCAACGAGAACCGGCGGCTTAATACCCGCCGTCATCGTGACGAAAGTCAGGATCCAGAGCCAAGAGCGATACTGTTCGTTACCCTGGATCCTGACTTTCGTCAGGATGACGGGCGGTTAGGGCGGGCGCTTAGGAGGCCAACGCCAGACAAGGCTTGAGGCGAGCCCCCCCGCTGGGTATAGCTCTTCCCAAATCATAAGCAGACATCCGCGCGTCCGGAATCGGGTTCGCAGTAAACCGGGGTCAATAAAAACGATGCGCAAGATGGGGATGAGAGGATTTGCGATGGCAGCGGGGCTCGCACTGGCGAGTCTCGGTGGCGTCGCCGGGCATGCAGCCCAGCCTGCTGCCACGCCGACGTCAGCAGCACCCGCACCGCAAGCCGCTGCCGCTCCGGGGGGCGTGTCGAACACTGCGCCGACGACCGCCGCGGCAACGCCCACCGCCAACCCGTCCAGCCCCGAGCTCGCGATGGACGGTGCGCCCGCGATGACGGTCAAGCCGATGATCGGCCAGCCGACCGACGGCCTGTTCGGCCTCCAGCCGCAGGTCACCAAGAACGGCCAGTTCGCGCACTGGATGCACAATTCGATCCTGGTGCCGACGATCACGATCATCTCGCTGTTCGTCCTCGCGCTGCTCTTCTGGGTGTCGTTCCGCTATCGCAAGGCGCGCAACCCGGTCGCGTCGAAGACCAGCCACAACACCTTCATCGAGATCATCTGGACGCTCGCGCCGGTCGTGATCCTCGTCCTGATCGCGGTCCCGTCGATCGGTCTGCTGCAAGCCCAGTTCAAGCCGGCCCCGTCGGGTGCGGTGACGCTGAAGGCGATCGGCAACCAATGGTATTGGACCTACCAGTATCCGGACAATGGCGGGTTCGAGATTACCGCCAACATGCTGAAGGAAAAGGCTGACGTCGCCGCCGGCGAGCGTCCGCGCACCGATGCCGACGGCCCCAAGCTGCTCGCCACCGACAACCGCATCGTCCTCCCGGTCGGCGTGCCGATCCGCCTGATCACGACCTCGAACGACGTGATCCACAGCTGGGCAGTCCCGGCGTTCTGGATCAAGCTCGACGCGATCCCCGGTCGCCTGAACGAGACCAGCTTCACGATCGAAAAGCCCGGCCTGTACTTCGGCCAGTGCTCGGAGCTTTGCGGCGCGCGCCACGGCTATATGCCGATCGCGGTCGAGGCGGTTCCGCCCGCCGAATACGCGGCATGGGTCAAGGCCAAGGGCGGCACGATGCCGACCCCCGGCAAGGCGTCCGACAAGGTCATCCCGCAGCCCGGCGCCGACGGCTCCGCGGCGAAGGTCGAGGAGGCCGCGGAAACCGCCAACGCCACCGGCCCCGTGGAAAATGTGACCACCGCAGCCCCTGCGACGACGCAGGGCGCCACCTCAAACCCGGCCGGCGCCGGCAACGCGGGACAGTAAGATGACCGACACCGCTCTCACCCCGTCGGCCTTCGTGTCTCACGAAGCGCACGACCATCACGATACCGATCACAAGCCGGGTTTCTTCGCGCGTTGGTTCATGTCGACCAACCACAAGGACATCGGCACGCTGTACCTGATCTTCGCGATCGTCGCGGGGATCATCGGCGGCTCGGTCTCGGGGCTCATGCGTGCCGAGCTCGCGCATCCCGGCATCCAGTATCTCCAGGGCTGGGCGAGTATGCTTCACGGCGGCCCCGCCAGCCTCGACGAATCGCTCCATCTCTGGAACGTGCTGATCACTGCGCACGGCCTGATCATGGTGTTCTTCATGGTCATGCCGGCGATGGTCGGTGGCTTCGGCAACTGGTTCGTGCCGATCATGATCGGTGCGCCGGATATGGCGTTCCCGCGCATGAACAACGTGTCGTTCTGGCTGCTGATCCCCGCCTTCACGCTGCTGCTGGCCTCGCCGTTCTTCGGTGGCGCGGGTAACGGCTGGACGCTCTACGCGCCGCTCTCGACGTACGGCGAGCCCGGGCCGTCGACCGACATGGCGATCCTCGCGCTCCATCTCGCGGGTGCGTCGTCGATCCTCGGCGCGATCAACTTCATCACGACGATCTTCAACATGCGCGCGCCCGGCATGACGCTGCACAAGATGCCGCTGTTCGTGTGGTCGATGCTGGTCACCGCGTTCCTGCTGCTGCTGGCACTGCCGGTGCTCGCCGCCGCGATCACGATGCTGCTGACCGATCGCAACTTTGGCACGACCTTCTTCGATCCGGCCGGCGGCGGCGATCCCGTCCTCTACCAGCATCTGTTCTGGTTCTTCGGTCATCCCGAAGTCTACATCATGATCCTGCCGGGCTTCGGCATCGTCAGCCAGATCATCTCGACGTTCAGCCGCAAGCCCGTCTTCGGCTATCTCGGCATGGCGTATGCGATGGTCGCGATCGGCGTCGTCGGGTTCGTCGTGTGGGCGCACCACATGTTCACGACGGGTCTGTCGGTGAACACCAAGATGTACTTCACCGCGGCGACGATGGTCATCGCAGTGCCGACCGGCATCAAGATCTTCTCGTGGATCGCGACGATGTGGGGCGGTTCGCTGACCTTCAAGACGCCGATGGTGTGGTCGATCGGCTTCATCTTCATGTTCACCGTCGGCGGCGTGACCGGCGTGGTGCTCGCGAACGGCGGCATCGACGATTACATGCAGGACACGTACTACGTGGTGGCGCATTTCCACTACGTGCTGTCGCTGGGCGCGGTCTTCTCGCTGTTCGCCGGGTTCTATTACTGGTTCCCGAAGATGACCGGCAAGATGTACAACGAGTTCCTCGGCCAGCTGCACTTCTGGGTGTTCTTCGTCGGCGTGAACGTGATGTTCTTCCCGATGCACTTCCTGGGCTTGCAGGGCATGCCGCGTCGCATCCCGGACTACACGCCCGAGTACGAGCATTGGAACACGGTCGCCTCGGTCGGCTACATGATCATGGCCGCGGGCATGGTGGTGTTCTTCGTCAACCTGATCTGGTCGCTGGCGGCCGGCAAGAAGGCGGGCGACAACCCCTGGGGCGACGGCGCGACAACGCTGGAGTGGACGATCTCCTCGCCGCCGCCGTACCACCAGTTCGAGACGCTGCCGAAGATCGACTGAGGCGGAGAAAGGGCCATCAGGCCCCCGCCCGGCCGGCGCGGCAACGCCGCGTCCGACGACACGGGACTTGCTCCCGTGTCGGGCCAGCCAGGAGAACAAGACGCCTCGGGGAAACCCGGGGCGTTTTTTCGTCGAGCGTCCCCCACCGACACGCCCGGCGCCAGCAAAACCAGATTCATCTTTCCGGAGGAGAATCGCGCTATCCCTCCCTCATGACGACGTCGCCAAGCATCCTCCCTCCGGCCCCGCCCGCACCCGCATCTGAGGTCGCAACCACGACCATCGCCACCCCGCGCGCGATCTTTGCACTGCTCGTCGGATTTGCGGCGTTCGCATTCACGATCGTCCTCCCGACGCTTCTGCTCGACGGCGACACCGGCTGGCATCTCGCGACCGGCGCGTGGATCGTCGCGAACGGCAGCGTCCCGACGCACGATCCCTTTTCGTTTACCGCCGCAGGGCGCCCCTGGGTAGCGCATGAATGGCTCTCCGAACTGGCGATGTACGCGAGCTACCGCGCGGCGGGGTGGACCGGGCTGAACCTGCTGACCGGCGCAGCGATGGCGGCGCTCTACGCGCTGGTCACCTCCCAGCTCTGTCGCTGGATAAGTATCCGGGCGAGCATCGTCGCGCTGCTGCTGACAGCGCCGGGTATTGCGCCGTCGCTGCTCGCGCGTCCGCACATCCTCGCCCTCCCGCTGCTGGCTAGGTGGCTGATCGCGCTTCTTCACGCGCGCGAACGCGGCCGGGCACCGCCGCTCGTCCTCGTGCCGCTGATGCTAGTCTGGGCGAACGCGCATGGCAGCTTCATCTTCGGGCTGGCGCTCGCCGCGGTGTTCGCGCTCGAAGCCCTGATCGCCGCAGCCCCCACAGATCGCCGCGCGGTCATCGTCGGCTGGGGCGTGTTCGGCGCGTGTTCCGGTATTGCCGCACTGGCGACACCGGCGGGTTTCGGCGGCTTCGTCTTTCCGTTCTACGTCAACGGCCTGAAACTGCTGGCACATCTCGGCGAATGGCAGCCCGCCAATTTTTCCACCTTCGCCGCCCCCGAGGCGATCCTTCTCGCGACGCTGTTCTTCCTGCTCGCCAAGCCGGTCCGCATACCGCCCGTTCGCCTGCTGCTTCTGCTGGGCGTCCTGCATCTGGCCTTGCAGCATACCCGGCAGGAGAGCGTGCTGATCATCGTCGGCGTCCTGATACTGGCACAGCCGCTCGGGACAGCCTGGACACCCGCAACTGCCGCCG
The DNA here is from genome assembly GCF_014892665.1 of Sphingomonas sp. CFBP 13603. Lineage (NCBI taxonomy): Bacteria > Pseudomonadati > Pseudomonadota > Alphaproteobacteria > Sphingomonadales > Sphingomonadaceae > Sphingomonas > Sphingomonas sp. CFBP 13603. Next base: position 68,418 of record NZ_JADBIA010000016.1, on the reverse strand, counting down.
CGCCCAAGTCGGCGACGGCTCGCCGCGATACGCGTCTGATCGGCGGCCTGGTCCTGCTGCTCGCAATCGCGCTCACGGCATACCGGGTCGCGGTCCCGGTCGTGCGGACCGACAGCGAAGGCATCCCCGCAACGGCTTTGCAGCACCTGCCGCCGTCGTTGCGCGACGCACGCGTCTTCAACGAATACAGCTTTGGCGGACCGCTCATTCTTGCCGGTATCCGCCCCTATATCGACGGCCGATCCGACATGTACGGCGATACCTTCGCACTCGACTATTTCGCCATAGCAGCTGGCGATGCGACGCGCTGGCGGGCGGCGAATGCAAAGTGGCATTTCGGCTGGACGATCCTGCCGCCGCACTCGCCGCTGGCGAAGCGGCTCGATCACGATCCGGCATGGCGACGAATCTACGCAGACGATACCGCGGCGATCCACGTCGCCCGGCCAACCCCTTGAACCGCCACGACGCGAAGGGTTTCCGACGCTCGCCGCAAGGCGTATAGCATACCCGAACCATGACTCCTGCCACCCCCCTCCTGCCACCGGCGCATTGGCGCGATTTCCTTGCGCTGACCAAGCCACGCGTGATGACGCTGGTCGTCTTCACCGGACTCTGCGGCATGCTCGCAGCCCCGGTCGGCGTGCACCCGGTGATCGGCTTCACCGCAATCCTCTGCATCGCGCTCGGCGCCGGGGCAGCGGGAGCACTCAACCAATGGTACGAGTCGGACATCGACGCGGTCATGCGCCGCACGCAGAAGCGCCCGCTGCCCGATGGCCGCATGGACCGTCAGGCGGCACTGCATTTCGGCGTCGGGCTCGGCGCATTCTCCGTCCTGTTCATGGGCGTCGCGGTGAACATCGTCGCCGCTGCGATCCTGACCGTCTCGATCCTGTTCTACGTCCTCATCTACACCGTCTGGCTGAAGCGTCGTACGCCACAGAACATCGTCATCGGTGGCGCCGCGGGCGCGTTCCCGCCGCTGATCGGCTGGGCCGCGGCGACCGGCGACGTCGCGCTGCTGCCGGTGCTGCTGTTCCTGTTCGTGTTCCTCTGGACCCCGCCGCATTTCTGGGCGCTCGCGCTGTTCATGAAGAGCGATTACGCCGCCGCGGGGGTGCCGATGCTCCCGGTCGTCTCGGGCGAGCGCACCACGCGGACGCAGATCGGGCTCTATACGATCCCGATGGCGGCGGTCGCGATCCTGCCCTGGCCGCTCGGGTTGACGGATGCGATCTACGGCGTCGCGGCCGTCCTGCTGACCGGCTGGTTCGCGTTGCTCGCCGTCCGCGTCGCGAAGCGCACCACGCATGCCGACGATGCGATGAAACCGGAGAAGGCCTTGTTCAAATACTCGATCCTGTATCTGTTCGTGATGTTCGGCGCGCTGGTCGTCGATCGGTGGTTCGCATGAGCCTGCCCGATCCAGACCTGATCCGCAGCCGCCAACGCGGTCGCGCCCGCGTCATGGCGTTGCTCCTCGGTGCGTTCGTCATTCTCGTCTTCGCGATCTCGATCGCCAAGATCCGCGCAGGCATGCCGCACTGATGGCTGGCTGGAAGGCCATGTCGCGCACCAACCGCACCGCGGCGCTCGCGGTGCTCTTCATCTGCTTCATGACCGGGCTCGCGTGGGCTAGCGTGCCGCTCTACCGGCTGTTCTGCGCCGCGACCGGGCTCAACGGCACCACCAACCGCGGGCTAGCCGCCCCCGGCGCGGTCGACCACAAGATCACCGTCGACTTTGACACCAACGTCAGCCCCAAGCTGCCGTGGAAGTTCGTGCCCGAGAATCGCTCCGACACGATCGACGTCGGCGCGCGCGACATGGCGTTCTTCACCGCGACGAACACGTCGAACAAGCCGCTCACCGGCACCGCGACGTTCAACGTCCAACCCGCGCAGGCCGGCAAGTATTTCACCAAGATCCAGTGCTTCTGCTTCACCCAGCAGACGCTCAAGCCCGGCGAGACCGCGCGGATGCCGGTGATCTTCTTCGTCGATCCGAAGATCCTGACCGACCCCGACGCGGCCGATATCCAGACGATCACGCTCAGCTATACGTTTTACTCGGTGGATTCTGCGAAAACAGCCAGCTAGAACGACGCCAAAGAAAATAGGGGAGTACCGATGGCCGGCGCCAAGAACCATGATTACCACATCCTGCCGCCGAGCATCTGGCCGCTGGTCGGATCGTTCTCGGCGCTGATCATGGCGGTCGGCGGCATCATGTGGATGCACGGCGGCCATATCGACAAGCCCAATGGCGGCGGCTGGATCTTCTTCATCGGCCTCACCGGGCTGCTCTTCACCTTCTACAGCTGGTGGGCGCAGGTCATCAAGGAAGCGCACGCGGGCGACCACACCCCCGTCGTCCAGCTCCATTTCCGCTACGGCATGATCCTGTTCATCGCCTCCGAAGTCATGTTCTTCGTCGGCTGGTTCTGGGCGTTCTTCGACTTCTCGCTGTTCCCGACCGCGATGACCTATGCCGACGGCAGCGTCACGCGTGCGGTCGAAGGCGGCGCGGCGATCGTCGCGCAGTGGCCGCCCAAGGGCCTGACGGTTATTAACCCGTTCGAACTGCCGCTGCTCAACACGCTGATCTTGCTCACCTCGGGTACGACGGTGACGTGGGCGCACCACGCGCTGATCCACAACCAGCGCGGCGGCGAGAAGACGGGGGCCTGGGGCTTGATCGGCGTCGGCAACCGCGACGGCGTGCTCAAGGGCCTGTGGCTGACGGTAATCCTCGGCGCGCTGTTCAGCTCGATCCAGGCGTACGAGTACGTCCACGCACCCTTCCCGTTCAAGGGCATCAACTATGGCGCGGCGTTCTTCATGGCGACCGGCTTCCACGGTTTTCACGTGCTCATCGGCACGATCTTCCTGATCGTCTGCTTGGTCCGCGCCTATCGCGGCGACTTCACCCCGCGCCAGCATTTCGGCTTCGAGGCGGCGGCGTGGTACTGGCACTTCGTCGACGTCGTGTGGCTGTTCCTCTTCGTCACCGTCTATGTCTGGGGCGGCTGGGGCGCCCCCGTCCACGGCGGTTGAGCTTTGCTAGTTTTGGGGTGAGCCACCACCCCGGTAGCCACCACCCCGGCGAAGGCCGGGGCCCAGTTGGCAAGGTCGCAGTAGCGAAGCGCCGTCCTCCGTCAGCAACGTCCCCCAACTGGGCCCCGGCCTTCGCCGGGGTGGTAGCGGTTTTGGATGCGGCCTGGACGCGAACCAAAGGTCGCCCCCTTACCTTGTTCTCCCGCGAAGGCGGTAGCCCAGTCTGGATCCCCGCCTTCGCGGGGAAACAAGGGATAGCGCTGACCGCATGACCGAAGACCCATACCCGCTCGCCAACGCCCCCACGATCGCCCAGGTCGCGCTCAAAGGCCTGTGCCCCCGCTGCGGCAAGCCCACCCTTTTCGCCAAATGGTCCAACTTCGCCGACCGTTGCCCGAACTGCGGTCTCGACTTCAGCAAGTTCAACGTCGGCGACGGCCCTGCCGCATTCCTGACCCTTATCCTCGGCGCACTCGTCGTAGCCCTCGCGATCACGCTCGAACTCAAAGTCCACCCGCCACTCTGGCTGCACATGCTTATCTGGATTCCCTTCACCGCCGGCGGGGTCGTTCTCTCGCTCCGCGCGGCAAAGGGCGCGCTGATGTCCGCCGAATACCGCAACGCAGCCCGCGAAGGCCGAATCGACCCGTGACACGACGCATTCCGACAATCCCGACCATCCTCGTCACGCTCGCGATCGCGGCGATGATCGCGCTCGGCCTGTGGCAACTGCTCGACCGCCTCCCCAAAAAGGAAGCGTTCCTCGCGCAGCTCGCCGCCAATCCCGCCAAGCCGCCAATGGCGTTCCCGCGCTTCCCCGACGAAACGCTGCTGTTCCGCCGCGCCTCGGGCCTCTGCCTCCAACCAACCGCCATCAAGCTCGCCGGCGCCGGCAAATCCGGCTTCCGCGCGATCGCCGAGTGCCGCACCGGCGCGGAAGGCCCCGGCATGGTCGTCCAACTCGGCACCACGCGCGATCCGATGGCCAAGATCGCGTGGACCGGCGGCGAAGTCTCCGGCTACATCAGCCACGCGCCCGACGGCCGTTCGCTGATCGGATCGCTGTTCGATCACACCCCGCAGCGCCTGATGCTGGTCGCCGACACCCCGCAAGCCGGCCTCAACCCCAACGGCAAGCCCGACATCGCCTCGGTCCCGAACAACCACCTCGCCTATGCCGGCCAATGGTTCTTCTTCGCCGCCATCGCCGCGATCATCTACACCCTCGCGCTACGGCGCCGGCCTCGCTAGCCGTTCTCCTGCGAACGCAGGAGCTCAGGGTAGCACGCGCATTCCTGCGTAACCCTGGATGCCTGCGTTCGCAGGAAAACGGAAAGCGTGCAGCTTGTTCCCTTCCGCTCAGGCCGCTAACCGCTTGGCCATGCGTTACATCAGCACCCGCGGCTCGGCGCCCATCCTCGATTTCGAAGCGGCGACGCTCGCCGGCCTCGCCTCCGATGGCGGCCTCTACCTTCCCGACGCGTGGCCGACGATGACCCGCGACGAGATCGCCACGCTCGCGGGCCTGTCGTACGTCGACACCGCGGTCGCCGTGATGGCCCCGTTCGTCGGCGACGCGATGACGCGCGAGGAACTGAAGGCGCTCTGCGATCAGGCCTATGGCCGCTTCTCGCACGCCGCCGTGACGCCACTCGTTCAGCTCGACCACGACCAGTGGCTGCTCGAACTCTTCCACGGCCCGACGCTCGCGTTCAAGGACGTCGCGCTCCAGTTGCTCGGGTTGTTCTTCGAACGCTTCCTCGCCGGCACGGACAAGCGCCTGACGATCGTCGGCGCGACCAGCGGCGACACCGGCTCGGCCGCGATCGACGCGGTCGCAGGGCGCGAGGGCATCGACATCTTCATGCTCCACCCGGTCGGCCGCATCTCCGACGTGCAGCGCCGCCAGATGACCACGGTGCTCAGCCCCAACGTCTACAACATCGCCATCGAGGGCAGCTTCGACGACGCGCAGGCACTGGTGAAGGCGATGTTTAACGATCGCGCCTTCTCGACCAAGTTCGCGCTGTCGGCGGTGAACTCGATCAACTGGGCCCGGCTGATGGCGCAGGTGGTGTATTTCTTCTACGCCGCGGTCCGCCTCGGCGCGCCCGATCGCGAGGTCGCGTTCGCGGTCCCGACCGGCAATTTCGGGGACGTGTTCGCGGGCTATGTCGCGGCGAAGATGGGGCTGCCGGTTGCCAAGCTGGTGGTTGCCACCAACATCAACGACATCCTCCACCGCGCGCTCAGCACCGGCGATTATTCGAAGGGCGGCGTCCAGCAGACCCCGACCCCGTCGATGGACATCCAGGTCAGCTCGAACTTCGAACGCCTGTTGTTCGACCTCGGCGACCGCGACGGTGCAGCGCTGGCGGCGCAAATGGGTGGCTTCGAATCATCGGGAGCGATGCGCCTGACCAACGCGCAATCGCAAGGCGCCTCGGCCCTCTTCCAGAGCGAGCGCATCGATCTCGACGACATGACGCTGGCGATGCGCTGGGCGCACGAGCATGCCGGGCAAGTGATCGACCCGCATACCGCGATCGGCCTCGCCGCCGCGCTGCGCACCGAAGTCCCCGCCGGCGTACCGATCGTCACGCTCGCGACAGCACATCCGGCCAAGTTCGGCGACGCGGTCGAGCGTGCAACGGGCGTCCGTCCCTCGCTACCAACCCGCGTGGGCGACCTGTTCGACCGCGAGGAGCGCTACGCCACGCTGCCTGCGACCTTCGAGGCGATCACCGCCTACATCACCGAGCGCGCGAAGCCGTCGGCATGAAGCTGGAAACCCTCATCGGCGAACCCTGGGCGGATTACGGCCTGATCGACTCGGGCCAAGGCAAGAAGCTCGAACGCTATGGCCGCTTCCGCTTCATCCGCCCCGAGCCGCAGGCGATGTGGGCGCCCGCCTCGGCCGACTGGCAGGCACAGGGCGAATTCGTCCCCGGCTCCGACGAGGACGGCGGCGGTCGCTGGGAATTTTCGGAGCCCGTGCCGCGCGAAGGCTGGACGCTCAAGTGGAACGAGGTGTCGTACACCGCGCAGACCACACCGTTCCGCCACCTCGGTTTCTTCCCCGACATGGCGCCGGTGTGGAGCTGGATGCGCGAGCGCGTCGCGGGGCTCGACTCGCCCGAATGCATGAACCTGTTCGGCTATACCGGCGTCGGCACGCTGGCGATGGCGACCAAGGGCGTCCGCATGGTCCACGTCGATGCGTCGAAGAAGTCGGTCGAGGCGGCCAAGGCCAACGCGAAACTGTCGGGCATGGCCGATGCGCCGATCCGCTGGATGACGGATGATGCGGCGAAGTTCGTCGCGCGGGAGGTTCGGCGGGGGCGGCGATATGACGGGATTTTGCTCGATCCGCCGAAATACGGGCGTGGTCCGGAAGGCGAGGTCTGGCGGCTCGAGGAAGACCTCCCCAAGCTGATCGCCGACTGCCGCAAACTGCTCGACGAGAACTCGCGGTTCCTGTTCCTGACGGTCTACGCGGTGCGGATGTCGGCGCTGGCGATCGGTGAGTTGCTGAACCAGGTTTTTGCCGATCTGCCTGGCAAGGTCGAAGTCGGCGAACTCGGCGTCCGCGAAGAAGCGCGTGGCCTAGTATTACCGACGGCAATCTGGGCCCGCTGGAGCCGCTGAACTCGCCCTCATAGTACCACCCCGGCGAAGGCCGGGGCCCAATTGGAAAGGTTGGAGTAACGAAGGACGGTCCTCCGTTGGCTACGTCCCTCAATTGGCCCCCGGCCTTCGCCGGGGTGGTGGTTAGTTCAGGGGACCAGGCAAACCCGGCAACTCCCATACCGTTCGTGCCGAGTAGAGGCCGAGTAGCCCTCTTGGGCGTATCGAGGGCTCGTATCGAGGTACAGGTTCCGCGCGCCAACCTGTCCTTCGATACGCCGTCTCGATACGCTCCTTGCGGAGCTACTCGACAGCTACTCAGGACGAACGGCAGTTGCGGGATTACCCCGGGATCTGCTGCGAAATGCAGTGGAAGCTCCCGCCGCCCGTCAAAATATGATCCGCACGCTGGCCAACCACCTCACGGTCCGGGAACAGCGCCTGGATCGCCACCACCGCCGCCTGGTCGTTCTCGGCCCCGTACAACGGCACCACCACCGCGGCATTCCCGATATAGAAGTTCATGTAGCTCGCCGGCACGACCTCCTCGTCGCGCAGCACACGCCCCGGCGACGGGATCGTCACGACCTCCAGCCCGGCTGCCTCGGCGTCCCGCGCCGCGTTCTGGTACACCTGCCAGTTCGGATCGTTGTCGGTCGCCTTGGGGATCGCCACGCGCCCCTTGCCGACGAACCGCGCGAGGTTGTCGACATGGCCGTCGGTGTGATCATTGACCAGCCCGTCTCCCAGCCACACCACGCGGGTATAGCCGAGATCGGACGCCAGCCGCGCCTCGATCTCCGCCCTGGTCAGCGACGGATTGCGGTTGCGGTTGAGCAGGCACTGCTGCGTCGTCACGACCGTCCCGGTACCATCGCCATCGATAGCGCCGCCCTCGAGCACCCAGTCGCACGCCTCGACCCGCGTGTGCCAGCTTTCCGCCAGCCGCTGGCCGATCGTGTCGTCGCCGGGCAGATCATACTTCCCGCCCCAGCCGTTGAACCGGAAGTCCCGCGCGCTGCCGTCGCCGACGATGATCGGCGCGGTATCGCGCAGCCAGATATCGCCGAACGGCTCGACCACCACATCCGCGAACGGCGCCAGCTTCTTGGCGGTGGTCGCCGACCCGACGTCCGCCGCGACCAGGATCACCGTCTCGCCCTTGCCGCCAGCATGCACAGCCTTGGCAAACGCGACGACCTCATCCCGCGCGGGCTCCAGATCCTCCAGCCACAGGTCCGCATGGCTCGGAAAGCCGATCCAGACGGCCTTGTGGTGCGCCCATTCGGCGGGGGTAGAGACGGTCGTGGTCACTTACTTGGCTCCTGCGCGATCGCGGTCACGGATGCCGCGGAATTCGGCGGTCTTATACCAGTTCGGCCACAGACTGGTATCGTCCGCGAGCTTCCGCCCGAGCCCGTAATAGATCGTCAGGTCCTCGACCGCGCCCGACCAGTCCCACTTCGCGTCATATTCGTCCGCAGGCTTGTGATAGCGGTGCGCGACATAATCCTCGCGCGCGGCATGGCCCGCCGCCGTACCGCCAACGACGAGGTCCTCACCACTGCCGCCATCGAGCATCGGCACGCCCAGCTTGGCGAAACTGAAATGATCCGACCGGTAATAGCCGCCACGCTCCGGGTTCGCCTCTACGCCGATCACGCGGCCCTCCGCGGCGACGAACGGCTTCACCAAATCCTCGATCTCCGACTTGCCCGCACCGGTCAGCACGAAGTCTTTCGCCCGCCCGTCGACGTTCAACACGTCCATGTTCACCCCGCCGACGGTATGCGCGAGCGGATAGATCGGATGCTCGGCATAATAGCGCGACCCGAGCAGCCCGGACTCCTCCGCGGTCACCGCCAGGAACGCGATCGACCGCTTGGCCGGCCCCGCCTTCACCTGAGCCTCGGCCAAGGCCACCAGCCCCGCGACCCCACTCGCATTGTCCGCCGCACCATTGCAGATGTCGTCGCCATCGACCGCGTCGCAGCGCCCGAGATGATCCCAATGCGCCGAATACATCACATAATCATTGGGAGCCGCCGTCCCCGGCAGCACGCCGATGACGTTCTTGGACGCCTGCCGCTTGATCGTGTTGTCGAACCCACCGCCGAATTTCAGTCCGAGCGGTACCGCCTTGAACCCCTTCACCTTCGCCGCCGCCGCCAGCGTCGCATAATCCTTGCCCGCGCTCGCGAACACGCGCTCCGCCGCCGGCTTCTGCATCCAGCCGACGACCTGCGACTGGTCGAGATGATCGCCCTTCTCGTCCAGCTCGAGCTGCGGCCCGGTCCAGGACGACTGCACCACCGCCCACGGATACGCCGCCGGCTCGGTATCGTGGACGATGATCGCCGCCGCCGCGCCGTGCTTCGCCGCATTCTCGAACTTGTACGGCCAGCGCCCGTACCACGTCATCGCGCGGCCCTCGAACGGCCCCTCGCGCGACATCGTCTGCCAGTCGGCGTCGTTGATGAGGATGACCACGGTCTTCCCCTTCACGTCGGTGCCGGCATAATCGTCCCAGCCCTTTTCAGGCGCGGTGATGCCGTAGCCGACGAACACCACATCGCTGTTCGCCACCGCGGACTTCGGCGCGACGCGATAGGTGCCCGCGACCATGTCGGTGCGATAGGCGAGGCTGACGGGTGCCTTGCCGCCGGTAAAGCTGAACGGCGCGACGTTGCCCGCGGTGATTTCCACCATCGGCACGTCCTGCGTCCACGCCCCCTTATTGCCGGGCTTCAACCCCGCCGCCTTCATCCGCTCGACGATATACGCGACCGTCTTCGCCTCCGCAGGCGTGGTCGGCGCGCGGCCTTCATACGCGTCCGACGACAGCACCTGCGTGACAGTCTTCAACGTCTCGACCGAGATCGCAGGCGTAGTCTGCGCAGACGCAGCAGTCCCGAGCAGCAGGAGAGGCAGGATGGCAGCGCGCATGGTCATATCCCCGTTTGGTTGCGCGCGTTCTGGCAAAGCCCGGCGCGCATGTCCACGAGGCGACACGGGGCAACGAAAAAGGGCGGCCCCTCAGGACCGCCCTTTTCCTCGTATCGATCGTACCGAAAGATCAGCGCGAGTAGAACTCGACGACCAGATTCGGCTCCATCTTCACCGGGTAAGGCACTTCGTCGAGCGTCGGGACGCGCGTGAAGGTGACCTTGGCGGCGCCGTCGGGCGCGACATAATCGGGGATCTCGCGCTCGGCGAGGCTCTGGGCTTCCATGACCAGCGCCATTTCCTGCGCCTTCGAACCCAGCGTGATCTCGTCGCCGACGAAGCAGCGACGCGAAGCGATGTTGCACTTCACGCCGTTGACGCGGATGTGGCCGTGCGAGACGATCTGGCGAGCCGCGAAGATCGTCGGTGCGAACTTGGCGCGGTAGACGATCATGTCGAGCCGCTGCTCGAGCAGGCCGATCAGGTTCTGCGAGGTATCGCCCTTCAGACGCGCAGCCTCATGGTAGCATGCACGGAACTGCTTCTCGGTCACGTCGCCATAATAGCCCTTGAGCTTCTGCTTGGCGCGCAGCTGGATACCGAAATCGCTGACCTTGCCCTTGCGGCGCTGGCCGTGCTGGCCCGGGCCGTATTCGCGCTTGTTGACGGGCGACTTGGGACGACCCCAGATGTTCTCGCCCATACGGCGATCGAGTTTGTACTTCGCGCTTTGACGCTTCGACATAGTAAGTCCTTGGCAAATGCTAACAACGTTGGTCCCGGTATCGCTCTGCTGGTCGTCGTTAAGACAAGGCAGGGCCACCGCTTCACCGGGGTGCAGGGCCATTGCGAAGGCGGGCGCCTAGACGGGGGGCGGGCCAGAGTCAAGCTGGACAGGCCGGATGGGGCTCGGCAAGAGACGGCGCATGACCATTCTCCCCGGGCCCGATTGCACCACCATGACCGATGTCCGCGCGGGCGTCGACGCGCTCGACCGCGACTTGGTCGCGTTGCTCGCCAAGCGGTTCGCCTACATGGACGCCGCCGCGCGCATCAAGCCCGAGCGTGGGCATGTGCGCGACGAGGCGCGGAAGGCGCAGGTGATCGACAACGCGCGGGCCGAGGCGGCGAGACTGGGCGTTCCGGAGGCCGTGGTCGCGGATCTGTGGGAACGCCTGGTCGAAGCCTCGATCGCCTACGAACTCGCCGCCTTCGACCGGCGCTAGGCTCGCGGTCGCTTCCCCGCCAGCGACGACAGCACGCCGCGGAGAGTTCGGATCTCCTGGCTCGACCAGCCCGGCTTCGTCAGTAGCGTGCGCAGCGTCCGCCGCGTCGACTGCATCTTGTCGGGCAGGTGAAAGAACCCCGCCCCCATCAGCATCGCATCGAGCTGCCCGATCATCCCGTCGAGCTCCTCCTGCGGGGCAGGCGGCATGATCGGGTTGATCGACGGCTGCGACAGCTCGCGCTCGGCGGTCAGGCCCTTCGACCATTCATACGCGACCAGGATCACCGCCTGGGCGAGGTTTAGCGAGCCGAACTCGGGGTTGATCGGCACCGTGATGATCGTCCGTGCGACCGCAACGTCGTCGGTTTCGAGGCCAGAACGCTCTGGCCCGAACAGGATCGCGGAACGGCCGGGGGCGGCGTGGATCTCGGTCGCGGCTTGCTCGGGGGTGACAACCGGCTTGGTCACGCCGCGTTTCCGCACTGTGGTGGCGTAGATCTGCGCGCAGTCGGCGGTGGCTGCTGCGACGCTGTCGTAGACCTTCGCATTCTGGAGGACGATGTCGGCGCCGCTGGCGGCGGGACCGGCGGAGGGGTTGGGCCAGCCGTCTCTGGGGGAGACCAGGCGCATCTCGGTGAGGCCGAAGTTCAGCATGGCGCGCGCGGCTTTGCCGATGTTTTCGCCGAGTTGGGGACGGACGAGGACAATGACGGGGGGTGGGGTTTCCTCCGCCAAGGTGCTTCGACTTCGCTCAGCACGAACGGGAGGGGGAGATGGGGCCCCCTTCCCCTCTTCCGAAGAGATGCCCTCCCCCCCTTCCGTTCGCCCTGAGCGAAGTCGAAGGGCCCGTTCCCGCGGGGGGATCGCCGCATCGTGCAGATCCGCCCAATCCTCGCGCGCGAGCGCTTCCTTCTTGCGCCGCGACCAGCCCTTGACCTGGAACTCCGCGGCAAGCGCTTCCTGCCGGCTGCTGAAATCCTGGCACCACATGAGCGTCACAGGCCGGCGCGTCTGGGTGTATCCCGATATCTCGCCGAGGTTGTGCTGTCCGATCCTGCGCTCCAGGTTATCGGTGTGTCCGGTGTAATAACTGTCGTCGGCGCAGCGCACCACATAAGCCCAGAATGTCATCGGGGCGGCTTACGCGGGGGCGTGGTGTCCGGACAAGTCCTTCGACTTCGCTCAGGACGAACGGGGGTGGGGAGGTGGACTTACCACCGGGGGCGGACATCATCCCTACCCGCCCCCTACCCGTTCGCCCTGAGCGAAGTCGAAGGGTACCTCACTTGGGTCGCAGGGCAGGCCCAAATCACTCAGCCCGCCCAACCTCCTCCACACTCCCGGCAAAAGCCTCGAAGTCCTTAGCCTCGCTAAAGTCCCGGTACACGCTCGCAAACCGGATATACGCGACCGAATCGAGCCCCTTGAGCCCGTCCATCACCATCTCGCCGATCCGCTTCGACGTGACGTCGTTCTCGCCCAGCGTCTCCAGCCGACGCTGAATCCCGCTCACCAGCTTCTCGATCCGCCCAGCCTCAATCGCCCGCTTCCGCGTCGCGATCGACAGCGACCGCAGCAACTTCTCCCGATCGAACGGCTCCCGCCGCCCCTCGCTCTTCAACACGAACAACTCGCGCAGCTGGATCCGCTCGAACGTCGTGAAACGCGCCGCGCACCCTTCGCACTGGCGCCGGCGTCGGATCGCCGCCCCGTCTTCGGTGGGGCGGCTGTCCTTTACCTGGCTGTCTTCATGTCCGCAGAAGGGGCAGCGCATTCAGACCTTCTTCTTGCCCTTGTAGTACGCGTAGCCTGCGCCTGCGAGCGCACCGAAGATCGGACCGACGATCGGCACCGGGATCGCCACGACCGCGCCGAGTGCGCTCCACTTGGCCATGCTCTTGCCGAGGCCGGGGGTCGCCTTGATGTCGTTCTGGACGTCGTCGAACTTCGACATGCTACTTATCCTTGATAGATCGGGAAGCGCGCGCAGAGTGCACGAACACGCGTCCGAACGTCCGCCTCGACTTCCGGGTCCCCATGCTCGCCCTTTTTCGCGAGGCCGTCCAGCACGTCGGCGACCATGTTGCCGATCTCGCGGAACTCGGCGGGGCCGAAGCCACGCGTCGTACCCGCGGGCGAGCCGACGCGGATGCCGCTGGTCTTGACCGGCGGCAGCGGATCGTTGGGGATGCCGTTCTTGTTGCAGGTGATCCCCGCACGCTCCAGCGCCTCGTCCGCATCGCGCCCGGTGATGCCCAGCGGCGTAAGGTCGATCAGCGCGAGATGCGTGTCGGTGCCGCCCGACACGACGTCCGAGCCGCGCTCCTTGAGCGTTGCCGCCAGCACCTTGGCGTTCTCGACGACCGCGGCGATGTAGCTCTTGAAGTCGGGCTGGAGCGCCTCGCCGAACGCGACCGCCTTCGCCGCGATCACGTGCATCAGCGGCCCGCCCTGAAGCCCCGGGAACACCGCCGAGTTGATCTTCTTCGCTATGCCCTCGTCATTGGTCATGATCATGCCACCGCGCGGGCCCCGCAGAGTCTTGTGCGTGGTGGTCGTCACGACGTGCGCGTGGCCGAACGGCGTCGGGTGCAGGCCCGCCGCGACGATCCCGGCGAAATGCGCCATGTCGACCATGAAATACGCGCCGACCTTGTCCGCGATCGCGCGGAACTTCGCGAAGTCGATGACGCGGGGATAGGCCGAGCCGCCCGCGATGATCAGTTTCGGCTGATGCTCGACCGCCAGCGCCTCGACCTGGTCGTAATCGATCAAATGCGTGGTCGCATCGACGCCGTACTGGACCGCGTTGAACCACTTGCCCGACATCGCCGGCTTGGCGCCATGCGTCAGGTGGCCGCCAGCATCGAGGCTCATGCCGAGGATCGTGTCGCCCGGCTTGACCAGCGCGAGCATCACCGCGCCGTTCGCCTGCGCGCCCGAATGCGGCTGCACGTTGACGAACCCGCAGCCGAAAATCTGCTTGGCGCGCTCGATCGCGAGCGTCTCGACCGTGTCCGACGGCGCGCAGCCCTGGTAGTAGCGCTTGCCGGGATAGCCCTCGGCGTACTTGTTCGTGAACACCGACCCTTGCGCCTCGAGCACCGCCTTCGAGACGATGTTCTCCGACGCGATCAGTTCGATCTGCGTCTGCTCGCGTTCCAGTTCGGCAGCGACGCCGGCGAATACGGCAGCGTCCGCATCGGCGAGGCCGCGCGTGAAAAAGCCGTCGGGCTGGACGTCGTGGAGTTCGCGGGGCTGAGTGCTCATGCGGGGACCTTTAACTTGTCGACACGGAGTTGATGACGGCCGCCGGCAAATTCGGCGGACAGGAAAGCTTCGACGCACGCCTTTGCCATTTCCTCGCCGATCAGGCGCGCGCCCATCGCGATGGCATTGGCGTCGTTGTGGATGCGTGCGAGGCTCGCCGACAGTGGTTCCGACACGAGCGCGCAGCGGCAGGCGGGATTGCGATTGGCAGCGATCGAGATGCCGATCCCGGAGCCGCACAGCGCGATACCGCGCTCGGCGCGACCATCGGCGATCGCCGACGCCAGCTTGAACCCGTAATCGGGATAATCGACGCTGGCTGTGCCCTCGGGCCCGAGATCGAGCACGTCATGCCCCGCCTCGCGCAGCCAGGCGGCGAGCACCGCTTTCAACGAAACGGCGGCGTGATCGGACGCGATGGCGATGCGCACCTGGCGTATTCCTGTGACGGGGGATCGGGTGCCCAGCCCCATACCGACCCGAGCGCGGATTTGCCACACCTGTTCGCGGGTCGTGAGGGACGACGGCATCCCATTTCACCCCGTCATCCTGACGAAAGTCAGGACCCAGGGTTACAAAGCGCAGTTCTACGTTACTCTGGGTCCTGACTTTCGTCAGGATGACGGAGCACAATGCTGGCTCGCTCGCCTGCGCCATAGGAGACGTCCATGAAAGCCCTCACCCTCCTAACCGCCGCCGCGCTGACCGCCTGCTCAGGCCCTGCCCCCGATACCAGCAGCGACGGCAACATGACGTCCGCCGGCTCGGTCGAACGCAAGGTCTCCGCTCCCAAGTCCAAACCTGCGCCCAACTACACCGGCCGTTGGATCGGCGTCGAAGGCATGGTCCTCGACGTCGCCCCGACCGACACCCCCGGCCACTATGCGCTGACGATGCAGTGGGACCTCGACAACAAGGGCAAGTTCGACGGCACCGCGACCGGCGACACGATATCGTTCGATCGCAAAGGCATCCGCGAAACGCTGCGCCCGACCAACGGCGACGCGACCGGGCTGAAATATCTCCTCGGCAAAACCGACTGCCTCACCGTCAAGCCCGGCGAAGGCTATTGCCGCGAGCGACTTAGCCGCTAGGTTCCGGATCGTGACCATGGCCTTTTCAAACGCGGACGCGGCGCGCGCGCATCTCTCCGAGGTGCTCTTGCGCACGGGCCAAGAGGACCGCGACGCGTTTCGCGAGCTCTATTCGCTGACCAGCGCGAAGCTTTTCGGCATCACCCACCGTATCTGCGGCAACGCCCAAGCCGCGGAGGATGTGCTGCACGAGGTCTATCTCACGATCTGGAAACGCGCCGGTGCCTGGGAACCCGGCCGCGCGAGCCCGATAACCTGGTTGGCAACGATCGCGCGCAACCGCGCCATCGACTGGCAGCGCGCGCAGGGCGTCCGCCGCACGAGCCCGCTCGACGACGCGCCCGACATCGCGGATCCTGGCGAGGGTGCCGAAGCGGGGATGCTGGCGAGCGAATCGTCGCGCGAACTGGTCGAATGCCTCGACGGTCTCGAACCGCAACAGCGCGACGCGATCCGCACCGCGTTCTTCGACGGCGTCACCTACGCCGAACTCGCGATCAAGCGCGCCGTGCCGCTGGGCACGATGAAAAGCTGGGTCCGCCGCGGCCTCGCGCGCCTGAAGGATTGCCTCGATGGTTGATCCGACCCCCGATACCGGCGTGCCTGAGGACGTCGCCGCCGCCGAACTCGCACTCGGGCTGCTCGAGGGCGAGGAACGCGGTGCAGCGCTGCGTCGCGTGCTCGCCGAGCCTGGTTTCGCAGCCCAAGTCGAATGGTGGCGGTCGCGTCTCGCGGTCCTGTTCGACCTCTGGCCCGAACACGCCGCGCCGCCGCATCTCGCCGCCCGGATCGAAGCCAGTCTCGACGGAACCCCGGCCCCCGCGCAAACGAGCCGCTTCGCTTGGCCGGCGCTCGCCGCCGTCACCAGCGCGCTCGCCGCATCGCTGTTGCTGTTCGTCATGGTCCGCCCAGAACCGACCGTGCCCGTCTCGCAACCGATCGCCCCCTCAATACCGGCCGCGCGCCCAACCAGCGTGCTCGTCGCGATGCTCGGCGATGCGAAGTCGCCGGTTGCAGCAGTGTACGATCCCGCAAATGGCGCGCTCCGCGTCGCGGCCGGCCCCGGCGTTCCAGATGCGCGCGTCGCGCAACTCTGGGTAATCGGCGGCAACGGTGTGCCGCATTCGCTCGGCCTGCTCTCGGGCCGTCCGACCTCGCTCGCGCCCAAGGGCGTCGATCGCGGTCGCATCGCCCCCGGCGCGACACTCGCGATATCGGTCGAACCGCTCGGCGGCTCGCCGACCGGCCTGCCGACCGGTCCGGTCGTCGCCACCGGCGTAGTCGCGCGCGTCTGATGGCCAAGCGACCCGCCGCGGCCGGCGGCATCCCGCCGATCGCGCGCCTGCTCGGGCTGAGCGGCCTCCTCCCGCAACTCGCGGCGGTCGCGCTGCTGCTGAGCGGCGATCCGCAAAGCCGGTTCTCCGCGCTGGCGATCGCCTACGCCTATGCCGCGATCATCCTGAGCTTCCTCGGCGGTCTGTGGTGGGGCCTCGCCGCACGCACCGACTCGCCGCCGCGCTGGCTCTGGTTCGCGAGCGTCGCGCCCTCGCTGATCGCGCTGGCCACCGCCTGGCCCTGGATGGTCGGCCTGCGCTGGCCCGGCCCGTCGCTGGTCGTGCTCGGCATCAGCCTTATCGCCGCGCTGCTCGTCGACCGCGCGCTGGTCCGCGCCGGCATCGCACCATCCGGGTGGATGGCACTGCGCGTACCCCTGTCGCTCGGCCTTGGCGTCCTGACATTACTGGCGGCTATACTGTGACTCGGGTGCGGGAAATGCTATACTGAGTCTATGAGCGTTGCCGAACACATCACTCAATTGGCTTCCGGGCCCGCGCGTTTCACCACCGCCGAGTTCATGGAACTCGTCCGTCATCCGCCGATAGCCGACTGGCTGGGCAAGGTCGAACTGGTCAACGGGGAGATTATGCGGATGTCACCGGCAAACGTACCGCACTGGAACGCGCAGCGCATCGCTTTCCTGCGCTTGCAGTCCGCCTTCGCCGCGCTCGGCACCGAATGGATCGTCGGGCAGGAGCCGACCGTCCGCCTGACCGCCGACACGCTGCGGGAACCGGATGTGGCGGTGCTTCGCGACCCCGATCTACGCGCCACATTGTTCGACCGCGTTGCGCTGTTTCTCGCTGTGGAGATCGCCGATACGAGCCTCGCGCTCGATCTCGGCACCAAACGGAGCGACTATGCCGAGGCGTTCGTACCACATTATTGGGTCGTCGATATCAACGCGCGTCGGACGCATGTGATGGCCAAGCCCCGCGCTGGCGATTACGAGGATAAACGGCTGATCCCGTTCGGCCAGCCTATCGCAATCCCAGAGCTGAACATCGACATCGTCGTCGACTAAGCCTCAAGCCGCCTTGCGCAAATCCAACCGGCTCCAGATTTCCACCAGCGCATCGGTCAGTTCGCGCATCATCGCCTCGGTATGCGCCGGGCCTGGCGTGAACCGCAGCCGCTCCGTACCACGCGGCACGGTCGGATAATTGATCGGCTGCACGTACACGCCGTATTCGGCGAGCAGCACGTCGCTGATCTTCTTCGCCTTGACCGGATCGCCGACCATCAACGGCACGATATGCGTATCGCCGATCATCACCGGCAGCCCAGCGTCCTTCAACATCGCCTTCAACATCGCAGCGGACGCCTGCTGCCCCTCGCGCTCGACGCTCGAGCTTTTCAAATGCCGCACGCTCGCCAGCACGCCAGCGACCAGCACCGGCGACAACGAGGTCGTGAAGATGAACCCCGGTGCGTAAGACCGGATTACATCGACGATCGTACGATCGGCGGCGATATAGCCCCCCATCACGCCGAACGCCTTACCAAGCGTCCCCTCGAGGATCGTGATCCGGTGCGCGACCTCGTCCCGCTCCGAAATGCCGCCGCCGCGCGCGCCGTACATCCCGACCGCATGGACTTCGTCGCAATAGGTCAGCGCGTTGTACCGGTCGGCGAGATCGCACACCGCCGAGATCGGCGCGATGTCGCCCTCCATCGAATACACGCTCTCGAACGCGATCAGCTTCGGCACGGCGGGATCTTCCGCGGCCAGCAATTCCTCGAGATGCGCGAGATCATTGTGGCGGAATACCCGCTTCTCGCAGCCCGAGTTGCGGATGCCCGCGATCATCGATGCGTGGTTCAGCTCATCCGAAAAGATGATGCAGCCCGGCAGCACCTTGGCCAGCGTCGCCAGCGTCGCCTCGTTCGAGACGTACCCGCTGGTGAACAGCAGCGCCGCTTCCTTGCCGTGCAGGTCGGCGAGTTCGCCTTCCAGATCGACATGGTAATGCGTGTTGCCGCCGATGTTGCGCGTGCCGCCAGAGCCCGCGCCGACGTCGTGCAACGCCTCTTCCATCGCCGCGATCACCTTGGGGTGCTGGCCCATCGCAAGGTAATCGTTCGAGCACCACACCGTGATCGGCTTCGGCCCGTTATGCCCGGCGAAGCAGCGCGCGTTCGGAAAGGCACCCTTGTTGCGGAGAATGTCGATGAACACGCGGTAGCGCCCTTCGGCATGCAACCGGTCGATCGCCTGCGTAAAAACGCGCGAATAATCGACTCGCGGACCCAAGGTAGAATCCGTTGCCGAGATGCCGTTGGTAATCATAGGCTTGGGCACTACGCCTCGCTTTCACTCGTTTCCAGCGCAATACCGCTCTTACGGTGATCGCTTTCCTCATCCTGGCAGCACATTGCCACGATGCGGCCGCGACGCAAGGTGGCACATTGTCCCAGGTTAACGCTTAAAGCTGCTCGATCCTGCCAAACCCGTGCGCAGCCAGAGCCGGTCCGAGCGCGCGCTCCTCGTCGCCCAACCGGGTGAAGACGGCAACGCCCTCCCCCGCTCCCGACCATGATTCGCCCTGCATGAGATGCACGATCCGTCGCGCGATCCCCGGTCCGCCATCGACGAAGCGCACCCCGGGAGCAGCGACTGCAAGCTCCGCTTCCACCAATGGAAAATGCGTGCAGGCGTTGACGATCACGTCGATCGCGTCGCCGCCGGGTTGCGAAAACAAGCCATCGAGCACCGCAGCATAGCTTTCCGGCGCGACGACTCGGCCATGCAATTTCGCCTCCGCCATCTCGACCAGAGCCGCCGATCCATACCGCAGTACCGTGCAATCGCCCGCAAACTTCGCCGCCAGATCATCGACATACGCCTGCCGCACGGTCGCCTCGGTACCCAGTACGCCGATCGTCCGCGTCTTCGAAAGCAGCGTGGCGGGCTTGATCGCCGGTACCGTCCCCACCACCGGCAGGTCGAGCGCCGCGCGCACCACCGGTAGCGCGATCGTCGAGGCCGTGTTGCACGCGATCACGATCAACCGCGGCCGATACCGCTCCGCCAGCCGCCCCAGCAACACCGGCACCCGCGCCGCAATCTCCGCCTCGCTCTTGGTCCCGTACGGAAACCCGGCCGAGTCGGCGGCATAGACGAACGGCGCATCGGGCAGCGCCGCGCGCGCCGGCCCAACGATCGACAACCCGCCGACACCGGAATCGAAGAACAGGATGGGGCGCGTGTCCATGCGCGCTCTTAGGCCGGTTCGGCCCGTGCAAACCAGTCCCCGTCGTCCCCGCCCCACTTCGTCATCCTGACGAAAGGCGTGAGATCAACGCCCACTCGACGCCATTTGCCGTCAGCCCCGGGTCGTTTATAAGCCCCTCCAGAACGGGGGACATAGTTGCAGACGGAAATTCTCTGGGTCGCGCCCACGCTATCGCTCGTGCTGAGCTATCTGCTCGGCTCGATCCCGTTCGGCGTCATCCTCACGAGGGCGGGCGGCGCAGGTGATCTGCGCACGATCGGCTCGGGCAACATCGGCGCGACCAACGTGCTGCGCACCGGACGCAAGGGCCTCGCCGCCGCCACGCTGCTGCTCGACATGGCCAAGGGCGCGATCGCCGTGTTGCTGGTTGCGCACCTGTTTCCCGGCAACGCACTGCTAGCAGCGGCCGGAGCCTTCATCGGCCATTGCTACCCGGTCTGGCTGAAGTTCAAGGGCGGCAAAGGCGTCGCGACGCTCATGGGCATCGTCGTCGCGCTGCACTGGCCGCTCGGACTGGTCTACGCGGTCGTCTGGCTCGGCCTCCTCGCGGGTCTCCGGATCTCCTCGGTCGCCGGCATGGCCGCCGCGCTCAGCGCGCCGTTTGCAGCCGCGCTGTTCGGTCGCTTCGACCTCGTCCTGCTGCTCCTCGCACTCGCATTGATCGTCCTGTGGAAGCACCGCGAGAACATCGAACGCCTGTTCTCCGGCACCGAGCCGCGCATCGGGTCCAACCGGCAAAAGAGTGGCTGACCCGACGGTCTCAAGACTTCGGCTCATCCGCACGACCGGGATCGGACCGGTCACCTATCGCCAGCTTATCGCCCGCTTCGGCAGCGCCGACGCCGCCCTCGACGCGCTCCCCATGCTCGCCCAGCGCGGCGGCGGACGCGCGCCGAAAATGGCAGACGCCGCGCTCGCCGAACGCGAAATGGCCGCCACCGCGAAGCTCGGCGCACGCTACCTCTTCCTCGACGACCCGGACTATCCCCGCCTGCTCGCCGAGATCGAGACCGCACCCCCGGCGCTCATCCTCCGCGGCGACATCGCCCACGCCGGCCGCCCCTGCATCGCCATGGTCGGCGCGCGCAATGCCTCGGCCGCTGCCTGCCGCTTCGCCCGCCAGCTCGCGCTGCAACTCGCAGAAGAAGGCACCACCATCGTCTCCGGCCTCGCCCGCGGCATAGACACAGCCGCGCACATCGGCGCACTGGGTGCAGGCTCGAGCGGCGCCACGATCGGTGTGATCGCCAGCGGCATCGACATCGCCTACCCGCCCGACAACACCGCCTTGCAGGAGCGCATCGCCACCGAGGGCCTCCTCCTTGCCGAACAGCCCCCCGGCACAGAGCCCAAGGCGCGCAATTTCCCCTCGCGCAACCGCATCATCGCCGGCCTCGCGATCGGCACGGTGGTGGTCGAGGCCGTCCCCAAATCCGGCTCGCTCATCACCGCGCGCCTTGCCAACGAATCCGGCCGCGAAGTCATGGCCGTCCCCGGCAGCCCGCTCGATCCCCGCGCGCAAGGCTGCAACCTGCTGATCCGCGAAGGCGCCACGCTAGTGCAATCGGCCGCCGACATCCTCGAACAGATCCGCCCGTTCGACCCGCGCTCGGTCCGCTCCCCGATCGACGCCTACGCCGCCTCGCCCCCCGAAGATGCAAGCGACACCGACCGCCGCCGGATCACCGACCTGCTCGGCCCCGTCCCCGTCGCGATCGACGAGCTCATCCGCCAGTCGCGCCTGAGCCCCGCGGTCGTGCACACCGTATTGCTCGAACTCGAACTGGGCGGCCGGCTCGAACGCCATGCCGGCGGCCGGGCAAGCCTCAGCTGACCTAACCGACCAGTCTCGGTCCCGGGGCGGCGGCGGGCGCGGGGACCGCGGAAACGTCCTCGCCTGGGTCGATCTGCGGATCGCCGGCCGCTGCATCCTCGCCGCAATCCCGCGCGATCGTGGCGATCAAGACGTCCAGCTCGTTCTGGTGCAGCTTTATCTCGTCGAGCACGGACGACTGCGCGACCTGCTCGCGCAACGCGACGATCCGCTTGGCAAGAAACGCGCATTTCCACCGAGCAACGGTCAACGCGTCGTTGGTCACGATGCCTCTCCCGCCTCGGTGATGAGAGACCGTCGAACGCTCGTCACCGCGCCGTGAAGTTCCCGCCGCACGTCGATCCCTGCGCGAAAGGACGCGATCCGCGTGGGGAACCAGTATGCCCGGCGAAATCCTTCGGAGCCGTTCGGCAACGTTGACAGGTTCACGGTCTCGACTACCACGCACCGTACGGCCGCATCGGTAGAACACAGACGTAAGGTTTGATGATTTCTTATCATATCATGGCGGTAACTGACGAACCTGGATCAATTAATCCGGGAAATACCCTGCATTGAGGCCGATGGCCCTGGTTCGCCCGAACACGGTACCGGACCTCGGCGGGTCCGGGCGTGCGTCGATCCTCGATGGAGACGATCGCAGAGACTACGCTAAAGGCGTAGTATCGCGGCCTCGCCGCGGTTGCTCCTCTGGAAAACCGGCTCCCGCGACCGCACCTCTTGCACGTCACTCTGAACCCACTGCGGGTTGACGCGGCTACCCCGACGCCGTCACCCTCGTACGCGTACACGTAAGGACCCTGGTTTCCCCATGCAGCTTGTCATCGTCGAATCGCCTGCCAAGGCCAAAACCATCGAGAAGTATCTGGGCAGCGATTACCGCGTCCTGGCCAGCTACGGCCATGTCCGCGATCTGCCGCCCAAGGACGGCTCGGTCGATCCCGACGATGCCTTCGCGATGACGTGGGAGAATTACGCCGACAAGTCGAAGCAGCTGAAAGCGATCACCGATCTCGCCAAGGTCGCCGACCGCCTGATCCTCGCGACCGATCCGGATCGCGAGGGCGAGGCGATCTCGTGGCATGTCCGCGAGGTCCTGCGCGCGCGGAAGGCGCTACCCAAGGAGGTCGAGCGCGTCACCTTCAACGCGATCACCAAGGCCACCGTCACCGAGGCGATGAAGAACCCGCGCGAGCTCGACGACGACCTGATCGACGCGTACCGGGCGCGGCGCGCGTTGGATTACCTAGTCGGCTTCACGCTCTCGCCGGTGCTGTGGCGCAAGCTGCCTGGCGCCAAGTCCGCGGGCCGCGTCCAGTCGGTGTCGCTCCGCCTGATCGTCCAGCGCGAGCGCGAGATCGATGTGTTCAAGCCGCAGGAATACTGGTCCGTCACCGCCGAGATGGAGCATGACGGCACCGCCTTCACGTCGCGGCTGACGCAGTTCGAGGGCAACAAGCTCGACCGCCTCTCGATCGGCAACGAAGGCGATGCCCTACGCGCCAAGCAGGCGGTGCTCGACGGCAATTTCTCGGTCCAGTCGGTCGAGACCAAGCCCGCCGGTCGCAACCCGCCGCCGCCGTTCACGACGTCGACGTTGCAGCAGGAAGCGTCGCGGAAACTCGGTTTCTCGGCGGATCACACGATGCGGATCGCGCAGGGCCTCTACGAGGACGGCGCGATCACCTACATGCGTACCGACGGCGTGCAGATGGATAGCAGCGCAATCAGCGCCGCGCGCTTAGCGGTCGCTAACCGCTTCGACGCGAGCTATGTCCCCGACAAGCCGCGCCAGTACCAGTCGAAGGCGAAGAACGCACAGGAGGCGCATGAAGCGATTCGCCCAACCGATTTCGGCAAGGACAAGGCCGGCGGCGGCGATCACGCGCGCCTCTACGACCTGATCTTCAAGCGCGCGCTCGCCAGCCAGATGGCGTCGGCGCGGATGGAGCGCACGACGGTCGAGATGGCCGACGGCACCGGCCGCAACATCCTGCGCGCCACCGGCCAGGTCGTGCTCTTCCCCGGCTACCTCGCGCTGTACGAGGAAGGGTCGGATGACTCGGCCGACGAGGACGCCCGCCGCCTGCCGCGCATGCGCGAAGGCGATGCGCCCGCCAAGAAGAAGGTCGACGCTGAGCAGCACTTCACCCAGCCGCCGCCGCGGTTCTCGGAAGCCTCGCTGGTCAAGCGGATGGAGGAGCTCGGCATCGGCCGCCCGTCCACCTACGCGTCGATCATCAAGACGCTGAAGGACCGCGCCTATGTCCGGATCGAGAAGAACCGCTTCTTCGCCGAGGAGAGCGGGCGCCTCGTGACGGCGTTCCTCGAACGCTTCTTCGAGAAGTACGTCGGCTACGACTACACTGCCGAACTCGAGGAAGAACTCGACGACGTCTCCGGCGGCCGCGCGCAGTGGCAGTCGGTGCTCGACGCGTTCTGGCGCGATTTCAAGCCGCGCACCAACGAGGTGAT
Source organism: Sphingomonas sp. CFBP 13603 (assembly GCF_014892665.1). Classification (NCBI taxonomy): domain Bacteria; kingdom Pseudomonadati; phylum Pseudomonadota; class Alphaproteobacteria; order Sphingomonadales; family Sphingomonadaceae; genus Sphingomonas; species Sphingomonas sp. CFBP 13603. The sequence goes on along the minus strand of NZ_JADBIA010000016.1, from coordinate 44,311 downwards.
GGAGCAGCAGCCCTCGGCGATCACCGCCGAACTCGACACCTTCCTCGCGCCGTATCTGTTCCCGGCCAAGGCTGACGGCGGCGATCCCCGGCTCTGCCCGAACTGCGGCGAGGGCCAGCTGGCGCTTCGCGGCGGCAAGTTCGGCGCGTTCATCGCCTGCTCGAACTACCCCGAGTGCAAATACACGCGCCGCTTCGCGCAGCCCGGTGGCGACGCCGAGGCGGATGCGGGTCCCTCGACGCTCGGCACGCATCCCGACACCGGCCAGCCGATCGAGCGCAAATCGGGACGCTTCGGCCCGTATCTGCAGATCGGCGAAGGCGAAGACCGCAAGATGGCGTCGATCCCGAAGGATATCGGCGAGCTGAACCTCGAATGGGCGGTCAAGCTGCTGTCGCTTCCGCGGACGGTCGGCAACCACCCCGAGACGGGCGAGCCGATCATCTCGACGATCGGCAAGTTCGGCCCGTATCTGAAGCATGCTGGCAAGTATGCGCGGCTCCAGACCACGGCGGACGTGTTCGAGACGGGCATGAACGCCGCGGTCGTAAAGCTCGCCGAAGCGGCAGCCGGCGGAGGACGCACCGCGCGCGGGGCTCAGGCCCCGCTAAAGATCCTCGGCAACCATCCGCGGACTGAGGCGGAGATCAAGCTGATGGAGGGCCGCTACGGCGCCTACGTCACCGACGGCACGACCAACGCGACGCTGCCCAAGTCGATCGAGAAGGACCAGCTGACGCTCGAGGAAGCGGCCTCGCTGATCGACGCACGCGCCGCCGCGGCGCCGGCAACGAAGAAGAAGAAAGCGCCAGCCAAGAAGCCGGCGGCGAAGAAGGCACCGGCCAAGACAGCAGTGGCCAAGGATGAGGCTGAAGCGAAGGCTCCGGCAAAGAAGGCGCCGGCTAAAAAGGCCCCCGCCAAGAAAGCCGCGCCAAAGAAGAAAGCCGAAGCCTAATCCTCCCCTGCAAGGGGAGGGGGACCATCCAAAGGACGGTGGAGGGGGGCTTCCCCAAAAGCACCGCTGCGTAAGGTAAGCCCCACGAACGCTACGCCCGCGGTGATCCCCCTCCACCCTTCGCCAAGCGGCGAACGGTCCCCCTCCCCGTTCCGGGGAGGATTAAGCAGCCCGGCGTTGCGTCAACTGCATCCAATCCCGCGCGGCGCGCTGCGCCACCGAGATCTCCCGCGCGGTCATGTCCTCGGCGATCTCAGCCCGGCATTCCTGCGCGGCGATGTTCCCCGACACCGCCGCCAGGTTGAACCACTTGTGCGCCTCGATCAGGTCGAGCACGACACCGGCCGTGCCGGTCGAATACACCATCCCCAGTTCGTAGCACGCCCGGTCGTCGCCGCGCGCGGCATCCGCCAGACGGCGTTCGATCGTAATATTCGCGGTCTTGAAACTGCTGCCCATGGTCTTGCCCCCAATGTTCGTGAGGACAGATTGCCGTGATTCGGGCTACGAAATGGTTAATGGGTTAACGCCCATTTTTTACAACGCGTCTGGCGCCTCGATCGCGATGTTATCGATCAACCGCGTCGCGCCCATCCGCGCCGCCGCCAGCAACCGCCGCGGACGCTCCGCCGCAGGGTTCTCGGACAGCGTCTCGGCATCCGCCAGCGCGACGTAATCGATCGTGAACCCCGCCCCGACCAACGTCGTCCGCGCATCGTCGAGCACCGACTCGACGTCCTCGCCCTTCGCGATCGCCCGCGCCGCGACACCCAGCGCACGCGGCAGGGCCACCGCCTGCTTGCGCTGCTCGTCGTCGAGATAGATGTTGCGCGACGACATCGCCAAACCGTCGTCGTCGCGCTGCGTCGGCACCCCGACGATATCGATCGCGAAATCGAGATCGGCGACGAACCGCCGGACGACCGCCAGCTGCTGGTAATCCTTCTCGCCGAAATACGCCGCATCGGGCCCGACCTGGTTGAACAGCTTCGAAACGACCGTCGCGACGCCGTCGAAATGACCGGGCCGCGAGGCGCCGTCGAACCCATCGCTGACGCCCGACACGCGCACCGACGTCGCGAAACCCTCGGGATACATCGTCTCGACCGACGGCAGCCAGAGCAGGTCGCACCCGGCTTCGGTGAGCATCCGGATATCGGCCATCTCGCGCCGCGGATAGCGCGACAGATCCTCGTTCGGGCCGAACTGCGTCGGGTTGACGAAGATCGACGCCACAACCTTCGTCCCAGGCCGCTTCGCCGCTTCGATCAGCGCGACATGGCCGGCGTGGAGCGCGCCCATCGTCGGGACGAGCGCGACGCGCTGCCCCGCCGCACGGAAGGCGGCGACGCTGTCGCGCAACGCATTAAGGTCCCGGACGGTGTCCACGTGAAACTCCTACTCGATAAGTGCGGTCGCGGCTTCTATGAAGGGTGACTGTTACGATCAATAAGGAAACGCGCGTTGGCCACGGGCCCGGATACACCCCAAGCTTCGACGCACGTGATCGTGTTCGCCAACGAGAAGGGCGGCACGGGCAAGTCGACGACCGCGGTGCACGTCGCGATCGCGCTCGCCGCGAAGGGTGCGCGCGTCGCGTGTCTCGATCTGGATCACCGCCAGCGCACCGTCGGCCGCTATCTAGACAACCGCGCCGAGACGATGAGGCGCAACGGCTCGGTGCTGCCGATGCCGCGCCACGCGACGCTATCGGACCAGAGCGAGGACCAGTTCGAGGACATCTGGCACTCGCTGTGCGAAGGCTCGGACTTCCTCGTCGTCGACACGCCGGGCCGCGACGATCCCTTCGCGCGCACCGCCGCCGCGCTGTCGAACACGCTGGTCACGCCGATGAACGACAGCTTCGTCGACTTCGACCTGATCGGCCAGGTCGATCCTGAGACCTATCAGGTGACCCGCCCGAGCTTCTATTCCGAGCTGATCTGGGATGCGCGGAAGCAGCGCGCACGCGCCGACGGCACGACGATCGACTGGGTCGTGCTGCGCAACCGCCTCCAGCATATCGAGGCGCGCAACATGCGTCGTGTGTCGGACGCGCTCGCTCAACTGGCCAAGCGCGTCGGCTTCCGGATCATTCCGGGGCTCGGCGAGCGCGTCATCTACCGCGAGATGTTCCCCGCCGGGCTGACGATGATCGATGCGAAGGCGTTCGGCAGCATGGGCCTCGGCCACGTCGCCGCGCGCCAGGAACTGCGCGAGATGATGGCCGCGTTGCAGCTGCCGGACGTGGTCGCCGAGCGTGCACCGGACGTAGCTGCGTGAAGTGGATCGTCGCCGCGCTGTTTATCTGGGCGGCGTGGCATTACCTGCGTCCCAAGCCGAAGCAGCGCGTGGTGACGGATGAAGCGGAAGCGCGCTCGATCCTCGGCATCGACAGCAGCGCGAACGCCGACACGATCCGCAGCGCCCACCGCCGCCTGATCGCCTCGGTCCACCCCGACCGCGGCGGCTCGACCGACCTGACCCGCCGTGTGAACGCAGCGCGCGATCTGCTGCTGAAGCGGTCCTCCCGATAACACCCAACCGCCGTTCGTCCTGAGCGAAGTCGAAGGACATTGGCTCAAACCTGTCCTTCGACTTCGCTCAGGACGAACGGAAATCTGAAATGACCCACCAGTTCGACCCGACCTCGCTCCGCGAATACGACATCCGCGGGATCGTCGGCACAGCGCTCGGCCCCGCCGACGCCATCGCGATCGGCCGAGGCTTCGCCACCCGCATCCGCGCGGCGGGCGGCACCCGCGTCGCGGTCGGCTATGACGGCCGCAACTCCTCGCCCGAACTCGAAGCCGCGCTCGTCTCCGGCCTCGTCGCGGGCGGCGTCGACGTCGTCCGCATCGGCCTCAGCACCTCGCCGATGCTGTATTACGCGGAAGCGACGCTAGAGGTGGATGGCGGCATCCAGGTAACCGGCAGCCACAATCCCCCCGAATATAACGGCTTCAAGATGGTGCACGCGCACGCGCCATTTTTCGGCGACGACATCCAGGACTTGGCCGCGCTCGCCGCGTCGGGTGCGTGGAGCGAAGGCGCGGGCGAAGTGACGGAAGCCGACGTGCTGGACGCCTATGTCGGGCGGCTGATGGCGGGCTATGCCGGCGGCGCGTTCCGGATCGGCTGGGACACGGGGAACGGCGCCGCCGGCCCGGTGATCGAGAAGCTCGTGCAATTGCTGCCGGGTGAGCATCATGTGATCTTCGCCGAAGTCGACGGCAATTTTCCCAACCATCATCCCGATCCTACCGAAGAGTCGAACCTTGCCGATCTCAAACGCCTGGTCGCGGAGAAGAAGCTCGATTTTGGACTGGCCTTCGATGGCGATGGCGACCGGATCGGCGCGGTCGACGGGCTGGGCCGCATGATCTGGGGCGATCAGATTCTCTCCATATTGGTCGAACCTGCGCTTCGCGAGCACCCGGGCGCGCCGATCGTCGCCGACGTGAAATCTTCCCAAGCACTCTTCGACCGAATCACCGAACTGAGCGGCAAGCCGGTCATGGCCGCCACAGGCCACAGCCTGATGAAGACCGCGATGACCCGCACCGGCGCGCCGATCGGGGGAGAGTTGAGCGGGCACCTGTTCTTCGCGGGCGAATATTACGGCTTCGACGACGCGCACTATGCGGCGGTGCGGCTGATCCGCGCGGTGCATTTGTCAGGGCGTTCGCTGACCGAGTTGCGCGATGCGATGCCGGCGCTGGTGGCGACGCCGGACCTGCGCTTTCCGGTCGAGGATGTGCGCAAGTTCGTGGTGGTGGACGAGGTGATCGTTCGGTTGAAATCCGAAGGAGCGGAGATGGACCTCACGGATGGTGCGAGGGTAACGACCGCCAACGGGTGGTGGCTGCTGCGAGCCTCGAACACGCAGGCGATGCTGACGGTGCGGGCGGAGGCGAGGGACCCGGCGGCGCTTGATACGCTTTTGGCGGAGGTCGACGCGCAACTCGCGGCCAGCGGCGTAACGCGACGCTAACCGCGAGAATTGCACCACCCCGGCGAAGGCCGGGGCCCAGTTGGAAAGGTGGATATAACGAAGCGCTCCGCTCCGTTAGCAACATCCCCCAACTGGACCCCGGCCTCCGCCGGGGTGGTGCTGATGGAGAGGGCGCTCCCAGAATTAGACGAGCACCTCGCGGCGAGCAGCGCAGTGCCGCCCCCTCCCCCGTCATTCCCGCGGAGGCGGGAACCCAGACTGGCTGGCCTCGCAAGAGAATCGCAACCGTTCGGAGGATATGGATCCCCGCCTTCGCGGGGATGACGACTTGGCGAGCGGCGGCATTAAACGGGCGACAGCCACACATGATTGACACGCCACCGCCCCAGCCTACCGTCCCGCCACCATCCCAAGGAGTCCCCCCGTGGAGCGCCCAGTCGACGAATTCCGCTCCAGCACGCGCCGCTGGCTGCTTGGCAGCTTCGCCGGTTGGGGCACGCTGCTCACCTGTCTCGCCGGCGTGGGCTTCGTCATCATCGGCGTCCGCTGGCTCAAGAACCGCAGCGCCAGCTACGAAATCACCGATCAGCGCCTCATCATCAAGCGCGGCATCCTGTTCAAGACGATCGACGAGATCGAGCTCTACCGGATCAAGGACGTCCGCCTCGGCTATTCACTGCTCAACCAGATGACCGACATCGGCACGATCATCCTCACCTCGAGCGACCGCACGACCAGCGGCGGCGAGTTCACGCTCCGCGACATCCCGATGGCCCGCGACCGTCGCGAAGGCCTGCGCAAGCTCGTCGACCGCGCCCGCCAGCGCCGCGGCGTCCGCGAACTCGACGTGGATGACTCATACGCGCTGGATTAAGCGCGCTTTTGTCCCCACATGGCGGGCATGGCGCCCCCCTATCCCAAGCCCAAACCCCAGCCCCAGATGATCCGGGTCGTCGACCTCGAGACCACCGGCTCGGCCCCGCCCGCGCACGGCGTGTGCGAGATCGGCTGGCAGGACGTCGCGCTCGGCGAGGACGGACGCTGGGAGATCTACGGCGAAGGCGGCAGCCTGCTCGTCAATCCCGGTCGACTGATCCCGCCAGTGACTCAAGCGATCCACCACATCCTCGACGAGCATGTCGCCGACGCGCCGTATTGGCATGATTGTGCGCGCCAGGTGCTCGACCCGTGGCCGCGCCGGCTCGCACTCGCCGCGCACCGCGCCGATTTCGAGCAGAAATTCTGCACCCCCGCGCTCACCCGCGACGCAGAATGGATCTGCACCTGGAAATGCGCGCTACGACTCTGGCCCGACTCGCCGAGCTTCTCGAACCAGGTACTGCGCTATTGGCGCAAACCGCACGGCATGGAGCACGAGCGCGGCCTGCCCGCACATCGCGCATTCCCCGACGCCTACGTCACCGCGTTCCACCTGCGCGACATGCTTAACGAGGCGAGCTTCGCGCAGCTCGTCGAGTGGTCGCGCGACCCCGGCCTGATCCCGCGCGTCCGCTACGGTCCCGATCGCGGCAAGGAATGGTCCGAACTCGATCACGAGACGCTGATGGCGTTCATGACCGACCGCGATCCCGATATCCGCTTCACCGCCAACCATGAGATGGACCGGCGCAGCGGCGGCGGTCGCGTTGGCAAGGCGAGCGCGCAGGACCTGCTGCTCTAGATCAATATGGTCGTCTCTGCGGACGCGTCAGTATCGCTGGCGTAACGACCTCCGCCCGCCTACACCCCAGCCCCTATGGTCCGCGTACGCTTGAAATTACCGTCGTCGGAAGGGCGGGTCGCACGGTGGCTGGTCGCGTTCATGACGCTCGGCTTCATCGCGCTGGCCGCTGCCGCGATCGCGATCGGCTGGATCACCGTCCGCAACCGCACCTACACCGCCGAGATCCTGCACACGCAGGACGTTCGCCAGGCGGTCGCCACGCTCCAGATCCAGATGGAGCAATCCGAGACCGCGCGGCGCGGCTACATCCTCGCCGGCAAGCCGCTGTTCGCCACCGCCTATGCGCGGACCGCGGGCAATCTCGTCCCGTCAATCCGCAAGCTGCGCCATCTGACGCATGACAACCCCAACCAGATCGCGCGCCTCGCACTGATCGAGCCGCGCTTCGTCCAGTTGCGCGCGCTCCGGACGCAATCGATGACCCTGGTCGCCTCGGGCCGGATCGCCGAGGCGCAGCGCCGGTTCGCGGTCGATGCCAGCGTGCCGCTGATGCGCGGCATCCGCTACCGTCTCCAGGCGATGGCCGCCGACGAAGTCCGCCTGCTCGCGATCCGCACCGAGCGGCAGGAACGCACCAGCGCGCTGTTCCTCTCGGTCGCAGGGCTCGCCGCGGCGCTGCTGTTGGTCGTCGCGATCCTCGCGGTCCTGCTGATCCGCCGCTACACCGCCGACCTCGCCGCGTCGCGCGACAGCCTGCGTACCCTCAACGAGACGCTCGAGGAGCAGGTCGTGGAACGCACCGCCGATCTCAGCCGCGCGAACGAGGAGATCCAGCGCTTCGCCTACATCGTCAGCCACGATTTGCGCTCGCCCTTGGTCAACGTGATGGGCTTCACCGCCGAACTCGCGACCGCTGCGGGGCCGCTCGCCGAACTCGTCGACCGCGCCGAGGCCGAGGCGCCGCACATCCTGACGGAAGACGCGCGGCTGGCGGCGCGCGAGGACCTGCCCGAGGCGATCGGCTTCATCCGCACCTCGACGCAGAAGATGGACCGGCTGATCAACGCCATCCTCAAGCTTGCGCGCGAAGGTCGCCGGACGATCGCGCCCGAGCATATCGACCCCGCGCAACTGGTCGACACGATCGTCGGTGCGATGCAACACATCGTCGACGATCGCGGCGCCGTGGTCCGCGTCGAGCGGCCGATGCCGGGAATCGTCACCGATCGCCTCGCGCTCGAGCAGATCCTGTCGAACCTGATCGAGAACGCGACCAAATATCTGAAGCCCGGCCGCCCCGGCGAGATCACGGTCAAGGGCCATACCGAACGCGGGCGCGTGATCCTGTCGGTGGTCGACAATGGCCGCGGCATCGATCCGCGTGATCACCAGCGCGTGTTCGACCTGTTCCGCCGCTCGGGCGCGCAGGACCAGCCGGGCGAAGGCATCGGACTCGCGCATGTCCGCGCACTCGCCTATCGTCTGGGCGGCACGATCGACGTACAATCGACGCTTGGCGACGGCGCGACCTTCCGGCTCAACCTGCCGACCCACATGACCATCCAGGACGCAGCATGAACGATCACAAGACCGTCGGTATCGTGATGATCGAGGATGACGAGGGTCATGCCCGCCTCATCGAGAAGAACATCCGCCGCGCCGGAATCCTGAACGATATCCGCCACTTCACCGACGGCACCACCGCGCTCGACTTCCTGTTCAACGCCGCCGATGGCCCCGCGAAGAGCGGCCCGGCGATGATCCTGCTCGACTTGAACCTGCCCGACATGAGCGGCACCGACATCCTCGCGCGGATCAAAGCGGAGGGCAGCCCGCTCAAGCGCACGCCGGTCGTCGTGCTCACCACCACCGACGACAAGGTCGAGATCGAGCGCTGCTACGACCTCGGCTGCAACGTCTACATCACCAAGCCGGTGAACTATGAGAGTTTCGCACAGGCGATCCGCCAGCTCGGGCTGTTCCTGTCGGTGATCCAGGTTCCCGAAGCCGAGTGAGCGAAACGCGCGTCCTCTACATCGACGACGACGCCGGGATCCGGCGGCTGGCAGCGCGTGCGCTCGAACGCCGCGGCTACCGGATGACGGTCGCCGAAACGGGGGCCGAGGGCGTCGTGAAGGCCGCCGCGGAACGCTTCGACCTGATCGCGGTCGACCATTACATGCCTGGCATGGACGGCCTCGAAACATTGGAAGCGCTCCGCCGCCTGCCCGATCCGCCCCCCGTGGTGTACGTCACCGGCTCCGAGGAGGGCCGCATCGCGGTCGCCGCGTTGAAGGCGGGTGCCGCCGATTACGTCGTGAAGACGGTCGGCGACGATTTCTTCGACCTGCTCGCAGCCTCGTTCGAACAGGTGCGCGCCCGGGCGTTGCTCGAACAGGAAAAGGCGTCCGCCGAGGCCGATCTCCGCGCCAGCAATGCACGGCTCGAGGCGCTGCTCGGCGAGGTCAACCACCGCGTCGCCAACTCGCTGCAACTCGTTTCGGCGATGGTCCGCCTCCAGGCAACCGCGCTCACCGATCCGTCCGCACGCGAGGCGCTGGAGGATACGCAACGCCGCATCCAGGCGATCGCGCAGGTCCACCGCCGGCTTTATACCAGCAACGACGTCGAGAGCGTCGACATGCAGGAATATCTCGGCGCGCTGGTCGACGAACTCGCCGAGACCTGGTCGACCGAAGCGCTCCCCCGCGCCTTGAGCCTCGCCGCCGAACCGATCCGCCTGCCCACCGACCGCGCCGTGTCGCTCGGCGTGATCGTCACCGAACTCGTCACCAACGCGTGCAAATACGCCTATCCCAACAGCGGCGGCGAAGTCCGCGTGGCGCTGCGCCGGATCGACGACGACGTCTTCCTGCTCGCGGTCGAGGACGATGGCTGCGGCATCCCCGAAGACGCCGTCCCGCGCGGCACCGGTCTCGGCACGAAGCTGATCCGCGCGATGGCACAAAGCCTGCAAACGATCGTCGAATACGACCCGACCCACACCGGCGTCCGCGCCACCCTCCGCGCGGCGGTACGGTAGCTTTCTAATCCTCCCCCGCCAGGGGGAGGTGGCGCCGTAGGCGGCGGAGGGGGAGGCACACGCAACAAGGGTTTTCCCTTACCTCCCCCTCCGTCTGGCAAGTGCCAGCCACCTCCCCCGCCAGGGGGAGGATCGTTCAGATCGCGCGCACCGCCGCCAGGATCATCCGCCCGGTCAATCGCGCCGTCTCATCCTCCGACAACCGCGGCCGCGACAGCGTACGGTGGCCCAGCCCGAACATGAAGGCGAGGATCAGCTCCTCCGCGCCCTCCAGTTCGTTCTCCTGCAAATCCGGATTGGCGACGCAGGCGAGTTCGCGGATCATCCGCCGGAAATCGCGGCAAAGGTCGGCGATCGTATCGGCGACGTCGGCGTTGCGGTGCGCCTCCGCCATGATCTCGAACGACAGCGCCTCGTCACCCTTCGACAGGGCACGTCGGGCGAGTTCGACGAACCCTTCCTCGATCGAGAATCGTTCCGATTTGACCGAGTCGTTCATCGTCTGCAGCTCGGCCATCTTGGCGGCAGCATCTTCCATCACGATCGCCTGGATCACCGCATTCTTGCCGGTGAAAAGGCGATAGATCTGGCCGACGGAAACGCCCGCCGCCACCGCCAGTTCGGACATCGGAGTCTGGTGAAACCCTTGGGTCGCAAACAGATGACGGGCCGCGGCTACGATACGTTCCCGGCTCCCCATCTCATGCTGCACTGCACTCAAAATCATATTCCCGATGCGTTTTTTGGTTGACCCGCCGCTCGCACGATCATAGCGGGCAAAGCAAGCGGAATGAACGTTCATTCCGGTAAAACTCATCTGCACGACGTCGGGATGCTTAACATGCAGCAATTGAACCTCAGGGGAACGGTGGCTCTGGCCGCGCTGGCGCTGATGACCGCGTGCAGCAAGGAGCAGGTTCCGCCGCCGCCGCCCACGCCGACCGTCGGCGTCGTCACCGTCGCCGAGGAATCGGTCGTCCTCACGTCCGAGCTTCCCGGCCGTATCGCCGCGGTGGAGACCTCCGAGGTCCGTCCGCAGGTCAGCGGCGTGGTTCGCGATCGCCTGTTCACCGAGGGTGCGATGGTCAGCAAGGGCCAGGTCCTCTACGCGATCGAGGACGCCCCCTATCGCGCGGCGCTCGCCAGCGCGCAGGGCCAGCTCGGCGCAGCCCAGTCGCAGATCAACGCGACCCGCCTCCAGGCGCAGCGCTACGGCCAGCTCGTGCAGCTGAACGCGGTCAGCAAGCAGGAGGCGGACAACGCCACCGCGTCCGCGCAGCAGGCTCGCGCGAATGTTGCAGCACAGCAGGCGGCGGTCCAGTCGGCCCGCGTCAACCTCGGTTTCACGCGGATCAAGGCACCGATCTCGGGCCGCATCGGCCGGTCGCTCGTCACCGTCGGCGCGCTGGTCCAGATGGGCCAGACCGATCCGCTCGCGACGATCCAGCGCACCAACACCGTGTATGTCGACGTCGTCCAGTCGGCAGCGCAGCTGCTCGATCTCAAGCAGGCGATGGCGACCGGCGGCGTGACCCGCGGCGACGGCAGCGCGCGTGTCCAGTTGATCCTTCCGAACGGCAGCACCTATCCGATCGAGGGTCGCCTGCAATTCTCCGAAGTCACGGTCGACCAGACCACCGGCGCGGTGACGCTGCGCGCGAGCTTCCCGAACCCCAACGGCCTGTTGCTGCCCGGCATGTACGTCCGCGCCAAGCTGGTCGAAGGCACGCGCGCACAGGCGATCATGGCGCCGACCGCGGGCATCACGCGCGATCCGCGCGGCGGTGCGACCGCTCTGGTCGTCAACGCACAGAACAAGGTCGAGCAGCGCACCGTCACCACCGATCGCGTGATCGGCGACAAATGGATCATCACCAGCGGCCTGAAGCCCGGCGACAAGCTGATCGTCGAGGGTCTGCTCAATCTGCGCCCCGGCTCGACCGTCAAGCCCGCCGCCCCGCAGCAGGTCGCCAAGCCAGCGGGCGGTTCGCCCGGAGGCGGTGACCCCGCAGCCGGCAACACGTCCGCGCAGGCCAATTCCGCCGCGCAGGGGAAGTAACCGCCCATGTCACGCTATTTCATCGATCGACCCATCTTCGCATGGGTCATCGCCATCATCCTGATGCTGGCGGGTATCCTCGCGATCCGGTCGCTGCCGATCGCGCAGTTCCCTGAGATCGCCGCGCCCAAGGTGACGGTCGCGACGTCCTATCCGGGCGCCGACGCACAGACGCTCGAGAACACGACGACGCAGATCATCGAGCAGCAGATGAAGGGGATCGACAACCTTCGCTACTTCGCCTCGACCTCGGACGGCTCGGGCAACCTCGCGATCACGCTCACCTTCGAGCAGGGCACTGATCCCGACATCGCGCAGGTCCAGGTGCAGAACAAGCTGCAACAGGCGACGCCGCTCTTGCCGCAGGAAGTGCAGCAGGCCGGTCTTCGCGTGACCAAGGCGACCGCCAACTTCCTGCTCATCATCGCCGCCTATTCGGAAAACGGCGACCACGACCAGGTCGATCTCGGCGACATGATCGCCTCGAAGCTCCAGGATCCGCTCAGCCGCATCAAGGGCGTCGGCGACACGCAGGTGTTCGGCGCGCAATATTCGATGCGGATCTGGGTCGACCCCTTCAAGATGTCGAACCTCGGCGTCACCGTCACCGACATCACGTCTGCGCTGACCGCTCAGAACGCCCAGGTCTCGGCGGGTCAGGTCGGCAGTCTCCCGGCGGTGAAGGGTCAGTCGCTCAACGCGACCGTGACCGCACAGTCGCGCCTCCAGACGCCAGAGCAGTTCCGCGCGATCATCGTCCGCTCGGCGACCAGCGGCGCGACCGTGCGCCTGTCGGACGTCGCCCGCGTCGAGATGGGCTCGGAGAACTACAGCTTCCAGGCGCGCTATAATGGCAAGCAGGCGGCAGGCTTCGGCGTGAAGCTGGCACCGGGTGCGAACGCGCTCGATACCGTCAAGCTGGTCAAGGCCGAGGTCAACCGGATCGCCAAGCAATTCCCGCCCGACGTCAAGGTCGCGTTCCCGATCGACAACTCGACGTTCGTGCGGCTGTCGGTCGAGCAGGTCATCCACACGCTGATCGAGGCGATCGTCCTCGTCTTCCTCGTGATGTTCCTGTTCCTCCAGAACTTCCGCGCCACGCTGATCCCGACGATCGCTGTCCCGGTCGTGTTGCTCGGCTCGCTCGCCGTGCTCCAGGTCGCGGGGTTCACGATCAACACGCTGACGCTGTTTGGCATGGTGCTGGCGATCGGCCTGCTCGTCGATGACGCGATCGTCGTCGTCGAGAACGTCGAGCGCTTGATTCAAGAGGAGGGCCTCTCCCCGAAGGAAGCCGCCAAGAAGTCGATGGACGAGATCAGCGGCGCGCTGGTCGGCATCGGCCTGGTGCTGTCGGCAGTGTTCCTGCCGATGGCGTTCTTCAGCGGCTCGACCGGCGTGATCTTCCGTCAGTTCTCGATCACCATCGTCTCGTCGATGGCGCTCTCGGTGCTGGTCGCGTTGATCCTGACGCCCGCGCTCTGCGCGACGATCCTGAAGCCCGCCAAGGAAGGTCACGGCGAGAAGAAGGGCTTCTTCGGCTGGTTCAACCGCACCTTCGACAAGGGCGTGGGCAAGTACGGCAACGGCCTGCGCCGCGTCGAGAAGGGCTGGGTCCGCACGATGCTGGTCTATGCCGTGATCGTCGCCGGGATGGCCTTCATCTTCCTGCGCCTGCCGTCGGGCTTCCTTCCCGAGGAAGATCAGGGCGTGATGTTCGCGCAGGTCTCGATGCCGTCGGGCACGCCGATGGAGGAGACCGCCCGGACGATGGACAAGGTCCGCGATCACTTCCTGATCGACGAGAAGGCGAACACCGCGGGTATCTTCACGATCAGCGGCTTCGGCTTCGTCGGCCAGGGCCAGAATGTCGGCATCGCCTTCATCCAGCTCAAGCCCTGGGAAGATCGTAGCGGCAAGGAGAACGGCGTCGCGGCTGTTGCGCAGCGTGCCAACCAGGCCCTCGCCGGCGTCCGTGCTGGCATGGTGATCGGCTTCGTGCCGCCCGCCGTGCAGGAACTCGGCAACGCCAACGGCTTCGATTTCATGCTGAAGGACAATGCCGGCGTCGGTCACGAGAAACTGCTCGAAGCCCGTAACATGCTGCTCGGCATGGCCAGCCAGGACAAGCGCCTGATGCAGGTCCGTCCCAACGGCCTGGAGGATGCGCCACAGCTGAAACTGAACGTCGACCAAGCGCAGGCGGGGGCACTCGGCCTCAGCCAGGCGGACATCAACACCACCGTCAGCACCGCGTTCGGTGGCGCGTACATCAACGACTTCATCGACCGCGGTCGCGTGAAGAAGGTGTTCGTGCAGGCCGACGCGCCGTTCCGGACGACGCCCGCCGATCTCGGCAACTTCTACGTCCGCGGCACGACCAGCAACGCGATGGCGCCGTTCTCGTCCTTCTCGACGACGAGCTGGAACTACGGCCCGTCACGCCTCGAACGCTACAATGGCGTAGCCTCGTTCGAGATCATGGGCTCGCCGGCGCCGGGCGTCAGCAGCGGTACCGCGATCAAGGCGATGGAGGAGATGGCGGCCAAGCTGCCCCCCGGCATCGGCTATGAATGGACCGGCCTCAGCTACGAGGAGAACCTGTCGGGTGGCCAGTCGACCACGGTCTATGCGCTGTCGCTGCTAATCGTGTTCCTCTGCCTCGCGGCGTTGTATGAGAGCTGGTCGATCCCGATCGCCGTCCTGCTGGTGGTGCCGCTCGGCGTCCTCGGCGCGGTCGGCGCGGCGATGATCTTCGGGCTCAACAACGACATCTACCTCCAGGTCGGGCTGATCACGACGATCGGCGTGGCGGCGAAGAACGCGATCCTGATCGTGGAATTTGCCGAGGAGAAGATGGGCGACGGGATGAACGCGGCCGATGCCGCGGTCGAGGCGGCCAAGCTTCGCCTTCGCCCGATCCTGATGACGTCGTTCGCGTTCATCTTCGGCGTGTTGCCGCTCGCATTGTCGAGCGGTGCCGGCGCCGGTGGCCAGAACGCGATCGGCTGGGCGGTGGTCGGCGGCATGCTGTCCGCGACCGTCCTCGCGATCTTCTTCGTGCCGCTGTTCTTCCTGCTCGTGAAGCGCGTCTTCAAGCAGGACAAGGCCGGCTCGGGGCAGGACCGCGACCAGGTGCCCGACCACGACGGCAACCGTGACGACAACCGTGACGGCGGCCATCCGCCCCACGACCAGCGGCCGCAGGAGGCCTGATCCAGATGTTCTCTCGCAAAACCGCCCTTACCTTCGCCGCCGGGCTCACGCTCGCCGGGTGCAACCTCGCCCCTAAATACGTCCGCCCCGAGCTTCCCGTGGCGCCGAGCGGACCGACTGGCCCCGCTTATGCGGCCGGCAACGCCGCGAACGCGATCGTCCCGGCGGACACCGCATGGGAGGCGTTCTTCACGGACGATCGCCTGCGCGGCGTGATCCGCCTCGCGCTCGACAATAACCGCGACGTCCGCATCGCGGTCGCCAATGTCGCGCAGGCCCGCGCGCAATACCGCGTCCAGCGCGCGGACCTGTTCCCGACGCTCGGCGCGACCGGCAGCGCGACCTACCAGAAGTCGCCGTTCAACGCGGTCGGCGGCGGTGGCGTCGGCGGCGGCACGGGCGGCGGTGGCACAGGTGGTGGCGTTGGCGGCGGCGTTGGCGGCGGAACCGGAGCAGGCGCGGTGGCCGGCAGCGGCCGGGTCGACATCTATTCGGCCAATGTCGGCGTCTCGGCTTGGGAGATCGATCTCTTCGGCCGCATCCGCAACCTGACGCAGGCACAGCAGGAAGCGTATTTCGCAGCGGAGGAAAACCGCAACGCAGCCCAGGTGTCGCTGATCTCGGAAACCGCAACCGCGTGGCTGACGATGGCCGCGGACCAGGATCGCCTGAAGATCGCGCAGGATACCGAGCGCGCGTTCGGCCAGACGCTGAAGCTCACGCAGGACCGTTTCCGGATCGGCATCGCCTCCGAACTCGAAGTGCGTCAGGCGCGCACCACCTATGATCAGGCGCGCTCGGACATTGCCGACGCGACCACGCTGATCGCGCAGGACCAGAACGCGCTCAACCTGCTCGCCGGGACGACCGTGACGCCGGAGCTGCTCCCCGCGCGGATGCCGGACAAGACGCCGACGCTGGAGAATCTGCCAGCCAACCTGTCGTCGGAGGTGCTGTTGCGCCGTCCGGACGTCGCCGCGGCCGAGCACAATTTGATTGCCGCCAACGCGAACATCGGCGCGGCGCGCGCGGCATTCTTCCCGAACATCTCGCTGACCGCAGCGTTCGGCACGCTCAGCCTCGGCCTGTCGAACCTGTTCGGCAACGGCAGCCAGCAATGGTCGGTCGCGCCGACGATTACGCAGCCGATCTTCGATTTCGGCCGCAACAAGGGCAATCTGCAATACGCCAAGGCAACGCGCGACGCGATGCTGGCCACGTACGAGAAGAGCATCCAGACCGGCTTCCGCGAAGTCGCCGACGCGCTTGCACGTCGCGGCACGATCAACAGCCAGCTGGAGGCGCAGACGTCGCTGCGCGACAACGCGGCGGGCGCGTACAATCTGTCGCAGCTCCGCTTCCGCGCCGGGATCGACCCGTTCCTCAACACGCTCGATTCGCAGCGCGCGCTCTACACCGCGCAACAAAGCCTGCTCGCGACACGCCTCGTCCGCGACAGCAACGCGGTCGAACTCTACCGTTCGCTCGGCGGCGGTCTGAAGTAAACTAATCCTCCCCCGCCAGGGGGAGGTGGCTGGCGCTTGCCAGTCGGAGGGGGAGGACACGCAACAGCGGTTCCCCTTCCCTCCCCCTCCGTCACCTGCGGCGACACCTCCCCCTGGCGGGGGAGGATCGAAAGGCGCGCTAGTTCGCCGGCTCGGACAACGGCGCGAACCGCGCAACCTGCCGCCCGACCAGCCGCAACTGCTCGAGCACCGCAGGATCGCTCGCCCCGCCCTCGTCGTCGAACTTCGTCACCTGCGTATTGATCGCGGCGGCAAACGGCGTCGGCCATCCGCGCAACGCATGGACGATCGAGCGCAACGCCGCGATCGTGCTCCCCGTCGCCTGCCAACCATAGGCCGTCGCGATCAGCCCGACCGGCATGTCCGCCAGATACGGGCGTTCGGGATCGCGCGCGGTTTCCTCCAGCAGGTCGAGCGCGTTTTTCACCACGCCTGAAATGCTCCCGTGATAGCCCGGGCTTGCGATGATCACCGCCGAGGCCTCGCGCACCGCAGCGACGAACGCCTGTTCGTCGGGCGTCCGCGTCGTCGCCTTTGGATCGTACAGCGGCAGGCGCGCCATGTCGGCACCGCCGAACATCTGCGTGCGATACCCCTGCTTCTCGACCGCATCGAGCGCGATCCGCAGCGCACGCTCGGTCGACGAGACGCCGCCGATCGTGCCTCCGATGCCGACCACGAGCGGCAGAACGGCGGGAATAGTTTCGGAAGCGGTCACGATATCACCCTGTTCGAACGTCATCGCCCTGCTCTTCCCCGTTTCGCCGCGCGATGACAACAGGGCTTCGACCGGTTCTCGCCCCGCGGGCACTGCAAGCGCTGTCGCTAAGCCCCGGTACACGTTAGGCATGCGCATAGACTTGCCCGAGCTGTCATAGAACGATAACACACTAAAAGTCCGCCCGTTGGCCGACCTGGAACGATCCGATGCGCCCCGATCCCTTCGACCCCGACCGTTCCAGCTCTAGCGGCGATCGCGAGCCCTATGCCTATGAGCGCGAGCGGCTGATCACCGAGCGCGAGCGCCTGCGTCAGAAATACGAAGCCGAGCGGGACAGCGACGATTCGCAACCCTATGGTCGCGACTTCGGCGCGGCCTACGCACCCCCCAGCGCGCCACGACGCAAGCGCCCGATCGGTCGCTGGATCCTGCGCGGAGCGGGGATCGGCATCGTCCTGCTGGTGATCGCGATCATCTGGCTTGCGATCACCGCGCCGCTGTCGAAGTCGCTCCAGCCGCCAACCCCGCCCTCGATCACGCTGACCGCGGACGACGGCACGCCGATCGCGCGGCGCGGCGCGATCATCGGCAAGTCGGTCGATGCCTCGAAGCTCCCGCCGCACGTCACGCAGGCGTTCCTCGCGATCGAGGACCGGCGCTTCTATTCGCACTGGGGCGTCGATCCGCGCGGGATCGCGCGCGCCGCATGGGCGAACATGGGCTCAGGCGGCGTGCGCCAGGGCGGCTCGACGATCACGCAGCAGCTCGCGAAGAACGCGTTCCTCGATTCGGACCGCACCGCGACGCGGAAAATCCGCGAGGCGATGATCGCGTTCTGGCTCGAGGCATGGCTGTCGAAGAACGAGATCCTCTCGCGCTATCTCTCCAACGTCTATTTCGGCGACAACACCTACGGGATCAGCGCGGCCGCCAAGCATTATTTCGGCCGCACGCCCGACAAGCTCAACGTCGGCCAGGCGGCGATGCTCGCTGGCCTCGTCAAGGCACCGTCGCGTCTCGCCCCCACCTCCAACCTCGAAGGCGCGCGCAAGCGGGAGGCCGTCGTGGTCGGCGCGATGGTCGACGCGGGCTTCCTCACCAAGGCGGAGGGCGACGCGGTCCAGCCACAGCGCGTGCTCGGCAGCCGCCCGTCGCAGCTCCCCAACGGCACTTATTTCGCCGACTGGATCCTCCCCGAAGCGCGCGATCAGGCGGGCGAGATCAAGACCGAGGCGACCGTCCAGACCACGCTCGATCCGCGCCTGCAACGCGCCGCCGAACGCACCGTCGCGCGCGCAGGTCTGCGGCAGGCGCAGGTCGCGCTCGTCGCAATGCGTCCCGATGGCCGCGTCGTCGCGATGATCGGCGGCAAGAACTACGCGAAAAGCCCGTTCAACCGCGCCACGCAGGCCCGCCGCCAGCCCGGCTCGACCTTCAAGCTGTTCGTCTACCTCGCCGCGATGCGCCAGGGCCTCACTCCCGATTCGACGATCGAGGACCGCCCGGTGACGATCGGCGACTGGACGCCGAAGAACAGCGACGGCCGCTATCAGGGGACGATCACGCTGCGCCAGGCGTTCGCGCGCTCGTCCAACGTTGCCGCCGCGCGGCTCACGCAACAGATCGGCGTCAAAGCGGTGATCAAGGCGGCGCGCGACCTCGGCATCTCGACGCCGATCCCCAGCGAGGCGACGATCGGCCTCGGCACCTCGACCGTGTCGCTGCTCGAACTGACCGCCGCATATGCCGCGGTCGCGCGCGAGCAATATCCGGTCCAGCCGCGCGGACTCGCCGATGTCCGCGAGAAGGGCTGGTACCAGTCGCTGACCGGCGGCGCGACCGAGATGCCGAGCAAGATCCACGACGAGATGCTCGATCTGCTGGCGGCCTCGATCCGCACCGGCACCGGGCGCGGCGCGAACCTGACGGTCGACGCGTTCGGCAAGACCGGCACGACGTCGGACAACAAGGACGCGCTGTTCGTCGGCTTCGCGCGCGATCTGGTGGTCGGCGTGTGGGTCGGCAACGACGACAATTCGTCGAACCCCGGCCTGTCGGGCGGCGGCATCCCCGCGCGCATCTGGCGCGACTTCATGCAGAGCGCGCTGGGCATCGCCCCGATCGCTGCACCGGCTCCGGCGGTGGAGGAAGTCGATCCTGACGCACTGCCGGCGGAAGACCAGGAGAATTCCATTCTGCCGTTGGGCGGGGAGATCGAAGGAATGGGCTTCAACCTGAAGATGGGCGAGGACGGCACCATCTCGGTCGGCCCCTCCCGCCGCGACCACCAGGAAGGCCCGCCCCCCCGCGACGATCGCCGGCCGCCGGAGGAAGAGCCGGGACCTGACGAGGGGCAGTAGGACTTCGCCCGTAAGACAGCTTGTTTCCCCGCGAAGGCGGGGACCCAGACTGGGCTCCCGCCTTCGCGGGAGAACAAGAAAGCGGTCGCCAACGTCCGAGCAGCGACACCCCCGTTGACGCCACCACCGCATCGCAGCATGTCTCCCCCATGCGCTTCTTCTCCGACAACGCCGCCAGGATCCACCCGCAGGTCATGGCCGCGATCGCCGCCGCCGACACGCTCGACACCGCCTATGCCGGCGACGCGTGGAGCCAGCAGCTCGACGGCCGCCTGTCCGCGCTGTTCGAGACCGACGTCGCCGTCCTCTGGGTCCCCACCGGCACCGCCGCCAACTGCCTCGCGCTCGCAGCACTCTGCCCGCCACACGGCGGCATCGTCTGCCACCGCGACGCGCACATCCAGAACGACGAGGGCGGCGCGCCCGAATTCTACACGCACGGCGCCAAGCTGTTCCTCGCCGACGGCGAGGCTGCAAAGGTCACCCCCGACACCATCCGCACCGTCCTCGACGCGATCCCCGACGACGTCCACCGCGTCCAGCCGCACGCGATCTCGATCACCAACGCCACCGAATATGGCCGCGTCTACCAGCCGCACGAATTGGCGGGAATTGGTGCGCTGGCGAAGGAGCGCGGGCTCGGCTTCCACATGGACGGCGCACGCTTCGCCAACGCGATGGCACGCGTCGGCTGCTCGCCCGCCGAGATGACGTGGCGCGCCGGCGTCGACGCGCTGAGCTTCGGCTTCGTCAAGAACGGCGCGATGAGCGCGGAGGCGCTGGTCTTCTTCAAGCCCGACCTCGCCGCCGTCACGCAATACCGCCGCAAGCGCGCTGGGCTATTGTTGTCGAAGGGGCGGTATCTCGCCGCGCAGATCCTCGCGATGCTCGACGACGACCTCTGGCTCGCCAACGCCAAGGCCGCCAACGACGCCGCCGCGCGTCTCGCGGACGCCGCAACAGGCCGTCTGGTCCACCCGGTCGAAGCCAACGAAGTCTTCCTCCGCGCCACCCCCGAAGAAGCCGCAGCCCTCCGTGCAAAAGGCTTCGACTTCTACGACTGGGCAGCCGGCGAGATTCGCCTCGTTACCGCGTGGGACAGCCCGGCGGACGCGGTCGGCCTGCTCGCCGACGCGATCCGGGAATTATGACCCCCGGTCCAACCGACCCACCACAGTCTACGCGGGCCGCGGTGCTGATCCCGTTCGGCATCGTCACGCTGATCTGGGGCTCGACCTGGCTCGTCATCCGTGACCAGATCGCGGTGGTGCCGCCGAGCTGGTCGATCAGCTACCGCTTCCTCGTCGCCGGCATCGCGATGGCGATCTACGCCAGCATCAAGCGTGAGAGCTTCAAGTTCGACGCCCGCGGCTACGCGTTCGCGGCGGTGATCGGCATCGCGCTGTTCACGTTCAACTTCAACTTCGTCTATCGCGCCGAGCATTACGTCACCTCCGGGCTCGTCGCAGTCGTGTTCGCACTCCTGCTCGTCCCCAACGCGATCTTCGGCCGCATCTTCCTAAAGCAACGCCTCGGACGACAGCTGATGGTCGGTTGCGCGGTGGCGATGGCGGGGGTCGCCCTGCTGTTCGTCAACGAAGCGCGGGTCGATCCGCACGGGCCGCGCTCGGCGACGATCGGCATCGTCCTGACGCTGTGCGGCGTGATGGCCGCGTCGGTCGCCAACGTCATCCAGGGCAGCGCGTTCGCCAAGCGCTATCCGATGGCGCCGACGCTCGCGATGGCGATGCTGATCGGCGCGTGCCTCGATGCGGCGTTCGCCTGGATCACCACCGGGCCGCCGGTGTTCGAGCCGCGCTTCGGCTATGTCGCGGGCATCCTCTATCTCGGCGTGTTCGCGTCGGCGCTCGCCTTTCCGCTGTATTTCAACGTCATCCGCGCGATCGGCCCGGCCAAGGCTGCCTATTCGGGTGTCATCGTGCCGGTGATCGCGATGCTGCTATCGACGATCTTCGAGCGCTATCACTGGTCGACGCTGGCCGTCGCCGGCGCGATCCTGTCGGGCATCGGACTAGTCATCGCACTCAGCGCACGCAGACCGGCGCGGTAGTCGGGCCAGGCGGGCGTCCAGCCGAGCACCCGCTTGGCCTTGCCGTTCGCGACCCGCCGGTTCTCGTTATAAAATCCGCGCCCCATCGCCGAGAGCTCCTCGAGCGTCACGAACGGCGGCGCAGGCATCCCGAGCAACATCGCCGCGAACGCCACCACGTCGTTCTGCGACGCGGGCATGTCGTCCGCGAGGTTGTACGCCCCCGCCGGTGCATCGAACCCGGCGATCACCCCCGAGACGATGTCGTCGACATGCGCGCGGCTGAACACCTGGCCGGGTTGCTCGATCCGGTGCGCCTTGCCCTGCCGCACCCGGTCGAGCGGCGAGCGACCGGGGCCATAGATCCCTGGCAACCGGAACGTCCGCGCGCCAATGGCCAGCCAGTCCGCATCCGCCGCCGCCCGCGCGCTCCGACGACCGCCACCGATCGGCGCCGTCTCGTCGACCCACGCACCCTGCGCATCGCCGTACACACCCGTCGACGACAGATACCCGATCCAAGCCCGCGTCCGCAGCAACAGCGAACCGTAGCGCCCGAGCACGGGGTCCGCCTCATGCTCGGGCGGCACCGACGACAGGATATGCGTCGCCGCCGCGATCTCCGCTGTCACCGCATCCGTATCGTCGAACCGGAGCGTACCATCGCGCCCATCCCGCGTCGTGCCGACGACATGCCAGCCCTCGCCGGCCAGCCGCTCGGCCATCCGCCCCGCAGTGTAGCCCAGCCCGAAGATAAGCAGTCGGCTCATTTCGTCGTCCCGGTCGTTGCCATCGGTCCCTTATACAGCGTCCCAAAGTAATCGCCCGTGTTCCACACCGGCCGCTGCGCCCCGTCGGCGATCTCGCGCGCGATCCGGTAGTTCGCATCGACGAACCGCACGCCCTGGTCCCAAAGGATCGGCTGCGTCAGATCGTCCGACGGCTTGTGATAATTATTCGCCATGAAATACGCGACCGCCGCCTTGCCCGGCCCCTTCTGGCCCGGCCACAGGAACACCGACGGAATCCCCTTCTGGACGAAGCGGAAGTGATCCGACCGGACGAAGATGCCCTCCTCCGGCATCGGATCGGGCGACAGGCCGACGCCGATCGCCGCCACCGCCTTCTGCACGATCGGGCCTATGGTCGAGCGCTCGGCACCGAACACCACCATGTCCTCGAACTTGTAGGTCAGGATCGGCATGTCGAGGTTCACGTCCGCGACGATCGAGGTCAGCGGCACGGTCGGGTGGTTGGTGAAGTAATCGCTGCCGACCAGCCCCTTCTCCTCGCCGGTGACGGCCAGGAACATGATCGTGCGCTTGGGCGCCTGCCCGCTGGCCGTGAAGCGCTTGGCCTCCTCGATCAGGCTGGCGATGCCGATCGCGTTGTCGAGCGCACCGTTGTTGAGCGCGTCGCCCTTCACTGGCTTGGTGATGCCGATGTGATCGAGATGCGCCGACAGCACGACGACCTCCTTGCCGACCACCGGATCGCTACCCGGGATCATCCCGACGACGTTGCTGCTCGCGCCGGGCACGAAGCTCGTCTTCGTCGCGACCGTCAGCGTACCTACCAGCGGCACCGCCTTGAACTTGGCGTTGTCGCCTGCCGCCTGCTTGGCGATCCGGCTCCAAGACGTCTTCGCACCAGCGAACAGCTTGGCCGCACCGACCATGCTGACCGTCCCGAGCGACGGCGCGCCGGGCGCATCGACCTTGCCAGTGCCGTCGGGGTTCGCCCACGTCATCCGCGGCGTCGCATAGGAGTCCGCCAGCTTGGCGAAGGTCCGCACCTTGGCCGAGCGCGGGCTTTCCAGCGTGATCACGCCGACTGCGCCCTTGGCCTGCGCGATCGCAGCCTTGGTCCCGCCCGAGCCGAAGAACGCGCGCTCCTCGCCGCCGAACCGCGCGGGCGAGCCGCCGAAATAGGCGACGATCTTGCCGCGGACGTCGACGCCTTTGTAGTCGTCCTCGCCATATTGCGGCGCGTCGATGCCGTAGCCGACGAACACGACGGGCGCCGAAACGCTGGTCTCCGCCTTCGCGCCGTTCGCGGCGGGCACATAATCCTCTCCGAAAACGAGCGGCTGCGCAGGCCCGCGCCCCGTCCAGACGAAATCGCCCTTGCTCGCCGCCTTGTACGACACCAGCGGCACGGTCTGGAGATACCCGCCCTGGTCGCCACCGGGACGAAGCCCCGCGGCGTAGAATTGCGCGGCGACATATTGCGCGGCGATGTCGAACTCGGGGCTGCCGGCCTCGCGACCCTTCATCGCATCCGACGCGAGAAACAGCACGTGCGCCTTCATCGCCGCCTGATCCGCCGGCAGCGGCGCGGCAAGTTTCGCGTTCAACTCGGCCGTATTCGGCGCGGTCACCGGAGCCGGCGCGGGGGCAGCTTGGGGCGCAGTCTGTGCAAGGGCAGAGGTAGAAAGCGCGAGCACCGCGAGCGCGCCGATAGGACGATACATCCGGAAATCCTTGCAAAGGGAACGTGTTGCAGCGGCGTAGCATCCACCGTCACCCGCGCAAGCTTTGGCTGGCGATAGGCGGGCGCGGCCCTATATTCGCAAACATATGCTCGATATCCAGAACAGTCTCGCCCACCCGCTCGTCATTCGCCGCGAGGACTATACCCCGCCCGAGTGGCTGGCCCCCGAGACGAAACTGGATTTCGACCTCGATCCCTCCACCACTCGCGTAACGGCAACGCTGTCGGTCACGCGCAACGGCGATCATGACGCACCGCTTCGGCTCGACGGCGCGGGCCAGAAGCCGCTCTCGGTCACGGTCGACGGCATGGCGATCAACGACTGGCGGATCGACGGCGAACAGCTCGTCATCCCGCTCACCGGCGCCGCGCACGTCGTCGAGACTCAGGTCGAGATCGCTCCCGATCGCAACACGCAGCTGATGGGGCTCTATGCCTCGGGCGGGAATCTCTGCACGCAGTGCGAGGCGGAAGGCTTCCGCCGCATCACCTATTTCCCCGACCGCCCCGACGTGCTCAGCGTCTATTCGGTTCGCATGACCGCGGACAGGAAGCACTTCCCCGTGCTGCTCGCGAACGGCGATCCCGTCGCGCAGGGCGATCTCGACGATGGCCGCCACTGGGCGA
This sequence comes from Sphingomonas sp. CFBP 13603, assembly GCF_014892665.1. Classification (NCBI taxonomy): domain Bacteria; kingdom Pseudomonadati; phylum Pseudomonadota; class Alphaproteobacteria; order Sphingomonadales; family Sphingomonadaceae; genus Sphingomonas; species Sphingomonas sp. CFBP 13603. The sequence continues at coordinate 19,622 of NZ_JADBIA010000016.1, read as the reverse complement.
CCTGGTACGATCCCTTCCCGAAACCCTCCTACCTGTTCGCGCTGGTCGCCGGCGACCTCGCGGTGAACCGCAGCAGCTTCACGACGATGTCGGGGCGCGAGGTGTCGCTCGGCATCTGGGTGCGCGAAGCCGACCTGCCCAAGACCGATCACGCGTTGAAGGCGCTCGAACTCGCGATGGCGTGGGACGAGACGACCTATGGCCGCGAATACGACCTGGACGTGTTCAACATCGTCGCGGTCGACGATTTCAACTTCGGCGCGATGGAGAACAAGGGGCTCAACATCTTCAACTCGCGCTACATCCTGGCCGACCCGGATACCGCGACCGATTACGACTACGACGCGATCGCCGCGGTCGTCGCGCACGAATATTTCCACAACTGGTCGGGCAACCGGATCACCTGCCGCGACTGGTTCCAGCTGTCGCTGAAGGAAGGCTTTACGGTCTATCGCGACCAAGGCTTCTCCGCCGACCAGGGTTCGCGTGCGGTCAAGCGGATCGAGGACGTCCGCGGCCTGCGCGCGTCGCAATTCCCCGAGGATTCCGGCCCGCTCGCGCACCCCGTGCGGCCTGAATCCTACCAGGAGATCTCCAACTTCTACACCGCGACGATCTACAACAAGGGCGCCGAGCTGATCCGGATGATGGCCGCGATCCTCGGACCGAAGGGCTTCCGCGCCGGTACGGACCTGTATTTCGACCGGTACGACGGCACGGCCGCGACCTGCGAGGATTTCGTGACGTCGATGGAGGAAGGCGGCAAGGTCGACCTCACCCAGTTCCGCCTCTGGTATTCGCAGGCGGGCACCCCGCGCGTCTCGGCAAGCCTATCGCATGAGGGAGACCGCGCGACATTGCGGCTAGCGCAGCAGGTCCCCGCGACGCCCGGCCAGCCGGTGAAGTCGCCGATGGTGCTACCGTTGCGGGTGAAGTTGTTCGGCGCGGACTCGGGTGCGGCGTTGACCGGCGAGCGCCTCGTCCTGTTCGACGACACGCTCGACACGATCGAATTCGAAGGCCTGGCCGAACGCCCGGTGCTGTCGATCAACCGCGGCTTCTCCGCCCCGGTGGTGGTCGAGAGCGATCGCACGGCCGCCGACCTTGCTTTCCTCAGCGCACACGACGACGATCCGTTCGCGCGCTACGAGGCGATGCAGCAGTTGATGCTCGATACGCTGGTCGCGTCGGCGGGCGGGCATGCGGATCATGAGGCCGTGATCGCCGCGGTCGCGAACACGCTCGCCAATCCCGATCTCGATCTGGCGTTCGTCGCGGAGGCGGTGTTGCTGCCGTCGGAGAGCTTCATCGGCGACCAGATGGCTGTCGTCGATCCCGACGCGATCTTCCGCGCGCGCGAAGCGCTGCGCCGCGATCTCGGCACGCGGCTGGAAGCGCAATGGCGCCAAGCTTACGCGCGGGGTGAGGGCCAGCCCTACGCCTATACGCCGGAGGGCAAGGGCCTGCGTCGCCTGCGAACCGTCGCACTCCGCTATATAGCGGCGAGCGGCGCGGCGGATGCGGCGGACCTCGCCTTCGCGCAGTTCGATTCGGCGGACAACATGACCGACCGGATGGGTGCGCTGACGACGCTGGTCAGCAGCGAGTCCGAGATCCGCACCACCACGCTCGACATCTTCTACAGCCAATATTGCGACAACCCGCTGGTGCTCGACAAGTGGTTCCAGGCACAGGCGCAGTCGTCGCGCGACGATACCGGCGCGATCGTCGCGGGGCTGGCCGACCATGCCGACTTCACGCTGACCAACCCCAACCGCGCGCGATCGCTGATCGGTGCGTTCGGCGCGAACCAGCGGGCGTTCAACACTGCCGACGGCAGTGGATACCGGTTCCTGGCGGACCAACTGATCGCGCTCGACCGGTTGAACCCACAGACCGCGGCGAAACTCCTGCCGCCGCTCGGCCGCTGGCGCCGGTTCGATTCGGGGCGCGCCGGGCTGATGCGCGCGGAACTGGAGCGGATCGTGCGGACGCCGGGGCTGTCGAAGGATTTATTCGAGCAGGCGTCCAAGAGCCTCGAAGGGTGAACGGGTCGCCTGAGGTAACTAGAAGGTGCGTAACCCACCCACGCCCGTCATTCCCGCGGAGGCGGGAACCCATAATGGCTGACACTCCTCGTATCCATTGACCGTTCGGTCTCTGGATCCCCGCCTGCGCGGGGATGACGGCATTGGGGGATGCAGCCCATCTCCCCAATGCTCGCTAGCGCCGATCCAAGAAGAACTCGCGCAGGATTCCCGCGGCCTCGGTTTCCGCAATCCCCGCATAAATCTCGGGCCGATGATGACACGTCGGCTGGCCGAAGAACCGCGGTCCATGCTCGACCGCGCCGCCCTTCGCATCCGCCGCCCCATAATAGAGCCGCGCGATCCGGGCATGCGCGATCGCCCCGGCACACATCGCACACGGCTCCAGCGTCACCCAAAGATCGCACCCCTCGAGCCTGTCGCTGCCCAGAACCAAAGCAGCAGCGCGAATCGCCTGGATCTCGGCATGCGCAGTCGGATCGCACAACGCACGCGGCGCATTCGCCCCCACAGCGATAATCACGCCGTCCTTAACGACAACGGCGCCGACCGGGACTTCCCCAGCCAGCGCCGCATCGCGTGCCGCGTCGAGCGCGCGGCGCATAGGGTCGGGAACGGGGAACATGGCCTCAGGCCCTGCCCCGCCGCCCGCCCCACGTAAATACCCGCGTAAAGATCAGTTCGGCGCCTGGCTGTTGCCCGGCTTCTCGACGTTGATCGTCGGCACCGCCACGGTCTTGTTCTCGGTGCCGAGCGTGACCTTAGCGACGTCGGCCTGGAACTTCGGCGCCTGAACGACGCCCTGGCGGGTCTGGTCGATGTTGATGATCCCGAAATACATCAGGCCGACCACGACGAGCACGATGATCGCGACGAGAGACAAGAGCGTACGCATGGGACATCCCCTTTTATTGAACAGTTCGATAGCGTAACAACGTCGTCGATCGCCGTGGGTTGCACAATGCCCATTGCGGACAACCGCAGGCACGTTCGACGTGAATCGGTTGACGAAAGCCGGCGTGCCAGCTATCCGCGCGCCTTTCCGGGGTTCCTCCCGACACTTGAATAGGTAATCACATGTCGCGCATATGCGAACTGACCGGCAAGGGCCGGATGGTCGGGAACAACGTCTCCCACGCCAACAACAAGACCAAGCGCACGTTCCTCCCGAACCTGCAGAACGTCACGCTGCTCTCCGATTCGCTCGAGAAGGGCGTCAAGCTGCGCGTCTCGACGCACGGCCTGCGTACCGTCGAGCACAACGGTGGCCTCGACAACTGGCTGGTGAAGGTCTCGGACGACAAGCTGTCGCTCCGCGTTCGTCGCCTGAAGCGCGAAGTCGTCAAGAAGATCGCAGCATCGGCCGTCGCCGCCTAACAGCGACGCCGTAATGCGATCACCGCGGCCCGCCCTGCATCTAGCAGGGCGGGCCGTCGGCGTTTGTAAGGCTAGCGATCCAGCCGGAACTTCAGCAGCAGCGTGCGCTGGAGAAACATCTGGTTGTCGTCCGACACGATCCACACGATCGTCGCGCCGTTCTCGACCGTCGTGTCGATACCCTCGAAATTATCGTGGATCAGCGGCGCATCGATCGTCGCGATCAGCCGGCCGCGCGCGATTCGCCCCGCCGCCACGTCTCGCGCCGCGACCCGCGATATCCGCGCTGAGAACGTGAACGGTAGCCGGAAAGCACGATCGAGCACGAGTAGGTCGCCATTCGGCAACGCGCTGACGTCCGACGGATCGTACCGCCCGAACGGCTCATACGCGAATCGCTCAGGCACCCCCGCCACGGTCGGATCGCCCGCGAAGATCAGCGCCTGCCGCGTGCGCAACCGCTCCCCTTCCGACCCGGACCAGTCCGGCCGACGCACATGCGCCTCCTCGCTGATCACGACGAATCGCCCGCCGGGCAACCGCGCCATCGATTCGGCCCCGCCGTTCGCGGGCCATCTCCGCATCGCCTCGGGCGCCACCCGCGCCTCGTACCGTGCGAACCCCGCAGCATAGGTCCAGATCGAATTGCCATCCTCGAAGCCGACCCAGATCTTCCCGGATACCGGATCGATCGCCATCGATTCGCTGTCGCGGTCGCGTTTCTCCCAGCCGATGCCGGGGCCCGCAGGGAGGTTCTCGAACGCGACCCGGTGCGGGAGCCAGTCGGCGCCCATGTCGAACTGGACGATGTTGCCGCCATCGCTCAGCAGCGTGAAGCGATGGCCGGTCGGCGCCGGCGCAACGTCGAGCGACGAGAAACCCCCGAACGCCGGATCGCGACTGTCGAGCGCCACCCCGCCAAGATAGGTGAGCCCGCCGACGCGCACATGCCGCGGGTTGGTGCGATCGAGCATCACGCGAGTCGCGGTCAACTGCGCGCGCTTGCCGAGCAGGTCGAGCCGCGCTTCGCCCGACCAGGTCGGCACGATCGCACAGACGCTCACGGCGACGAACAGGACAGTGATCAGGCGCCGCATCGCGTCCCTCATAGGGTGTCCGACGATCCGCGGAAGCATGAACAGCGGATAACGGAGGCATTCAGGCTCGGCTCAATGCGAATCACCCATAAGCGTCTCATCGAGGATGGAAGCACGGCCCCCGCCGCCGCCGAAATCCCCAACGGGAGACGCACGATGTTCAAGACTTTTACTCTCGCCGCCAGTGCCCTCGCATTGGGTGCGACCGCCCTCGTTCCCGCCGCCGCCGATGCGCAGCGCTGGGGCTCGCGCTACGAGCGTGGCTACGATGGCTACCAGGGTGGCGGCTACCGCGACGGTGGCTACGATCGTGGCTATCGCGGCGACTACCGCGAGTATCGCGGCAACGACCGCCGCTACAACGCACGCAGCCGTCGCGGCTGCGACAACACCGGCGGCACGATCATCGGCGCCCTCGCCGGCGGCCTGCTCGGTCACACCATCGCCGGTCGTGGTGACCGGACGCTCGGCGCAGTCCTCGGTGCAGCCGGTGGTGGCTTGGCCGGCAACGCGATCGATAAGTCGGATAACCCCGGGTATTGCCGGCGGTAAGCCCGTCAACGGGCCGGTGCTCGCCGCGAGAGCGGTCGAGCAACCGCCGGCACGGACGGCGGGCAGGCTAAGCCTGACCCGACCGACGACGGCTTTGCCGACGTCGCGCCCCGTTTAGGCCACCCAACCAGTTTCCCAGTTCCCTCGCGTAGCGTATCGAGGGCGAGGGCCGGCTTCCCGTACGGGAGCCGGCCCTTTGTTCGTCCACTGTTTTCCTGCGAACGCAGGAATCCAGGGTTACGCAGGGCGATCTTTTTGATCCTGGGCTCCTGCGTTCGCAGGAGAACAAGAAACTAAGCGATCCGCTCAGGCACTTCGGCCGCATCCTCGGCAATCGCAGCCGCCGGCGCGACCGCCTCCCAAGGAAACACGAACCAGTCCTTCGTCACCGTCCGGTCAATCGTCCGCGCACAATACTCGATCCGCTCCGCTGAACTGACGTTGTCGATCAGCATCGCGAACCGCACCGCCCCCTCGACAGCACCCGCCGCCGCCAGCGCACCCCGCAGATGCGTGATGGTCCGCCCCGAATCATTGATGTCGTCGACGAACAGCAGCCGCTCGCCCTCCCGCGTCCGCGCGGCGAGCTTCACCAACGGTTCGTCCGCGAAGTCCTTCACCTGGCTCGAATAATCGACCGACAGCGTCGGCAGGCCGATCGCGTGGCTGAGAAATACCGCCGGCACCAGCCCACCACGACCGATGCCGATGATGAAATCGGGTTTCCACTCGGTATCCTCGACCAGCTTGGCGGCGAGGATGTGCACGGCAGCGACGAACTCGTGCTGCGGGATGGGGGTGAAGGTCGGCATTCTCACATGGTACCGGCTTGCAGTTGTGAGAGCTAGACGTTCTCCTGCGAAAGCAGGAGCACAGGGTTGCGCGTGCAGCGTTGCGTTCCCGGACTCCCACATTCGCGGGAGAACACTACTCAGATCGTCTCCAGCGCCTGTTCGAAATCGGCGATCAGATCGTCCGGATCCTCCACCCCGATCGAGATCCGGACGAGATTGTCCGTGATCCCCAGCGCCTGCTTGCGCGCATCGGGCACCGACAGATGCGTCATCCCAGCCGGATGGCTAGCCAACGTCTCGGTCCCACCCAGCGACACCGCCAGCTTGGCGATCTTCAGCGCATCGAGGAACGCGAAGCTCTCACGCTCGCCGCCCTTGAGGTACAGCGAGAAGGTCGAGCCCCCGCCGGTGCAATGGCGACGATAGATATCCGCCTGCCGCTCCATACCCGGCTCGTCCTCGAGGAAGCCGAGATACGCGACGCGCTCGACCTTCGGATGATGCCGCAGGAAGCCACAGACCTTGGCCGCATTCTCGCCCGCGCGGCTCATCCGCAGTTCGAGAGTCTCCAGCGATCGCAACAGCATCCATGCGGTATTCGGATCGGTGATCGTCCCGATCGTGTTCCGCATCGTCCGAATCGTGTTGATGTGCTCCTTCGACCCCAGCACGCCGCCCGCGACGAGATCCGAATGCCCGCCGACATATTTGGTCAGCGAGTAGACGACAATATCCGCGCCATGCTTGAGCGGCTGGAACCACAGCGGCCCGAGGAACGTGTTGTCGATCGCAATCGGCGGCTTTTCACCCTTGAAGATGGCGTCACGGCTGGCCGCGACCGCCTCGACGTCGACCAATGCGTTGGTCGGGTTCGCCGGGCTTTCGAGATAGATCAGCGCGACGTTACCCGTCGCCGCCTCGGTCATCACCGCATCGATCTCTTCACGAGTCGCACCCGCCGGGAAGTCGAGCCACTTCACGCCGAACTTGCCGAGCACGCGGCCGATCAGCGTCTCTGTCGCCGCGTACAACGGCCCCGAATGGACGATCGTGTCGCCCGGCTTGACCATCGCGAGAAACAGCGTCGCGATCGCCGACATGCCCGACGAGAAGGCAAGCGCGTCCTCCGCCTCTTCCCAGACGCCGAGGCGATCCTCGAGAATCTCCTGGTTCGGCCCGTTGAAGCGCGAATAGACGAGCCCCTCGGCACCGCCCGGACGCTTGCCGGTGACGCCCTCGAAGTGGCGCTTGCCCGCCGCCGCGTTGGGAAACACGAAGGTCGAGGTGAGGAAGATCGGCGGCTTCAGCGAGCCTTCCGACAGCGCGGGGTCGTAACCGTGGCCCATCATCAAGGTCGACGGCTTCAGTTTGCGCCCGCCGATCTTCTCGACTTCAGGCTTGGGTGCGACGCGTGCCGCTACGCCGGTCAGGTCCGCTTCGGTTTCGGCGGGGACTGCGCCGGCGTTTTCGGGGGTATCGGACATCAATATGCTCCTGCGTGGCCCGTCTTATGCGAGCCGATGTGCGGAGCCTAAACGACCGGCGCAGGCTTTGGGAACCGTTACGGCCTTCCGTTACAGCCCGATTATGCTGATCTGGCGCCCATAGGAGGGCTCGCCGCGATGGGTCGCGCGCCGATAGCTGAAGAAGCGATCGTCATCGGTGTACGTGTCGAGCCCGAGCGCCTCGATCCGGCCGATCCCGGCGACCGCGAGACGGCTGACGACATAGGCCTCCAGGTCGAACTGGTAATGATCGCCCCTGTTCTCGACGGCGCGACCGTCCGCGAAGAAGCGCTCGTTCTCCGGATCCGCCTCGCAGAACCGGCGGATGAAGCCGTCGTCGACCTCATAGCTGGCGCGCGCGATGCACGGCCCGACCGCGGCGACGATCCGGTCGCGGTGCGCACCGATCGCCTCCATCGCGAGGATCGTCGCATCGGTGACGCCGCCGAGCGCGCCTTTCCAGCCGGCATGGGCTGCCGCAACGACGCCGGCGTGCGCGTCGGCGAACAAGACGGGCGCGCAGTCGGCGGTCAGGATGCCGAGCGCAAGGCCGGGGCGGTTGGTCACCAGCGCGTCGGCGTGCGGCCGGATCGCGTCGTCGAATGGCTCGATCACGGTCACCGCGTCGGCGGAATGGACCTGATAGAGACCGACAAGCCTCGCACCGGGGAGGACGGCCTCGGTAGCGCGAAGGCGGTTCTCAGCAATGGCGGCGGGGTCGTCGTCGGACCCGATGCCGACATTGAGGCTCGCATACGCCCCGGTCGAGACGCCGCCACGCCGTCCGAGAAAACCATGCGGAATGTCGCCAAGCGCCTTCGCGCGGATCGCTTCGATGGTCATATCAGATCACCCAACATCAAACACTGCCCCCACCCCGGCGCAGGCCGGGGCCCAGTTAGGGGACGGTGCTGACGACGGGCAACGCGCCGTTACCAAGACCTTGCCAACTGGGCCCCGGCCTCCGCCGGGGTGGCGCTCCTCAAAAGTAACGACCCTCACAACTTCAGCCGCATGATCCGATCATCATCAGGCTGCTCGCCGACCATGAACACATACCGCCCGATCTCGACGAAGCCGTAACGCTGGTAGAACCGGTGCGCCCGGTGATTATCCACATACACGCTCAGAATCATCTCCGTCCGCCCATCGGCGCGCGCAACATCGATCGCCCAGTCCATCAACGCCGGGCCGACACCCGCACCATGCTGGTCACCCCGCACATAAAGCTGGTGAAGCTCGATCGCCGTCGCAGGCCAATCGCCTGGAAACGCCACCGGGCCGATCTTCGCAAACCCTACGATCTCACCCGCCTCGTCCACCGCGACCCGCACCGTGAAGGCAGGGTCGGACAGTTGCGCAGGCAACCCCGTCTCACCGAACGTCTGTTCCAAGAAGGCGGCAAGGTCTTCAGGCCGGTACAGCGTACCGAACGTGTCGGTAAACGACCGCTTCGCCATCGCAGCGAGTTCTGCACCGTCGGCCGGCACGGCATCGCGATAGGTAATCATGCGAACGCCGCCGGTGTCGGCCAATTCGGCGCGGTGATCGCCAGCGCTTTAAAGAGCGTACCCATATCGTCCATCAACCTCCTCCGATCCGCTGCCAATGCTTCCGCCCGCGCAGGCGACGCCTTGGCGAGCACCGACGTCCGCGAATCGATCCCGAGCGCGCCGAGCAAATCGCGCTGCGTCACCGGCCCCCACGCGACCGCGCCCTCCGTTTGGGCGGCTGCAGCGAGCGTGGTGAAGTCGACATGCGCGGTCAGGTCATGCTCGCCGGGCGCCTCGAACGGATTGGCGAACGCATGCCCGCGCACCGCCTGCAACGTGTCGCCGAGCGCCGGCCCCTCATAGCCATAGTCGACCGCGATCAGCGCACCGCCCTGCGCGGCGATCCGCTTGGCGAGACCGCGAATGATCGTCACGGCGGCGGGCGAGGTTTCGAGGATCGAGCCCGCGGGCGCGTCGCGGAAAGGCTCGGGAATGACGGCATCCGGGAGCGGCTTCCCGGCGATCGGCAGGAACAGCAGGTCCTGTGCCGCGACGAGGCGTTCGTGCCACTGCTCGCGCTTCACCAACTGCCGGATCGGCAGCGCATCGAAGAACTCGTTGGCGATGACGATCAGCGGGCGATCGGTCGGCAACGTATCGATCGCGTCGTGCCAAGTGGCAGCGGGCACCCGCTCGGCCTGCGCGGCCCGAAGCGCGGGGCTGGTCTCGACGAAATGTACCGGCGGCTCCAGCCCCGCCTTCGCCATCGCCCGCGCGGCATCGGCAGCCAGCGTCCCGCGACCCGGCCCGAGTTCGACCCACGTCACATCCGGGCGGCCAGCGCGATCCCAAAGATCCGCACACCACAGCCCGACAAGCTCGCCGAACATCTGGCTGATCTCGGGCGCGGTGGTGAAGTCCCCCCCCGCCCCCAACGGGTCGCGCGTCGCATAATAGTGCGCGTTCGCCGCCGCCATATACTGCGCAACGGGAATCGGACCCGCGAGCGCAATCGCGCGGGCGAGACGTTCGGGGAGGGCGGTGTCGGTCACGGGGTTGTCGGGCATGTCGACCATCTCAAAAATCTCTACCACCCCGGCGAAGGCCGGGGCCCAGTTGGAACGTCCTTAGTGACGTGCGTTGCGCGTCGTCACCTCAACCTTCCCAACTGGGCCCCGGCCTCCGCCGGGGTGGTGCTTCTATTCGAAGGAAGGGTCAGGCGACGCTCGCCGTCCCCGCGATCGGCTCCACGCGCACGCGGCGCTTGGCGGACGTCGCCACCAGATACGCGCCACCGACGATCATCGGCACGCACAGCCACTGCCCCATGTGCAGCCCGGTATGCTCGGCAAACGCCCGCAGCTGCGAATCGGGCTCGCGGAAGAACTCAACGGTAAACCGCGCGATCCCGTACCCCAACACGAACAACCCGACGAGCTTGCCCGGATCATAGCGCGCCTTGGTCTTCCAGAACGCGAACCACAGCAGCGCGAACAGGACGATGCCCTCCAGCCCCGCCTCGTACAGCTGGCTCGGATGCCGCGCCGGCTCAACCATCCCGAACGGCACGGTGCGCTCGAAGATGATCCCCCACGCGACATCGGTCGGCTTGCCCCAAAGCTCGCCATTCACGAAGTTCGCCAGCCGCCCGAAGAACAGCCCGAAGGGCACACAGCACGCGATATAATCGTGCACGCGCAACCAGTTGAGCTGGTGCTTCCGCGCGAACAGGATCAGCCCGATCGACGTGCCGATGACGCCGCCGTGGAACGACATGCCGCCGTCCCAGAGCCGGAAGATCCGCAGCGGATGCAGGAACATCTCGGGCGCGTAGAAGATCACATACCCGAGCCGCCCGCCGAGGATGATCCCGAGCGTCGCGTAGAATACGAGGTCGTCGGCATGCCGCCGCGCCATCGGTGCGCCGGGCTGGGCGAGCAGCTTCAGCAGATACCACCAGCCGAGCAGGATCCCGCCGATATAGGCAAGGCTGTACCAGCGCAGCGTGAAGAAGCCGATCGAGAAGACGTCGGGGTGAAGCCCTAGGTCCTCGAAGCGGATGTGACTGCCGACGGCAGGCGCTACGGCACCCGCAGCGGCGGTGATGGTAGACAGGATCAAAGGCTTTTCCCCACGCGTTCGCCCCTGCATAAAGACCGATAACGATAAGACCAAGTAGGAGAGCGATATGCGGACCGAGCTCGATGCAGCTATGGATTCGACGATGGCCGCGCTGACCGCGCCCGACGGCATGCTTGCGCTCGGATCGGCCGAGCGGTTCGGCGTCATGCTGCCGACGATCGCCGCCGCCCCGCCCGCGCTCAGCTATTATTTCGCACACTACGCCAACGAGCACCGCGACGCCGTCTTCCTCGTCTCCGGCGCCGAACGGCTGACCTTCGGCGAGGTCTACGCCGCCGCCGAGCGCACCGCTCGCGCCCTTGTCGGCGGCTACGGTCTCGCCAAGGGCGACCGAATCGGCATCGCGATGCGCAACTCGCCGTCTTGGATCGTCCTCTACATGGGCATCGTCATGGCCGGCGGCGTCGCGACCCTGCTCAACGGCTGGTGGCAGTCGGAGGAACTGGAGATCGCGATCGGCGAGGTCGACTGCGCGCTCGTGTTCGCCGATCCGCCCCGCGTGAAGCGCCTCGCGCAGATCGCAGGCCTAAGCGCGCCTGTGGTCGAGATCGACGATTGGCGCGAACTCGACGCCGCGCTTGGAGCCGTGTTCGCGAAAGACGATCACACCGCCGACCTCCCGCTGCTCGGGCCGGAGGATCATGCGACGATCCTGTTCACATCGGGCTCGACAGGCCAATCGAAGGGTGCGCTCTCCGAACACCGTGCGGTCGTGCAGGGCATCTTCAACTATCTCGGCCAGGTCATGATGATGGTCGGGATCGCCACAGCGCAAGGCTCGCCGCCGGTCGGCCAGCCGGTCGCGCTGCTGACGATCCCGCTGTTTCACATCACCGGCGAGGTCCCCGTCTTCCTCCAGAGCTTCGCGATGGGGCGCAAACTCGTGCTGATGCCGAAATGGGATGCGGGCGAGGCGATGCGGCTGATCGAGGCGGAGAGCGTGACCTACTTCGTCGGCGTGCCCTTGATGAGCTTCGAGATCCTCAATCACCCCGACCGTGCCAATTACGACCTGTCGACCGTCACCGACTTCGCCGCCGGCGGTGCCCCCCGCCCGGTCGACCACGTCCGCCGGATCGACGAGGAAATGGGCGGCAGCGCACCGCTGATCGGCTACGGCCTGACCGAGACCAACGCGGTCGGCACCGGCAACTGGCGCGGCAATTACCTCGCCAAGCCTAACTCCGCCGGCCGGCCCGGCGCGCCTTTGGTCGACCTCGCGATCCTCGACGATGCCGGCCACCCGGTCGACCGGGGCCAGCGCGGCGAGGTCTGCATCCGCTCGATCTGCAACTTCAAGGAATATTGGAACCGCCCGGATGCGACCGCCGCGGCGTTCACCGCGGATGGCTATTTCCGCACCGGCGACATCGGTTACCTCGACGAGGACGGCTATCTGTTCATCGTCGACCGCAAGAAGGACATCATCATCCGCGGCGGCGAGAACATCTCGTGCCAGGAGGTGGAAGCGGCGTTGTACGAACATCCAGCCGTCGCGGAGGCCGCCGTGTTCGGGCTGGCGGACGAGCGCTTCGGCGAGGTCCCCGGCGCAGTGGTAGTGCCGCAGGACGGCGAAACGCTGACCCCGGACGACCTGACCGCATTCCTCCACCAACACATCGCCGCGTTCAAGATACCGCAGCGGATCTGGATTTCGGAAGAGCCGCTGCCAAGACTGGGAACGGAGAAGATCGACAAGGTGTCCCTGAAAGCCACGTACCGAGCGCTCGTCTAAATTCCCTCGCCCCTACGGGGAGAGGGAGGGAGGAGCCGCTTGGCGACGGAAGGGAGAGGGGCGGTGAGCCTCCCGGCACGGCCCCGGAGACCCACTCCCCCTCATCCGCCGCTTCGCGCCACCTTCTCCCCGTGGGGGAGAAGGATTAGAGCCACTCCATGATCAACAGGCGCAGCATACTCGTCGGCGGCGGCGCGGGGATCGGCCTCGTCATCGCCTGGGGTCTGTGGCCACGCAGCTACGCCCCCAATCTCGTCGCCAACCCCGGCGAAACCCCGTTCGGCGCGTGGCTGAAGATCGGCACCGACGGCCACGTCACCGTCGCCGTCCCGCAGGTCGAGCACGGCCAGGGCGTCTACACGACCCTCCCCCAGATCGTCGCGGACGAGCTCGGCGCGGACTGGCGCACGATCGGCGTCGAGCCCGCCCCGCTCAATCCGCTCTACGCCAACCCAATCGGCACGCACGACCTGTTCGAAGGCGCGTTCGACCGCCTCCCAGCCGGCACGACGCAGCCACCGATACTCACCGGCGGATCAAGCTCGATCCGGCTGTTCGAGCAAGCCTGTCGCGAGGCCGGCGCAGGCGCCCGCGCGTTGCTCTGCATGGCGGCGGCCAAACGCTGGGACGCCGACTGGACCCAGGTCAACGTCGACGCAGGCTTCTGCACCTACCAAACCAAGCGCATCCGCTTCGCTGAACTCGCCGAGGAGGCCGCGACGTTCACCCTCCCAGATCCCCTCCCGCTCGGTATCCAGGGCGCCGGCAAGCTGGTGGGTAAATCGGTCCCCCGCCTCGACACCCCCTCGAAAGTCGACGGCTCGGCCAATTTCGCGGGCGACGTCCGCCTCGCCGACATGGTCCACGCCGCAATCCGCCAAGGCCCCGTCGGCGGTCGCCTGACTAGGGTCGACCGCGCCGCCGCCGATCGCATCCGCGGCGTGCTGTCGGTGGTCGAGAACCCGCGCTGGGTCGCAGCCGTCGCGACGACAGGGTGGGCCGCGCAAAAGGCGCTCGACGCGCTCGCCCCGCGATTCGAGAACGACGCCCCTCTTCCCGATACCAGGTCGATCGACGCAGCACTCGACGCCGCGCTAGCCCGTCCCGGCATGCAGATGGCCTCGGCAGGCGACGTCGCCGCGACCTTCCAGGGCGCCAAGCTCGTCACCGCAACTTACCGTGCCGGACTCGGCCTGCACGCAGCGATCGAGACCCGCAGCGCGACCGCCTCCTTCTCCAACGGCCGCCTCGAACTCTGGCTCGCAACGCAAGCGCCGGGGCTCGCACGATCGGCAGCGGCACGCGCGGCGGATCTCAGCGAGGATGCCGTCGTCGTCCACCCGATGCTGATCGGCGGATCGTTCGGCGCCGCGCTCGAACACGACGTCGCCGAACAGGCGGCAGTGCTGGCGGTAAAGCTAAGACGCCCGGTCAGCCTCGCCTGGTCGCGCGGCGAGGATTCGCTCCACGATCACTACCGCCCACCCGCCGTCGCGAAGATGGCCGCGCGGCTCGCCCCCAACGGCGCGATCATGGGCTGGTCGGCTAACATCGCAGCGCCCTCCACCGGCGCCGAGATGGCACGCCGGATGATGCCGGGGCTCGCGACCGAAGCCGCGCTGATCGGCGTCAAAGGCGATCGCTACGCCATCGCGGGCGCGGCGCCCGTCTATCGCATTCCAGCCTACGCGATCGAGCATCACCCCGCCGAGATCGGCATCCCGACCGGCCACCTCCGCGGCGGCGCGCATGGCTACACCGCGTTTTTCACCGAATGCTTTCTCGACGAACTAGCACGCACCGCGCAGTCCGAACCGATGTCGTTCCGCATCGCCATGCTCGGCGGCGAACCGCGACTCGCGCGCTGCCTCTCGACCGCCGCAGCGCTCGGCGGCTGGGACGGCGGCGTCGACGGCAGCGGCCAGGGCATCGCCGCCCACGCCTTCCGCGGCAGCTACATCGCCGTCATGGCGGAGGCGCATTTAGGCGCGGACCAGCGCCCGGTGGTCGACCGCCTCGTCGCCGCGGTCGATTGCGGTGCGCAGATCAATCCCGACATCGTTCGCCAGCAGATCGAGGGCGGGCTGATCTTCGGCATGGCCGCCGCGCTCGGCGCCTCGACCGGCCTCACCCGCGGCCTCGCCGACGCGCGCGGGTTCGACACGATCGGCCTGCCTCGTCTCGCCGACACGCCCGACATCACCGTCGAGGTCATCCGCAGCGACGAAGCGCCCGGCGGCGTCGGCGAACTCGGCGTCCCCGCGGTCGCGCCCGCGATCGCCAACGCGCTCTATGCGTCAACGGGCTTCCGCATCCGCAATTTGCCTTTAAGACCAGCGCCATGACCCTGCCCCCCGATCATCCCCCGATTCCGAAACCCAAGATCGGCGTGTTGCTGATGAACCTCGGCACCCCCGATGGCCCCGATGCGAAATCGGTGAAGCGCTATCTCGGCGAGTTCCTGTCCGATTCGCGCGTCGTCGAGATCCCGCAGATCGCATGGCAGCCGATCCTGCGCGGCATCATCCTCAACACCCGCCCTAAGAAGTCCGCGCATGCCTATTCGCAGGTCTGGCGCGAGGACGGCTCGCCGCTGGCTGCGATCACGCGGTTGCAGGCGGCCGCGTTGAAGGATTCGTTCGGGCCGGAAGTGCTGGTCGACTGGGCGATGCGCTACGGCAATCCGTCGATCTCGGACCGGCTGACCGCGATGAAGGCGGCGGGCTGCGAACGCATCCTGCTCGCGCCGCTCTACCCGCAATATTGCGCAGCAACGACCGCGACCGCGAACGACAAGGCGTTCGAGCATCTCGCCGGGCTTCGTTGGCAGCCGGCGATCCGCACGTTGCCGCCTTATTATGACGACACGCTCTATATCGACGCGCTGAAGGACTCGCTCGAAGAGGGGCTGTCCGCACTCGATTTCACCCCCGACGCGATCGTGGCCAGCTTCCACGGAATGCCGAAGCGCACGTTGCAGCAGGGCGATCCGTATCACTGCCACTGCCAGAAGACCGCGCGGTTACTCGGCGAGCGGATGGGGCGCGAGCTGACGATCGCGTTCCAGTCACGATTCGGGCCGCAGAAGTGGCTGGGGCCGGCAACCGACGAGACGCTCGTCGCGCTCGCCAAGGCGGGCAAGACCAAGGTGGCGATCTTCGCGCCGGGCTTCTCCGCCGATTGCCTGGAGACGCTCGAGGAGCTGTCGATCCGCGGGCGCGAGAGCTTCGAAGAGGCTGGCGGGACGCACTTCGCGTATCTGCCATGCCTCAACGACAGCCCGGTCGGCGTGGAAATGTTGCGCAGCATTTTGGCACGCGAGCTTGAAGGATGGGTGCGGGCTGGCTAGCCTTCGGCAAAACACTGAGGAGAGAGACTGATGGCACGCGTCGCAATTGTAACCGGTGGTACGCGCGGAATCGGCGAAGCGATCAGTCTCGCATTGCAGGACATGGGCCTGACCGTCGCGGCAACCTATGCCGGCAACGACACGCGCGCGACGGAGTTCACCGAGCGCACGGGCATCGCGGCCTACAAATGGGACGTCGCCGACTACGACGCGTGCCAAGCGGGTTGCGCGCAGGTCGCCGCCGATCTGGGCGATGTCGATATCGTCGTGAACAACGCCGGCATCACCCGCGACGGCACCATCCTGAAGATGACCTACCAGGATTGGAAAGAGGTGATGGACACCAATCTTGGCGGTTGTTTCAACATGGCCAAGGCCGTCTTCCCCGGCATGCGCACGCGCAAATGGGGGCGGATCGTCAACATCGGCTCGATCAACGGGCAGGCCGGGCAGTACGGCCAAGTGAACTATGCTGCGGCCAAGTCAGGCATCCACGGCTTCACGAAAGCCTTGGCGCAAGAGGGTGCGCGCGCGGGCGTGACGGTCAACGCGATCGCACCCGGGTATATCGATACGGACATGGTGGCGGCAGTGCCGGCCGACGTGCTGGAAAAGATTGTCGCGAAAATCCCGGTCGGGCGCCTTGGCCAAGCGACCGAGATCGCGCGCGGCGTGGCGTTCCTGTGCTCGGAGGAGGGCGGGTTCGTTACCGGGTCTACGCTGAGCATCAATGGCGGGCAGCACATGTACTGACGGGCGCAAGCGCGGCAACGTCCGCGCCGATGCCAGCAAGCGAAGCGAGCGGGCAGCGCCCGGCACGGCCGGCGGGTCGGCTAGGCCGAACCCGTCCGACGGCGGCTTTGCCGGCGGCGCTGAGTAGATGTCTACCGGATTACCGAGGACGGTCTTGCTTGATCCTGGGCCCCCGCCTTCGCGGGGGAACTAGGACAGGTAGCACTGCTTGGACCGAACCCCGCAGCGTCTGCGAGGTACAAGAATGCCACCGCAAAATGCCTAGCATCCTACTCCCTCTCCCCTCCGGGGAGAGGGTCGGGGTGAGGGGCAGTTCCAGGCGCAGCATTGCTTGGCTGCCCCTCACCCAACCCTCTCCCCAGAGGGGAGAGGGCTACCCGACTCAAACTAGGACACCAAGCCCTCACCCGTCGCTAGCACGCTCGATATCCGCACCCACCGCGCTCAGCTTCTCCTCAAGCCGCTCATACCCACGATCGAGGTGATAAACCCGGCCCACAGACGTCTCGCCGTCCGCCGCAAGCCCGGCCAAGATCAAGCTCATCGAAGCCCGCAGGTCGGTCGCCATAACCTGCGCCCCGACCAGCTTGTCGACGCCGCGAACCATCGCGGTGCGGCCGTGGACCTGAATGTCCGCGCCCATGCGTGCCAGTTCGGGCACGTGCATGTAGCGGTTCTCGAAGATCGTTTCGGTCAGCATGCTGGCGCCGTCGGCCATACAAAGCATTGCCATAAATTGGGCCTGCATGTCCGTCGCGAACCCGGGGTAGGGCGCGGTCGAGAGGGTCAGGGGTTGCAGCTTGCCGTCCGAGGCCACGCGCACGCCATCCTTGGTCGGCGTCACCGACACGCCCGCCTCGACCAGCGCATCGATCGTCGCACCCATGTCCGGGATCGACACGCCGACCAGTTCCAGGTCGCCGCCGGTGATCGCCGCCGCGCACGCATAGCTGCCCGCCTCGATCCGGTCGGGCATCACCGCATAGGTCGCGCCGTGCAGCCGGTCACGGCCTTCGATCGTCAGCGTCTCTGTGCCGATCCCGTCGATCGACGCGCCCATCGCGACGAGGCAGTTGCAGAGGTCGACGATCTCCGGCTCGCGCGCCGCGTTCTCGATCACGCTCGTCCCCTTGGCGAGCACCGCCGCCATCACGACGTTCTCGGTCGCGCCCACGGACACGATCGGGAAGCGGAAGCGGCCGCCCGGCAGGCGCCCACCCGGCGCGATCGCCTTCACATAGCCCGCCGCCATCTCCAGCTCCGCACCGATCGCCTCCAAAGCGCGCAGGTGGAGATCGATCGGGCGATTGCCGATCGCGCAGCCGCCCGGCAGCGACACCGTCGCCTCGCCGCCACGCCCGAGCAGCGGCCCGAGCACCAGGATCGAGGCGCGCATCTTCCGCACGATATCGTAAGGCGCCTCGGTCGAGGTCAGGTTACCCGCGCGGATCGTCATCACCCGGCCGAAATCCTCGGGCCGCGTACCCTGGATCGCGGTAGACGCGCCAAGCTGGTTGAGCAGATGGCCGAAGCCGTCGACATCCGCCAGTCGCGGCAGATTGCGCAGCGTCAGCGGCTCTTCGGTCAGCAGCGCACACGGCATCAGCGTGAGCGCGGCGTTCTTCGCGCCGGAGATGGGCAAGCGCCCGGACAGGCGATTGCCGCCGCGAATAAGAATACGGTCCATCCCGGGTGTCTATCGCGGCTGGCGTTCTGCGCAAGGGCCGCGCATCGATCGGGCGACAGGCGGACGTTGCCCGGGGACAAGTCCCGCGCCGGGATCGGTTCGCGTCCCCCGTAGCGCTAACACCCCCCGCTTGATCGACTTTAATGCGCGGAAATCCTAGCTTTGCTCTGTGGTTCTTGAACATTGGGGACCATTACAGAGTGCCGGACAGCTGCTTCGCCGACCGCGTCGGCGATCTCATCGACCTGTCGATGAACGAAAAGGCTGCGTTAGCGCGGTTGGAGGAGCGCCCGCGGGACTTGCGTCGCGGTGCCGTCCTCGTGCGCGAGAATGATCCGCAGGCCGAACTCTTCATCCTGCAACGTGGCATGGCGATGAGCTATGTGCTGCTCGACGACGGCAGCCGCCAGATTTTGCGCTTTCTATACGCTGGCGACATGCTGGCAGTCTCGGCGCTGGTCTATCGCGATTCGCCAGAGACGGTGGTCGCGCTGACCGATTGCACGGTGTGTTCGTTCGATCGCTCGGCGATGACCGGGCTCGTCACCGATCATCCGCGGCTGTCTGCGCTGATCATGGTGATGAACCAGATGGAGAAGGTCGCGCTGACCGACCGGCTCGCCGCGCTCGGTCGCACCTCGGCGAAGGCGCGGATCGCGGCGTTGCTGCTCGAGATGCGCAACCGGATGCGGATGCGCGACCGCGCGATGGGCAACAGCTTCACGTTGGGCCTGACGCAGGAGGAGATCGGCGACGCCACCGGCCTCACCGCGGTCCACGTCAACCGGATGCTGCGGCAGTTGGAGGAAGACGGGTTGATCCGCCGCGAGACTGGCCGGGTTACGCTGCTCAACGAAGTGCAGCTCGCGCAGGCGGCAAATTACATAGACCGGTTCGAAGGACTCGACCTCCGCTGGTTGCCACCGGCGCGGTAACTCTCAATCCTCACCCGCAAGGGGGAGGTGGCTGGCTCTTGCCAGTCGGAGGGGGAGGATACGAAGCAGGGGTGGCGCGTGCCCCCCCCCTCCGTCACCTTCGGTGCCACCTCCCCCTTGCGGGGGAGGATCAAGACAGATCACCTCAAACGGTA
>NZ_JADBIA010000015.1:0-96113 GCF_014892665.1 Sphingomonas sp. CFBP 13603 | reverse complement strand
GCCGCGGCCAGCATCCACGGCGCGACCCGTCGCGGCGCGCGACCCAGCGCCGCTCGCGCCACCGCGGCGTGCCGCAGCGCCAGCATGTCGGGATGGTCCGCAAGGCTCGCGCTGGTCGCCCGCGCTTCGGAAACCGCCGCCCATGCTGCTGCGTGGCCGGGCCGCGCATGCCAGTCGTTGAACCGTGTAAGCGTCGTGCCGTCGCCGCCATCACAGTCGCGGTCGAGCCGCTCGACCCATTCCGCCGCTTCGATCATCGCGGGATCGCTCACCGTCGCCAGTCCTTCAGCCGTTCCGCGACATGCGCCAACGCGCGCGCCTGATGCTTTTCCGCGGCGCGCGTCGAGATAGCCATGGCATGCGCGACATCGGCCATCTTCAATCCCTCCAGCATCCTGAGCACGAACACGTCGCGCGTCCGTTCGGGCAGTTCGGCAAGCGCACGACGCAGCGCGTCGGCGACATGCCTACTCTCCAAGACGCGGTCCGGCGCGAAATCCGAACTTTCGATGGAAAGATCGTCGATCGGATCGGACAACCCGGCGCCGCGCCCCTGGTTTCGGCGCGCTTGATCCTTGAGGACGTTGGCGGCGGTTACGAAGATGAAGCTGTCGTGCTGGCGAATGTCGTTCGGGTCCGCGAGCCGGCTGAGCCGCAGGAACACCTCCTGCACCAGGTCGGGAACGTCGTGCGACGCCGACACGCGCCGATTGAAGTACCGGCTCAGCGGTCGGCTATACGTCTCGACCAGCGTCCGGAGGATCGTCGCCCTCTCGCCCGGATCGGACGACCTCTTACCCGCCGCGCCCATGCCCACGGTCTAATGGGTCCGCATCGGCCGTCAACGGCTATGCACGCGCCTCGACACCGCACTTTGCCCCGCCTGCGATCGGCACCGTCGGCCTACTCGGCGCTAGTAGCCGAGGTGGTTCGCGCTATGATGCACGCCTATTCTCCAGCGCAATTGATCGAAACGAATGAGACACTTTCCTTCCCGCTTCCGTCGGCTCGACGGGGCGCTTGCCGATCTTCCTCTCGACGAGCCAATGCTGCTCACCGAACTGGACGGCTTCCTCACCGGCATCGTCGTCGGCCCGGACCGAATTCCGCCGAGCGAATGGCTGCAAGGTATATGGGGTATCGATGACGGCGAGACCGCGCCCTTCGAGGATCCCGCCGACGTCCAGTGGTTCGTCGATGCGGTGACGGCGCGCTGCACCGAGATCGTCCGCGATCTGGGCCGCGGCAAACCTCAGCCGATCTTCGACGTCGACGAACGCAATGGCGAGGTGCTCTGGGAGCTGTGGGTCGACGGTTTCTCCGAGGCGATGGCGTTGCGTCCCGACAGTTGGGCGATACTTGCCGCCGGGGCAGACCACGACGCCGCCGACGCGCT
Organism: Sphingomonas sp. CFBP 13603; assembly: GCF_014892665.1. NCBI lineage: Bacteria > Pseudomonadati > Pseudomonadota > Alphaproteobacteria > Sphingomonadales > Sphingomonadaceae > Sphingomonas > Sphingomonas sp. CFBP 13603. Next base: position 94,717 of record NZ_JADBIA010000015.1, on the reverse strand, counting down.
GGCACGCCTGTCGTCCCTGATCGCGATCGCGCAGGACGAAAGCCCTCTCGACAGTATCGAGATCAACGTCGTCAACGATCGGGCGCTGGCTGATCTGAACGACAGCATCGTGCGTCTGTACGCGGCGCGCATCCGCGCCGGCGAGCTCGGCTCGATGACACCGCTCCCGCCGACGGCTACGAAGATCGGCCGGAACGATCCATGCCGGTGCGGATCCGGGATCAAGTCCAAGCGCTGTTGCGGATGATTTTTTTCGGGTTAGATCGACGCTGTCCTGAAGGCCGCTAGTCGGAATTCCGTAGCTCGGGATTTCGAGCTCGACCCCCAGGCGATCGGATTTCAGGCGCGTGGTGGTGCCCCCGGCGAGATTTGAACACGCGGCCTACGGTTTAGGAAACCGTCGCTCTATCCGGCTGAGCTACGGGGGCATCGGCTGGCGCAATACGCCGGTCGGGTGGGACGATCAAGCGCTGCGCTCGTGTCTGGTCGTGCACGATAGCATTCGAGCAATGACGATATTTCGGTAGTTCGAACCCTCGATGAGGTCCGATCAAGGGCGACGGGTATCGCTGTCGATGCCCCGTCGCCGCTTGCCGTGCAGTGCGGGCGGTTAGGCCTTGACGTGCTGCGAGATGTACTTGTTCATCTCGAACATCGTGCACTTGTCACGCCCGAAGACCTTCTTCAGCTTCTCGTCAGCCAGAATCTCGCGCTTGTTTTCGGGGTTCTGGAGGTTGTGTGCCTTGATGTAGACCCACACCTTGCTGATCACTTCGCTGCGCGGCAGCTTGTCGTTGCCGACGATCTCGCCGAGCTCGGGAGAGGGCTGGACGGGGGCGTGGATGCCGCCGGTCTTGGGAGCTGTAGCCATAAGCATTCCTTCCTGTTGCGCGCGTGCGTTAGGCACTGCGCGCGTGGTCACGCCTTGGTGAGCGCGTCCGCCTTGTGCGCTGCCTTGCCGCCCTTGTCACTCCTTACGATGAACTGGGGCTCCTCCTTGGAGGCCTTGACGGTGTGGCCCTTGATCTTCGTGTCGCTGGTCTGCTTCTTCTCGACCGTGCCGTGCGCTTCGCCGCCGTGCGATTTCCAGGTGACCTCGTCGCCCTTCTTCGGATCCTTCATCGCGCCATCTCCTTGATTTGAAAGGATCAAGCGCGGGAACGCGGCATTAGTTGCATCGCCTGCGGGTTGCGGAGGCGGGGCGCTGGGGGCATCAGGGCGGCAATCAAGGAGACCCACCCATGAAGACCCGCGCCGCCGTAGCCTTCGAGGCAAAAAAACCGCTCGAGATCGTCGAACTCGACCTCGAAGGGCCTAAATTCGGCGAAGTCCTCGTCGAAATCATGGCGACGGGCATCTGCCATACCGACGCGTACACGCTCGACGGGCTTGATTCGGAAGGGTTGTTTCCGAGCGTGCTCGGCCATGAGGGCGCCGGCATCGTTCGCGAGATCGGCGCAGGCGTGACCAGCGTCGCGGTCGGCGATCACGTCATCCCGCTCTACACCCCCGAATGCCGTCAGTGTAAGTCGTGCCTCAGCGGCAAGACCAACCTGTGCACCGCGATCCGCGCGACGCAGGGGAAGGGGCTGATGCCCGACGGCACGACGCGGTTCAGTTACAAGGGGCAGCCGATCTTCCACTACATGGGCTGCTCGACCTTCTCGAACTTCACCGTGCTGCCCGAGATCGCGGTGGCGAAGATCCGTGAGGACGCGCCGTTCGATACCTCGTGCTATGTCGGCTGCGGCGTGACGACCGGGGTCGGCGCGGTGGTGCATACGGCGAAGGTCCAGCCGGGCGACACGGTTGTCGTGTTCGGGCTTGGCGGGATCGGGCTGAACGTGATCCAGGGCGCGCGGCTTGCCGGCGCAGGAATGATCGTCGGCGTCGACATCAATCCCGACCGTGAGGAATGGGGGCGTCGCTTCGGCATGACGCACTTCGCCAACCCAAAGGATGTGGGCGATATCGTCCAGCACATCGTCGCGCTCACCGATGGAGGCGCGGACTACACGTTCGACGCGACCGGCAACACGACCGTGATGCGGCAGGCGCTGGAGGCGTGCCATCGTGGTTGGGGCACCTCGATCGTGATCGGCGTGGCCGAGGCGGGGAAGGAAATCTCGACGCGGCCGTTCCAGCTCGTGACCGGGCGCAACTGGCGCGGGACGGCGTTCGGCGGCGCGCGCGGGCGCACGGATACGCCGAAGATCGTCGACTGGTACATGAACGGGATGATCGAGATCGACCCGATGATCACGCACCGCCTGACGCTCGACGAGATCAACAAGGGCTTCGACCTGATGCATGCCGGCGAGAGCATCCGCTCCGTCGTGATCTACTGAGGCGCGGGATCATGTTCATGCACATCATGCTCGGCGCCGACGATATCGCGGCGTCGAAAGCGTTCTACGACGTGGCTTTGGGCGCGCTCGGCGTGCCGGAAGGCGTCGTCGATGAATGGGGGCGGGTGGTCTATGCGCACGCCGGCGGACGTTTTCTGCTGACGAAGCCTATCGACGGCGAGCCGGCTAGCCACGGCAACGGCAGCACGATGGGGTTCGCTGCGGCCTCGACCGAGGCTGCCGATGCTTGGCATGCTGCAGGGCTGGCGCACGGCGGGACGGCCTGTGAGGATCCGCCGGGCGTGCGAGAGGCTACGGGAGGGCGGAAGCTGTACCTCGCCTATCTGCGCGATCCGTCGGGAAACAAGATCTGCGCATTGCACCGGGTCGCGTGATGGAAACCGTCTCCACCAGCAAGGCTTATGGCGGCACGCAGGGCGTCTATCGCCACGCGTCGACCGCGACCGGCACCGACATGACCTTCGCGGTCTATGTGCCGCCGCATGACGAGGGGGCGCGGTTGCCGGTGTTGTGGTTCCTGTCGGGGCTCACCTGCACGCACGCCAACGTCATGGACAAGGGCGAGTATCGGCGCGCGTGTGCCGAACTGGGCGTGATCCTGGTTGCGCCGGATACCTCGCCGCGCGGCGACGACGTGCCGGACGACGACGCGTACGACTTCGGCAAGGGCGCAGGCTTCTACGTCGATGCGACCGAGGAACCCTGGGCGAAGAATTTCCGGATGCGGTCCTATGTCGAGGACGAACTGCCAGCGCTGATCGCGGCGGAGTTTCCGGTGGCGGACATGGCGCGGCAGGGGATCTTCGGGCACTCGATGGGCGGGCACGGCGCGCTGACGATCGCGTTGCGCAATTCGGAGCGTTTCCGAAGCGTGTCGGCGTTCGCCCCGATCGTGGCGCCGTTGCAGTGCGCCTGGGGTGAGAAGGCGCTCGGCGGATATCTCGGACCGAATCGGACGACGTGGCGGGCGTACGACGCGTGCGCGCTGATCGAAGATGACGCGCGGGTGGAGGACATCCTGGTCGATCAGGGCGAAGCCGATGACTTCCTGGTCGAGCAGTTGAAGCCCGAGTTGCTGGCCGACGCTTGCAAGGCGGCGGGGATCGACCTGACGCTACGGATGCAGCCTGGGTATGATCACAGCTACAATTTCATCGCGACGTTCATGCCGGATCATGTGGCGTGGCACGCAGAGCGGCTGAAGCGCTAACCACGCGCTTGATGTTTCACGGCTATCGATCTGCAGGTCGTGCCCTCACCCTCGCCGCCCTTGGCGTCTCTCCCTCTCCCGACGGGAGAGGGCAAGGGAGCGTCGGTCGTCATGTTGGCGCTCGTGCCGGGCGGCGCGCGCATCGTCGTCCTGACGAACGTTAGGATCCAGAGCCGAGCACCGCAGCGTTAGCGACCCTGAGTCCTGACGGCGTCAAAATGACGTGATGTGCTTTGCGATCCTCCCCCGCAAGGGGGAGGTGGCTGGCTCTTGCCAGACGGAGGGGGAGGCACGCGCCCACCTCTGCTCCGTGTCCTCCCCCTCCGTCACCTTCGGCGCCACCTCCCCCTGGCGGGGGAGGATCGTTTGCGCCGTCCTTCAGAACTTGAACCCAGCCGCGATGCCGTACCGCCGCGGGTCGATCGTGAAGATATTCGTAAACAGCCCCGACGACTGGTCGCCGACCGCCTGCCCCGTGATCGAGTCGTTGTTCGTCAGATTCTGCACGAAGCCGCGCAGGAACCAGCGGTCGTCGGCGCCGTTCAACTGCACCTGCGCGTTGACCACCTCATAGCCCTGCACGCGGTCAACCAGCTGGTTGAAGATCGATGCGGTGAAGCCGCCGGTGTAGTTGAGATCCACGCGGGGCACGAACGACATGCCGTTGCGGAATGCGATGGTGTACTGCGCGCCTGCCGAGAATTTGTAGGTCGGTGCTTGGGGCAGCTTGCCGCCGCGGATGTTGACGCCGACGCCGTCGGTCACGCTGAACGGCAGCGCACCGGTCGGCACACCGAACAGCGCACGGAGTGGCGCGGGCGGATTGGCCGCGGTCGCGGCGAGAACCGAGCAGAGGCTGTATGCCCCGGTCGTGTTGGTCGACGGGATCGCCACGGGTCCGCGCAGGCCGAGACCTGAGTTCATCGCGCCGACATAGGTGTTCACGCCGAAGATATTGCCCGCGGTGGTTGGCACGACCGCGCAGTTGGCCGCGCTCTGCAGGTCCTTGATGATCACCGCGTCGGAGCGGCCGCCCGACGGATCGCGCGGATTGACCAGGAACTTGTCCGCCGACACCTCGCTGTGGAGGTAGCTTGCGTTCATGTTGACGACGAACGCAGGGATCGGGCTGAGGATCGCTTCCGCCTCAACGCCGTAGACATTGGCGTCGACATTGTCGTTGACCGCGGTCCGCGCGACGATCCGGCTCAGCTGCAACTGCTTGTACTTGTAGTAGAAGCCCGTGACATTGAGCCGCAATGCGCCGTTACCGAAGGTATTCTTGGACCCGATCTCGAACGAGTCGATCTTCTCGGGCGTGAACGTCGTCGGTACCGAGAAGGTCGCGGGCAAGGGCGGATTGATGCCGCCCGACTTGTAGCCACGCGAATAGGACGCGTAGATCAGATTGTCGGGCGAGATCTTGTAGTCGATCACCGCGCGCCCCGTCAGCCGCGAGAAGCTGACCTTGTCGAGCGCATATTCCTGCACCCCGGCGCGCGTGGAGTCGAAGTCGGTGGTGGTGTAGTTCAGCCCCTGCGTCATGTTCGACGCGCCGATCGGGGTGAGCACGTTCAACGTGATGTTGCGCGCCTTCACGTCCTTCTCGTCGTGATTGTAGCGCAGGCCGAGCGTCAGCTTCAGCTTGTCGTTGAACTCGAAATAGGTCTCGCCGAAGATCCCGTAGGATTTCAGGCGGAAATCGTCACCGTCGTTGCGGTAGAACGGCGTCGCGAGGAACGCGTTGCCGTTGACGCCCGGGATCGCCGCCGAGCTGGCTGCGCCGAGCACGCCCGATGCGTAATCAAGCCCGAACGCGTTGACGAAATAGTCGGTGTTCTGGCTGCGCGAGTCCACATAGATGCCGCCGAGCAGGAAGTTGAACATGCCGTCGAACGAACTGTCGATATGCGCCTCGGCCGAATATTGCCGGTTTACCTGGCGCGAGCGATCGACGTCGAGGCTCTGCGCGTAACAGCCGATGCCGTTGCCGCCGAACACGCCGACATTGTTCGTATCGGCACCCGACTGGCACGCGCCGCCGGCCGGGCCATTGGGGATCAGCACGGAGCGGACGCCGTTGAGATAGCCGGTATTGACCAGCGCGCCGCCCGGCAGCCGGATGACCACGCCGGGGCGGCCGATCGCGTTCAGCGTGTTCAGTCCGACATTGGCCGCAAGGGGGTTCTCGACCGCAAGGTTGAAGTCGGTCGTGCTATCGACCGTGTTGCGTGAGAACCCGCCCGTGAAGTTGAACGAGACCGGACCGAAATCGTGGAAGATCTTGGCGGTGTACTGCTCTTCCTCGGCGAAATAGGTCGGGTTGGAGTCGATCCGGACGGTGCGGACGTCGCCGGGATTGACGACCCCGGCATAGGTGTCGGTCGCATACAGGTTCTGCAGGCCGATCGCGGCAATCTCCGGGTGCCCGAGCTGCGTGCCGGCGATTCCGAAATACTGTGTCGAGGCGAGCGTAGCGGCCAGCGTCGAGTTGCCGTTCGGCGTCTCGTTCGCGAGCCGATCGGGGAGGCAGCCCAGAATGCCGGTCGGATCGCGGTGGCAGAGCTGCTTCTGGATGCGGCTGCGGTTGTCCTTCTCGCGGAAATAATAGCCGATCAGGTCGACGCGGGTATCGTTGGTCGGCTCCCACGACAACGTGCCACGGATCGAATACAGGTCGCGCCCGTCGATTTTCGAATTGTCATAGGTGTTCTTGGTATAGCCGTCGCGGTTGAGATACGTGCCCGCGACGCGGATGCCGAGCGTGTCCGTGAAGGGCAGGTTGATCATCGCGCGGGCGCGCTTCGAATCGTAATTGCCGTACTCGGCCTCGGCGGAGGCATGGACCCCCGACAGGTCCGGCTTGGCGGTGATGAAGTTGACCACGCCCGAGGTCGCGTTGCGGCCGAACAACGTACCCTGCGGTCCGCGCAGGACCTCGATCCGTTCCAGATCGAAGAACTCGCTTTCGAACAGTCGCGTGGTGACCAGTGGCATGTCGTTGACGTGGATCGCGGTCGCCTGGTCGCACGTCGCGCCGACGCACAGGTCGCCGATGCCGCGGATCGTGAAGCTCGACGTGGTGAAATTGGTCTTGGTGAAGGTGACGTTGGGCAGCGTCTGCTGGAGCGCACTCGGATTGACGATCTGCTGCTTCGAGATCGTGTCCGCGGTAAAAGCGCTCACTGCAATCGGAACATCCTGCAAACGTTGCGATTGGCGTTGCGCGGTAACCACGATATCCTGCGACGCATAGGCACTGGCCGCGGTATCGGCGGGCGTGGTCTGCGTCGATGTGCCGGGCGTGGATGGCGCCTCTTGCCCGGGGCCATTGGTGGGGCCGGGGTTTTCAGCCGATGTGGTGGCCGTCTGAGCCATTGCCGGCGCAATCGACAGGAGTATCATCGCCGAGGCGGCGAGCAATTCGAACTTGGCCATGTCAGTCCTCTCCCCGATCGTGCCGGTCTGTGCCGATTCACGATTTAGATTTTCAGGTATGGCGAAGTAACGACGAAAAAATTCCACCGTCAACGCTTTTTGAAGCCCGGATTACTTGGATTTATGGCGCGTTGCTGAAATGAAACAGTTGCAAAAGAGGACCCATGTTCTGATGTTTGGGTATGCTGACAAAGGGTGTTGCGATGCGGGATGAACTGAACGGGGCCGAGGAGCGGTCGGTTGACGGAGATGTACTCGGTCCCGACGGCAAGGTGATTGTGCCCGAAGACGTAGCGTCGGCGATCCGTACGCTGATCCGCTGGGCAGGCGACGATCCGACCCGCGAAGGGTTGCTCGACACGCCGCGTCGTGTTGCACGTGCGTGGAAGGAATATTGCGCGGGCTATGGCGACGATCCGGCGAAACATCTCGAACGCGTGTTCGAGGAGGTCGGCGGCTATGACGAGATCGTGCTGCTCAAGGACATCCCGTTCCAGTCGCATTGCGAACATCACATGGCACCGATCATCGGCAAGGCGCACATCGCGTACCTGCCGCGCGACCATGTCGTCGGCATCTCGAAGCTCGCACGCGTGCTGCACGGGTTCGCGCGGCGGTTGCAGGTGCAGGAGCGGCTGACCGCGGAAGTGGCCGACTGCATATGGGACAACCTCAAGCCGCAGGGCGTCGCGGTGGTAATCGAGGCCAGCCACGCCTGCATGACCGCGCGCGGGGTCCGCACGCCGGGGGTGACGATGGTCACGAGCCGGATGATGGGCGTTTTCCGCGACGACGAACGCAGCCGGAAGGAAGTGCTGGCCTTGATGGGGCGTGGCGTCTGATGCGAACCGTCCTGGTGACGGGTGGGGCGAAGCGGCTGGGTGCGGCGATCGTCCGGCGGCTGGCTGCCGACGGGCATGCCGTGGTCGTGCATCAGGGACATTCTCCCGACGAGGCGGCCGCGCTGGTGGCGGAGATCGTTGGCGGGGGAGGGCGTGCTGCTGCGGTGCCTGGGGACCTGAGCGATCTAGGCACGATCGGCGACCTGTTCGCGGCGGCACGCTCGGCGATCGGCGGACCGATCGACGGGCTGGTGAACTGCGCGTCGAAGTTCGAATTCGACCGACCGCCGGCCGTCGATCCGGTACTGTTCGCCGAGCTTGGCGCGATCAATTGCGGTGCTCCGGTGCTGCTCGCGTCCGCGCTCGCGTCGCAGGACGATGTCGCGGACGGCGCGGTGGTCAATGTGCTCGACCAGAAGGTGGCCAACCTCAATCCGGACTTTTTCTCGTACAGTTGCGGCAAGATCGCGCTGGAGGGGGCGACGACGATGCTCGCACAGGCGCTCGGACCGCGCATCTCGGTCAACGCGGTATCGCCGGGGCTGACCTTGCCGAGCGGAGACCAGAGCGAAGAAGAGTTCGCAGCGGTGGCGAGCGACAATTTGCTCGAGCGACCGGTCGGTGCGAAGGCAGTGGCCGATGCGGTCGCGTGGCTGCTGACCGCGAGGGGCGTGACGGGGCAGAATGTGTTCGTCGATTGCGGACAACGGTTTCTGACGCGCGACGGCGACGTGATGTTTGAGGGGCGGAATGGCTGAATTCACGACGATCCTGGACGGACTCGACGTCATGATGCGCCTCGGCATTCACCCGCACGAGGTCGCGCCACAACGCGTGGTCGTTTCGGTCGAGATGACGGTCGTGTATCCGGGGCCGCTTGGCGAAGACGCGATCGGGGAAGTCCTCGATTACGACTTCGTCCGCGCAGGCATTCTGGCGATGGCAGCGGAGCGCCCGTTCGCGCTTCAAGAGACGCTCTGCGAGGCAATCGCCGCACTGTGTCTGGCAGACGAACGGGTGCGGCGGGTCGAGATCGAGACCATGAAGACCGACATATACCCGGACGCCGCGATCGGCTGCCGTATCGTGCGCGAGCGCTCGATCTAGCTGGAGATTGATCCAGCGTTTGGAAAAGACTTGTTTCCCCGCGAAGGCGGGGATCCAGACTGGGCTCCCGCCTTCGCGGGAGAACAAGGAGGGGCATGGCGTCGTATGATTGCCGACCGGCCCTGCCCAGGGCGATAGTCCCACGTTCGGGCGCAATTCGTTTCACGTGCGTAAGGCGCCGATCCTAGAGCCGGTTCGTTCTCTCCCCACGAACCCGATCCGGAGATCAATCTTGAAGATTCTCGTCGTCCTCACCTCGCATGCCGATCTCGGCGATACCGGCCGAAAGACCGGCTTCTGGCTGGAGGAGCTTGCCGCGCCTTACTACGTGTTCAAGGATGCGGGTGCTGACATCACGCTCGCGTCGCCGGCCGGTGGCCAGCCGCCGCTCGATCCAAGCAGCGCCAAGCCCGACGCGCAGACCGATGCGACGCGGCGGTTCGAGGGCGATGCGGAGGCCACCGCGGCGCTCGCCGATACGCGCGTACTGTCCGATATGCGGATCGCCGATTATGACGCGGTGTTCTATCCGGGTGGGCACGGACCGCTCTGGGATCTCGCCAACGATCCGGCATCGATCGCGTTGATCGAAACCGCGATCGGCGCAGGCAAGCCCGTCGCCCTGGTCTGTCACGCACCCGGCGTGCTGCGCGACGTGAAGGCCGCCGATGGCGCGCCGCTCGTGAAGGGCAAGACGGTCACCGGCTTCACCAACAGCGAAGAGGCGGCTGTCGGGCTTAGCGATGTCGTGCCGTTCCTGGTCGAGGACATGCTGCAGCAGAAGGGCGGCACCTATTCCAAGACCGCCGACTGGGGTGTGTACGTGGTCGAGGACGGCCTGCTGATCACCGGCCAGAACCCTGCGTCATCGGCAAAGGCGGCACAGGCGTTGCTGGCGAAGTTGGCGTAGGGAAAGACGGCCACCGGTTCAGCCGGTGGCCGCCTTTTATAAGGTCAGGCGCGGTTGGCGGCGCTCAGGACTGCGCGGACCGACGCGGTGGCGATGTCGGTGTCCATGCCGACGCCGAACACGGTCCGACCCTCGGCAGTCCGGCATTCGACATACGCCGCCGCCTGCGCATCCGCACCGTGGCCGATCGCGTGCTCGTTGTAGTCGACGACGTCGAGTGTCGGCCCGGTCGACTCCGCGATCGCCGCGATCACGCCCGAGATCAGCCCGTTGCCGCGCCCCGAGATCGACCGCTCCTCGCCGTCGATCGCAACCCGGCCGATGAAGACGCGCTGCCCCGACGCACCGCCCTCCTCATAGTCGCGCAGTTCCACCCGGTCGTCGGCCTGCGGCATGTAGGTCCGCTCGAACAGGCTCCAGATATCCGCGGCGTTCAGCTCGCGGCTGGTCTCGTCGGCATAGGCCTGGACGTGGCGGCTGAAGTCGGCCTGCAACCGCTTGGGCAGCTTCAGCCCCTTGTCCTGCTCGATCACCCAGGCGACGCCGCCCTTGCCCGACTGCGAGTTGACTCGGATCACCGCCTCGTAGCTGCGGCCGAGATCGGCCGGGTCGATCGGCAGATACGGGACCTCCCACAGCGTGTCGTTCTTCGCCTCCTGCGCCGCGAAGCCCTTCTTGATCGCATCCTGATGCGACCCCGAGAACGCGGTGAAGACCAGGTCGCCGGCATAGGGCGTGCGCGGGTGGACGGGGATGTTGGTGCAGTAATTGACCGTGTTCACGACGCCGTCGATGTCCGACAGGTCGAGCTTCGGATCGACGCCTTGCGTGTACATGTTGAGCGCGACGGTCACGAGATCGCAATTGCCGGTGCGCTCGCCATTGCCGAGCAGGCAGCCCTCGACGCGGTCCGCACCCGCCATCATGCCGAGCTCCGCCGCCGCGACGCCGGTGCCGCGGTCGTTATGCGTGTGCAGCGAGATCGCCACCGCGTCACGGTTGCGGATGTTGCGCCCGAACCATTCGATCTGGTCAGCATAGATGTTCGGCGTCGCGCACTCGACGGTGGCGGGCAGGTTGAAGATGATCGGATTGTCGGGCGTCGGCATCAGGACGTCCATCACCGCCTCGCAAACCTCGAGGCTGAAATCGAGTTCGGCGGTCGAGAAGGTTTCGGGGCTGTATTCGAACTGCCAGCGGACGTTCGGCTGCTTCGCGGCTTCGTCGCGGAGCACCTTGGCGCCGTCCACAGCGATCTGCTTCACCTGCGCGCGGTCCATCCCGAACACGATCTTGCGCCATGCCGGCGACACCGCGTTGTAGAGATGGACGATCGCGGTCTTCGCGCCGACCAGGCTGGCGAAGCTCGTCTCGATCAGGTCACGGCGCGACTGGGTGAGCACCTGGATCGATACGTCGTCGGGGATGCGGCCGGTCTTCACGAGGCCAGAGATAAAGTCGAATTCGGTCGCGCCCGCGCTCGGGAAACCGACTTCGATCTCCTTCAAGCCCACCTTGCAGAGCAGGTCGAAGAACCGCGTCTTCTTCTCGGCATCCATCGGATCGATCAGCGCCTGGTTGCCGTCGCGCAGATCGGTGGACAGCCAGCGCGGCGGCTTGACGATGGTCTTCGACGGCCATTGGCGGTCGGGCAGGTCGACTTGGGGAAAGGGACGGTATTTGGTCGATGGGTCGCGCAGCATGGCCAGTCTCTCGTGTCGTCGGGAGCGTTCGGGTCAGCCCTTAGGCGCGAGGCGCGGGGCATGGCCACCGCGCAAACGATCGGCGCGCCTAAGGGCGCGTAAGTCGAAGCAGCAGGAGGCGGCCGTGCATCATTGATGGCGTCCTATCGCGCGGACACGTCCCGTGTCCAGCGCGATAGGGATTTTGACAGATTATTGCGCGGAGAAGGCGGCGTTGATCGTGAGGTCGACCTTGTCTGACACGACCGGAGCGTAAGCACCGATATTGAAGTCGCTGCGCTTGATCGAGGTCGTCGCGCGGAAGCCGAAGTTGAGCTTCTTGTTCATCGGGTTCGTGCCCGCGCCGATGAAGGTCGCCTGCAGCACGACCGGCTTGGTGACGCCCTTGAGCGTGAGGTCGCCGGTGATCGTCGCCTTGTCGCCGGTCGCGACGACCTTGGTCGAGACGAACTTCGCGGTCGGGTAGGTCGCGGCGTCGAAGAAGTCCTTCGACTTCAGATGGCCGGCGAACGGTGCCGCGGTGACCGAGAGCTGGTCGATCGCGAAGTTCACCTCGACCTTGGTTGCGTTCGGCTTGGCGGGATCGATCGTGATGCTGCCGCCCGATGCGCCGAGCTGCCCTTCGAGCATCGAGAAGCCCATGTGGTTGACCTGCCACGTGACCTGCGTGTGGTTCGGATCGACCGCGTAGGTGCCGGCGGCGACGCGTGCCTTGACCGGGGCGCCGGGGATGGCGGCGGTCTGGGCCATGATGGGCGCGGCGGTGAGGGCGAGGATCGAGGCTAGGACTAGGCGCATGCGGGGTCTCCTGTTTGACGCGCGATGCTGGCCGAGCGGAGGGGGCGCGTCAAACGACGTTATGCCAACGCTGTGTTTCGGAATTGGGTTGTGGGGGAGGGGGAGAAGAGAGCACCGCTCGTTCTTGTTCCCCCGCGGACGCGGGGGCCCAGCTAAACCACGACCACCGCCCGAGACCCTGGACCCCCGCGTTCGCGAGGGAACAGAAAGGAGAAGCCGGCCCAACCTTACAATACCACCCCGGCGAAGGCCGGGGCCCAATTGGGGGATGTTGCCGACTGAGGACGGCGCTCCTTTACTAAAGCCTTCCCAATTGGGCCCCGGCCTTCGCCCGGGTGGATTGGGGGTATGGGAGCAACCGAAACGCGCTCCTCACGCCAACCCGTCGGCCCCGGCGAAGCCGTGCCCTATGGGCAGGCTTCGTCGTGCCGGCCGCGCTCACGCGCGTTCGCTTCGCTCAGTTGCGCTCGCGATCCACCAAAGCATTCTTCCCGATCCAAGGCATCATCCCACGCAACTCCGACCCGATCTTCTCGATCGGATGCGCCAGCGCCTGCTTCCGCGCCGCCTTCAGCTCAGGCTGCCCCGCACGATTGTCGAGGATGAAGTTCTTCACGAACCGACCCGACTGGATGTCCGCCAGCACGCGCTTCATCTCGGCCTTGGTCTCCGCCGTGATGATCCGCGGGCCCGTCGTGATGTCGCCATATTCGGCGGTGTTCGAGATCGAATAACGCATGTTGGCGATGCCGCCCTCGTACAGCAGGTCGACGATCAGCTTGGTCTCGTGCAGGCACTCGAAATACGCCATCTCGGGCGCGTAGCCGGCTTCGACCAGCGTCTCGAACCCGGCCTGGATCAGGTGGGTGATGCCGCCGCACAGCACGGCCTGCTCGCCGAACAGGTCGGTCTCGCATTCCTCGCGGAAGTTGGTCTCGATGATTCCCGAGCGACCGCCGCCGACGCCGCTCGCGTATGCCAGAGCGATGTCATGGGCGTTGCCCGACTTGTCCTGGTCGATCGCGATCAGGCAGGGGACGCCGCCGCCGCGGACATATTCGCTGCGCACGGTGTGGCCAGGGCCCTTGGGCGCGATCATGATGACGTCGAGATCGGCGCGCGGCTCGATCAGGCCGAAATGCACGTTGAGGCCGTGCGCGAACGCAATCGTCGCACCCTGCTTGAGGTTGTCGTGCAGGTCGGCAGCGTAGATCGCTGCCTGATGTTCGTCGGGCGCGAGGATCATGACGATGTCCGCCCAGGCTGCGGCTTCCTTGTTCGACTTGACCGCGAAGCCCGCCTCGATCGCCTTCTTGGCGGTGGCCGAGCCTTCGCGGAGCGCGATCGCGACGTCCTTGACGCCTGAATCGCGGAGGTTTTGCGCGTGAGCATGGCCCTGCGAGCCGTAACCGACGATCGCGATCTTCTTGTCGGTGATGAGGTTCAGGTCGGCGTCGCGATCGTAATAGACACGCATTGGAATGGTCCTTTCGATAAGGTGTGTCCCTCCGCGAAGGCGGAGGTCCAGGCTGGGCTCCCGCCTTCGCGGGAGAACAAAACTTAAAAAGCGGAGAAGCGTTACGCCGGCTCTTTGCCGCGGGCGATCGCGACGATGCCGGTTCGGGCTACTTCGATCAGACCGACTTCACCCATAAGTTCGACGAACTTGTCGATCTTGTCGATGCCGCCGGTGACCTCGAACACGAAGCTCGACGTCGTCGCATCAACCACGCGCGCGCGGTACACGTCGGCGAGGCGCAGCGCCTCGATCCGGTGGTCGCCGGTGCCACGCACCTTCACTAGGGCGAGTTCGCGTTCGACGTGCGCGCCCTGTGCGGTGAGGTCGGTGACCTTGTGCACCGGCACCAGCCGGTCGAGCTGGGCGATGATCTGCTCCATCGTCGCCGGCGAGGCGCTGGTGACGATCGTGATCCGGCTGACCGACTTGTCCGCGGTGATCTCGCTCACCGTCAGGCTCTCGATATTATAGCCGCGCGCGGTGAACAGGCCGGCGATTCGGGCGAGGATGCCCGGTTCGTTGTCGACGATGACGGCGAGCGTGTGCCGCTCGGCCTTTTCCTGGGAAATGTGCATCTTAAACCAGCGCCTTCGCTTCGTCGTCCATCGTGCCGGACACCTCGTTCGCCTGCAGGATCATGTCGGTATGCGCGGCGCCCGACGGGATCATCGGGAAGCAGTTGGTCAGCTGCGACACGCGGCAATCGACGATCACCGGGCCGTCATACGCGAGCATCTCGGCGATCCCGCCGTCGAGCTGGTCGCGCGTCTCGATCAGGATGCCCTTCCAGCCATAGGCCTCGCCGAGCTTCACGAAATCGGGCAGCGAATCCGAATAGCTCTCGGCATAGCGGCTCTCATAGGTGAGCTCCTGCCACTGGCGGACCATGCCCATATACTGGTTGTTGAGGATGAAGATCTTCACCGGCAACCGGTATTGCGACGCGGTGGCCAGCTCCTGGATGTTCATCTGGATCGAGGCCTCGCCGGCGATGTCGATCACCAGGGCGTTCGGGTTGCCGAGCTGCGCGCCGATCGCGGCGGGCAGGCCGTACCCCATCGTCCCGAGACCACCGCTGGTCAGCCACTTGTTCGGCTTCTCGAACCCGAAATGCTGCGCGGCCCACATCTGGTGCTGGCCGACCTCGGTCGTGATGATCGGCGACTGCGCGTGCGTCGCGTCGAACAGCGCCCGGATCGCGCGCTGCGGCATGATCTCGTTCGGGTCGTTCTCGGGGAAATCGAGACACTTCACCGCACGCCAGCCGGCGATGCGACGCTGCCAGTCGGTCGTGTCGGGCTTGGGATGCTGGCGGCTCTTCCAGATCCGCACCATGTCCTCGAGCGCATGGCCGACATCCGCGATAATCCCGAGATCGACGCGCACCGTCTTGTTCACCGACGAGCGATCGATGTCGATATGCACTTTCCGCGAGTTCGGGCTGAACGCGTCCAGCCGCCCGGTCACGCGGTCGTCGAAGCGCGAGCCGAGCGCGACGACGAGGTCGGCCTGGTTCATCGCCAAGTTGGCCTCGTACGTGCCGTGCATCCCGAGCATGCCGAGCCACTGCGGCCCCGACGCGGGATAGGCGCCGAGACCCATCAGCGTCGACGTCACCGGCGCGCCGGTGATGCGGACGAGTTCGCACAGCAACTGGCTTGCGGCGGGGCCCGAGTTGATGATGCCGCCGCCGGTGTACAGGATCGGGCGTTCGGCCGCGGCGAGCATGTCGACGAGCTGCTCGATCTGCGACTGATCGGCCTTCACCTGCGGGCGATAGGTCTTGTGCTGGATCGGCCCCGGCTTCTTGTAGCGCGCGGTCGCGACCTGCACGTCCTTGGGAATGTCGACGACCACCGGCCCCGGACGCCCCGAGGTGGCGATGTGGAACGCCTCGTGGATCACGTCACCCAGGCGGGCGGGGTCCTTCACGAGATAATTGTGCTTCGAGCAGTGGCGCGTGATGCCGACGGTATCGGCCTCTTGGAACGCGTCGGTGCCGATCAGCGCGGTCGGCACTTGGCCGGTGATCACGACCATCGGGATCGAATCCATCAGCGCGTCGGTGATCCCGGTGACCGCATTGGTCGCGCCGGGGCCCGAGGTGACGAGCACCACGCCGGGCTTGCCGGTCGAGCGGGCATAGCCTTCCGCGGCATGCGTCGCGGCCTGTTCGTGGCGCACCAGAATGTGCTTGATCCGACCGCCGTTCGAATTGTGGCGAAACAGCGCGTCGTAGATCGGCAGCACGGCGCCACCCGGATAGCCGAAGACGACCTCCACGCCGAGATCGCACAGCGCCTCGATCAGGATATCGGCTCCACTCTTCTCGGTCATTTCACATCATCCTTTGCGAGAACACTGCCTTTAGCGTCTCGTGGAGGGGCCGGCTACCGATATAAAAGATGCGTGTCAAACATCATTTGAGCAATATAGTTTCAATTTGCTGCAACCGCGTTGAGAGATCAAGGGCTTCGGTGCGTGTCCATTCGGGCGGTGGCTGGTGCCGGAGCCACGTATATTGTCGCTTGGCGTAGCGGCGCGTGGCGAGCGATCCGGCTTCGATGGCGTCGGGTTTCGACTTCTCGCCGCGAACGAGCGCGGCGATCTCGGGCACACCGATCGCGCGGCGGATCGGGGCGTCCTGCGGAATGTCGGTGCGGGCGAGAAGCGCGGCGATTTCCTCGCGGCTGGTGTCGGCCATTTCGGCGAAGCGCTGGTCGATGCGCGCGTTGAGCCAGTCGCGGTCGGGGATCAGGATGAGCGCGCGGACGTCGATCGTCTCGCCGATCCCGCCGACCTTCTCGGTCTGCCAATCGGTGAGCGTGCGGCCGGTGCCGCGGACGACTTCGAGCGCTCGGGCGACGCGGGTGGTGTCGGCGGCGTTGAGCTTGGCCGCAGCTTGCGGGTCGAGTTGCGCGAGTGCGGCGTGCGCCTCCGCCACGGGTAGGGCGCGGACCTCCTCGCGGAGGGCCGGGTCGATCGCAGGGACGGGCGCTATGCCGTCGAGCAACGTGCGGATGTAGAGCCCGGTGCCGCCGACCAGGATCGGCAGCTTGCCCTCGGCGAGCGTGTCGCGGATCGCCAGCGTCGCCTCGGCGGCCCAGCGCGCAGCGGAGTAGGTCGCGTCGGCGGCGTCGACATGGCCGAACAGCCGGTGCGGGGCGGTCGCTTCTTCTTCTGCCGACGGGCGCGCGGTGACGATGCGGAGGTCGGCATAGACCTGCGCGGAGTCGGCGTTGATGACGACGCCGTCGTGGCGCGCAGCGATGGCCAGCGCGAGCGCGGACTTGCCGCTCGCGGTCGGCCCTGCGATGAGCGCGACCTTCGGGAGAGTTTCTATGTTCACGGCAACGCTTATAGCCTCGGGCACGCTGACCGCAGGCGATATTTCGACCGCGATGGACCGCCTGCGCGACGCGGACTGCGCACCGGGCGCGAGCGGCTGGATCGACGAGGGCGACGCTGCCGACCTGATCTTCGGGATGGCGCCTGACGCGGCGCGGGTCGCGCTCGAGGGGGCATTCCCCGCGACTGACGTCGTCGTACAATCGAGCCTGACGCGCACCAAGACGTTGATCGTCGCCGACATGGACTCGACGATGATCACCGTCGAATGCATCGACGAACTCGCCGACTATGCCGGTATCAAGCCGCAGATCGCGGAGATCACCGAACGCGCGATGCGCGGTGAACTCGATTTCGAAGCGGCGCTCGACGCTCGCGTTGCCCTCCTGAAGGGGCTGGCCGAAAGCGACATCGAACGCTGTCTGACCGAACGCGTGAAGATCATGCCCGGCGCGAAGGCGCTCGTGCGGACGATGCGCGCGCAGGGCGCTCTGGCGGTGCTGGTATCGGGAGGCTTCACGCGGTTCGCGGAGCCGGTAGCGAAGGAGATCGGCTTCGACCGCGCGATCGCCAACGTGCTTGAGATCGACGGTGGCGTGCTGACGGGGACGGTGACCAAGCCGATCGTCGGGTCGAATACGAAGCTGACGACGCTGCACGCCGCGATCGCCGAGCGGGGGATTACGGTCGAGGAGTCGCTCGCGGTCGGTGATGGCGCGAATGATCTGGCGATGATCGAGGCGGCCGGGCTTGGTGTGGCCTATCACGCCAAGCCGATTGTTGCGGCTGCGGCAGCCGCGCGGATCGATCATGGCGACCTTACTGCGCTGCTCTATGCGCAGGGTATCGCGAAGCAGCACTGGGTCTTAGACTAGCCGTCCTTGCGATCCTCCCCCGCTAGGGGGAGGTGGCGCCGAAGGCGACGGAGGGGGAGGACACGGAACGCTGGTTTCCCTTACCTCCCCCTCCGTCTGGCAAGGGCCAGCCACCTCCCCCTGGCGGGGGAGGATCAGAGGGGTCGCGTCAGCCCTTTGCCAACGGCGTACCGCTCGCGTTGCAAACATACGTCGCAAGCTCTTCACGCAACGGCAGGCCCTTGATCGGGCGCAGCGGACCGTCATGCGCTACGTTGGTCTCGACCAGCGCGCGGTTCGGGCCGACGCCGAGGACGTGGAACAGGCGATTGGCGCAATCGGTCTCGGTGCGCGCATAGGCGACCTTACCGTCATGCTCCTGGCGCAGGATCGCGATGATCGTTCCGCCTACGGCCTTGCGCTCGCGCAACAGGAAATGGCGTGACGTCGGATCGGAAGGGGTAGGGATCAGCCGGCCCTTGACCGTCAGCTGCTCGGGCTTGGGTACGGCCACCTCGGTCTCGGCGAGGTTGCGCAGCGATACGCCGTTATCCGCCATCGCGTCGGTATTGGTAGTCGCAGGCTGCTCGCCAGAACACGCGGCCAACAGCGTTGCGCCGGCAAGTGCCAGCGCCAAGGTCTTCGAAATCATTCATCTAGCTCCCGGTCGATGTCGAAACGAAACGACCGGTCCGGCTATTTGATCCCTGCCGCACCGGATCGCTCGGCCGCCGGGTAGCAGGCGACGTCGCTCAGCGCGCCCTCTTGTCGAGGCCACGATCCGTTCGTGCCATGGTCTTCGGCGGGACGGCAGGTTCGCACACGCGACGGGTGGGCTGGCAGGCTATGCCGACTGTCGAACATCCTTTGATGCTGCTTTCGGTGGGGCACGCGCGGCATTGCTGCTTGATCTCGGTGCAGGTCGATGGCGCCGACACCAACGCCAGGGTCAGGAACAACATTCGCACGTCCTTATCAGAAGCATCCGGCTCATCACGAGCATCCTGCTCATCACGAGCATCCGGGGGATCAGATCAAGGCGCGACGATCACGCAGGGCACGCCAGCCGCCGAGCAAGCCCGCGTCGCATCCGCCTTCGACGCGAAGCCGCCCGCCTGGAGCCGGGTCACGCTGCCCGCCTTGGGATAGGAAGGCTGTGCGCCACGGAGCTTGCCGCGAACCTTGTTCCACAGCGTCTCGGCATTGCCCTGGTCGCGGAAGGCGCCAAGCTGGATGCGCCAGTTGCCGGTCGCACGCGCTGGCGCCAGCTTCGCGACGGCAGGCGTCGGTGCGTTGGCTTTCGGCGGCACGGGCTTGGGTGTGGGTTTGGCTACCGGCTCCCGCGCGGGGGCCTGAACGCGGGCGGGCAGCGGACTCGGCGCCAGCCTGGTCGGGCGCGGCGTTTCGGCGATGCGGGACGGCGGGACGGGCGTCTGCCCGACCGTCGAGCGCGGCGCGGCTGCGGGCCTGGCCTGCAACGCATATTGCTGCGCCAGTGCGGTGCCCTTCTCGCGGTCTGCGGGCGAGATATACTGGTCCATCTGCGTCAGCGTCTGCGAGGCGGACTGCAACCCGGACGCCGACGCGCGCGTCATCAGCGCATAGGCGCGCGGAAAATCGCGCGGGACGCCGTCGCCATTGAACAGCATCGTGCCGAGCACCAGCTGGGTCCGCGGTTCGCCGCGCGCAACCGACTTCTCCAGCCATGGCAGCGCGTCGGATTTCTTCCCCGCCTGGAACAGCGCGAGCCCGTAATTGTCCTCGGCCTGCTGATGCCCCTGCATCGCCGCCTTGCGGAACCAGCTCTCGGCGAGCGCCGGATCGAGCGGTACGCCGCGGCCGAGCTTGTACGCCTGGGCGAGATTGAACTGCGCATCGGCATCGCCGCCGATCGCGAGCGGGCGCCATTCGCCGACCGCCTTCGGGAAATCGCCCTTGGCCCAGGCATCGACGCCGGCCTTCACGTCGGCCATCGCGGGAACGGCGACGAGCACGCCGCTCAACGCGACCGCACCCAAGAGAAGCTTCCCAACCGTCATCGCTCTACCTCAACATCCACTCGTCGCTACCATGCCGCCGTTCGGCGCGCATGGCAAAGGGAGCTTGTGCGGATTTCGCACCAATGTCGCTTGATTCGAACCCATTATGAAGCCGCGTTAACCGCTTCTTAGAGCCGCGCATGGCACTCCCGTCGCGAATACCAGGGGTTGGGCCGATTATGCGCGTTCTAGCGTTCGCATCGCAGAAGGGGGGATCGGGGAAGACGACCTTGACGGGTCATCTCGCCGTCCAGGCCGAGCGTGCCGGACACGGGCCCGTGGTCCTGATCGACATCGATCCGCAGGGGTCGCTGACCGACTGGTGGAACGAGCGAACCGACGAAGACCCCGCCTTCGCGCAGACCACGGTATCGCGGCTGGCGGCGGATCTGGAGATCCTTCGCCAACAAGGCTTCAAGCTGGCGATGATCGATACGCCGCCTGCGATCACGATGGCGATCCAGAGCGTGATCCAGGTCGCCGAGCTGATCGTCGTGCCGACCCGGCCCAGCCCCCATGATCTGCGCGCCGTCGGCGCCACCGTCGACATGTGCGCACGGGCCGGCAAGCCACTGATCTTCGTCGTCAACGCGGCGACGCCGAAAGCGCGCATCACCGCCGAAGCCACGCTCGCCCTGTCGCAGCACGGCACGGTGGCGCCGACGATCATCCACCAGCGCACCGACTTCGCGGTGTCGATGATCGACGGACGTTCCGTCATGGAGCTGGACCCGAAGAGCAAGTCGGCCGCCGAGATCGAGGCTTTGTGGACCTATGTCTGCGACCGGCTGGAAAAGAACTTTCGCCGTACCGTGTTCACCGTGCCGACCGCCGCAGGGCATCGCCCCGCCCCTGGTGGCTTCGGTCGTCGAGTGGTCGGCTAAGACCATGGTCCAGCCGAAACCCGCCGCGTCGCTGTCGTCCTCGCTGCTGGCGCGCAAGGGCGATGCACGCCCCGCGATGCGCGCGCAGGACGAACGCGCGCCAAACGATGCAGGCGACGATCTGGGCTGGAACGACATGGGATCGCCCGTGCCGCCCGTGTTGATCGAGCGCGAGGCGTTGAAGGCCGGGATCGAGACGCCGCCGATCGCCGTCGCCGATGTTTCGCTCGCGACTGCCGTACGGATCAGGCGCCAGGCGGCGCCGACGACCCCGGGATCGAAGGCGGCGTTCACGTTGCGCCTCGATGCCGACCGGCATCTGCGGCTTCGGCTGGCAAGTGCAATTACCCGACGTTCGTCGCAGCAACTGATGACCCAGGCGCTCGACGCTTTCCTGCAATCCTTGCCCGAGGTGGAGGCGCTCGTCGCGCAACTGCCGCCCGCAAAACCCAAACGTTGAAACAGGGATCATCCCGATGAACACGCGCGCACTTCTCCTCGGCGGCATATCGGCCCTCCTGCTTGGCGGTACGATGGTCGGTTGCGCCGCCAATGGCGCCATGAGCAACGGGGGCGTCGCCTCGGCCAGCGATCGCAGCGCGGCGCTGGCGTCGAAGGGCGCGGCGCGCGACGCGGGCAAGGCACAGATCGCGCTCGCCAATCGCAACGGATCGGCGGCGATCGGTCTTGCGGAGAATGCCGTCGCGCTGGTGCCGCGGTCGGCGGAGTATCGCATGCTGCTCGGGCAGAGTTATCTCCAGGGCGGTCGGTTCGCATCGGCATCCCGCGCGTTCGCGGACACGCTCCAGCTGTCGCCGGGCAACGGCAAGGCTGCGCTGAACCTCGCGCTGTCGCAGGTCGCGACGGGGGACTGGCAGGCGGCGCGGCAGACGCTGGCGGTAAACGCTGCGATCATCCCGGCGACCGATCGCGGGCTGGCGCTATCGCTGGCAGGGGATACGGCCGGCGGCATCGCGGTGTTGACCGAGGTTGCGCGTTCGCCCGCGGCGAGTGCCAAGGTGCGGCAGAATCTGGCGTTGAGCTATGCGCTGGCAGGGCAGTGGCCCGCGGCGCGCGTGGTCGCCGCGGCGGACATGGCGCCGGCGGATGTCGATGCTCGGCTCGAACAATGGGCGACGTTCGCGCAACCCGCCAACGCGTCGGACCAGGTGGCGGGGCTGCTCGGCGTCCGTGCGGTGGTCGATCCCGGGCAGCCGGCGGCGCTGGCGTTGAACGCGCCCGCGCCTGTCGTGCCGGGCGTTCCCGAGCAGGCCCTGGCGGCGGCCGATCCGGTCGAGGTTCCCGGCGCGCCGCTTCCCGTCGAAACGGCTGCGGCACTGACGGCGGGGCCGGTCGCAGGTTTCTCCAAGGTGTCGTTCGGACCGCGGCAGGAGGTTGTCCAGTCGCTGCCGTCTATGATGATGCGCCCGGCCGGTGGCCCGATCAAGGTTGCCGCGGCGCCCGCGCAAACGGGTCGTGGCATGGCGACCGCCGCGTACCGGGTGAAGGCTGCGGCGACCGGCAACTGGTACGTGCAGCTCGGCGCGTTCGAAAGTGCCGGCGTTGCGAAGGACGCCTGGGGCCGCGCCGCGCGCCGGTTTGCGGTGCTCGCCAGCTATTCGCCGAACGGCACGGCCTTCAAGGCGAGGGGCGAGGATTTCTACCGGCTTTCGGTCGGCGGGTTCAGCCGGTCGGCGGCGGATTCGATGTGTCGCCAGTACCGCGCCACGGGCGGGGCGTGCTTCGTCCGGCAGGGCGCTGGCGATGCGATGGCGCTGTGGTTGCGCAAGCCGGGTATGCAGATGGCGTCGCGGTAAGCGCGCGCCTCCCACCTACATCATAAACGCCACCCCGGCGGAGGCCGGGGCCCAGTTGGGGAACGTCACTAGTTGAAGGCGGCACTCCGTTACGCCGACCTTTCCAACTGGGCCCCGGCCTCCGCCGGGGTGGTGGTGCATCAGCGATGGGGCGCTGGGCGCGTTCACCGAACCTCGCGGCCACCCTTCCACAATCGCAACACGCGACCCTGCACCGGCAAGCCGTCGAACGGAGTATTGCCAGCCTCGGCCGCAAACTCTTCCCCGACGATCTGCCAAGGCGCCTGCTGGTCGAACAGCATCAGGTCGGCGGGCTTGCCCACCTCCAACGTCCCGGTATCGAGCCCGAGCACGCGTGCCGGGTTGCTCGCCAGCAGCGCGAACAGCCGCTCCAGGGTGATGCGCTCGTCGCGCACGAGCATCAGTGCGAGCGGCAACAGCGTCTCCGCGCCCGCCATCCCGCCGCTCGAATCGGTAAACGGCAGCCTCTTTTCCTCTGGCCCGCGCGGTTCGTGCCCCGAGCACAGCACGTCGATCGTGCCGTCTGCGATCGCCTCGAGTGCCGCGCGACGGTCGCTGTCCGCACGCAACGGCGGCGACAGCAGCGCGAACGAGCGGAAGTCGCTGACCGCGATCTCCGACAAATGCAGATGCGCGGGCGTGATGCCGCACGTGACGGCGACGCCGCGACGCTTCGCCGCGCGGATCAGGTCGAACCCGGCCGCCGTCGTCACCTGGCGAATGTGGAGCCGCGCACCGGTATCCTCGGCGAGCATCAGGTCTCGCGCGATCGCCAGCGCCTCCGCCACCGCCGGCGCGGCGGGGAGGCCGAGCCGGGTCGCCGTCTCGCCCTCGGTCGCAACCGCGCCGGCGGTCAGCCCGCCGTCTTCGGCATGCGCGATCACCGTCACGTCGAGATCGCGCGCATAGGCGAGCACGCGCCGCATCACGCCACTGTCGGCGATCCAGTGCTTGCCCGTGCCGACCGCCTTCGCGCCCGCCGACAGGCAGATCGCCATCTCGGCGAGGTCATGGCCTTCGAGTCCGCGCGTTGCCGCCGCGATCGGGTGAATCCAGAGGTCGGGCTTGCCGATCAGCGCCGCACGCTGGACGATACCGGGGTCGTCGAGCACCGGCGACTGGTCGGGCATCAGGCCGATCCGCACGATCCCGCCGGCACGGAACGCAGCACGGTCGACCTTCGCGACGCCGAGGTCGACGATCCCGGGTGCGATGGTCTTGCCGCCGCAATCGACGACCGTCGCATCGGCAGGAATATCGACGATCCCGGTCGCGACGATCACGCCGTCGCGGACCAGCAGATTGCCCTTGGTCACGCCGCCGACCGGGCAGGCGAGGGTTGCGTTGGTGAGCGCGAGGATCATGCCCAACCCTCCACGCCGCGTGCTCTTCGGGTCAGCACGTCCAGGCAGGCCATGCGGACGGCGACCCCCATCTCTACCTGTTCGGTGATCGCCGACCGTGCATGATCGGCCACCGCGGAATCGATCTCGACGCCGCGGTTCATCGGGCCGGGGTGCATCACCAGCGCATCGGGCGCCGCCTTCGCCAACCGGTCGAGCGTCAGCCCGTAGCGCAATCGATATTCTCGCGTGGAGGGGACGTACGCGCCGTCCATTCGCTCGTTCTGGAGCCGGAGCATCATCACCACGTCCGCACCCTCCAAGGCCTTGTCGAAATCGGTGAATGCCGTGACGCCCATCCGCTCGATCATCGGCGGCATCAGCGTGGAGGGCGCGCAGACGCGGACCTCGGCGGCAAGCGCGGTGAGGGCGAGGATGTTCGACCGCGCGACGCGGCTGTGCAGCAGATCGCCACAGATCACGACGCGTTGCCCGGCGATCGAACCCTTGCGCCGGCGGATCGTCAGCGCGTCTAGCAGTGCCTGCGTCGGATGCTCGTGGCGCCCGTCGCCCGCGTTCAGCACGGGGCAGTCGACCTTGTCCGCGATCAACCGCACCGCGCCGCTCGACATATGCCGGATGACGATGACGTCGGCGCGCATCGCGTTGAGCGTCATCGCGGTATCGATCAGCGTCTCGCCCTTCTTCACGCTGGACTGTGCGGCGTGCATGTTGACGACGTCGGCGCCGAGCCGCTTGCCGGCGATCTCGAACGACAGGAGCGTGCGCGTGCTGTTTTCGAAAAACGCATTGATCTGCGTGAGCCCTGCTAGCCGCTTGTCGGGCGTGGCATGCGTGCGGTTGGCGCCGACCCACGTCTCCGCCTCGTCGAGCAGGAACGCGATCTCGTGTGGCTGGAGCCCGTCGATGCCGGTGAGATGCCGGTGCGGAAAGACGGCGCCGCCTTCGATGAGGGCGGCGGGGCGGTGATCTGAGGTTCGCATTAAAGCTGCGGGATAGTGGCGCGCGGGGCAGGGGGCAAGCGCTCCGCGATGCTCCGCCGCAATCCGCATGGTTAACCGGAATTTAGCGTGGATATGGGATGGCGTTTGCAGATGGGGCGAGGGCGCAGGACGAGATGACGAACGCGAACGGAGCCGGATGGTGGGAAACGCGCGCGTTTGCCGTGACGCTCGTCCTGCTGTCCGCGGTGCCGCTGTTGTGGCCGGCGCTGCCTCCACTCAGCGATCTGCCGGGCCATATGGGACGCTGGCATATCGCGATGGCGCTGCCGACCTCGCCCGATCTTCAGCGCTATTACGACTATCGCTGGGCGTTGATTCCCAATCTGGGGATGGACTTGCTCGTGCCGGCGCTGGCGCACCTGTTTCCGTTCGAGGTCGCGACCAAGCTGGCGGTGATCGCGATCCCGATGCTGACTGTCGCCGGGCTGTTATGGGCAGCGCGCGAGGCGCATGGGCGCGTGCCGCCGACCGCGATGTTCGCGGTGCCGCTCGCCTATGCCTGGCCGTTCCAGTTCGGCTTCGTCAATTTCGCGCTGTCGCAGGCGCTCGCGTTCTGCGCGCTGGCGTTGTGGATCCGGTTGGGGCGGCAGGATCGACTTGTCCTGCGCGCGCTGCTGTTCGTGCCGATCGCGTGCGTGCTGTGGATATCGCACAGCTTCGGTTGGGGACTGTTCGGGCTGATGGCGGCGGGCGCCGACGTCGCGCGAGTACGGGCCAGCGGGCGCGGCTGGCCCGCATCGTTCGTCATGGCAGCGGTGCAATGCGTACCGCTCGGCGTGCCGCTGATCGCCATGATCGCCGCCGCTGCGTCGGGGCAGGGGGCGGGAGGGTTGGGCGCCGACGACTGGTTCAACCTGACGGTGAAGACGATGTGGCTGCTGTCGCTCTTTCGTGATCGCTGGCAATGGTTCGATCTGCTCTCGTTGCTGACGGTGATCGGCGTCCTGTACGCAGCCCTGCGGAGCCGACGGATGGGATTTTCACCGCTGCTCGGACTGCCTGCGCTGCTATGCCTCGGCGCGTTCGTCGTGCTGCCACGGCTGCTGATGGGGGGCGCGTATGTCGACATGCGGATCGCACCGGCCGGGATGATGCTCGCGCTGATTGCGATACGGCCGACCGATGTCGCGCAGTCGCGGACGCTGGCGCTGCTGGCGGTGGCGTTCGTCCTGATCCGCTTGACGGGCGACACCGTCAGCTTCGTCGAGCGATCGTCCGAACAGCAGCGGGAACTCGCCGCGATCGGCCATATTCCACGAGGTGCGGCCGTCCTGTCTCTGATCGCACGCCCGTGTAGCGGGGCGTGGACCGATCTGCGGCGCGATCACCTGCCGGGATTGGCGATCGTGCGGCGCGATGCTTTCAGCAACGAGCAATGGGCTATCGAGGGCCAGCAGGCGCTGCAGATCCGCTATGCGATCGCCGCGCCCTATACTGCAGACCCTGGCCAGAGCGTCTATCCGTCGATCTGTGCCGACATAGGTTCCGATTTCGAGACGACGATCGCGCAGTTCCCGCGCGCGGCCTTCACGCACGTCTGGACGATCGGGTTCGCGCCGGGAGCGGCGAAAGCGCCGGACCTGCGCGTGATCTGGACCAACGGTCAGTCCACGCTCTACCGGGTCGTGCGCTAGATCTGCGCGGTCACCAGCGCGTCGATCGCGCCCTGGAGGATGTAGGCGGCGGCCATCTTGTCGACGAGTTCGGCGCGCTTGGCGCGGCTGGCGTCCTGTTCGATCAGCGTGCGGGTGACGGCGACGGTCGACCAGCGTTCGTCCTGGAGGAGAATTGGCAGGCCCATGTCCTTGAGGTTCTGCGCGAATGCTCGCGTCGACTGCGAGCGCGGGCTCTCGCTGCCGTCGAGGTTGATCGGCAGGCCGATGACGAGACCGACGACCGCCTGCGCCTTGATGATCTCGGCGAGTGCGGCCTTGTCCTTCTGGAACTTGGTGCGGCGGATCAGGAGCGCGGGGCTCGCGAACGACCAGCCGGCGTCGCAGAGCGCGGTGCCGATCGTCTTGGTGCCGACGTCGAGGCCGATCAGCCGGCCGCCGTTCGGGAGGGCGTCGCGGAACTGCGCGGCGGAGAGCGTGATCATTGGAAAGCCTTCAGGCGACGGTTGGCGTCGGCACGGATGTTCGCCCAGAACAGGCTGTAGTCGTAGACGTGGTAGTTGTTGCCGGGCAGCACGTACGGTCCGAGGTTGGGCGGCTCGCCGATCAGCAGGAAGCCGCGGTCGGCACAGCGTGCGGGGACGCTGCCGATCACGATCGTCGCGGTCTTGAGGTCGGCGGACGGGACCAATGTGCCGAGGTTCGCCGTGGCGGGCGCGGCGGTGTACGGCATCCCGGTCAGCGGGTTGGTGCACACCATCGGCGTGCCTTTGCGCGCCTGGCCGTTGAAGCCGGTCGTCTGGTCGTACGCGTCGACGATCAGCGACGGATCGGCGGGTTCGGCGAAACTTTCCCACGACAGGATGCAACTGGTCTGATCCGCTGCGCGACATTCGGGGAGGCCCATCTTCGGCAGGTCGGTCGTGCGCGAGACTGGCCAGCCGACGACATACGCCGCGACGATCCGTGCCTTCAGCTTCGGGTCGGTGGCGATGCGGTCGCGGAGGAGGCGGGTGAGGTGCAATGCGCCTTGGCTATGCCCGGCGAGGATGATCGGGCGCTTCGGGCCGGCTTCTTTCAGGAAGCGGTCGAAGGCGGCGGAGACGTCGCCGTATGCTAGTGCCAGCGCGCGTTCGCTGTCGGCGACGCTGGTCAGGAATGCGCCGAACGTCGCCTGGCGATACCGCGGCGCCCATATGTCGCCGGCCTCGTTGAAGGCGCTCGCTTGGCCGCGCAGGAACAGTTCCGCCCGGGCATTGGTCTCGGGGTCGTCGATCGGCGCGTTCCAATGGTCGCGGTTGATGTACGATGTCGGGTGGATGAAGAAGATTGCCGCGCCCGTGCCGGGCTTGCCGGGCGTGTAGCCGGGGGGCGTCCAGAGTGCGGGATTGCCGGGCGCATCGGGCCGGGCGAGCCACATGATCTTTCGCGCGTAGATGTTGCGCGGGGCTTCGCGTTGCGCCTGGAAAGTCTCGCTCGGGACCATCACTGCGCGCATCAGCTGCGTGCCGAACAGGCGGTAGGCGAGCAGGGCGGCGATCGCGAGGACGATCATCGCGGCGACGAAATAGAGAAACTTGCGGGCCAAGCGGGACCTTCCGTGCAGGCGGTCCGGCTCCCGTGCCGTATGCGCGCCGCCGTTGCAATCGCGCAGCTTCGTGTTCCCCCGCCTCCGCGGGGGAACACGAAGGGTGTTGCGCCGCCTGCGCGCCCGGTGCTAGCCGCACGGCATGTCCGTAGATACTGCAACCGTGAAGCGGATCGCGAGCCTTGCGCGCATCGCGATCACCGACGAGGACGCCGCCCGCATGGCGCCGGAACTCGGAAACATCCTTGGCTGGATCGAGATGCTCGAAGAGGTCGACACGACCGGTATCGAGCCGATGACCGCCGTCATCCCCAACACGCTGCGGCTGCGCGACGACGTCGTCAACGCCGACCCGCTGACCGGCGGCGGCATCCGCGAGCAGGTGCTGGCCAATGCACCGGCGGCCGAACACGGGTTCTTCGCCGTGCCGAAGGTGATCGAATAATGACCGACCTTACAGATCTCGGGATCGCAGGCATCCGCGACGGCGTCCGCGATGGCAGCTTCAAGGCGCGCGAAGTCGCCGATGCGTTCATCGTAAAGGTGAGCCAGGCCAAGGCGTTGAACGCGTTTCTCGTCGAGACGCCGGAGCACGTGATCGCCGCCGCCACGGCCGCCGATACCGCGCGCGAAGCCGGCGAGACGCTCAAGCCGCTCGCCGGGGTGCCGATCGGCATGAAGGACCTGTTCTGCACCAAGGGCGTCACGACGACCGCGGCGAGCCACATCCTCGAAGGCTTCACGCCGACCTATGAGTCGACCGTCTCGCAGAATTTGTGGGACGCGGGCGCGGGGATGCTCGGCAAGCTGAATATGGACCAGTTCGCGATGGGCTCGTCGAACGAGACCTCGGCGTTCGGCAACGTGATCTCGCCGTGGAAGCGCAACGATGGCGGTAACGCCTCGCTCGCCCCAGGCGGCTCGTCGGGCGGTTCGTCGTCGGCCGTCGCCGCACGGCTCTGCCCCGGCGCGACCGGCACCGACACCGGCGGCTCGATCCGCCAGCCTGCCGCCTTCACCGGCATCAGCGGCATCAAGCCGACCTATGGCCGCTGCTCGCGCTGGGGGACGATCGCGTTCGCCTCGTCGCTGGACCAGGCCGGGCCGATGGCACGCGACGTCCGTGACTGCGCGATCCTGCTCGAGGCGATGGCCGGGTTCGACGCCAAGGACGGCACCTCGTTGCAGCTCGACGTGCCGAAATGGGAAGCGGGTTTGTCCGGCAATCTCAACGGCCTGCGCGTCGGTATTCCCAAGGAATATCGCGTCGACGGAATGCCCGAGGAGATCGAGGCGCTCTGGCAGCAGGGCATCGCCTGGATGAAGGACGCCGGCGCGACGATCGTCGAGGTCTCGCTCCCGCACACCAAATACGCGCTGCCCGCCTATTACATCATCGCGCCCGCCGAAGCGTCGTCGAACCTCGCGCGCTATGACGGCGTGCGCTACGGGATCCGCGACCTGCCGACCGGCGCCGGCTTGCAGGACATGTACGCCGCGACGCGTGCGGATGGCTTCGGCCCCGAGGTGAAGCGCCGCATCATGATCGGCACCTACGTGCTGTCGGCGGGCTTCTACGACGCGTATTACACGCAGGCGCAGAAGGTCCGGACGCTGATCGCGCGCGATTTCGAGCGGGCGTGGGAGACGTGCGACGTCCTTCTCACCCCGACCGCCCCCTCGGCAGCGTTCGCGCTCGGCGAGAAGTCGGCCGATCCGATCGCGATGTACCTGAACGATGTCTTCACCGTGCCGTCGTCGCTTGCGGGCTTGCCGGCGATGTCGGTGCCGGGTGGCCTCGACAAGCAAGGTCTGCCGCTCGGGCTGCAGATCATCGGCAAGCCGCTCGACGAGCAAGGCGTGCTGAACGCAGGGCTCGCGATCGAACAGCGAGCAGGATTTACCGCGCGACCAGAGGCTTGGTGGTAACATGAGCGATTACA
Source organism: Sphingomonas sp. CFBP 13603 (assembly GCF_014892665.1). Taxonomy (NCBI): domain Bacteria; kingdom Pseudomonadati; phylum Pseudomonadota; class Alphaproteobacteria; order Sphingomonadales; family Sphingomonadaceae; genus Sphingomonas; species Sphingomonas sp. CFBP 13603. The sequence continues at coordinate 64,346 of NZ_JADBIA010000015.1, read as the reverse complement.
GAATCCAGGGCGAAACCGGCGAGTGGGAGGTCGTGGTCGGCCTCGAAGTGCACGCGCAGGTGACGTCGAACGCCAAGCTCTTTTCGGGCGCGGCGACCGCGTTCGGCGCGGAGCCCAACACGCAGGTGTCGCTGGTCGACGCTGCGATGCCGGGCATGCTGCCGGTCCCGAACCGCGAGTGCATCCGCCAGGCGGTCCGCACCGGCATGGCGATCGAGGCGCAGATCAACAAATGGTCGCGGTTCGATCGTAAGAATTACTTCTACGCCGATCTGCCGCAGGGCTATCAGATCAGCCAGCTCTATCACCCGATCGTGGGTGAGGGTGCGATCGACATCAGCCTCGACGAGAAGAATCCGGATGCCGCGGGCAAGCGGATCGGCGTCGAGCGCATCCATGTCGAGCAGGATGCAGGCAAGCTGATGCACGACCAGCATCCGACCCAGTCGTATGTCGACCTCAACCGGTCGGGCGTCGCGCTGATGGAGATCGTGTCGAAGCCCGATCTGGCATCGCCGGCGGAAACAGGGGCTTACCTGCGGAAGCTGCGATCGATCCTGCGCTATGTCGGGTCGTGTGACGGCAACATGGAAGAAGGCTCGATGCGCGCCGACGTCAATGTCAGCGTGCGCAAGCCCGGCGACGAGCTCGGCACGCGGACCGAGACGAAGAACGTCAATTCGGTGCGCTTCGTGATGGCGGTGGTCGAGCAGGAGGCCAAGCGCCAGGTCGAGGTGCTCGAAGCCGGCGGCAAGATCCAGCAGGAAACGCGGCTCTACGATCCCGATCGTAACGAGACGCGCTCGATGCGGTCGAAGGAAGACGCGCATGATTACCGCTACTTCCCCGATCCCGATCTGCTGCCGCTGGTGCTCGACGATGCGTTCCTGGCCGAGTGCCGGGCTTCGTTGCCGGAACTGCCGGACGCGAAGCGCGCGCGGTATGAGGCGCTCGGGATCACCGCGTATCAGGCGACGGTGTTGACCGCCGAGGTCGAGGCGGCGCGGTGGTTCGATGCGTTGCTCGACGCGGGCGTGAAGCCGGCGGCGGCGGCGAACTGGACGACCTCGGAACTGTTCGGCGCGCTGAACCGGACGGGGAAGGACATCGAGAATTCCCCGGTGTCCCCGGCGCAGGCGGCGGAACTGCTGGGGCTGATCGCGGACGGGACGCTGTCGGGGAGTCTTGCCAAGCAGGTGTTCGAGGTGATGCTCGAAACTGGTGACGGCGCGGCGAAGGTGGTTGAGGATCGTGGGTTGAAGCAGACCAGCGATACCGGCGCGATCGAGGCGGTGATTGCTGACGTGATGGCGGCGAACGCTGACAAGGTCGCTGATTATCGCGGCGGTAAGGACAAGCTGTTCGGGTTCTTCGTGGGCCAGACGATGAAGGCGATGGGGGGGAAGGCTAACCCTGCTGTTGTGAACGAGGTTCTGAAGGGGATGCTTGGGGAGTCGGTGGCTTCGTAAAGTTACCAAACCTCGCTCGCTCGCTCTCTCTCCAGCGAAGGCGGGAGTCCAGGGTAACTGAGTGCAGCGCTGCTTGATTCCTGGGCCCCCGCGTTCGTGAGGGAACTAGCAGAAGTGTAGTTCGCCCGCCTCCACATGCCCCACCCCGGCGAAGGCCGGGGCCCAATTGGGGGACGGTGATAACGATGGGCAGCGCTTCGTTACTGCAACCTTTCCAATTGGGCCCCGGCCTTCGCCGGGGTGGTTGTGTACGGAGGCGGCCTTACGCGTCCACCTTCTGCGGATGATGCGGCACGAGGATTAGCGTGTTCTCCTCTACCCGCCACGACGCGAGGCGCGACAGGAAGTTCATCCCCAGCACGTTGGTCTCGCCAAACGCCGGCGACACCACCACCTGCAAATCCCGCGCGACGATCGCACCGAGACGCAGCGAGGCAATCGTCCCCGTCTTAGCCGCGATCGAGCCATTGGCGGTCTGTAAAACGATCGGCACCACGCCAACCCGCGCCTCGACACCAGCTTTCTCCGCCGTCTTCTCGGAAATAGCGGTGATCGTCGCGCCGCTGTCGATCAGCAGCCGCTGGCTCACCCCGTCGATTGTCGCGCGCGCCCAGAAGTGCCCATCCGGCGACATGCGGATGCGAACCTCGCCGCCGACCACCTGCTGATCCTCGATCTTCAGGAACCGCGCGATCTTGCCGATATAAGGATCGAACTGACGCCGCTGGTCGATCGCAACGAATAGGAGTCCGACAAGGACAAGCGTCATCGCCAGATTGACGAGCGTGCGGATGATCGGGATGCGCTGCGCCAGGATCAGCAGCAAAACGGCGAGCCCGAGCGCGATATAGAGGCTCTGGTGCTCGGCGAAGGTGGGGATCGTGGGGATTATCGAGTCCTGATTGGCGGAGGTGGCACCGTATAGATAGCCACCCCCGCCTGTATGGTTGCTGACACGAGCTTACTGCGCGTCGTTGTCCTGGTTCTTCACGACGCCACCGGTACCACCGACGCCGTCGGGCAGGCCGGTATCCGTGAACGTCTCGGGCTCGTCGCCGCCTTCGCCGCGCTCGACCGCGTCTGAGCGCGACTCCACCGCCTGTTCGATGTCGCTGCGGGTGTCCTCGTCACGATCCTCGGGGAGCGTTTCGGGGTTCGTGCCGGAATGCGGATCGCTCACGGTCAAAACTCCGGCTGGACGGGTGCGGGATCGTTCGACGGCGTTCCCGGTGCTGGCACGTCGATATCCGGCGCGGGCGGATTGAACTCGGGCGGCGGCGCGGTCGGCTCGACGGGCGACGTCGGGGTCGGGAATTCTGCCGGGGGTTGGGTAGCCATGATGTCTCTCCTTCTGGATGTTCAACGCCTGTAATCGAGCGCGGTTGCGTTGGGAGTTGCCTATGTGCTTGCCCCCGCATGCATCGTTGGTATAGACGCGCCCGCTACGGCGATGTCCTGTGCGGGCGTGGCGGAACTGGTAGACGCGCTTGGTTTAGGTCCAAGTATCGCAAGATGTGGGGGTTCGAGTCCCTTCGCCCGCACCAGCCCGCCGCGCAGGCGAGGCGACCGCCCGAAGAATTATCCTGAATGCTCTTTTAGACAAAGGCCGGACATGCAGACTGTCGAGACGTTGAACGAGGGCCTCAAGCGCGCCTTTACGCTCACCATCACCGCGAAGGATATCGATGCCAAGGTCGATGTCGAGCTGAAGCGCCTCGCGCCGCAGATGAAGATGCCGGGTTTCCGTCCGGGCAAGGTACCGGCGAACCTCATCCGCAAGATGCACGGCCCGGCGCTGACGCAGGACGCGCTGAACGCGGCGATCCAGGAGGGCGTCCAGACGCTCGTCGCCGAGAAGCAGCTTCGCCCCGCGATGCAGCCTTCGGTCGAGCTCGAAGACGGCTATGACCTCGGCAAGGACGCGGTGGTCAAGGTCGAGATGGAGGTCCTCCCGCAGGTCCCCGCACCGGCGATCGACGGCATCAAGCTCGAGCGCCTGACCGTGCCCGTCGCCGACGACGCGGTCACCGAGCAGCTCCAAAAGTTTGCCGACCAGCAGAAGAAGTGGGACGACGCAGCTGACGATTACGTCGCCAAGATGGGCGATCTCGTCACCGTCGATTTCGTCGGCAAGACCGCCGACGGCGTCGCGTTCGACGGCGGCACGGGCACTGACATGGGCGTCGAGCTCGGTTCGGGTCGTCTGATCCCCGGCTTCGAGGATCAGCTCGTCGGCGTGAAGACCGGCGACGACAAGGTCCTGAACGTGACCTTCCCCGAGGAGTATCAGGAGAAGTCGCTCGCGGGCCAGCCGGCGACGTTCGACATCACCGTCAAGTCGGTGAAGACCGCGGGCGAGAGCAAGATCGACGAGGATCTGGCCAAGTCGCTGGGTCTCGAGAGCCTCGAGCAGCTCACGGGGCTGTTGAAGGGTCAGATCGAGCAGGAGCATAACGGTCTCACGCGCACGCACATGAAGCGCAAGCTGCTCGACCAGCTCGCCGAGGGTCACGACTTCGAGGTTCCGCCGTCGATGGTAGAGGCTGAGTTCAACCAGATCTGGTCGCAGCTCCAGCACGAAGCCACGCATGAAGCCGATCCAGAGGCTGCAATGGCCGAGATGGAAGGCGAGCGCGACGATTACCGCAAGATCGCCGAGCGTCGCGTGCGTCTGGGCCTGCTCCTCTCCGAGATCGGCCAGGCCAACGGCGTCGAGGTTTCGAACCAGGAAATGCAGCGTCTACTCGCACAGGCCGCGCAGCAGTATCCTGCCGAGCAGCGCCAGCAGTTCATGCAGTACGTCCAGCAGGAGCCGATGGCGGCCGCCCAGCTGCGCGCGCCGCTGTACGAGGACAAGGTCGTCGACTTCCTGTTCGAGAAGGCCGAGATCACCGACCGCGAAGCGACGCGTGAGGAGCTGGAAGCAGCGATCGAGAGCGAGGACGGGTTCGCCAGCGGCACGCACACGCATGATCACGACAACCACAAGCCGAAGAAGAAGGCCGCTGCCAAGAAGGCCAAGCCGGCTTCGGACGACGTTGCTTCGGATGACGCCGTGACGGACGAGGCACCGGCTTCGGACGCAGCGGACGAGGCCAAGCCTGCGAAGAAGGCGCCTGCCAAGAAGAAGTCGGCTCCGGTCGAAGCAGAGACCGCTGTGACGGAATCGTCGCCGGTTGCTGCCGAGAACGCAGAGGGCACCGAAGCTGCCGACGCACCGGTGAAGAAGCCGCGCGCGAAGAAGGCTCCGACCAAGACCGAGGCGTAACGCACGTTCGAGCGCCTCAGTAAGTGAGGCGCTTCACCCAACCGGGTCACCTCCCCGGCGTAGGCCGGGGTCCAATTGGAAAGTTAGCTGTAACGATGCGCGATGCTTCGTTATGGACCTTTCCCAATTGGGCCCCGGCCTCCGCCGGGGAAGTGCATTTTAGGGTTGTTCGGTGACTGAAATACCGTCTTCAACTCCGCAAGGGCAGGGCAGGGCAGGGCAGGGCATGATCGAACCGAGAATCGCCGTCCTGCTACCCTGCTACAACGAGGAAGCCGCGATCGCGCAGACGATCGCCGGGTTCCGCGATGCGCTGCCTGGCGCCACCATCTACGTCTACGACAACAACAGCGCCGACCGCACGATCGAGGTCGCGCGCGCCGCCGGAGCCGTCGTCCGGACCGAGCGCATCCAGGGCAAGGGCGCCGTCGTCCGCCGCATGTTCGCCGACATCGACGCCGACATCTACGTGATGGCCGATGGCGACGCGACCTACGACGCCGCCTCCGCCCCGAATCTGGTCGCTCGCGTCCTGGACGAGCAGCTCGACATGGTCGTCGGTTCGCGCATCAGCCAAGTCCAGGAAAGCTATCGCCGCGGCCACCGTTTCGGCAACGCGCTACTGACCGGGATGCTCGCGCGCCTGTTCGGCCGCAGCTTCACCGACATCCTCTCAGGGTACCGCGTCTTCTCGCGCCGGTTCGTGAAGAGCTTCCCGTCGCTGTCCGCCGGGTTCGAGATCGAGACCGAGATCAGCGTCCACGCGCTCGAACTCAAGATGCCGATCGGCGAGGTCGAGACGCCCTATTACGCCCGCCCCGAAGGCTCCGAATCGAAGCTCAGCACCTACGGCGATGGCTGGCGCATCCTGCGCACGATCATGACGCTGTACCGGATCGAGCGGCCGCTCTGGTTCTTCGGCGCGATCGGCAGCGTGTTCGGCCTGCTGGCGCTGGTCCTCGGCATCCCGCTGGTGCTGACGTACATTGAAATCCACCAGGTCCCGCGCTTCCCGACCGCGATCCTGATCACCGGCCTCGGCATCTTCGCCGCGCTCAACGTGTTCACCGGCCTGATCCTGGACACGGTCGTAAGAGGCCGCCGCGAAGTCCGCCGCCTGGCGTACCTGGCCTACCCCGCCCCAGGCATCTAACTCCCTCGCCCCTCCGGGGAGAGGGAAGGAGGAGCCGCTTGGCGACGGGAGGGTGAGGGGCGGTTGGCGGATCCCAACGCCCCTCACCCTCCCGCCCGCAAGTGCGGGCGGGCCCCTCCCTCTCCCCGGAGGGGCGAGGGGTTAAGCAGGGCTTGAACTCCCCTCTCGGACCGCCGATGTTAGCGGTTCACTGGGGCATAAGAGAGATTTCCATGCACAATCCGTTCGAGACCGGCGATTTCGCGAGCCCGTTGGCCAGCGCCGGGCTCGGCCTGCAGCAGACGCAAGCAGGCCTGGTTCCCATCGTCATCGAGCAGTCGAACCGCGGCGAGCGTTCGTTCGACATCTTCTCGCGCCTGCTCCGCGAGCGCATCATCTTCGTGACCGGCGGCGTCGAGGACGGCATGGCCTCGCTGATCACCGCACAGCTGCTCTTCCTCGAGTCCGAGAACCCGAAGAAGGACATCTTCATGTATATCAACTCGCCGGGCGGTGTCGTCACGGCGGGCATGGCGATCCACGACACGATGCGGTACATCCGTCCGCGCGTCGGCACCGTCTGCATCGGCCAGGCAGCCTCGATGGGCAGCTTCCTGCTTGCGAGCGGTGAGCCCGGCATGCGCGTCGCGATGACCAACGCACGCATCATGATCCATCAGCCATCGGGTGGTGCACAGGGCATGGCCAGCGACATCGAGATCCAGGCGCGCGAGATTCTGCGCATCCGCAAGCGCATGAACGAGCTGTATTCGCAGTATACCGGCCAGCCGATCGAAGAGATCGAGCGCCGGATGGACCGCGATACGTTCCTCGAAGCGAACGAGGCGAAGGATTTCGGTCTGATCGACGAGGTGTTCGACAAGCGTCCGGCGGTATCCGAGGATGCGCCGAAACCCGCCTAATCGCCGTCCGACCGACACTGGCATGGGGTGAATCGTAAACCCCGCCGGTTTATTTGATTGTAGGAACTCCGGGGTGCGTTACGGTAGCGGCCCCGGAAACGGCACGTGCACCGACATGCGCGAGAGGTGATTGAATGACGAAGCTGAGCGGTGGCGACTCGAAGAGCACCCTCTATTGCTCGTTCTGCGGGAAGTCGCAGCACGAGGTCCGCAAGTTGATCGCCGGGCCGACGGTCTTCATCTGCGACGAGTGCGTCGAGCTATGCAACGACATCATCCGTGAGGAGACGAAGTCTGCGCTGGTGTCCAAGAAGGACGGCGGCGTGCCGACTCCGCAGGAGATCTGCGACGTCCTCGACGATTACGTGATCGGCCAGAAGCGCGCCAAGCGCGTGCTGTCGGTGGCGGTGCACAATCACTACAAGCGGCTCAACCACGGCGCCAAGGGTGCCGATGTCGAGCTGTCGAAGTCGAACATCCTGCTCGTCGGGCCGACCGGTTGCGGCAAGACTCTGCTCGCGCAGACGCTCGCCCGCATCCTCGACGTGCCGTTCACGATGGCCGACGCGACGACGCTCACCGAGGCGGGCTACGTCGGCGAGGATGTCGAGAACATCATCCTCAAGCTGCTCCAGGCGTCGGACTACAACGTCGAGCGGGCGCAGCGCGGGATCGTCTATATCGACGAGATCGACAAGATCTCGCGCAAGGCTGAGAACCCCTCGATCACGCGCGACGTGTCGGGCGAGGGCGTGCAGCAGGCGTTGCTCAAGCTGATGGAAGGGACGACGGCGTCGGTTCCTCCGCAGGGTGGGCGGAAACATCCACAGCAGGAGTTCCTGCAGGTGGATACGACCAACATCCTGTTCATCTGCGGTGGCGCCTTCTCGGGTCTCGAGAAGATCATCGGCGATCGCCTCCAGGGCAAGTCGATCGGTTTCGGCGCGTATGTCGCCGGGCCGGACGAGCGCAAGACGGGCGAGACGCTGAAGTCGGTCGAGCCTGAGGATCTGCTGAAGTTCGGGCTTATCCCCGAGTTCGTCGGCCGTCTGCCGGTGATCGCGACGCTCGAGGATCTCGATGTCGACGCGCTGGTGAAGATCCTGAAGGAGCCGAAGAACGCGCTGGTCAAGCAGTACCAGAAGCTGTTCGAGATGGAGGACGTCGCGCTCGGCTTCACCGACGACGCGCTGGTGTCGGTCGCCAAGAAGGGCATCGAACGCAAGACCGGTGCGCGCGGTCTTCGCTCGATCCTGGAGAGCATCCTGCTCGACACGATGTTCGACCTGCCCGGCATGGACGGGGTCGACGAGGTGATGATCGACAAGGACGTGATCGAAGGCCGCAAGGAACCCATCCGCGTCTATGCCGAGAAGAAGAAGACTGGCGATGCCGCTTAAGTCTGGACTGATTTGAGATACGGGAGAGGGCGTCGAGCGATCGGCGCCCTTTTTCGTTCTGGGGCATACGCGCCTGAAAACCGTCGTCCGTCATCCTGACGAAAGTCAGGATCCAGAGCAATTAAGGCTCGCGCTAGTTACCCTGGATCCTGACTTTCGTCAGGATGACGGGAGGGGGTGTACCACCAAACCATCTCGCCTTGAGGAAGGTAAGGACAGAACTACGAGGTCAACAGCCTAACCCGCTCTAGATCCTTAGGACGCCCGAACATCCTGAGAATCCGGGATAATTCCGCCCGATCAGGCACGTAAACGACGCGTCCGTCGAACGGGCGGGATACGCGCGTTCGCGGCAGCACCTCCGTCCAACCCGCGCTCGTCGCAACATGAAACCCCGCCATGATCTCGACTACCAAAGGCGGTGTCTCCCACCGCCCGAACAGCGTCGATCGGAACAACGAACTCGTGCCATCCTTGATGGGCACGACCCCGAGCCTGTCCATCGCCCTTAGAGCATCCAACACGCTCATGAGCACATCGACGTCGCCGACCTCGATCGGTACCACCCCGTGAAGCGCGACCGCCGCGCTGGAAATGACCCACCATGGGTCTTGAGCATCCCGCATCGCATCGGCGGTCATGACGAGCGTTTCGCGGAGATCGCAAGCCAACATCGCTGCAACCTACCCGATCCTTACCACTCCGCAATCGCCCCGACTCGGACCCTTATCGGCCCTCGCGCATTCGTTGACCAAGTGGAACGAGGGAGCATGCATGACGATCGAAGTGGCCGACCGACCGAACGAACACGTGGTGGAGACGATGCCGGACCGTCTGGCGCTCCCGATCTGGACGCTGATCGCGCCGGGCCTGGGACTGCTCGCCGTCCTCGTCGGCCTCGCCAAGATGGGCACGCTCGGCACCGCCGCCGCAGTCATCGTCCTGATTGGCAGCGTGCTCGCCGCCGTCCATCACGCCGAAGTGATCGCGCACAAGGTCGGCGAGCCATTCGGGACGCTCGTCCTCGCAATCGCGGTCACCGTGATCGAAGTGTCGCTGATCGTCTCGCTGATGCTCTCCAACGCCGGCGACGCGACCACGCTCGCGCGCGACACGGTGTTCGCGGCGATCATGATCATCCTCAACTTCATCATCGGCATCTGCCTGCTCGCGGGGGCGGTGCGGCATCATGAGCAGCGCTTCACGCTGAAGGGCATGACCGCAGCGCTCGGCGTGCTCGCGGCGATGGCGGTGCTGTCGCTGATCCTGCCGAACTATACCTCGTCGACACAGGGCCCGACCTACGCGTCGTCGCAGTTGATTTTCGTCGCGGTCGTGTCGCTGATCCTCTACGGGACGTTCGTGCTGGTGCAGACGGTACGCCACCGCGATTATTTCCTGCCGTCGACCGACGATAAGGACGATCACGCTGCGCCGCCATCGGGCCGCGCGACCGGGATAGCGTTCGCCGCGCTGCTGGTGGCGCTCGTCTCGGTGGTGCTGCTCGCGAAGACGCTGTCGCCGACGATCGAGGCGGCGGTGCTCGGTGCCGGCCTGCCGCTGACCGTGGTGGGCGTGGTGATCGCAGCGCTGGTGCTCGCGCCGGAAAGCCTTGCAGCCTACAAGTCGGCGCGGCGTAATCGGTTGCAGACCAGCCTCAACCTCGCGCTCGGCTCGGCATTGGCGACGATCGGGCTGACGATCCCGAGCGTGGCGATCGTGTCGCTGGTGCTCGACCTGCCGATCGCGCTCGGCATCGACGCGAAGAGCATGACGCTTCTCGCGCTCTCGCTGTTCGTCGCCACGCTCTCGCTCGGCACGGGCCGGACGACGGTGTTGCAGGGCGTCGTCCACCTCGTGATCTTCGCCGCCTATCTGTTCACGACGGTGGTGCCATAAGCTCAGGGGCCCTGCGTCGATAGATAGGCTATGACGTCGGCGCGGTCCTTGGGGTCGGGAAGGCCGGCGAACGCCATCGTGGTGCCGGGCACCATCTTGCGCGGGTTGGTAAGCCAGGCGTCCATGCGCTTGGCATCCCAGTTGCCGCCGAGTGCTTTCAGCCCGGCGGTGTAGGAGAAGCGCGGGCGACGCTCGCCGATCGGGTTGCCCATGACTGCGTAGAGGTTCGGCCCATCGGTATCGCCCGCGTATTGCCCGATCGTGTGGCAGGCAGTGCAGCGACGGAAGACGCGTTCGCCGCTGGCAATCTGGCCGGTGGTGCCGGCGTCGGGGCTCGAACCGCAACCGGCGAGCGCCAGCGCCAGCAGGGGCCACCGCGGCAGGGTCATCGCTTCTGGCGTGCGGCCAAGGCGAGGCCGGCGGCGATCTGCGCGACGGCGTAGAGGCGGCGGCGGCCTGGGCGGTCGACGAAGGGCTTCACCAGTTTCTCGGTCCCGAGCGCTTCGTCTTTCCAGAGGTCGACGTGGCGGCGGGGTTGGAGGAGGCCGATCAACCCGTCCCCAACCATGAAGATCGCTGTCATCTCCGCCGCGCGAGACGCCCAGATGTTCTCCTGCGCACGTAGGAGGCCAGGAGCCACGGGCGTCGTCTCTTGGGACCCTTGGCCCCCGCCTTCGCGGGGGAACGGTGGAGAGGTCATTGGGGCTTGGCCTTCGCAGCTTGCGCGGCTTTCCAGGTGGCCACGTCTTCCAGTGCGATACTCCGACGCAGGACCAGCGCATCCGGATCGATCACGACATGCGCGCCCGCCGGGACCGACAAGCTCGCCTTCCCTCCAGTCATCGGCAAAGTCCGCGTCTTGCCGTCGATCTGCACCTGCACGGGAAGCGGGAAGGGGCCGTTACCGGGCACTTTCCAGGCCAAAGTCAGCATATTCCCCATCCGCGTTTCCACTAGCTCGGGCAGCGCCGCCTGCCGGAGATACACGTCGAAGAACCACGCATAGTCCTTCCCCGTCACCTTCCGGACGAGCGCTTCATATTCCTTCGTCGACCCGAACCGCGGCGCGAAATTGCCCGGCTTCGGATCCGCGCGCCCATACACCGCCAGCCGCGTGACGTCGAAGAACGCCTTGTCGCCGATCAGGCTCCGCAGCGTGTGGAGCATCCAAGACCCCTTGTAGTAGATGTCCTGCCCCGCACCGCCCTTGTCGAGTTCGTACACCTCCTCCTCGGTGGTGACGCGCTGCTGCGTGATCGGCTTGAGGTTCATGATCGAGGTGCGCTCGCCCTGCATCATCGCGGCATAGCGCGCGCGCCCCTCGCGCCACTGGCCGTAGAGCGGCTGCATGTAGGTTCCATACCCCTCGTGCAGCCAGTAATCGTCCCAGTTGGCGGCGGTCAGCTGATTGCCGAACCACTCATGCGCGAACTCGTGCTGGAACAGCCAGTCGAACCCCTCCGGCGCCTTGGCATATTCGTTGCCGTACGCGTTGATCGTCTGGTGCTCCATGCCCTTGTGCGGCGTCTCGACCACGCCGAGCTTCTCGTCGCCGAACGGGTAGGGGCCGATCATGCTCTCGAAGAAATCGAGCGTCGGCGCGAACTCGGCGAACAGCTTTTCGGCCTGCACCTTCTCGCCCGGCAGGTACCAGTAATACATCGGGATGCTGTTGCCGAAGCGGCTCTTGTACGCGCCGCTGATCTCCTCATACGGTCCGACGTTCAGCGCGATACCGTAGGTGTTGGGATGCTTGGCACGCCAGTTCCACGTCGTCCGCCCGTCCGCGAGCGTATCGACACCGAGCAGCACGCCGTTCGACGGTGCCTTCAGCCCCTTGGGCACGGTGATGTGCAGCGTCACCAGCGCCGGCTCGCCGGTCGGGAAGTCGAGGCACGGCCAGAACAGGTCGCAGCCATAGCCCTCCGCGGTCGTCGCGAACCACGTGCGGCCATCGGGTGTCTTCGACCAGACCATGCCGTCGTCCCACGGCGCCTTCACCGCGACGTGCGGCGTGCCGCCATAGGTGATCTTCGCGGTGACCTTGCCGCCAGCGGGGACGGGCTTTGGCAGCGTGATCGTCAGCCGACCCTCGGGATTGCTCCAGGCCGAGGGCGCGAGCGGAACGCCGTCGATCGCGATCGCGCTGACGGGTAGATTGCGGTCGAGGTCGATCGGCAGCCGGGTTAGGGGCGCCTTCGCGGTGAAGACCAGGGTGGCGACACCGTTCAGGCTTTCCGTCTCGGGCAGCACTTCGAACGCCAGGTCCGCGCTGTCGAACCGTAGCGCGGTCTGTTCGGGTGTCAGTACGCCCCCCGACCGCTGCGTCTGCGCGGTGATCGCGGGTTCGCCCTTCTTCGGGAGGGGCGCGGCGGCGGTAAGAAGTGCGACGGCGCTTGCAGCGAGTAGAAGACCTGATTTCATGGCGTATCCTCGCGCGGAGGTCAGGGCGATACAAGCTATAAGCCTATATTCCTCGTCATTCCCGCGGAGGCGGGAACCCATACCGGCTAGCCTCGCAGCATGATCACAGACCTCCGAGGATATGGATCCCCGCCTTCGCGGGGATGACGGTGGGGTATTCGAACGCTGGACCCCGGAACAAGGCTCTCCTGAGCGTAGCCGAAGGACCCGGGGTGACGGGGGTGCTCGCGGCATCGTTTCGGACCGGATCGTACCGATCCCACCGCCAACCAATTGATGGACGGTTCATCCTCACCATATACACTGTAGATTATGCCCCCATGCAGGCACCCACCGGAGCGTTCATGACCCAGTACCCCGTCCTTCCCCTTCGCGACATCGTCGTGTTCCCGCACATGATCGTGCCGCTGTTCGTCGGCCGCGATAAGTCCGTTGCCGCGCTCGAGGCGGCGATGGCGGCGGACAAGGAGATCTATCTCGTCGCGCAGGTCGATCCCGCAGAGGACGATCCCTCGCGTGACGACCTGTATTCGATGGGCGTCACCGCGACCGTGCTCCAGCTGCTGAAGCTGCCCGACGGCACCGTCCGCGTGCTCGTCGAGGGCAAGGGCCGCGCGACTCTGGAAACGCTCGACGAAAGCGGCGACTTCCTCACCGCCACGGTCGAACCGGTCGCCGATGCCGAGGTCGAAGGACCGGAGCTCATCGCGCTGATGCGCTCGGTGGTCGACCAGTTCGAGAACTACGCCAAGCTCAACCGCAAGCTCTCGTCGGAAACGTCGGTGCAGTTGTCGGAGATCGAGGACGCGTCGAAGCTCTCCGACGCGGTGATCGCCAACGTCCAGATCAAGGTCGCCGAGAAGCAGGCGATCCTGCTCGAGACCAACCCGTCGAAGCGTCTCGAAATGGCGTTCGCGGCGATGGAGGGCGAGCTGGGCGTCCTTCAGGTCGAGAAGAAGATCAAGAGCCGCGTCAAGCGCCAGATGGAGAAGACGCAGCGCGAATATTACCTCAACGAGCAGTTGAAGGCGATCCAGCGCGAGCTCGGCAACGAGGACGGCGAGGGCGAAGGTGACGAGATCGCCGAGTTGACGCAGAAGATCGCGACGCTCAAGATGAGTAAGGAAGCACGCGGCAAGGCGACGTCTGAGTTGAAGAAGCTCAAGACGATGGCGCCGATGAGCGCCGAGGCGACCGTCGTGCGCAACTATCTCGACGTCCTGCTCGGGCTCCCCTGGGGCAAGAAGTCGAAGATCAAGAAGGACATCGCCGCCGCGCAGGTGACGCTGGACGAGGATCATTACGCGCTCGAGAAGGTCAAGGACCGGATCGTCGAGTATCTCGCGGTGCAGGCGCGCACCAACAAGCTGAAGGGGCCGATCCTGTGCCTCGTCGGCCCTCCTGGTGTCGGCAAGACCTCGCTCGGCAAGTCGATCGCCAAGGCGACCGGGCGCGAGTTCATCCGCCAGTCGCTCGGCGGCGTGCGTGACGAAGCCGAGATCCGCGGCCATCGTCGCACGTATATCGGCTCGCTGCCGGGCAAGATCGTCACCAACCTGAAGAAGGCCGGCACGTCGAACCCGCTGTTCCTGCTCGACGAGATCGACAAGCTCGGCCAGGATTTCCGCGGCGACCCCGCCTCGGCGCTGCTCGAGGTTCTCGACCCGGAGCAGAACGGCAAGTTCCAGGATCATTATCTGGAGGTCGATATCGACCTGTCGGACGTGATGTTCGTGTGCACGGCCAACTCGCTGAACCTGCCGCAGGCGCTGCTCGATCGCATGGAGATCATCCGTCTGGAGGGGTATACCGAGGACGAGAAGGTCGAGATCGCCGAGCGTCATCTGGTCGAAAAGCAGATCGAGGCGCACGGCCTGAAGCCGGGCGAGTTCACGCTGACGCAAGAGGGGCTTCGCACGCTCATCCAGCAGTACACGCGTGAGGCCGGCGTGCGTACGCTCGAGCGCGAGATCGCAAAGCTGTGCCGCAAGGCGCTGCGCCAGATTCTCGAGAACAAGACGACCAGCGTTACGATCACGCCCGAGAACATCGGCGAATATGCCGGGGTGCAGAAGTATCGCCACGGGCTCGGCGAAACCGAGAACCAGATCGGTGCGGTTACCGGGCTGGCCTGGACCGAGGTCGGCGGCGAGCTGCTGACGATCGAGAGCGTGACGGTCGCGGGCAAGGGCCAAGCCAAGCTCACCGGTAAGCTCGGCGACGTGATGAAGGAGTCGATCGAGACCGCGTTCAGCTTCGTCAAGGCACGCGCGCCGAGCTACGGGATCAAGCCGAGCCTGTTCGCGCGGAAGGATATCCACATCCATCTGCCCGAGGGTGCGGTGCCGAAGGATGGTCCGTCGGCGGGTATCGGCATGGTCACGTCGATCGTCTCGACGCTGACCGGCGTGCCGATCCGGCGCGAGGTGGCGATGACCGGCGAGGTGACGCTGCGTGGTCGCGTACTGCCTATCGGTGGCCTCAAGGAGAAGTTGTTGGCTGCTCTGCGTGGCGGGATCGAGACGGTGCTCATCCCCGCGGAGAACGAGAAGGACCTCGCGGAGATCCCGGCGAACATCAAGGCGGGGCTCAAGATCATCCCCGTTTCGCACGTCGACGAGGTGCTTCGTCTGGCGCTGACCGAACCGCTCGAAGCGATCGAGTGGACCGATGCGGACGAGTTGGCGGCACTGCCACCGGCACCGATCGCGCCGGTCGGGGGTGGCCTTCACCACTGATCCATGTTTGGATCGTAAGCGATGACGCGGCGGTTTCGTTTGACAGCAGACGGGGCCGCCGCATTATTGCGCGCTGACTGCGGCCGTGATTCTATCGCGGCCGACTTGAGACTTTCCGGGGGACTATATGAACAAGCAGGAACTGATCGCGACGGTTGCCGACACGTCCGGGCTGGTGAAGGCCGACGCGGTCAAGGCCGTCGAGGCGGTGTTCGACGCGATCGAGGCATCGTTGAAGAAGGGCGACGAGGTTCGCCTGGTCGGTTTCGGCACGTTCTCGATCTCGAAGCGCAAGGCGTCGACCGGTCGCAATCCCCGGACCGGCGAGCCGATGACGATCAAGGCCTCGACCCAGCCGAAGTTCAAGGCCGGCAAGGGCCTGAAGGACGCGGTCAACTAGGACCGGTGTTGATAGGGCTGGACAGGTGGACGGGGTCTGCCTAAAGGCCCGCTTCCGAACGAGTTTCGGGCGCGTAGCTCAGTGGTAGAGCACACCCTTCACACGGGTGGGGTCGCTGGTTCAATCCCAGCCGCGCCCACCAGATTTACGCCGGTTCCTTCGCACGAAGGGGCCGGCGTTGCTGTTTCTGGGGTCCGTCGGGGTAGTGTAATCTCGCGGCGGGCTTCGTCCCCAAAGTTCCGTCATCCTGACGAAAGTCAGGATCCAGGGTAATTAAGCGGCATCCTCCTTAGCACTGGATCCTGACTTTCGTCAGGATGACGGGGTGTTTTTCGTGGCGCGGCGTGCGGCAGAGATCAGTCGTCCGCGCAACATGACAGCTTCTTCATTAGGCTGGTTCGTTCGATCGAACTAAATGCCCCCCGTGGTCCAGTCACGACTCCTAGACATCGCGATCAGCGAATTCGGTAGCAAGGGGCTGGAGGGAGCAAGCACGCGCGCGATCGCTGCGGCGGCGGGCACGGCAATGTCGTCGATCACCTATCATTACGGCGGTAAGGACGGGCTGTACCTCGCCGCGGCGGATCGGATCGCCGAGCGCATGTCCGCGATGATGACCGAGCCGTTCGACGTACCCGCCGGGGTCGTCGAGGACGCCGCCGCAGCCCGCACCCGTATCCACCGGATATTCGCGCGGCTCGCGGACAAGATGGCGAGCGACGAGAACGCCGACTGGACACTGTTCATCCTGCGCGAGCAGATGAAACCCGGCGCGGCGTTCGAGCGGATCTATGGCGGCGTGATGGGGCAGATGATCGAGACGCTTGCCGATCTCGTCGCCACCGCGACCGGCTGTACCAGCGCGCGCGTCGCGCGGATCACGACGATCACGTTGATGGGGCAGGTCCTCGCGCTGCGATCGAGCCGCGCGACCTTCCTCAAACTGCTCGGGCGCGATGCGCTCGGGGCCGACGACATCCACGATATCAAGGCGCGGATCGACGCCAATATCGACGCCATCCTCGATTCGATGCGTGCTGAAGAACAGGGCCAGGCATGACCGACCAGACGAACCACTCCGACACCGACCACGACGAGGATCGCAAGGACGATCCGAACGGCGAGGACCAACAGCCCGATACCGAACAGCAGGACGATTCTGAGGACGAGGCCGACAAGAAGCCGTCGGTCTTTAAGAAGCCGCTGTTCTGGATCATCCTCGTCATCGTCGTCGGCGGGTTGATCATCGGCGGGGTGCTCTACTGGCTCCATGCGCGGCAGTTCGAGTCGACCGACGACGCGTTCGTCGATACGCACATCGTCCGCCTCGCACCGCAGGTCGCGGGGACGCTGGTCCAGGTCGCCGATATCGACAATCGCCACGTCGAAGCGGGCCGCCTGCTTGCGGTCATCAAGGCATCCGGCCGCGATGCGCAGGTCGCCGAGGCGCAGGCAAACGAATCGCAGGCCCGCGCACAGTTCGCGCAGGCACAGGCGCAGGTCACCGCCGCCGAAGCGCAACGCCAGCAGGCCGCCGCCCAAGCACGCGTCCCAATGGCGGCTGCGGTGAAGGCTCAGCAGGATCTCGCGCGTTACGAGGCGTTGCTGCGGCTGGATCCGAGCGCGGTCGCCGGCCAACAGCTCGATCAGGCGCGCGCGACCGCTCGCCAGACCGCCGCCGATGCCGCCGCCGCGCGCGAGCAGATCGACACCGCCACCGCGCAGATCAGCGTCGCCAGGAAGCAGGTCGGCGCAGCGAAGTCGGTGATCGACGCCCGCCGCGCGCAGGTCGACCAGGCGAACGTCACGATCGGCGATCTCCGCCTGACCGCGCCGGTCGCAGGCCAGGTCGTCAACCGCTCGGTCAACGTCGGTTCGTACGTCGCGCCCGGCACGCAGCTGATGGCGATCATCCCCGACACAATGTGGGTCACGGCGAACTTCAAGGAAACGCAGCTTACCCTGATGCGTATCGGCCAGCCCGTCGACATCCATGTCGACGCGTATCCCGGCGTCGACTTCAAGGGTCATGTCGATTCGATCCAGCGCGGCGCCGGCCAGGCGTTCGCGCTGCTGCCCCCGCAGAACGCGACCGGGAACTATGTGAAGGTGGTCCAGCGCGTGCCGGTGCGGATCGTGTTCGACGCGAAGAACGGCCCCGATCCGAAGCGCTACCCGATCGGCCCCGGCATGTCGGTGGTGCCGACCGTCAAGGTCCGCTGAGGTGGCGAAAGCTCCTGCGAAAGTCGATGCGGGAGGCGGTCACACGTGGTCGCCGAGCCGGTCGGCGGCGGGCAAGTACAGCCCGTGGCTGATCGTCGCGATCATCTCGATCCCGACCTTCATGGAGGTGCTCGACACCTCGATCGCCAACGTCGCGCTCGATCATATCTCGGGCGGGCTGTCGATCACCACCGATCAGGCGACGTGGGTGCTGACCAGCTACCTCGTCGCCAACGCGATCGTCATCCCGATCTCGGGCTGGCTGTCGGACGCGATTGGGCGGAAGCGGTATTTCCTGCTGTCGATCGCGCTGTTCACGCTCGCATCGCTGCTCTGCGGCCTCGCGCCGAACATCGGTACGCTGGTCGTCGCACGCGTGTTGCAAGGCATCGGCGGTGGCGGATTGGCGCCGGTCGAACAGTCGATCCTCGCCGACACCTTCCCGCCCAAGCAACGCGGGATGGCGTTCGCCGCCTTCGCGATCGTCGTCGTCGTCGGCCCCGTGCTCGGGCCGACGCTCGGCGGCTATATCGTCGAATATTCGAGCTGGCACTGGGTGTTCCTGATCAACGTCCCCGTCGGCATCGCCGCGTGGTTCCTGGTCGAGACGTTCGTCGACGAGCCGCCGCAGGTGAAGAAGGACCGCGACGAGCGGTTCAAGAACGGCCTGACGATCGACTATGTCGGCGTCGCACTGGTGGCGCTTGGGCTCGGCTTCCTCGAACTCACCTTCGATCGCGGCGAGCGTGAGGACTGGTTCGCGAGCGGGTTCATCGTCATGTCGGCGATCATCGCCGCGGTGTCGCTGGTCACGCTCGTCGTCTGGGAGCTGAATCACAAGGACCCGGTGATCGACCTCAAGCTGATGAAGAACCGCAACTTCGCGCTGACGATCGGCGTGATGGGTGTCACCGGGATGATCCTGTTCGGCACCACGCAGCTCATCCCCCAGATGCTGCAACAGGTGCTCGGCTACAGTTCGCTCGATGCCGGCCTCGCGCTGACCGCCGGCGGTCTGGCGACGCTCGTCATGGTGCCGTTCGCGGGGCGGTTGAGTGGGCTGGTCGACGTGCGCTTCCTGCTGTTCCCGGCGTTGCTGGTGCAGGCGTTCGCGCTGTGGAACATGAGCCACCTGACAGCCGACATCGCGTTCTCCGACGCGGCGTTCGCGCGGCTGTTCCAGGCGATGGCGCTGCCGTTCCTGTTCGTGCCGATCAACGCGATCGCCTATGTCGGGCTCAAGCAGACGCAGACCGCGCAGGCATCGAGCCTGCTCAACGTCTCGCGCAATCTCGGCGGCACGATCGGCATCTGTTTTGCGCAGACTCAGCTTGCGGGCGGGTTGCAGCGGCACCAGTCGGAACTGACTCAGACGCTCAACCCGCTCGATCCGAACTATAACGACTGGATGCAGAAGGCGACGAGCGTGTTCGGCGGGCAGGGCGATGCGACGACGCCTTTGGCGGTTCTCTACAGCCAGATGCAGCGGCAGGCGACGATGCTCGCGTTTCTCGACGTGTTCCGCGCGATGATGGTGGTCGTGCTGTGCGTCGCGCCACTGGTTCTATTCATGCGCTCCGGCAAGACCGGCGGCGCGCCCTCGGGAGGGATGCATTGATGCGTGCGCGGTTCATGGTGGTTGCGGTTGCGGCCCTGCTCGCGGGGTGCACCGTCGGCCCGAATTACGTCGCTCCCGAGATGGCAGTGCCGCCGGCGTTCGTCGGTCCGCAAGCAAGCGTTGGTACTTCGGTCGATCCGGCACGCTGGTGGTCGGCGTTCGGCGATCCGCAGCTGGACGGGCTGGTCGAGCGCGCGCTGAAGGGCAATCCCGACATCGCCATCGCCGCCTCGCGCGTGCGCCAGGCACGGTTGCAGGAGATCGTCGCACGCTCGCAAGGGTTGCCGAGCGTGAACGCCAGCGCCAGTCCGAGCCACATCGAGTTCAGCAAGAACGCCGGCCTCTCGTCGATCGCGCGCGCGTTCAGCGGCGGCACGGGGGCAGGCGGCACCGGCTCGACCGGCGGCATCGCACTGCCCGGCAGCGGGATCACGACCTATTCCGTCGGCTTCGACGCCAGCTGGGAACTCGACCTGTTCGGCGGTATCCGTCGCAGCACCGAAGGTGCGCGGGCTCGGACCGAAGCAGCAGTCTGGTCGAAACGCGACGCCGCGGTGACGCTCGCCGGCGAAGTCGCCCAAGCGTATTTCGCGCTGCGGCTCGACCAGGCGCAGATCGCGACGATCGAGGGCGAGATCGTCCGCCAGCGTCGTGCGCTGGAGATCGCGGGCAACACCGCTAAGGTTGGCCTCGTTCCCCCGATCGACGTGACGCGTCAGCGCGCCTCGATCACCTCGACCGAGGCGCGCGCCGAACCGGTCCGTGCCGATGTCGATGTTCGCATGCACGCGTTGGCGATCCTGCTCGGCGAGCCGCCGGCGACGCTGATGGCGGAGCTCGCGGCGCCTTCGGCCGCGCCACTCGGGGTGCCGACGATCCCGGCCGGGTTGCCGTCAGAGTTGTTGCGGCGCCGCCCGGACGTGCGGGCCGCCGAACGCGATCTCGCGGCCTCGACGGCGGATATCGGCGTGGCGGTGGCGGATATGTATCCGAAGTTCAGCCTCACCGGCATGGGCCAGCTGATCTCGACCGCGCTCGGCAATCTGTTCTCGGGTGACAGCCTCCAGCTGACCGCGTCCGGTGCGGCGCAGTTTCCGTTGCTCGACTGGGGCCGGCGCAAGGCGACCGTGAAGTCGCGCGAGGAGGACCGCCAGCAGGCGTATCTACGCTATCGCTCGACCGTGTTGCAGGCGTTGCGCGACGTCGAGGACCCGCTCGCGCAGATCGCGGCCGAGCGTCGCCGCAACGCAGCGTTGCAGCGCGCGGTGATCGATGCGCAGAGCAGCGCGAACGCAGCGGAGTCGCAGTACCGGACCGGCTTCGTGGCGCAGACGACGCTGCTGAATGCGGAGACGGACGTGCTGACGGCGCGCGAACAGCTGGTGTCCAGCGATGCGCAGTTGCGGCAACTGACGGTGGCGTTGTTCAAGGCGCTGGGGGGCGGTTGGGAGCAAGCGGAGTAAGGGCCGCTTCAACACTTCTGTTACGCACACTTAGTTGTTCTCCCGCGAAGGCGGGAGCCCAGTCTGGGCTCCCGCCTTCGCGGGAGAACATACTAGTTGCAGAACCGCACCTGTTCGGCGACCACCCCGGCGAAGGCCGGGGTCCAGTTGGGGGATGTCGCCAACGGTGGACTGCGCTCCGTTACCCCTACCTTGCCAACTGGGCCCCGGCCTTCGCCGGGGTGGCGGTTATCTCAAGCAGAGGGCGCTTTCAGCTAGCAGCAAGTAATTCACTAAACAGGGCGACGAGATACCGCCGCCCCGCGCCAAATCACTTCTTCTTGTTCTTCCGCGCCGCATACTTGGCGTCACGGATCGCCTTCTTCTCGGCATCGGTCAGCTCGACCTTAGCCTCGGCCTCGCGCTTCTTAGCAGCAGCAGCCTCAGCTTCAGCCTTCTTCGCGGCCTTGGCTTCGTCCTCGGCGGCACGCTTCGCGGCACGCTTCTCGCGCTCGGCGAGTTCCTTGGCTTCGCGCGCGGCGAGGCGCTCGGCTACGACCGCTTCGTCGATCGGCGGCTTGGCGCGCAGGGCTTCCAGCGCCTTCTGCTTGGCGGCGGCTGCGCTGCTCGTACGGTCCTGGAAGCTGGGGTCCTTGAAAGAGGCCATTGTCGTAGAATAATCCTGTAATATTGGTCTGACCGCCCGCACGCAGGAATGCGTGGGCAGTGACGCTGGCTGCGCCTTTAAATCATCGCGCGCCGGATCGGAAGAGATGTGTTCGATGGCGCGGTTTTCAAGGCGCGGGTCGGCAGCATAGCGATCGACAGTCATCGAACCGTCATATCATCGTCATGCAAACGTAACCGAAATCGCATCGCCGCGTCATCTGGCCAGCCTAACCGCCATGTCACGGTCGGCAGGGGGGAGCCTGGGTCGATCCGAACAAACAACGGTACGACTCGGGAGTCCTTCGCATGACCAGCTTTACTCGCCTCGGCACGATCCTGCTGACCGGCACGGCCTGCCTCGCACTCACCGCATGCGGCGGTGCCGACGACGTCGCTTCGCCGGGCGCAGGCACGGTGATCATCACCCCGCCGGCAACGCCGACCCCGACGCCGTCCACTCCGACGCCAACGCCGACTGCGATCACGGCGGCTCAGTTCGCATCGACCTCGGGCGCGCGCTCGGACGGCTCGATCACGATCAGCGCCGACGAGCAGCTTGCGATCGTCAACGCGGGCACGAACAACAACGTCAACGGCACGAACGTCCTGAATGGCGTCTACCCGATTGCTGCCACTTCGGCGACCACCGCGACCGACCCGTCGTCGATCAACCCGTTCTTCACCAGCACGAACTTCGTCGGCGCGCTGAACGGTCCGACCGACACGGCGTTCCAGGGCTGGACCTGCAACTCGTCGTCGGCACAGTTCGGCGGCACCACGACCGCGAGCTGCACGGCCGTCCCGAGCATCGGTGCTTACAGCGCTGCGACCTCGGTATGCCCGACGGGTACGATCGACGATGGTACGAACGAAACCAGTTCGGCGCCCGCAACGCGTCGCCTCTGCCGTCTGCCGACGCTCATCACCACCAGCCTGACGCTGCCGAAGATTGCCGGGGTCGTCTATCGCCTGCGTGGCCAGACCGAAGTCGGCACCGATGTCGGCACGACCGGTGCCGATACCGGCGTGACGCTGACGATCGCGCCTGGCGTCGTCGTCGCCGCGGATTCGACCGAAGTCACCGCCGACCTCCTGCTCGTCAACCGCGGGTCGAAGATCAGCGCCGTCGGTACGCGCGATGCGCCGATCATCTTCACGTCGCAGCAGAACCTGACCGCCAACGGCGTCAGCGATGCGACGCAGGGCCAGTGGGGCGGGATCATCCTGCTCGGCCGCGCACCCGTCGCGGTCTGCGCCACCGGTACCGGCCCGAACAACGCGGGCGGCACCAGCACGACCTGCCAGCTCGCGATCGAGGGCGTTACCGGGCGGTCCTATGGTGGCCCGACGCAGGCCGACAACAGCGGTACGATGCAGTACGTCCAGATCCGCTACAGCGGCATCGCGATCAGCGACGGCAACGAGCTGCAGGGCCTGACGCTCGGCGGCACCGGTTCGGGCACGACGATCGATCACGTCCAGAGCCACAACTCGGCCGATGACGGCATCGAGATCTTCGGCGGCACCACGAACATCAAGTATTTCGCGGTCACCGGCGCCGACGACGACGGCTACGACATCGACAACGGCTATCGCGGCTTCATGCAGTTCATCATCGCTGCGCAGAAGATCACCCCGGCGACCGCCGACTCGTTCTCGACCGAGATCGACTCGAACGGTGCAGAGGACCTGCTGCCACGTACCTTCGGTCAGTATTCGAACTTCACGTTCGTGCAGACCGCATTTGCACCGGCCGCGATCCGCCAGCGTGGTGGCTCGGACATGCGCTTCATCAACGGCATCGTGAAGACGCCGGCGACCGTCGCCTGCCTCAACCTCGTTGCGCAGGAAGCCAGCCAGGCCGACCGCTCGACGATCCGCGCGGCCGATGCTTCGAAGCAGGACCAGGGGCCGCCGATCTTCACGTCGGTCTACTTCAACTGCAACGGCCGGTAACGGTTCGCAGTCGTCCCCTTAGTCGGCTCCCCAGTCCGCTGGGGCGGTCGATGATGTGAGCAGCGATGCCGGGGTGGTTCGACGACCACCCCGGCATTTGCCCATAGACTCCTGATCTGGATATTCGGCCATGCAAACGCGCTTCGGCTATGCCACCTTACTTCTCCTGACCTCGCAGTTGGTCGCGCCCGCGGTGCTGGCCCAAACCGGCGGCGCCGCACCCGCTCCCGCCGCATCGCCACCCGCCTCGACCACGCCGACCGGGCCTACCTCGACGCCGGTGGATACCTCCGCGCCCCAGGCTGCCGGTGCAGAGTCTGCCGCAGCGCAAGCCGAAGTGTCGACGCCGGGCTATGATCCCAACGCCGGTGAGGACATCGTCGTCGTCGGTCGCAACATCCCGAATTTCGTACGCGCGACCCCGCAGGTCGTCTCGATCCTGTCGACCGAAGACATCGCGCGTACCGGCGAAGGCGACATCGCCGGCGCGCTGTCGCGCGTCACCGGTCTGAGCATCGTCGGCAACGGCTTCGTCTACGTCCGCGGTCTCGGCGATCGCTATTCGTCGTCGCTGCTCAACGGCTCGCCACTGCCGAGCCCCGAGCCGCTGCGCCGTTCGGTCCCGCTCGACATCTTCCCGACCACGATCGTCGGGTCGGCGCTGGTCCAGAAAACCTATTCGGTGAACTATCCCGGCGAATTCGGCGGCGGCGTGATCAACCTCACGACCAAGGCGATCCCGGACAAGAACTTCCTGTCGTTCGGCGGTTCGATCTCGGCCGACACCGCGACCACCAGCGAACTCGGCTACACCTATTATGGTGGCGATGCCGACTGGATCGGCTTCGACGACGGCACGCGGAAAGTGCCGAGCTTCATCAAGAACGCGCCGAAAGGCACCGGCAACATCTCGGCCGCGCAGGCGGCGACGCTCAGCAACGCCTCGACTTCGCTCCTCCAGCGCAACAACCAGCTTCCCGCCAATTTCTCGGGCGAGATCAGCGGCGGCTCGGTGTTCGACGTCGGTTCGGGCCGGCTCGGCGTGATCGCCTCGGTCAGCGCGAGCAACACCTTCCGCACGCGCAGCATCACGCAGCAGGATTCGGTCACCAACGAGGGTCTGCTCCGCAACGATTTCCAGACCCTGCTGACCGACAACCGGATCGTCGCCAACGCGCTGATCGGCCTCGGCTACGAGTTCGGCGAGAACAGCATCAAGCTGACAAACGTCTATATCCACGACACGCTGAAGCAGGCGCGTGGGTCGTCGGCGACCACCTACAACAACTCCAGCGGCCTGCGTTTCCAGCAGAATACCAACTGGTTCGAACGCCAGCTGTTCGAGAGCCAACTGGTCGGTGCGTTCAAGCCCGTCGACGCGCTGACGCTCGACGTCCGCGGCGCCTATGCCAATTCGAAGCGCAATGCGCCGTACGAGCGGCAGTTCGACTATCTCTGCTCGAACACCACCACGACTGGTCAGCCGATCACGGTGCAGGATCCGAACGGGACCGGCGGCGCGCAGTGCAACGGCGCGTATCAGGTGACGCAGCGCTTCTCGCCGTTCGCGTCGATCATCTTCAGCGAACTGAAGGAAGACCTCTACAGCGGGCAGGCGGATGCCGCGTACAAGCTGTCGACCGATCGGCCGATGACGCTGTCGACCGGCTATTTCTACTCGGATACGAAGCGTACGTCGTCCCGTCTCCAGTTCAACTACCAGACGCCGCGCGGTGGCGGCACCGCGCCGGGCTATCCGTACAATCTGCTGCGTCCGGATTACCTGCTGGCGATCGATACAAACGATCCGCTGAACTCGCTCGAATTGCAGTTCAACACCCCGCTCGGCGCGTATCAATATGATGCGTCGCTGCGGATCCATGCGGGCTACGTCCAGGCCGAGGCCGAGGCGAGCGACGGCGTTCGTGCGACGATCGGCGTGCGCTACGAAACGGCGGAAGAGCGTGTCACGCCGATCCTCTCCGCGACGACGCGTCTGAAGAACGATTATTTCCTGCCGGCCTCGACGCTGACCTGGAATTTCGCGCCGGACATGCAGCTTCGCGCCAGTGCGTCGAAGACGATCTCGCGCCCGCAGTTCCGCGAGCTCGCGCCGCAGCAGTTCCGCGATCCCGAATCGGATCGCCTGTTCTTCGGTAACCCGCTGTTGCAGGATACCAAGCTCTACAATCTCGACGCGCGTTACGAATGGTTCTTCGCGCGTGACCAGCGCTTTACGCTGGGGGCGTTCTACAAGCGGATCGACAAGCCGATCGAACAGGTCGGTTTCTACACCGGCGCGGACGATCGTCTCCAGACCGGCTTCACCAACCTGCCCAAGGCCAAGCTGTACGGCGGCGAGGTTGAGTTCCAGAAATACGTGCCGCTCGACACGCTCGGCAGCGATTTCTTCGCGACGCGGCGCCTACTGTTCATCGCCAACTACACCTATACGCAGTCGTCGATCACGGTCGACGGCAGCTGCGTCCCGAACGTGGTGGACCAGAGGACGGCGACCGGGGGCTGCCAGGTCGGCTTCGCACCCGCGACCGGCAATTTCCGCGACGGCGCGCCGCTCACGGGTCAGTCGGATCACCTGGTCAACGTCCAGCTCGGGCTCGAAGATACCAAGGCGCTGTCGCAGATCACGTTGCTCTTCAACTACGCCAGCGACCGCGTGACCAATCGTGGCCCGTCGAACCTCGGTGGCACGGGCTTCCTGCCCGACATCGTCGAAAAGCCCGGCATCCGTCTGGATCTCGTGGCTCGCCAGGGCGTCGAACTGCGCGGCGCCAAGTTCGAGGTGAAGGCCGAGGCCCGTAACCTCACCAAGACGCGCTTCACCGAGGGCCAGACGTTCGAGAACGGCAACAAGGTGTACATCAACCGGTATAATCTGGGTCAGGTGTTCACGCTCGGGATCAGCACGACGTTCTGAGGACCGGATCGAGAGCCGCAATCCTCCCCTTGGCGGGGGAGGATTGTACCTGGAGCGAAATGCCGCGGCTAACCCCAAGGCTTCTCCCGAAACCATTTGGTGATCACATACTTGACCCCCGACCGCACCTTCATCCCGTGATGCAGCGTCGCGGGGTTGAGGCTGCCATCCGCGCGCCGGTTGTTCCACGCCAGCAGCTTGCCCGTCTCCGGCTGGACGATCTTGTCGATCGCCTTGAACCGCGTCGCGCCGCCTGCTTCGGGCTGGTTGAGGTAGATCATCACGGTCCACGTCCGGTTGCCGGCAATCCCGCAGTAACGCTGATAGTCGACGCCGTTCGGCTCGAAATAATCGGTGTGTCCCTTGAACTCCTGCCCGACCGCATAGCGTTGCCCCTGCAACGGCTCCCCGTGGCGCGCGTCGAGCCCGGTCAGCGCGGCGATCCGGCGCTCGACCTCGATCACCGCGCGGTGCAGCGCCGACAGGTCGCCGGTCTCGCTCGTCCGATAGCTCGCATCGCCGTTCGAATCGGAGATCGTCGACGGGCGTCGCACCGCGTCGATCTGTTCGATCAACGTCGCACACAGGTCCGGCGGCAGGAAGTCGCGCCGCACGAACAGGTCGAGCTTGGGGCTCGGTACGCGCTGCACGCCGGGCACGGACAGCCGCGCGATGATCGCTTCGGGGGGGAGGCCGGAGCCGCTGGACGGGACAGGATCGGACATGAGCGTCTTCTGCCCATCGTCGACGCGAAGCGCTACCCCATCAGAATTGAAGCAACCGACGTGCAAGCCATTGACGCGGAATTGTAACATGGCATGCCTACGCGACGAAGAGAGCGGGGAATTGGGGTGGATCGCGAATGCGATTGAAGCTGGACGCGCGGGCGCGCCGTATCTTGCGGCGTATGCCCGTCGTGAATGTCTATAATGTGGTGGAACTTGCGCTGCTCGCCGGGCTGGCGGTGCAGTGCGCGCGGCTGGCGTGGACGATCGTGACGCCGATCACGCCACTGGGTGACTGGCGGCCCGCTGCGCCGATGGTCGTAGGGTCGCCCGCCGATATCCTGCGCGGGTTCGATCCGTTCTTCCGTCTCGGTGGTGCGGCCGGCGCACCTGCCACGGTGACCTCGCTCCAACTGACGTTGTTCGGTACGCGCATCGACGAAGCGATGGGCCGCAGTTCGGCGATCATCGCAGGGGCCGACGGTGTCCAGCAGAGCGTCGCGGTCGGCGACGAGATCCAGCCGGGCGTGCGCCTTAAGTCGGTCGCGTTCGATCACGTCACGATCGACCGCGGCGGTGCCGACGAGGACCTGTTCCTCGATCAGTCGGGCGCCGTCACGCCAGTCGTTCCCGGCGCGGCACCCGCCGGCGCTGCGTCTCCGGTCGTCGGCATCCCCGTGGCGCAGTTGCGCAGCGAGATCGGCTTCATCCCCCGCATCGACGGCGGCCGCATCAGCGGGCTCACGGTCCGGTCGCAAGGCTCGGGCAACGCGTTCCGTTCCGCAGGACTGAAGGACGGCGACATCGTCACCTCGATCGGCGGGCGGCCCGTTTCCGGCCCCGGCGATCTCGATCGCATCGTCAAGGATTTCGCGGGCGGCGGCAACGTCCCCATTACCGTAGAACGCGGGCAGGATACTCTGCCGCTCGCCATCACGATCGCGCCACCCCAATGAAAAAGCTTCTTCTCGGCCCCGTCGTCGCGCTCGCGCTGGCGGCAGGCGTCCACGCGCAGACCACGCTCAACGTCCGCGATGCCGATATCCGCGCGTTTATCGCCGACGCCGCCAAGGTCACCGGGCGCACCTTTATCATCGACAACCGCGTCGCCGGCAAGGTGACCGTGGTTACCGATCGCCCGCTGTCGCGCTCCGAATATTTCGAGATCTTCCTCTCGACGTTGCGCGCCAACGGCCTCGTCGCGGTGCCGACCTCGGGCGGTGCGTTCCGCGTCCAGCCGCTCGATAACGCCGCTTCGCAGCCGAGCCGAATCGGTGTCGCTGGGGCCGCGCGCAACAGCTACGTCACGGAGATCATCCGCCTCCGCGCGATCGACGCGCAGTCCGCGGTCGAGACCGTCCGCCCGCTGGTCAGCGCGCAGGGCTCGGTCAGCGCGAACCGTGGCGGCAACAGCCTCGTCGTGGTCGATTTCGCCGACAACATCCGCCGCATCCGCGAAGTCCTCCGCCGGATCGACACCGACACCTCTTCCACCCGCGTCGTCGCGCTCAAGAACGCCAGTGCGAAGGAGATCGCGACGGCGCTCCAGGGCCTGATCGGAACCGGCACTGGCGGCGGTCAAGGCGGGCAGGGCGGTGGCGCCGGCTCCGGTCCGAGCGCTTCGGTGGTCGCGGTCGAGGGCTCGAACGCGGTCGCGTTGCGCGGCGATCCGACCACCGTCGCCCGCCTTGCGCAGGTCGCTGCGGACCTCGACCAGAAGGCGCGCAATGGCACCGAGATCAAGGTGGTCTTCCTCGAGAATGCCGATGCCGAGCAGCTGCTGCCAGTGTTGCAGGAACTCGTCGGCCAGACTCCGACGCAGCCGGTGCAGACCGCCTTGTCGCGCTCGAACTTCGGATCGAGCAGCACCAACGGCGCGTCCGGCGGACAGTCGAACTTTTCGCAACCTCAGATCCCGCAATCCGGACCGTCGTCGAGCGGCGGGGGCGGCGGATCGGGCCAGGCGGCGATCACCGCAGCCGGCGGCAAGACCGCCGCGGTCGTCACGCGCTTTGCCGGTGCCAACGCGATCGTCATCGCCGCACCCGCCGAGATCCAGCGTCAGTTGAACGAAGTCGTCCGCCAGCTCGACACCCGCCGCGAACAGGTTCTGGTCGAGGCGATCGTCGCCGAAGTCTCCGATTCGACCGCGCGCACGCTCGGTGCGCAGTTCATCGTCGGCGATCCGAGCGGTGGCGCGTTCGGCGCGTCGACCTTCTCGAACTCGGCGCCCAACATCCTCCAGATTGCGGGCGCGATCGGCGCACGCTCGATCGGCGGCAACGGCACGACGGTCGTCGCGCCCGACGGCACGCGCACCGAAACGAACACGCCCAATGCCGCGGCGGACGCTTTGCAGCAGTCGGCAATCGCGTCGATCCTTGCGGCCACCGGCGGCTTCGGCGGGTTCGGCGGCAAGATCGGCAGCACCTTCTTCGGCGCGATCATCAACGCGGTGAAAAGCGACACGACCTCGAACCTGCTCCAGGTCCCGCACCTCGTCACGCTCGACAACCAGGAGGCGCACAGCCTCGTCGGGCAGGAAATACCGATCACCACGGGGCAGGCGCTCAGCACCAATTTCGACAACGCCTTCCGCACGACGCAGCGCCAGAATGTCGGCATCGAGCTGACCGTCCGGCCGCAGGTGAACTCGTCGGGGACGGTGAAGCTCAACCTCCGCCTTGAGGTCAGTTCGATCGCCGGCCCGGTGTCGAGCGACAATAGCGACCTGATCCTCAACAAGCGCGAGGTCGAGACCGTCCGCACCGTCGACGACGGCCAGATCGCGGTGATCAGCGGCCTGCTCGACGATAACGAGCGCCGCACGATCGAGAAGATCCCGCTGCTCGGCGACATCCCGGTGCTCGGCCATCTGTTCACGTCGAAGGCGAAACAGCGGTCGAAGACGAACCTGATGATCTTCATCCGCCCGACCATCCTGCGCACCGCGGAAGACAGCCGCAAGCTGACCGAGCAGCGCTACGGCTATGTCCGCCTGCAACAGGGCTTGCAGGAGCCCGGCGCGGAGCCGTCGATCGACCAGCTCGTCCGCGACTACATGGGCGCCGCGCCGCCGATCCCGAGCGCACCGATCCCCGGCAGCATCGAAGACCCGCGCATCGCGGTGCCGGTCCGCACCTCGACGATGGTCGTGCGGCCCAGGAAATGATCATCCGCGAAGGCCACGAGATCGACGCTTCTACTCCGCTTGCGGGAGGGGTCGGGGGAGGGCTTGCCTCGATCACGGACGACGCGATCGAGGGGTATGTCATTCCCGCCCCCAACTCCTCCCGCATACGGGAGGGGAGTGAAGCACACCTCCCCCAGATCACCATCCCCTACGCCTTCGCCAGAAAGTTCGGTGTCGTCGTCGACCACACCGACACCGATTCCCACCTCACCATCGCGATGCGCGCCGGCGCCGACCCGAAAGTCCTGCTAGAACTCCGCCGCTACCTCGCCCGCCCGTTCGACGTGACGTTCGTGGAACAGATCGCCTTCGACCGCCTGCTATCGAACGTCTACGCGATGGACGGCCAGGCCAACGCGCTCGCCGCGGTCGGGATGGGCGACGAACTCGACCTGCTCGCCGGCGACATGCCGACGGCGGAGGATTTGCTCGACACCGCCGACGACGCGCCCGCGATCCGCCTCATCAATGGCATCATCGCCGACGCCGCGCGCAACGGCGTGTCGGACATCCATATCGAGCCGTACGAGTCCGGCCTCGTCGTCCGCATGCGCATCGACGGCGTGCTGCGCGAAACGCTGCGCATGCCGCCCAACGTCGCCCCGGTCGTCGTCAGTCGTATCAAGGTGATGGCGCGCCTCGACATCGCCGAGCGCCGCGTCCCGCAGGACGGCCGCATGGGGCTGACGCTCGGCGGCAAGTTGCTCGACGTCCGCGTCTCGACGCTGCCGAGCCGCGCAGGGGAGCGCGTGGTGCTGCGTATCCTCGACAAGGAAAACGCGGGTATCGATCTCGAAGCGCTCGGCCTGCCGCCCGCACTGTTCGCGCTGCTCAACGAAGCGCTGAGCGAGCCGAACGGCATCATCCTCGTCACCGGCCCGACCGGCTCGGGCAAGACCACCTCGCTCTACGCGGCCTTGCGCCTGCTCAACGACGGCAGCCGCAACATCCTCACCGTCGAGGACCCGGTCGAGTATGCGGTCGACGGCGTCGGCCAGACTCAGGTCAACCCGAAGGTCGGCCTCACCTTCGCGGCGGGCCTGCGCGCGATCCTGCGCCAGGATCCCGACGTCGTGATGGTCGGCGAAATCCGCGACCGCGAGACTGCCGAGATCGCGGTGCAGGCGTCGCTGACCGGCCATCTCGTGCTGTCGACGGTCCACACCAACGACGCGATCGGCGCGATCACCCGTATGCGCGACATGAAGGTCGAGAGCTTCCTGCTCGCCTCGACGCTGCGTGCGGTGATCGCCCAGCGCCTCGTCCGTCGGCTGTGCCCAACCTGTCGTAAGGCCGTGCCCGCGTCGGCTACGGTAGCCCCGCTGCTCGGCATCGCACCGGACGCGGTCGTCTACGTCGCGCAAGGCTGCGAAGACTGCAACCAGACCGGCTACAAGGGCCGCATCGGCGTCTTCGAAGCGGTCCGCATCGACGACACGATCCGCCGCCTGATCAACACCGACGGGCACGAATCGGAAATCACCGCGCACGCATTCGCGAAGTCGCCGAACCTGGCGCAATCGGCCCGCGACCTAGTCCTCTCCGGCCAGACCACCGCCGAAGAAGCCGTCCGAGTATCCCGCCGCGACACCACGGAAGTCGTCGAGGATTCAGTAGTTGCGTAGCGCGCGGCAGTTCCTCCCCGGAACGGGGAGGGGGACCAGCGAAGCTGGTGGAGGGGGTTCACCACGCTCGCACCACCGGCCGTACGCCGCCAGCAGCGCAACGCAACGTGCGCGGCACGCCCCCTCCACCACCGCTTCGCGGCGGTCCCCCTCCGCTTGCAGGGGAGGATGATGGCGGACTTCGACTATATCGCGATCGACACGAAAGGCGCCGAACGCCGCGGCCACGTCGCTGCGTCTGACATCGACGTCGCGCGCGCTACCCTGGATGCACGCAAATTCTATGTCGTGAAGATCACCCCCGGCGCGCCGCCGCAAGCCTCGAAAGGCCGCCCGCTGTTCGGCCTACAGCTCGGCACGCCGAAGATGTCGGGCAAGAACCTCACCCTCTTCACCCGCCAGCTCGCCACGTTGAACCGCGTCTCCCCGCTGGAGGAATCGCTCCGTACGATTACGCGCCAGACCGAACAGGACAGCGTCCGCACGATAGTCCAGCACGTCCACGCTGGCGTCGTCGAAGGCCGCCGCCTCGCTGACGCAATGGCGCGCGAACCGAAAAGCTTTCCGCCGCTCTACCGCGCGATGGTGTCGGCTGGCGAAAGCTCGGGCTCGCTCCCGACCATCCTCGACCGTCTCGCCGCGCTGCTCGAACGCCAGGCCGAGATCCGCGGCAAGCTCATCACCGCGCTCGCCTATCCATCGATCCTCGCGCTCGTCGCGTTCGGTGTCGTTACCGCACTGATGATGTTCGTGGTGCCGCAGGTGGTCGAGCAATTCGACACGGTCGGTCAGCAACTCCCGCTGCTCACGCGGATGGTGATGGCGTTCTCGGCGTTCCTCGTCGGCTATTGGTGGGTGATGCTGCTGATCGTCGTCGGTGGCGGCCTGGCCGGATGGCGGGCGCTCAAGGACCCGACGCTCAGGCTCGCGTTCGACGGCTGGCTGCTCCGCATTCCGCTACTCGGCCGCCTGATTCGGGACCTCCACGCGGCGCGCATGGCGCGCACGCTCGGCACGATGGTCGCGAGCCGCCTGCCGTTGCTCGACGGTCTCAACCTCACCGCCAGCACGATCCACAATCGCCGCCTCCGCCTCGCCTCCGACCAGATCGTCGACGCGATCCGCGGCGGCGGTTCGCTCTCCGCCGCGATGCGCCGCGCCGGCGTCTTCCCGCCGCTGCTGACCTATCTCGCGGCGAGCGGAGAAGCGGCAGGTCGCCTCGACGAGATGCTCGAGCGCGCCGCCGACTATCTCGAGCGCGAGTTCGACCGGTTCACCGCCACCGCATTGTCGTTGCTCGAACCGCTGATCATCGTCGTGATGGGCGGCATCGTCGCGACGATCGTGCTATCCATCCTGCTCCCGATCCTCCAGCTCAACACGCTGGCCGGACAATGAGGTTTCGTATGCGTCCCGAAGATAAAAAGAAGCGCCGCGAGGCCGGCTTTACCCTCGTCGAGCTGATGGTCGTGATCGTGATCATCGGCCTGCTCGCTACTATCGTCGCGCTCAACGTGCTGCCCTCGGGCGACACTGCGCGGATCCAGAAGGCGAAGGCCGACATCGCGCAGATTGAGGGCGGGCTGGAGCTCTACAAGCTCCAGAACATGACCTTCCCCAACACCACGCAAGGGCTGAACGCGCTCGTCACCGCGCCCGCGGGCCTGACCGATCCGTCGCGGTATCAGCGTGGCGGGTATCTCAAGAAGCTGCCGAACGATCCCTGGGGTCGCCCGTATCTCTATGCCTCGCCGGGCGCACACGGCGAGGCCGACGTCTGGACCTTCGGCGCGGACGGCAAGGAAGGCGGCGAGGGGATCGATGCCGATATCGGCAGCTGGCAATAAGTCCTTGGACTGGGTCCCCGCCTGCGCGGGGACACTTTCGCGGAGACGCGAAAGTGGCTTCACGCTGGTCGAGCTGATGGTCGTCGTCACGATAATCGGCTTGGCCTCTGCGGTAGCCGTGCTCGTCATGCCGGACCCGCGCGGCCGCGTGCTCGACGAGGCGACGCGCTTCGCCCTGCGCACCCGCGCGGCGCACGATTCGGCGATCGTCGAGGCACGCCCGGTAAGCGTCTGGATCAGCGGCGGCGGCTACGGCTTCGACCGGCGGCTGGCGGGCGGCTGGACGCCAATCGCGGAGAAACCGATGCGCGTCGAACGCTGGAACGAGGGTACCAGGGCCAGCATCGGCGACACCACCGGCCGGATGCGCGTCACGTTCGACCCTACCGGCCTCGTCGATCGCCCCGCTGAGATTCGCCTGGATCGCGGTGGTGTAGCAGCGACCGTCCACATCGACGCCGACGGCAGCGTAAGAGCCGATGCGGGCTGAGCGCGGCTTCACCCCTCGTCGACGTTACGCCGAACACGGCTTCACGTTGATCGAAATCATGGTCGCGCTGGCAGTGTTCAGCCTCGCGGCGATGGCGCTCGTGCGTCTGGAGAGCGCGACGATCCGCGGCGCCTCGATCCTCGACGAAACGCTGGTCGCGCAGATGGTCGCGCGCAACGTCGCGATCGACGCGGTCACCAGCGCGCAACCGCCGACGGCAGGCCGCGTCACCGGCGTCGAGACGAACGGCGGCCAGCCCTGGACGTGGACGCGGCAGGTCAGCGCACTCGGCGGATCGAGCGTGCTGCGGATCGACGTGGCGGTCGCCGACCGGACCGGCACGCAACTCGGCCGCCTGACGATGGTGCGACCCGCGCCGCGGATGGTGATGTGACGCATCCGAAAACCGAGGCCGGCTTCACGCTCATCGAAGTCATGGTGTCGCTTATGATCTTCGGCATGATCGCCGCCGCCGGCGTGGCGATCCTGTCGTTCAGCGTGAAGGCGCAGAGTTCGACCGGTGCGAAGCTCGACGACATCAGCGCACTCACGCGGACGATGTCGATCCTGTCCGCCGATCTCGCCCAGGCGTCGAACCGCGCTACCCGCGACGAGGCCGGCACCAGCGTTCCCGCGTTCATCGGCGAGAGCGGGTCGGGCGTCACGCCGATGCTCCGCCTCGTCCGCGCCGGCTGGAGCAATATCGACGGTGCGGCGCGCTCCAGCATGCAGAAGGTTGCCTATCGCGTTGATGGGGGCGTGTTCCAGCGGATCGCCTATCCGATGGTCGACGGCGCGCAGCCGCTGCCGCCTGCCGCGTTGCTCACCAAAGTTCGTCAGGTCGGACTGCGCTATCGCATCGCGGGCGCCTGGAGCGATCGATGGGACGGCGCGAGCGGCAGGCCCTTGCCCGACGCGATGGAACTCACCGTCCAGCGCGATGACGGTACGCAGTTCCGCCAGATGTTTCTCGTCGGCACCAGCTACGTGCCCGCGCCCTCGGACGGAACCGGTCCTGTCATAACGCCACCAGCGGGCACCCCTCCGGGACAGGAGACGCCCGGTGCGCGAACCTGATCTCGGCATTCGACGCGGGAAAGAGCGGGGCGCAGCGTTGCTCACCGTGCTGATGCTCGTAGCCATCATCGCGGTGATGGCCGGGGCCGCGCTGGAAAAACTCCGGCTGTCGACCCGCCTCGCGAGCAACGCCGCGACCGGCGAGCAGGCGCGCGCCTATGCGCTCGCGGCGGAGACGATGGCGCTGACTCGGGTCTCCAACCTGCTCGCGCCAAAGCCCACGCGGGTCACGCTGGCCGGCGGCTGGAGCAACACGCCGTTCGGCCTGCCGGTCCCCGGAGGCTTCGCGACCGCGCGCGTCCGAGACGGTGCGAACTGCTTCAACCTGAACTCTCTCGTCGGCATGACGACCCCGGGCGTGTACGTCGCGAGCGGCGAAGTACGGCCGCAGTTCGTCCGCCTGATGCGGTTGCTCGACGTACCCGTGCAGGTCGCGGAACAGGTCGCGGCGGGCACGACCGACTGGATCGACAGCGATCAGGACCAGTCACCGATGGGGGCCGAGGACGGCGCGTATCTCGGTCGCGTGCCGTCGTACCGCACCGCCGGCACGTTGATGAGCGACCCGAGCGAACTGCGCGCGATCGCGGGGATGACGCCTGAGATCTACACGAAGATCCGCCCGTGGATCTGCACGCTGCCCTTCGCCAAGCCGTCGCCGATCAACGTCAACACCCTGCTGCCCGAACAGAGCGTGCTGCTGGCGATGATGTACCCCGATACGCTGTCGGTCGGCGCCGCCCAGCAGCTGCTGCTGCGGCGACCGGTGCAGGGCTACGCGACCTTCGACGAATTGCAGAAGGGCGCGTCGCTGCTCGGCGCCGCCAACATCGCGCCCGGCGTGGACGCGCAGGTGCTGTCGAAATGGTTCACACTCGATATCGACGTGACGCTCGGCACGACACAAATGCAGGAACGGGCGCTGATCGACGCGAACCGGCTTCCCGCGCAGCTCGTATCGCGGCAATGGGGCGAGCCATCATGACGACTTTGCTGTTCCTTCCCGCCGGCGAGACCGGATTTCGC
Organism: Sphingomonas sp. CFBP 13603; assembly: GCF_014892665.1. Lineage (NCBI taxonomy): Bacteria > Pseudomonadati > Pseudomonadota > Alphaproteobacteria > Sphingomonadales > Sphingomonadaceae > Sphingomonas > Sphingomonas sp. CFBP 13603. The sequence continues at coordinate 27,864 of NZ_JADBIA010000015.1, read as the reverse complement.
TGGATGCGTGTCGCGGACGCGCGCGTCGTCGGGGAGGGGGAGGGTATCCCCGATGCGATCGACGACGAGACGATCGCGGTGGCACCTGCCGACGCGGTGACGCTGCACTGGGCGGAACTGCCGTCGCGGTCTGCGGCGCAGGCGACCGCGGCCGCGCGAATCCTGGCGAGCGAAGCGAGTGCATCGCCGCTCGTCGAACTTCACGTCGCAGTCGGGGACGAAGGCGCGAGCGACCGACCGATCGGGGTCGTCGGTGCCGCGACGATGCGCGACTGGCTGCTGATGCTGGCGGAGGCAGGCGTCGATCCGGTCGCGGTAATTCCCGCACCGATGCTCATCCCACGACCAGAAGAGGGCTACGCGCGGGCGGAGCTTGCGGGCAGCGGTGTCGTGCGCGGCACGTCCAGCGGGTTCGCCGACGAAGCGCGGCTGACGGAGTTGGTGACCGGCGGCACCGCGCCCGCGACGATCGACCGCGATACGCTGGAGGCAGCGATCGTTGCCGCCGTCGCGTCGCCACCGCTCAACCTACGCCAGGGGCCGTTCGCGCGGCGGCGAAGGTTCGCGATCGACTGGGGGCTGATCCGTCGGCTCGCGCTGTTATCGCTGACGATTCTGGCCGTGACGCTGGCGATCTCGCTCGTCCGCATCGCCAAATACAGCTTCGGCGCGGATGCGTTGGAGGCGGAGGCCAACACCGTGGCGGTCACCGGCCTGCCGCGCGGCGAGACGGTGGTGGACGTGAGCCGCCAGCTCGACGAGCGCCTGTCGCGCGTGCGGGGACCGGGGCTGGGTTTCACCAGCACGACCGCGGCGGTGTTTGCAGCGGTGCGCGCAACCCCCGGCGCCGAAGTCACCGCGCTCGATTTTCAGGCGAACGGCGACCTGCGCCTGTCGGTGGCCGTCGAACGCGAAGCCTTGGCGACCGACCTGAAGCGCGCGCTCGAATCTGCTGGCTTCTCGGTCCGCGCCGGCGTGTTCCAGGCGGCAGCCGGCCGCGTGACGGGCGAACTCACGATCAGCCCGGAGAGCGGACGATGACCGGACTGAAAACGTGGTTCGAAGGACGTTCGCTCAGGGAGCGGCGACTGCTGCTCGTGATGGCGGCGCTCGCGGTCCTCACGTTGCTGTGGGCGCTGATCATCCGCCCGGTCGGCGACGGCCTGTCGAGCGCGCGCGAGCGTCATGCCGACGCCGTCACCCGGCTCGGCGAGACGCGCGCGCAAGTCGCGACGTTGCGCGATATCCAGCGGACTCGCGCTACGCCGCTGACCGGCACGCTCGCCGACGCGGTGCGCGCCGAGGCGGACCAGGCCGGCTTCGCGCTCGCCTCGCTCGATCAGGACGGGGCTAGCCGGGTACGGGTCGGCATCCAGTCGGCGCGCCCCGCGGCGCTGGTCGCGTGGCTCGCGCGCCTCGAACGGCTAGGCATCCTCGTCGATTCGGTGGCGATGACCGACAAAGGCGACAAGACCGTCGGCGTCGCGCTCACGTTGAAGGCGCGTGCGGCATGAGGCGGATCCGTTTGCGTACCGGCCCCGCCGCGCTGTTCGGCGGGATGCTGCTGATCGCGCTGATCGTCTTCCTGCCGATGCGCGCGGTGCTCGGCTGGGTCGGCGTCGGCGACGAAGGGCTGGTCGCACGGCGCGTGTCGGGAACGATTTGGGGCGCGACGCTGACCGAAGCGCGGTTCGGCGATCTCGCGCTTGGCGATCTGCACGCGCGGCTGTCGCCACTGCCGCTGCTGGTCGGCCGCGCGACGATCGTCTTCGCCGGTCCCGAATCGGTGTCGGCCAAGCCGTTGCGCGGGTCGGCGAGCGTCAGTCGCCACGGCTTCGGCGTCGATCACATGACAGCCACGGTCGCGACCGGCCGGCTGTTCGCGCCGGTGCCCGTCTCCGCGCTCGACCTCGACGACGTCTCGGTCCGCTTCCGCGATGGCCAGTGCGAAGCCGCCGAGGGCCGCGTCCGCGCGACGCTGGCGGGTGACGTCGGCGGGATCACCCTGCCGCAGTCGGTGAGCGGCACCGCACGGTGCGACGGCACGGCGTTGCTGTTGCCGCTGGCGAGCCAGTCCGGGACCGAGAGCATCGCGCTCCGGATCGAGGGGGCAGGGACCTACCGCGCCGAACTGTCGCTGCGTCCGTCCGATCCGCTGGCGATCCAGAAGCTCGAGCAGGCGGGCTTCGTGAGCGGCCCGAACGGGTACAAGCTCGCCATCGAAGGACGTTTTTGACGTCTTTTTGGCAAGTCGACGGTTGACGCCGCCCGGCGACCCCCGCTAGGGGGCGATGCCTACGCGGCGGTCGTAGTTCAATTGGTTAGAGCGTCGGCTTGTGATGCCGGATGTTGCGGGTTCAAGTCCCGTCGGTCGCCCCATTTTCCCATTATTTTTCCGAGCTCCCCCCAACGTGAGCGCTTTGGGCTGGTAAAACCTGCCGGAAAATAATATTTCGCCTCCCGGTAATTTTATTCTCCTCAGGAGCCGGCGATGACAGCGGTTTGGGACCTTCCCGATTTCGACGACCACGAGGGCGTTCATGCCTTCACCGATCCCGAATCGGGTCTGCATGCGGTGATCGCGGTGCACTCGACCAAGCTCGGGCCGGCAGCCGGCGGCGCACGCTTCTGGCATTATGCCGACAACGGCCGCGCGGTGACCGACGCGCTGCGCCTGTCGCGCGGCATGAGCTTCAAGAACGCGATGGCGGGCCTGGAACTCGGTGGCGGCAAGGGCGTGGTCCTCGCGGCCAAGCCCGGCGACGTCATCACGACGGCACAGCTCGAGGCGTTCGGCCGCGCGGTCGACTCGCTCGGCGGGCGCTACGTGACCGCCGAGGACGTCGGCATGTCCGAAGACCGCATGAAGGTGATCGCCAGCCAGACGCGCTACGTCTCCGGCCTGCCGGTCGCGAGCGGCGCTGCGGGTGGTGATCCTGGCCCGTACACCGCGCTCGGCATCTATCTCGGCGTAAAGGCGGCGGCGCAGCGTGGCCTCGGCGCGACCGACATGAAGGGCGTACGCGTCGCGATCCAGGGCGTCGGTTCGGTCGGCGGCGGCCTCGCGCGGTTGCTCGCGAAGGACGGCGCGGTGCTGACTCTGGCCGACGTCGACGAGGGCCGTGCGCAGAAGCTGGCCGGCGAACTCGGCGCGACCGCGGTGGCGGCCGAGGCGATCCTGACGACCGAGGCGGATATCTTCAGCCCGAACGCGCTGGGTGCGATCCTGACCGAGATGTCGATCGCGGCGCTGAAGGCGAAGGTCGTTGCAGGTGGTGCGAATAACCAGCTGAGCGTCCGCGAGGACGGCGCGCGGCTGCACGCGCGCGGCATCCTGTATGCGCCGGACTACGTCATCAACGCGGGTGGGATCATCAATGTCGGCCTGGAGTATCTGGGTCACGGCGACGAGGCCGAGGTGAAGGCCCGGATCGCGCGTATCCCGGAGCGCCTGATCGAGGTCTGGAACGAAAGCGACCGGACCGGCCAGCCCGCGTCGGACGTGTCGGACTCGATCGCCAAGCGCCTGATCGGCCGGTAACGGTCCTTCTCCCCTCCGGGGAGAAGGTGGCACAAAGTGCCGGATGAGGGGTGGTTGGGGTAAACGACCCGTGCCTCACTCCCCCTCACCTTCCCACCGCAAGTGCGGCGGGCCCCTCCCTCTCCCCAAAGGGGAGAGGGGCTTAAGTCCGAGGTGACAGCCTCGTAATGTTGCCATAGTGGTGTCCGTAGTGGCCACCCTACACGCCTTCGCAAATCCGGCACGCTTTCTGAAGATCGCCAAGCCGTTGACGCCGTTGCTCTTCTGGGCCGGCGTCGCGTTGATCGCGCTGGGCTGCTGGGCGGGCCTAACCCAGACCCCGCCCGATTACCTCCAGGGCGAGACGGTCCGCATCCTCTACATCCACGTCCCCGCAGCCTGGCTCGGCATGGGCGGATGGAGCGGGATCGCGATCTCCAGCATCATGTTTCTCGTCTGGCGCCACCCGCTCGCCAGCGTCGCCGCGCGCGCAATCGCGCTGCCCGGCGCGGTGTTTGCGGCGCTATGTCTCATAACCGGCTCGATCTGGGGACGGCCGACCTGGGGAACGTGGTGGCAATGGGATGGCCGGCTGACCTCGATGCTGCTGCTGTTCTTCGTCTATCTCGGCTATATGGCGCTCGCGAAGGCCGATGCCGACCGTGGCGGCGACGGGCGCGTGCCGGCGCTGTACGGGATCGCCGGGTCGATGCTGCTGCCGATCATCCGCTATTCGGTGGTGTGGTGGAACACGCTGCACCAGGGGCCGAGCATCGGGCTGACGCAATCGACCATCGACGGTTCGATCCTCTGGCCGCTGCCGATCATGCTGGCCGGCTTTACCTTCGTGTTCGCGGGGATAGTCCTAATGCGGATGCGGACGATGCTGGCCGTTGCAAAGTCCGAAGCACGCATGCGTCGGATGGCGCGCGCATGAATCCCTGGCCGTTCGTGACTGCCGCGTATGTCGTGACGCTGGGAGGCGGCGCGATCATTGCGTCGCTAAGCTATCTGGCGATGCGTAGGTCCGAAAAATGAAGGCCAAGCATCAACGCCTGACGCTGGCATTGCTCGCGCTTGGCGCCGTCGTGGTTGCAGGGCTGCTCGCGCTGTCCGCATTGAAGGATCAGGCCGCATTTTTCTATGCGCCCTCCGACGTGCGCCGCGACGGCCTGCCTCTCGGCCGCGCAGTCCGGCTCGGCGGCATGGTCGAGGGCGGTTCGGTGAAGCGCGCCGCCGACGGCATCACCGTCCATTTCACCGTCACCGACGGCCAGGCGACCACCCCGGTCGTCTTCGCCGGCATCGTTCCAGACCTGTTCCGCGAGAAATCAGGTGTCGTCGCCGAGGGCCAGTTCCAGCCCAACGGCAGCTTCGTTGCGTCGAACCTGCTCGCCAAGCACGACGAGAAATACATGCCGCCGGAGATGGCGGGCAAGATGCACGAGACCAAGACGCTCGAACCGGACGCAAAGCAGTGATCGCCGAAGCAGGCCTCGCCGCGCTCTGGTTCGCGGGCGCGCTCGCGGCGTTGCAACTGGTGATGGCAGCGATCGGCATCGCGCGCGGCCGTGACGATGTCGCGGCGGCGGTCCGGCCGGTGGCGATCGTCCAGGGGCTGCTCGCACTGCTGGCGATGGCGCTGCTGATCGAGCTATTCCTCGACTCCGACATGTCCGTGAAGCTGGTCGTCGAGAACAGTCATTCCGCCAAGCCGTGGCTCTACAAGTTCGCCGGTGCGTGGGGAAATCACGAAGGCTCGATGCTGCTCTGGGTGACGATCCTCGGGCTGGCCGGTGGCGCGGTGGCGATCTTCGAGCGCTCGCTGCCCGAACGCACGCTCACCGCCACGCTCGGCGCGCAGGCGACGATCGCGCTCGGTTTCTACGCGTTCCTGCTGTTCTCCTCGAACCCGTTCGCGCGGTTGAACCCCGCAGCACCCGACGGACTCGGGCTCAACCCGCTGTTGCAGGACCCCGGCTTGGCGTTTCATCCGCCGACGCTTTATACCGGCTATGTCGGCCTCTCGGTCGCGTTCTCGTTCGCGGTCGGTGCCCTCGTCACGCGTGATGTCGGGCCAGCGTTCGCGAAGGCGATGCGGCCTTGGGTGCTGATCGCGTGGATATTCCTGACGCTCGGCATCACCGCCGGATCGTATTGGGCCTATTATGAACTCGGCTGGGGCGGCTGGTGGTTCTGGGATCCGGTCGAGAACGCGTCGCTGATGCCGTGGCTTGCCGCGACTGCATTGCTCCATTCGGTGACCGTGCTCGCGACCCGCGACGGCTTGCGCGCCTGGACGATCATGTTGGCGGTGGTCGCGTTCTCGATGTCGATGATTGGCACGTTTTTGGTGCGCTCAGGCATCCTGACCAGCGTCCACGCGTTCGCGGTCGATCCGGAGCGCGGCGCGTTCATCCTGGCGCTGCTCGCGATCTACATCGGTGGTGCGCTTGCGCTGTTCGCCGCGCGGATCGGCACCGTCCGCGCGGGCACGACCTTCGATCCGGTCAGCCGCGAGGGCGGACTGGTCGCGAACAACCTGCTGTTATCGGTGATCCTCGGGATCGTCCTGATCGGCACGCTCTACCCGATCGTCGCGGCGAGCTTTGGTGTCCAGCTTTCAGTCGGCCCGCCCTTCTTCAACAAGGCGGCGGGGCCGATCGCGCTGTTGCTGGTCGCGGTAATGGCGGTCGGGCCACTGCTGCGCTGGCGCCGTGACGACGCGAAGGCGGTGCTGCGCCGTGTCATGCTGCCGATCGGCGCGACGCTGGTCGCGGCAATCGCGTTGCTGTTCGTATGGCCGGGCGTACTTCCGTGGGCCGGACTATCGCTGGCCGCGGGGCTTGCCGTCGCGAGCGTCGCGCCGTTGTGGAAGCGCAACCTGAAGCGCACGCCGCTCTTCACCTACGGCATGGTCATCGCGCACCTCGGCATCGCGGTAAGCCTCGCCGGGATGGCGTCGGACAGCGCGTTCACCAAGGAAACGCTGGTCGCGGTGCGTGCGGGGGAGCCGGCGCGGGTGGGGCCGTACACCGTGACGCTCGACGGTATTTCGCCGGTGATCGGCGAAAACTGGTCGGCGCTCGAAGCACGCCTGACCGCGACGCGCGGTAGCAGCGAGAGCATCCTGCGCCCGCAACTCCGCTTCTTCGCCAATCCGCCGACGAGCACCAACGAGTCCGCGATCCTGACGGTACTAGACGGCCAGCTCTATACCGTGCTCGGGCAGCCGGACGGGCAGGGGCGGTGGCAGCTTCGCCTCTGGTGGAAGCCGTTCGTGACGCTGATCTGGTTCGGCGGGGTGCTGATCGCGCTGGGCGGCATGCTGTCGCTGCTCGGCCGGGTGCGGCGCGAGCGACGGACCGCGATACGGGCCGAATGGGCATGAAGCGGTTCGCACTCTGGGCGCCGCTTGCGATCTTCGCGCTGCTGTTCGCGGTGGTGGCGAGCGGGCTGTTCCGGCCGGCGGAGAAGGTGGTGCGATCGGCGATGGTCGGCAAACCGCTCCCCGATTTCGCGCTGCCGGCAATGGTCCCGGGCAAGCCGGGCCTCACCAGCGCGTCGTTCCGGCAGGGCAAGCCGCGGCTGCTCAACGTCTTCGCGAGTTGGTGCATTCCGTGCATCGCCGAAGCGCCCCAACTGATGCGCCTGAAGGCGATGGGCGTACCGATCGACGCGATCGCGATCCGCGACACCGCGCCGGCGATCGGCGGATTCCTGCGGCGCAACGGCGATCCGTACGAGCGTATCGGCAGCGATCGGGCCAGCCAGGTGCAACTGGCGCTGGGCTCGTCGGGCGTGCCGGAGACGTTCGTGATCGACGGCCGCGGGATCGTGGTGAAGCAGATCATCGGCGATATCCGTCCGGAGAATGTGCCGGAGATCGTGCAAGCCGTGAAGGACGTGCGGTGAGGGGCCGTTTCTTCATCCCCCTTCCGCTTACGGGAGGGGCTAGGGGAGGGGCTTCTCCTCCAGCACCAACCGCGCGTTCGCGTCATGCCCTCCCCCGACCCCTCTCGCGAGCGGGAGGGGAGGTTCTTGCCGCGCTGTTGCTCTGCATCTCGCCGGCCTTCGCCCAGCCGGTCACTCCGCCAGCGCATTACGCCAACGTGCAACTTACCGACCCCGCGCAGGAAGCTTCGGCACGCGCGCTGATGGAGACGCTGCGCTGCCTCGTTTGCCAGGGCCAGTCGATCGCCGATAGCGATGCCGACATGGCCGCGGACATGCGTGCTCTGGTGCGTGAGCGGATCGAGCGGGGAGAGAAGCCTGCGTCGATCCGAGACTGGCTGATCGCGCGCTACGGCGACTACGTGACCTACGATCCGCCGCTATCGGGGCTGACGTGGCCGTTGTGGCTAGCGCCGATCCTGCTGCTCGGCATCGGCGGCTGGATCGCGCGGTCGAGCTTCCGGCGGAGGACACGCTGATGGGGTATTTCTGGCTGGCCGCGATCGGGGCGGGGGCGGTTGCGCTGCTCGCGGTATTGAAGGTGAACCGCGTTCTTTGGACGATGGTCGCTGCGGCGCTGATGCTCGGCGCGGCGGGATACGCGTGGCAGGGGCAGCCAGGGCTTGCCGGCCATGAAGCGTCGCCCGGGCTTGCCGCAACGCCGGACGACAGCGCGATGCTCGAATTGCGCGACCAGATGCTCGAGCGGTATACGGGCGCGGCGGCGTATCTGGTTGCGGCGGATGCGATGACGCGGATCGGCGATCGCCGTGCGGCGGTGCAGGTGTTGTTGGGCGGCATCCGGATCGCACCGAAAAGCCTGGTGTTATGGACTGGCCTTGCCAATGCGCTTGCTGCGCACGACGCGAACCAAGTTTCTCCGCCCGCGCTGTTCGCGTTCCAACAGGCGATGCGACTGGCGCCCAAACATCCGGCGCCGCCGTTTTTTCTCGGGCTAGCATATGTGCGGGCCGGGGAGTTCGCGACGGCTCGACCGTATTGGGCTAAAGCGCTTGCCTCGACGCCAGCCAACATTTCGTATCGGGGCGAGATCGCTACGCGTCTGGCTTTGTTGGATCGGTTCCTAGCCATGCAGGACGTGCCGAACGCAGGCCAAAAATAATCCCGTCATCCTGGGCTCGACCCAGGATCCAGAGCCATGAACGTAAAGCTATTTGGCTCTGGATCCTGACTTTCGTCAGGATGACGAGAAAAAGAGTGACTGTAAGGAAGGCCTTACTGCCCGCGGCCGGTCTTCGACTGCAGCTCGTCGATCTTCTTCGACGCATCCGCCTTGGTCAGCGTCTCGTCGAATTCCTCATGCGCTTCCTCGGACAGCGTCTTGAGGTAGCTTGCCTGAGCACCGGTCATCTTCTCGTCGCCGGTGGTCCAGTCGTCCGGGTCCTTCTCGGCGTTCGAGAACGGTTCGGACTTGGGGTTCGGGGTGTCGGACATTGGAAATTCCTTTCCCCTGTCCAACACCCATGTTCCGTATCCGTTCCCGAGTCAGCCCGCCCATGCTTCGTAAGGTAAACCTAGATCATCGGCGACCGCCTTGTACGCGATCTTGCCCTTGTAGACGTTCAGCCCGTTGGCGAGATGCGGGTCAGCCTTCATCGCCGCCTCGGCACCGAGGTTGGCGAGCTTCAGCGCGAACGGCAGCGTCGCATTGTTCAGCGCGAACGCCGAGGTGCGCGCCACGGCGCCCGGCATGTTGGCGACGCAATAGTGGATCACGCCGTCGACCTCGAACACCGGATCCTCGTGCGTCGTGGCGTGCGACGTTTCGAAGCACCCGCCCTGGTCGATCGCGATGTCGACCAGCACCGAGCCGCGCTTCATCGTCTTCAACATCTCGCGCGTGACGAGCTTCGGCGCAGCGGCGCCCGGCACCAGCACCGCGCCGATCACAAGATGTGCGTTCTTCACCGCGGCCGCGATCGCGGCCTTCGACGCATACGCGGTCTTGATCTGGCTGGAGAAGAACATGTCGAGTTCGGCCAACCGGTCGTTCGAGATATCGTAGATCGTCACGTCGGCGCGCATGCCGACCGCCATCTGCGCGGCGTTGACGCCCGAGACGCCGCCGCCGAGGATCGCGACCTTCGCCGGCGCGACACCGGGGACGCCGCCGAGCAGGACGCCACGTCCGCCCTGCTCCTTCTCGAGATAATGCGCGCCGACCTGCACCGACATGCGGCCCGCGACTTCCGACATCGGCTTGAGCAACGGCAGCCCGCGACGGTTGTCGGTGACGGTCTCGTACGCGATGCAGGTCGCACCGGACTTCATCAGCCCCTCGGCCTGCGGCTTGTCCGCGGCGAGGTGGAGATAGGTGAACAGCAGGTGGCGCGGCTCGAGCATCGCGATCTCGCTCGGCTGCGGCTCCTTGACCTTCACGATCATGTCGGCGCCGGCGAACACGGCAGCAGCGGTCGGCAGGATCGTCGCGCCAGCGTCGACATAGTCCTGGTCCTCGAAATCGATGCCCGATCCGGCCTGCGTCTCGACGACGACCTCGTGGCCCGCGGCGACCAGTTCGGCGACCGACGGCGGGGTCAGGCCGACGCGATATTCGTGGTTCTTGATTTCCTTGGGGACACCGACGCGCATTGATTCCACTCCATTATCGTTTGCGCCATACTAGCGCGTTTTGGACGGGAAGGGTTCGCAAACTGGTCCCGGTGCGATACCGCATTTGCAAGATGCGTGCATCCATCGCCATCAAAACGAGAGAATCTTGAGCGCAACGATCGAACGCAGGATTCTGGGCCTGCTCGCCGCCAATTCCGACCTGACCAGCGCAGAGCTCGGTGACGCGGTTGGCCTATCGGCGAGCGCCGCGCATCGGCGGGTCGCGCAGCTTCGGGAAAGCGGCGCGATCATCGGCTATCGCGCCGTCCTGTCGAGGGCCGCGCGCGGCGACCCGAGCATAGTCCTGGTCAACGTCACGCTCCGCGACCAACGCAAGGAGACTATGGCGGCGTTTGAAGCGGAAATCGTCGATTGCCCGCAGGTCGTGCAATGTTTCCTGATGAGCGGCGAAGCGGATTACATGCTCCATGTCGAGATCCGCGACGGCGAGACGTTCGAACGTATTCACCGCGAGACGCTCTCGCAATTGCCGGGTGTAACGCGGCTGGCCTCGCATTTCGTCATCCGGGAAGTGATCACGCGCGGTTGAGCGTGGCCGATCAGCCCCAGTTAATCCACGTTGCCAGCCTCGCCGTTGCCGCCCTCTACCCCGCATGCTAAATGCGCGCGCTTGGGGCACAGGGTGAAATCGGAAATTCGATGAGTATTGCTGCACTTCCGGGCCGATTCACCGTCCAGTGAGCGTCGACCAGACCGCCGCGGCCTCGACCGTGCCACCCGCCAATCTCGATCTCGAGACGGGGCATCACAACTCCGACGGCATGCTGAAGCTCGCCTTCGGTGCGATCGGCATCGTCTTCGGCGATATCGGCACCAGCCCGCTCTACGCCTTCCGCGAGACCTTCGCCGGCCACCACAAGCTCGCGCTCGACGCGGCGCACATCATGGGCGTCATCAGCCTGATGTTCTGGTCGATGATGATCGTCGTGACGGTCAAGTACGTGATCATCATCATGCGCGCGGACAACAAGGGCGAGGGCGGCAGCCTCGCGCTGCTCGCATTGGTCTCGGGCAAGACCAAGACGAAGCGCTGGAGCAAGGGCATCATCTTGCTCGGCGTCTTCGCGACGGCTTTGTTCTACGGCGACAGCATGATCACGCCCGCGGTGTCGGTGCTGTCCGCGGTCGAAGGCCTCGCCGTCGCCGCGCCCGCTTTCGCAGGGCTAGTGCTGCCGATCGTGATCGTGATCCTGATCGCGCTGTTCTGGGTGCAGAAGAGTGGTACCGCGCGGATCGGCCTCGTTTTCGGACCGATCATGCTGGTGTATTTCAGCGTCATCGCGGTGCTCGGCATCCTCAGCATCGTCCAGACGCCCGAAGTGCTCTGGGCGTTGTCTCCGCACTACGCGGTAGAGTTCTTCATCATCGATCCCGAGCGGGCGTTCCTCGCACTGGGCTCGGTCGTCCTCGCGGTGACGGGCGCGGAGGCGCTGTACGCGGACATGGGCCATTTCGGGCGCAAGCCGATCGGCCTGTCGTGGCTGTTCTTCGTGCTTCCCGCGCTGATCCTTAACTATATGGGGCAGGGCGCGCTGCTGTTCCGCGACGGCCGCGAGGCGCTAGTCAGCCCGTTCTACAACCTCGCCCCCGAAAGCCTCCAGCTCCCGCTCGTCATCCTAGCGACGATGGCCGCCGTGATCGCGTCGCAGGCGGTGATCTCCGGCGCGTTCTCGGTGACGCAGCAGGCGATCCAGCTCGGTTTCATCCCGCGTCTTCGGATCGAGCACACCAGCGCGTCGACCGCCGGCCAGATCTACATCCCGCTCGTCAACGGCGCGCTGATGGTGATGGTGATCCTGCTCGTGCTATTCTTCCGCACCTCGTCGAACCTGACGAGCGCGTACGGAATCGCGGTGACCGGCGCGATGTTCATCGACACGTGTCTGCTCGGCGTGGTGCTGTTCCGCCTCTGGAACTGGCCAAAGATCGCGGCGATCCCGCTGCTGGCGATCTTCTTCACCGTCGACGGCGCCTATTTCGCGGCGAACCTCACGAAGGTGCCCGCGGGCGGCTGGTTCCCGCTGCTGGTCGGGTTCATCATCTTCACTTTCCTGACGACGTGGTCGAAGGGGCGGCAGTTGATGATCGACCGGATGCACGAAGCGGCGATGCCGATAAAGGTGTTCATCGGCTCGGCGGCGAGTTCGGCGTCGCGCGTGCCAGGCACCGCGGTGTTCATGACCTCGACTGCGGACGGCGTGCCGCACGCGCTGCTCCACAATCTCAAACACAACAAGGTGCTGCACGAGCGCGTCATCCTGCTCACCGTCAAGATCGTCGGGCAGCCTTACTGGCCCGCGCATGACCGTGCGGTGCGCGAGGAGCTTGGCGACGGCTTCCACCGCCTCGTGCTGCGCTACGGCTTCATGGAGGACGCCGACGTGCCCGCGGCGTTGCGCCAGGTCCATAATTGCGGTGCGGACTTCAAGATGATGGACACCAGCTTCTTCCTGTCGCGTCAGACGCTGCTCGCGTCGGACAAGCCCGGCATGATGATCTGGCGCGAAAAGCTGTTCGCGTGGATGCTGCGCAACGCGGAAAGCGCGATGGAGTTCTTCCGCCTGCCGACGAATCGCGTGGTCGAGCTGGGTAGTCAGGTCGAGATTTGATGATCACCGATACGGGACCAGCCCCGATCATCGTCACGGCCCTGTTCGGCCGCCAAGACACCGCGTTCTTCGATGCCATGCGCCGCGAGCATTTCCCGCCCGAGCGCAATCAGCTCGACGCGCACCTGACGCTGTTCCACCACCTGCCGCCCTCGGGCCTCGACGAACTCAAGCACCGCCTCAAGCAGGAAACGCGCGGCATCCGTGCTCCACAGGCGCGTGTGGGCGGCCTGATGTCGCTAGGACGGGGTGTAGCCTACCGGATCGAGTCCCCCGAGCTTGTCGGCATCCGCGCGCGCCTTGCCGACGCATTCACCGGCATGCTCACCCCGCAGGATGCCGGCGGCTGGCGGCCGCACGTCACGATCCAGAACAAGGTCAGCCCGCAAGTCGCCAAGCTCCTGCTCGGCAATCTGCAGCGAGATTTCACCCCGAAGGACGTCGAAATCGCCGGTCTTGGCGCGTGGTGGTATCGCGGCGGACCGTGGGAAGCGATTTCCCGGCACATGTTCGCTTGACCGCCTCGAAACCGCTTCCTATAGGCCGCGCCTCGCAGGGAAGAACGCTTCCCTGACGGACGGTACGGCGAAGTAGCTCAGTTGGTTAGAGCACGGGAATCATAATCCTGGGGTCGGGGGTTCAAGTCCCTCCTTCGCTACCATTTCAGACCTGGCGCACGGCGCTCGTGGTCCAGCTCCCGCGACAGACGCAAGCGATCACCAAGTGCGGGAAACTCGTCTTCGCAATCGCAAAATGCCGTTCTATTGCCTTGGGTTAATGGTCGGGCGTCGCGCTGCGTATTCGGTGTTCGCGTCGGTCCGGCCTTACGGGAGAGACGAGCATGCGCGATAAACGCCCTGATGGGATTGCCGATTATACGGGTCCGGCCGGTGGCTGGGGCGCGCTGAAGGCGGTCGCCGTCTCGCTCAAGGCGCAGCAGATCGTGGTGCGCGGCGGCCAGACGTTGCTCAAGTCGAACCAGCCCGACGGCTTCGATTGCCCGAGCTGCGCATGGCCTGACCCGAAACATACCTCCTCGTTCGAATTCTGCGAGAACGGCGCGAAGGCCGTCGCGTGGGAGTCCACTGCCAAGACGATCGGCGCCGACTTCTTCGCCGCGCACAGCGTGTCCGACATCTGGAAGCAGAGCGATCACTGGATCGAGGACCAGGGCCGCGTCACCGAGCCGCTCCGCTACAACGCCGCCACCGATCACTATGAAGTCGTGAGTTGGGCGGATGCGATGCGCGAGATCGGCGCAGGCCTCGCCGCCGTCCCCGATCCGAACCAGGCCGAGTTCTACACGTCGGGCCGCTGCTCGAACGAGGCGGCGTTCCTGTTCCAGCTGTTCGTGCGGCTTTACGGCACCAACAACTTCCCCGACTGTTCGAACATGTGCCACGAGGCGACCTCGGTCGGCCTGCCCAAGTCGATCGGCATCGGCAAGGGCACCGTCAGCCTCGAGGATTTCGACCACGCCGACCTGATCCTGTCGATCGGCCACAACCCCGGCACCAATCATCCCCGGATGATGGCGACGTTGCGCGAAGTGTCGAAGCGCGGCGGTAAGATCATCGTCTTCAACCCGCTCAAGGAACGCTCGCTCGAACGCTTCGAATCGCCGCAGTCGGTGGTCGAGATGGCGACGATGTCGGCCACCCCGATCGCGAGCAGCTATTACCAGGTGAAGGTCGGCGGCGACGCAGCCGCGTTGAAGGGCATCGCCAAGGCGCTGGTCGCGCTCGACGAAGCGGCCAAGGTGTCGGGTGGCGAGCGCGCGCTCGATCACGCATTCATCGCCGAGCATACCGCCGGGCTCGACGACTATATCGCCGATCTGGCCACTACCGAATGGGCGGATATCGAGCGCTCCAGCGGCCTCTCCCGCAGCGATCTCGAGGAAGTCGCGCTCGCCTATTCCAAGTCGAAGTCGACGATCTGCTGCTACGGCATGGGCGTCACGCAGCATCGCACCGGCACGACCAACGTCCAGCAGATCGCGAACCTGCTTCTCCTGCGTGGCAACATGGGCCGGCCAGGGGCGGGCATCTGTCCACTGCGGGGCCACAGCAACGTCCAGGGCGATCGTACCGTCGGGATCACCGAGCGACCGATGCCGGTGCTGCTCGACGCGATGCGCGACGTGTTCGGGTTCGAGCCGCCGCGCGATCACGGTCATTCGGTGGTCGAGAGCATCGCGTCGATGCGCGACGGTCACGCCAAGGCGATCGTCTGCCTCGGCGGCAACCTCGCGATCGCCTCGTCCGATCCACAGGCATGTGCGGAGGGCTTCCGCAACCTCGACCTCGCGGTCCACATCACCACCAAGCTCAATCGTACGCAGTTGCTGATGGCGAAGGCGACGTATGTCCTGCCGTGCCTGGGGCGGACCGAACTCGACATGCAGGCGACTGGCCAGCAGTCGGTCACGGTCGAGGATTCGATGTCGATGGTCCACGCTTCGCGCGGGTTCCTGATGCCGCCGGGCGACAACGTGAAGTCGGAGATCTGGATCGTCGGCGAGATCGCCAAGGCCACCTTCGCCGCCAAGGGCCGCGCGCCGATCGAGATCGACTGGGATGCCTATGTCGGCGACTACAGCCTGATCCGCGACAAGATCGAGGCGGTGTTCCCCGCGTTCGCCGACTACAACGCACGTATCCGCAAGCCGGGTGGTTTCCACCTGCCGAACTCGGCGGCGATGCGCGAGTGGAAGACGGACAGTGGCAAGGCCAACTTCCTCGTCGCCAAGGGTGTAGAGGAGGACGAGAGCGCAGGCGATCCGACCGTGCTGCGGCTCACCACGCTGCGCGCGCACGATCAGTACAACACCACCGTCTACAGCCTCGACGATCGCTATCGCGGTGTGTTCGGGCGTCGCGACATCCTGTTCATGAACGAGCGCGACATGGCGCGGCTCGGCCACAAGGAAGGCGACGTCGTCGACATCGCCACCGCGCTTCAGTTCGCCCGGCCCGACCGTGTCGTGCAGAAGCTGATGCTGGTCCGCTACGCGCTGCCAGATGGCTGCGTCGCCTCCTATTACCCCGAGACGCAGCCGTTGATCGCACTCGAGGATCACGATCCGCAGAGCTTTACCCCGTCCTACAAATCCATCCCGGTGACCGTCCGTCCCGCCGCCGCCGACATGGGTTCGGACCGCGGCGTGGTGCGCGCGGGGATCGTCGGGCACGAGAGTAAAGTACACGCATGAGCACCGGCTATTCGTCGACGATCGACACCTACGCGACCCTAGCGGCGACCAAGGCGGAGGCGTTGCGGCGTTCTCCCGCGGGGTTCTTCGCGGGCGCGATCCTCGCAGGCACGTATATCGGCATCGCGATGATCCTCGCGCTCAGCACGGGCTCGGGGCTCGAACCCGGCGTACGACCATTGGTAATGGGCGCGACCTTCGGGCTTGGGCTGATCCTGACCGTCTTTGCCGGGGCTGAACTGTTCACTGGCTATGTGATGTATCTCGGCTTCGGCCTCGCGCGCCGGACCATCACGATCGGAGACGCACTCAAGCTCGCCGTCGTCGTGTGGATCGGCAATCTCGTCGGCGGCGTCGTGCTGTCGGTGGTGTTCGCGGCGGGCGGCGGCGGGGCGATCTTCGCCAACGCCGATACGATGTTTCACGCGTACGTCCTGCACAAGGTGTCGGTCGACGCGACCGCGCTGATGGCCCGCGCGATCCTGTGCAACTGGCTCGTCTGCCTCGCGATCTGGACCGCGGCGCGGATGACTGGCGACACCGCCAAGTGCATTGCGATGGCCTGGATCCTGCTCGCGTTCGTCGCCGCCGGGTTCGAGCATTCGGTCGCCAACATGACCGCGTTGACGCTCGGCCTGCTGGTGCCCAACTCGTCGATCGACCTCGCCGGCATGATCCGCAATCTTGCCATCGTCACCGTCGGCAACACGATCGGTGCGTTGGTCTTCGTCGTCGGCGGCTATCTGGTCGCGTCGAAGACGGACGCGGTGCAAGCCGCTAAGTAATCCCGGTTTCGCGTGGCAGCGGCGAGCCTGCTGCTACGCGAACACCTCCCACGGATCGTTGACCACCAGGATCGCGTCGCTGCGGGCGAGCGCGAGCAGCGTCAGGCCGTGCTCGCGTGCATGATCAATCGCCAGACTGGTCGGCGCGGAGATCCCAACCAGCATCGGGGCCCCGGCGATCAGCGCCTTGTCGACCATCTCGAAACTGATCCGCGACGTGACGAGGATGAAGCCGTCGATCGGCTGCCTGCTGATCGCGATGCCGCCGACGAGCTTGTCCAGCGCATTGTGACGGCCGACGTCTTCATACGCCGCAACGATACGACCCTCACGGTCGCAGGCAGCGGCGGCATGGATCGCGCCCGTAGCCGCGTTGAGAGGCTGATGAGCGCGTAACCCACCCAGCGCGGCAAACAGCGCGTCCACAGGCGTGTCAGGCTTGGGCGGCGTCCTCGGGACCGGTTTGCGAAGCTGTTCGAGCCCGGAGATCCCGCACAGCCCACAACTCGTGTCGCTGGTCCGGTGGCGGACGCGGTCGTGAATGCGGCCCTTGCACCGATCGGACAGCCCGACGCGTACGATCCAGCCCGCCTCCGCCTCGAAGGTATCGATGTCGCGCACGTCGTCCGCGCTGTCCGCGAGCCGCTCGGTCAGCAGGAATCCCGTCGTGAACTCGGCCAGGTCGGCCGGCGTCATCATCATCACCGCATAGCCAAGCCCGTCGATCTCGATCGCGACGGGCACTTCGATCGCGATGGCGCGCGCGCCCGCAGTAATCGAATCAGGTCGCAGGATCTGGATCGCTTGCGGGCGCGACGTGGTCATAAGGTATCGAGGTCCTGCGGCGTGTTGACGTTCGGGATAGCCGCACCCGCCGGGATAGGGATAGCCCCGATCGCCTCAGCCCAACCGCGCACCGAGCGTCTCGGCACGGTCTCGATATGGGTCAGCAAATTGCCAAGCAAACCCGTTTCCCAATGCCCGAGCACCGGAGCGTCGGGGCAATAGGCGGAGGCACGACAGGACAGCGCCGTCAGCAACCCGTCCGGCAACCACGGCATATCGCACGCGATCGTCAGCACCGACGTGAACCCGCGCTGGGCTGCGTAACCGAGCGCGCCTGCGATGCCCCCCAGCGGCCCAATATCCCCTCTTGGCAGGTCCGGAATCGCCCCATCGCGTCCTGCGATCACCGCGCTCTCGACATGAGACAGCAGCAATGTCCGCGCATGCTCAGCCAACGCACGCCCGTCCAACACCGCCATCGCCTTGTCGGACCCGAAGCGAGACGACCGCCCGCCCGCCAGTACGACGCCGAGAATACGCTGCTCGGTCAGCGCGTCTTCTCAATCCGTACCGGCACCGATTTTGCCGCCGGAACATGACTTTCGCGGGCATGGTGAGCAACCGGTATGAGCAGGTTGCACTCGGGGTAGTACGCGCCGAGGCAGCCTTCTGGGATCGCATATTCGACCACGCGCAGCTCGTTCAGGCGACGGTCCGAATTGTCGCCTGCGTCACCGACCAGATCGACGTCGTCGCCATCGGTGATCCCCATCCGGATCATGTCGCTGCGGTTCATGAACACGATGTCGCGCGTGCCCTTCACCCCTCGGAAGCGGTCGTGATAGCCATAGACGGTCGTGTTGAACTGGTCGTTCGACCGCAGCGTCATCAACCGGAAGCGGCCCTCCGCCTCCTCGAACCCAGTCACGTTCAGCGACTGCGGAACGTTGATCTCCGCCTTGCCGCTCTTCGTCTTCCACTCGCGATGTGCCGCCGGCACGCCCTTCCAGAACCCGCCGGGCGTGAACATCTGGTCGTTGAAGTTCTTGAACAGGTCCGGATACGTCACCTCGATCGCATCGCGAACCCGCGCATAATCGCGCACCCACGCGTCCCAATCGAGCTTCGGATTGGGCGCCAGCGTAGCCTTGGCGATACCCGCGACGATCGCCGGTTCGGACAGCAACGTCTCGGACGCCGGCGTCGCCTTGCCCTTCGACCCATATATCTGACTGAACGAATCCTCGATCGACACGCTTTGCGGCCCAGTGCCCTGCATGTCGGTCTCGATCCGGCCGAGGCACGGGAGCAAGTACGACGTTTCACCCGGCAGCAGGTGCGAGCGATTGAGCTTGGTCGCGATGTGCACCGTCAGGTCGAGCGCGCGCCATTTCGGCTCCATCCGCGCATGATCCGGGATCGCGCGCACGAAATTGCCACCAAGCCCAACGAACGCCTGCGCGCTGCCGTCGAGCACCGCTTCGCACGCCTCGACCGTATCCCAACCCTTCTCGCGCGGAGGCTCGAAGCCGTATTGCTCGGCAAGCTTGTCGAGCGGCGCGAGTTCGGGCTTCTCGGTGATCCCGACGGTGCGCTGGCCCTGCACGTTCGAGTGGCCTCGCACCGGACCCATGCCCGCACCGGGCTTGCCGATATTCCCACGCAGCAGCATCAGGTTGACGACCATGTGGACGTTGTCGATCCCGCCGACATGCTGCGTCAGCCCCATGCCGTACACCGCGATGACGGCCTTCGACTTGGCATAGACCTTCGCCGCCGCCTCGATCTCGGTCCGGGGCAGGCCGCTTTCATGCTCGATCGTCGCCCATTCGGTCGCGCGTGCGACATCGGCGAACGCCTCGAACCCGGTAGTGTGCTCGGCAAGGAACGCGTGGTCGAGCACCGGCAGGCCGTTGATCCGCTTGGCGTTGTCGTCGGCCTCGATCAGATATTTGCACATCCCCATGATCGCGCCGACATCGCCGCCGGTCTTCAACTGGTGGTATTGCGAGGCGATCGGCGTCGACTTGCCCGTCACCATCTCGATCGGGTTTTGAGGATCCTGGAATTTCTCCAGCCCGCGTTCCTTGAGCGGGTTGAACACGACGATCTCGACGCCGCGCTTCGCGCAATCGCGCAGCGGATGCAGGAATCGCGGGCTGTTCACACCGGGGTTCTGCCCGAAGTAGAAGATCGCGTCGCACTTCTCATAGTCCGACAGGTGGATCGTGCCGACCGCCGATCCGATCGCCGACTTGAGCCCGACCGAGGTCGTCTCGTGGCACATGTTCGAACTGTCGGGCAGGTTCTGGCTGCCATACATCCGCGCGAGCAGGCTATACATGTACGACGTCTCGAGGCTGGCGCGACCCGACGCGTAGAAGATGACCTTGGTCGGGTCATAGGTCTTCAGCTTGGCGCCAATGCCGGCAAACGCCTCGTCCCAGCTGCACGCCGCGTACTTGTCGGTCGCGGCATCATATTTCAGCGGGTGCGTGAGCCGCCCGGCCTGTTCGAGATCGTAATCCTTCCAGCCGATCAGCTCGCTGACCGTATGCTGTGCGAAGAAAGCAGGCGTCACCCGGAGCGAGGTCAGCTCCCACGCAGTCGCCTTCGCCCCGTTTTCGCAGAACTCCGCGACATGCGGATGCGCCGGCTTGCCCCACGCGCAACTCACGCACGCAAAGCCATCCGGCTTGTTCTGCCGGGCGAGTTCGCGGATCACTTCCGGCCCGACCTTCTCGCGCGCGGAAATCTCGACGAGCGACTTCATCGAGCCCCAGCCGCCTGCCGGTGCGGTGTAATCCTCGATCTCTACGGTCCGGTCGTCGCTCATGCTCATCTCCGCTTTTATCGTCCAACGCAGTGGCAAAGCTTTCGATGCAGGCACCACAGATTTACCGGCGGTTCAAATCCGGCCGCGCATCGCCTAGATGCAGTCTCGAATCTCCAAGGAACTCTGATGACGACGCACACGACCCGCATGCTTATCCTCGGCTCGGGCCCAGCCGGACTCTCCGCCGCGATCTATGGCGCGCGTGCCGGGATGGCGCCGATCGTCGTGCAGGGCATCCAGCCCGGCGGCCAGCTGACCACGACTACCGATGTCGAGAACTATCCCGGCTTCAAGGACGTGATCCAGGGCCCGTGGCTGATGGAGCAGATGACGGCGCAGGCCGAGCATGTCGGAACGCGAATGATGTGGGACACCGTCACGCAGGTCGACCTGACCAGCCGCCCGTTCCGCCTGATCGGCGACAGCGGCGACGTGTATGAGGGCGACACGCTGGTGATCGCGACCGGCGCGCAGGCCAAGTGGCTCGGCATCGACAGCGAGGAGCCGATGAAGGGCAAGGGCGTTAGCGCCTGCGCGACCTGCGACGGGTTCTTCTACCGCGGCAAGAAGGTGGCGGTGATCGGCGGCGGCAATACCGCGGTCGAGGAGGCGCTGTACCTCACCAACCATTCGCCTGACGTGACGCTGATCCACCGCCGCGACTCGCTCCGTTCGGAGAAGATCCTCCAGGAGCGGCTGTTCGCGCACAAGGGCGTGACGGTGCTCTGGAACAAGGAGGTTCGCGAGTTCGTCGACGGCGGCGGCAATGCGGGTCTGGTCGCGCTGGAACTCGAGGACACGGTGACGGGCGAGCGCTCGCGGCTCGCGGTCGATGGCGGGTTCGTTGCGATCGGGCATCACCCGGCGACCGAGCTGTTCCGCGGCCATATCGATCTGGATTCGGACGGGTATATCTCGGTCGAGACCGGCTCGACCCGTACCAGCGTCGAGGGTGTGTTCGCGTGCGGCGATGTCGCGGACAAGGTGTATCGGCAGGCGGTGACCGCGGCGGGCACGGGCTGCATGGCGGCGCTGGACGCCGAGCGCTTCCTGGCGGCGGCCGAGTTTGCGGAGCTGGCCGAAGCCGCGGAATAACGCCCGCGTCCTTCGTCATCGTCATCCTGACGAAAGTCAGGATCCAGCTTTCCAAACGATAGCGGTTATGGCTCTGGACCTGCGTTCATCAGGACCAGAGCAGCTACTCCTGCGCCATCCCGTCGACGATCGCGGCGTGGAGCGCTGCGGCGTTCTCCGCCCCGGCAAAGCTATGGGACGCCGTGTCGAACCGCTTCACTTTCGCGCCACCGCGATACCGTGCGGCAAAGGCGATCGCGGTCGCGTCGCCAGTCGCAAGGACGATGGCGGCGTCGTCGTGCCAGCCGTCAAGTGCGGTCAAGACGTTGGTCGCTAGTGAAGCACGCTCTTCAGTCTTGGCGAGCACAACCCTTTTCAAGCCTCTGAGAAGCTTGGTAAAGCTGACCTTCCCTATCAGCGCACGTCGCCAGGTTGCGGGGTCGCGCAGCGCGCTGTGATAGCGGGCCCGGATCGCGGCGGCGGGGGGCAGGTCGTCAAGGGGTTGGACGACCCATGGGTTGGCGATGATGATCCGGTCGATCCCCGCCGATCGTCCGAACAGCGCGAGCGTGCTGGCCGCGTCGCAATTGCCGAAACCGACCAATCTGCTGACCCTAGGTGCCGCGCGGCGGAACGCGGCGGCGGCTGCGATCAGGTCAGGTTCGGCGCTGAGGAAGCCCTTATTATCGCCCGTCGAGTCTCCCACGCCGCGGCGGTCGTAACGGAACACGGGTATGCCAGCGGCCGCCAGTCGATGCGCCAGCATCGCCATCCCGCGATGGGCGCCGCTGCGGATTTCATTGCCGCCGGACACGATGAGCAGTCCTGTCGGCCCGTCTGCCTCGTCTATCGTTGCGACGAGGCTTTCGCCTTCGCAAGCGAACGCGATCAGCGTTCGCACGATGCGATCCAGTGCGAGATGTCGTCGGCAAGTATCTGAGCCAGCGCAGTATCATTGTCCGGCTCTGACCGACGCCAAAGGGGCGATGCCGCATGCTTCACGTCTGCGTCGCGCGGGTCGGATTCGAGCCTGACAACGCGCAGGGGGCCGGCTCCAGCATCGGGTTTGGCGTCGTGGAGGTCGGCCAGCATCTCGCGGGACAGCGTGTTGCCCGCATACTCGGTTTCGCTGGCGGGAGCGGAGCGGGAGGTCGCTCGCGTGCGATCCAACTCGCGCAACAGGTCGTCGCCTGATTGCGGAGACAGCTGCCATCGTCCGGCGAGGGCCGCGTCGGTATCGAAGAGCGCGCCGCTTCTTATCGAAATACCGTAAGTGTTGCGGCCAAGTTGCTGAGCAAGCTCGGTATAGGCTGTCCGCTGGTCACGGATTCGCGCTTCGCCGGTGACGACGATGCTTTCGCCGGTGCCGGGAAGATCGGGGAGCACGCTGCCAATCCCAAGATCCGCAAGTTCGCGTAAAATCGAGACGAGGAACTGGCGCGTCCGGTTCGCTTCTTCGAACAGCGGGAGGGCGGCGATGACGACAGGGCCCGTATCGGGGCCGAACCGCAGCATCGCTTCGCGGCCGCCGCTCCAGTCATAGGTATCGAAGCGCAGGGCGGTCATCCCGGGTGAGGCTAGACCCCCCGTTAAAGCTAGACCAGTGCCTTGCTCGCGGCAAACTGGACGAGTGCGCCGAACGTCTCGAGCATCTCGCCGTCGATCTCGTCGTCCTCGATCAGGATGCCAAGCCGGTCCTCGAGTTCGGTCAGCACGCTTGCCACCGCCATCGAATCGAGCTCGGGCAGCGCGCCGAACAGCGGTGTGTCGGCGGTGAACGCGGCGACGCGGTCGGCGCTCAGACCGAGAATATCGGCGAGGACGGCGCGTACCGTCGTTTCGACTTGGGAAGTGCCTTCGAAGATCACGAGCATCGCCTGAACGGTTAGGAACCCGGCCCCGCTAGCGTGTGGGGGTGAATTCGGCAACGGGTTCGCGCTAAAGGGGGCTTGGCGCTATTAGGGCGTCATGATCGCGCTCGACCCCAAGCCGTACCCTATCGACCACATCGCGCTCTGTGGTGCGCCGGATGCCGTCGCGCTAGCGGACAAGGCGGGCACTATGACGTTTGCCGAGCTTGAGGCGGGGGTCGGTGCATTGGCGGGGTGGCTCGCTGCCCGAGGGCTGTCGGCCGGCGATCGCGTCGCGACGTGGCTGCCGAAGACGCGCGTCGCCTGCCTGATGCCGCTCGCGGTGGCGCGAGCAGGTTTGGTGCATGTCCCGGTAAACCCACTGCTCCGCCGAGCCCAGGTCGCACATATCCTGGCAGACAGCGGCGCTCGCCTACTGGTGACCCAAAGCGTGCGGGCCGGGACGCTAGACGATGGCGACGTGCCGGATGGCTGCGCGATCGTAGACGAGACGGAGCTGCTCTCGTTCCCTCGCGAACGCGGGGGCCCAGGAATCCCAAACGTTGCGCTTTGTAACCCTGGCCCCCCGCCTCCGCGGGCGAACGGAATGTTGAGCCCCTCCGACGCCGACCCCGATACCCTGGCAGCAATCCTCTACACGTCCGGCTCCACCGGTCGGCCGAAGGGCGTGATGCTAAGCCACGCCAACCTGTGGCTCGGCGCGATCTCCGTCGCGCACTATCTCCAGCTGGAGCCCGAAGACCGCGTACTCGGCGTGCTCCCCTTGTCGTTCGACTACGGTCAGAATCAGCTGTTATCCACCTGGGCGGCAGGCGCGTCGGTAGCGCCGCTCGACTACCTCGTCGCACGCGACGTGGTGAAGGCTGTCGAGCGGGTCGAGGCGACGACGCTGGCAGGTGTGCCGCCCTTGTGGGTTCAGCTACTGGAAGCGGAGTGGCCGGTGGAAACCGCCGCGCGGTTGAAGCGCCTGACCAATTCGGGCGGTGCGCTGACGCCGCGGCTCGTGCGAGGCCTGCGCGAGCGGTTCCCGGCGGCGGATGTGTACGCGATGTACGGGCTGACCGAGGCGTTTCGGTCGACCTATCTCGACCCGGCGCTGATAGATACGCATCCCGACGCGATGGGGCGTGCGATCCCGTTTGCCGAGGTCTCGGTGATTAAACCCGACGGTACGCGCGCTGCACCGGGTGAGGCGGGGGAACTCGTGCATGCCGGGCCACTCGTCGCGCAAGGCTATTGGCAGGATGCGGAGCGGACGGCTCAGCGGTTTCGGCCGGCACCCGATGGCAACGGCATGGCGGTCTGGTCCGGGGATACCGTCGTCGAGGGCGATGATGGCTTGCTTCGGTTCGTCGGGCGCGATGACGAGATGATCAAGAGCGCGGGCAACCGGATCAGCCCGCTTGAGGTCGAGGAGGCCGTATTGGCAGGCGGCGAAGCGCGCGAGGCGGTCGCGGTCGGGGTGCCGGACGAGCGGCTGGGGCAGGCTATCGTCGTGATGCTGGCGGGGGATGCGAGCGAGGAGACGGCGTTGCGGGCGCGATTGCGGACGGCCTTGCCGAGCTTCATGCAGCCGGGTGCGTATCTGTGGCGCGACGAATTGCCGCGCAATGCCAATGGGAAGCTGGACAGGTCTGGCATTGCGTCGGAGGTAAAAGCTTGTTCTCCCGCGAAGGCGGGAGTCCAGTCTGGGCCCCCGCCTTCGCGGGGGAACATGGAAGGGAGCGCGTCATGAAACCGATGGGTGCTCTTCCTCCTGAGTTTGTTGCGCAGTCGGGGGCGCTAACGATCGGCGGTCGGACTGCCGATGGTTGGGCGGTAGAGGCAGGCGACACGCCGCTGTTCGTTTACGACATGGAGATCGTCGCCGCCCGCATCGCACGGTTCCGCGCGGCGATGCCGGCGATCGATCTCCATTATGCGATCAAGGCGAATCCGCATGCCGACTTGCTCGCCGCGATCGCGCCGCTGGTCGACGGACTGGACGTCGCATCGTCTGGCGAACTGACCAAGGCGATGGCGGTCAAACCGGCTGCCTCGATCAGTTTCGCCGGGCCAGGCAAGCGCGACGACGAGCTCGCCGCCGCGATCACCGCAGGCGCCACGCTCAACGTCGAATCGGAAGGCGAGGCGGCGCGGGCTTTCGCGATCGGCGACTGGCTCGGGCATACACCGCGCATGGCGGTCCGCGTGAACCCCGACATCGAACTCCGCGGCTCGGGCATGCGGATGGGCGGCCGCGCGTCGCCATTCGGGGTCGATGCGGTACGGGCGGCAGCGCTCGTTAAAGCGATCGTTGAGGCGGGGGCCGACTGGCGCGGGTTTCATATCTACGCCGGCAGCCAGGCGCTCGATGCCGGCGCGATCGTCGAGACGCAGGCGGCGACGATCGCGCTTGCGGCGCGGTTGGCGGAGGAAGCGGGCGTTGCGCCGCCGCTCGTCAACCTCGGCGGCGGCTTCGGCGTGCCGTATTTCGCCGGAGACGTGGCGCTCGACGTCGAGCGGGTCGGCGAGGCGCTGGCCGACGCGCTGGCATCGCGTCCGGCAGTCCTTGGCGAAGCGCGATTCGCGATCGAACTCGGGCGCTGGCTCGTGGCGGAGGCGGGCGTGTACCTGACCCGCGTCGTCGACGTGAAGCAGAGCCAAGGCGAGACCTTCGTCGTCGTCGATGGCGGGCTGAACCACCAGCTCGCCGCGAGCGGCAATTTCGGCACGGTCGTCCGTCGCAACTATCCGATCGCAGTCGCCGCGCGGATGGGCCAGGCGCCGACCGAGACCGTCTCCGTCGTCGGCCCGCTCTGCACGCCGCTGGACCGACTTGGCGACAAGATCGCGCTCCCGCCGGTGCAGGTCGGCGAGCTGATCGCGATCTTCATGGCCGGGGCATACGGCGCGAGCGCGAGCCCGAGTGCGTTTCTTGGGCATCCACCGGCGATCGAGATCGTTACTGCTGGATAGCCCATCGGTGCCGTCTCGAATTGGGGTGTCCCAATCTGGGGCCATGGCCCGCCTGGAGCATGGTTACGGGGCGCTCCTAACGCTATCTTCACCTGTTCCTTGCATAGCCGAGGCTGAGTTTAGCCGACCGCCGGGCAACCGTCGGTCAGCGTCCCGCCAATGTGGCGCCAGGAGAGAAGTGCCCATGCGTTCCGGACCCGTATCGAAATCCCTGCTGACCTTGGGCCTCGTCGGAACGGCGTTGTCCGCCTGTTCGACCACCGGTGGCCGTCCCGAACTGCCGCCTGCGTCGTATGTCGCGAACAAGGAACTGCCGGGCGAGGAATACGTCATCGGGCCGCTCGATCAGCTCAACATCTTCGTCTGGCGCAATCCGGAATTGTCGTCGAAGGTCCAGGTGCGTCCCGACGGCCGGATCACGACGCCGTTGATCAACGACATGCCCGCGGTCGGCAAGACCCCGGCGATCCTGGCGGATGACATGAAAAAGGCGCTGGGTGCGTATATCAAGGACCCGATCGTCTCGGTCATCGTCGAGAATTTCAGCGGCACGTACAGCCAGCAGGTCCGCATCGTCGGCGCGACCGAGAAGCCCGCGTCGATCCCGTATCGTGCCAACATGACCTTGCTGGATGCGATGATCGCGGTCGGTGGGCTCAGCCAATATGCCGCGGGCAACAAGGCGCGGCTGGTGCGCTATGATCGCGAGACCGGCAAGCAGACCGAGTTCGCGTTGCAGATCGGCAATCTGCTCAAGAAGGGCGATTCGTCGGCCAACGTCCGGCTCGAGCCCGGCGACGTCATCATCATCCCTGAATCGATGTTCTGACGATGAACGGGATCTACGACGAAGTGCGCATCGCGCTGCATGCGATCTGGACGCGGCGATGGCTGGCGCTGGGCGTGGCGTGGGGCGTGTGCGTGCTCGGCTGGCTGGTCGTGTCGCAGATCCCGAGCCGATATGATTCGACCGCGCGTATCTTCGTCCAGATGCAGACGATCCTGCCGGCGGGAATGGACGGCGTGCCGCAGAGCGTGCCGATGTCCGTCGATACGATCCGTACGACGTTGATCTCCGCGACGAACCTCGAAAAGGTCGTGCGCGGGACCGATCTGGCCAACACGGTGGCGAGCGACAGCGACGTCGCCGACCGCGTTGCGACGCTGGCCCCCAACATCAAGATCGCGTCGCAGCAGGACAATCTGTTCCAGATCACGACGAGCGCCGCGAGCCCGAAGATCGCGCGGCAGGTGACGCAGAAGCTGATCGACCTGTTCGTCGAGCAGAACCTTGCGGGCGATCGTTCGAAGACGACGCAGAGCCTGACCTTCCTCGATCAGCAGCTGGCAGCGCGGCAGAAGCAGCTTGCCGATGCCGAGGCCAAGCGCGCCGATTTCCAGAACCGTTATCTTGGCGCTCTGCCCGGTACCGGGTCGGTCAGCGACCGGATCGGTGCGTCGCGGTCGCAGATGGCACAGGTCGACGGCGATCTTGCCGCTGCGCAGTCGAGCCTCGCCGCGGTGCAGGGCCAGATGGCGGGAACGCCGGCGACGGTGCCGGGCGCTGGTGGCGTCGCAGGCGCGGCCGGGCCGGCGCGGGCG
>NZ_JADBIA010000014.1:0-104185 GCF_014892665.1 Sphingomonas sp. CFBP 13603 | reverse complement strand
GCGGTTGGCACAGCGAACGCGTTCACCGGCTTCCCGGCAAAACCTATCATGTCGATGCCGCGCACATTCACCGGGTCGTCGAACTGCCGACGGGTGAATGCTGGACACTTGTTCGTGCAGGTCCCCACACGCGAGAAACCCGGTTCTGGCGTTTTGGGGACGCGGTTCAGTCCCGGGCCTGGCATGAGCGCCGATGGACGCGCTTAGGATAAGCCATCATGGCAAGCGCCAGCCCATCGCGACGTTCAAGACGGCGTTGGCCGGGGAAGGGCATCGAGCGCTGCGGATACCTGCAGGCGCAGACCGTCGTCCCGGGTGATTTCCAGCATGGCGCTGAGGCTGCTGCGAGCGCCGGCAACATCTCCTGCGACCAGCTGAAGTCTGGCTCGCTCCCACCAACCATGGGCATGCGTAGGCGCCACGATCGTCATGCGATCATACAAGACCAGCGCGCGCGCAGAATCACCAGCCTGGTCGGCACGAGTCGCTTGGTTGAGCAACAGGCGGACGAGCGCCGACCGGTTCGACAGGGGAAGCATCCCGTCGGAGAACCGGGCCTGGCCCGTCATCTGCTCCAGCAAGGCTTTCACCTGTTCAGGGGCAACGATGCGACCATCGTTGAAGGGATCGATGATCAGCGCAGCCGTTGCGTCGCCAAGGCGGACCAGGACGTGGCCGGGGGTATTGAGCGGCATTGCCGACCATCCCAGGCGGCGAGCCATCGC
This sequence comes from Sphingomonas sp. CFBP 13603, assembly GCF_014892665.1. NCBI lineage: Bacteria > Pseudomonadati > Pseudomonadota > Alphaproteobacteria > Sphingomonadales > Sphingomonadaceae > Sphingomonas > Sphingomonas sp. CFBP 13603. Next base: position 103,460 of record NZ_JADBIA010000014.1, on the reverse strand, counting down.
CACATAGATAATCGAGAGACTGATCGGCAGGCCAAGCCGACGATCGACAACCGCGATCAGGTCCGCATTCTGCGGATCGTCATAGTGTACGCGGTCGCCAGAGAACCCGAATTCTTCCACCATCACGCTGCTTAGGGCCTGGGCCTGAGCAACGCTGCCCACTGCGTCGCCGTCAGCAGCGCGCAGGGCTATTTCTATGTCGGTAAGCTCGTCGAGATATTCGTCGAGATCGACGCCGGGGTGATCGAGCGCTGCGAGTTCGAGGGCGGCCAGATCGAGCTCGATCTCTGTGTCTTCCATCAGCCCGAGATGAAGAATGCTATTGGTCATGAGCCGTTAGATGGGAGGCTGCTTCAATCGTTTCTATGGCGACACCAAAATACGGCACGCCTGGTCCATAACCGGTTTACGATACGGGAGCCCCGTTGTGCGGCACAGCCGGTCCGCCCCGTCTCTTGCCAAAAGAGAACCGGCGTCCGCGGTAGTATTCAGGCTTTGCCGCGCTCACCGTTGAGCTTGCCCGCGGCAGCATCAAGCTTCTCACGATCGTTGCCGACGTCGGCGATCAGGTCGCGCGCCTGCTGTGCGGTCAACCCGTGCTTCTCGGCGAAATACTCGACCTCATACGTCTCGCTACCCGAAACACGGTTGCGATCACGCCCATCGGTTTTGCTTTTGTCATCGGCCATTGTGGTTCTCCATCCAGTTGGACATGAACGCACCGCCCCGTGACCGTGTGCGTCCCAATGGCATGATGGCGATTAAGGTGTGCCACGTGGCACACCTTCCTAGATTGCTCGCATTCGCGCGACGCACGAGCATTGCATCTGTCCAATACTCTCGCCAACGACGGCAATCTGTTCGAAGCCAGCCGTGCGGCGGGGGCTACGCTGACGATCGGGAACTGCTTAGCCGCGAGAGGTTATAACCGATTCCGGCAAAGCGCGCTCTATCGCGGGACTGTGCAACCGACCGCATTGCCGGTTGGCTCATGCTCGGCATCGTAGCGCGATGGGTGAGCCAAACAGTGACTTCGAACAGGCGGCACAGATCGTCAAGGCGTTCTCGGAAAGCGAGACCGACGAACGCATTCTCGAACTGCTCACGCGGATCGCAGCCGCGATCCGCGATCCGCGATCAAGCAATAGACAACTAAGGCAGCGACCATGTGTAATCGCGCTCGCATGCTCGGTGAACCCGAAACCCATTGGGAGTCTGCCGCAAAGATCTTCAGCGAGCGACCGCGCGACAACCGGTTCGACCCGCGTGAGCTTCGCCCCAAGAGCCGAAATTATGTGGTGCGGGAACAGGACGGCGAGCGTGCCTGGGATGTGATGTCGTGGGACGTGCTAGGCGGAAAGGCCCCATGGCCGATGACCAACGTCCGTAACCTGGCCCTTCCACAGTGGCGCAAACTCGCGGAAAGGCCGGAAAACCGGTGCCTCGTGCCGTTGACCGAGATCTGCGAATTTACGCCCGACAAGCATGATCTGGGTGACGGCAAACCCCCGCTCAAAGGCGAAACGTGGCTCGGCGTGGACGATCAGCCGTGTTCGCAGCCGCCGGGTTTTGGCCGCATACCGCAGAAGGGAACGGGTTCACGATGGTAACGTGCGATCCCAACCCGCTGGTAGCGCCGATCCACCCGAAAGCCATAATCACGATCCTGGATCCTGCCGACATCGATGCCTGGCTGCGGGGAACCCACGACGATATCGTTGGTCTGCAGAAAACCCTATGACCCTGCCAAGATGACCGTCCGGGGGCCTGTCTTCCCGACCCGCAGCAAGGAGCGGTAGATGCCGGCTATCCTCAGCATTCGAGGACGACTGCGCCGAACGAATCCATTGTGTCCGCTACGCGTTGTGCGACCGTAACAGGGAGCCAAGACGATGACGCAGGATGACGAACGGTGGATGCGCGAAGCGATCGCGATCGCCCGGTCGAAGGGATCCGATCCCTCGACCTCGCCGCTGGGGTGCGTGATCGTACTCGATGGCAAGATTATCGCGGGCGAGCGCAACCAGACGAAGGAATTGCCGGACGCGACCGCGCATGCCGAGATGATGGCGATCCGGCGGGCGTGTGAAAACACCGGGGAATTGGAACTGCGCGGTGCGACGCTCTACTCTACGCTGCAGCCCTGCGGCATGTGCACGATGGCATCGATCTGGTCGAAGGTCGGCCGCGTCGTTTACGGGGCGGGCCGCGACGATGTCCACGAAATGTATTTCGAAGCGCAGCACGTCGACACGCTGACGTTCATCGGCGACGCCTACCGCGATGACATCGTCATCGAGGGAGGGTGCCTTCGCGACGACTGCGCCAAGCTCTATTATGGTCCGGACGCAGAGCTGCCGGTCGACAAGCAGGCAAATCTATAGCGCGCTGCGGCTGCGCGAAACCGAACGAAACTTACCCCAGAGTCGGCGCGTTGCGGCGGTGCCGAAGCAGTTTGCTTCGCGGTTATCCGCTCAGCGAGGACACTATCATGGGCCTGTTTTCCAAAGACATCGTGACGTTCGACGACCTGTTCCTGCATCAGCTGCAGGACGTTTATTACGCGGAAAACCAGATCACCAAGGCCTTGCCGAAGATGGCCGACAAGGCAACCGCGCCAGCGCTGAAGCAGGGTTTCGAAACCCATCTGCGTGAGACGGAAGGGCAGATCACGCGCCTCGAGAGCATCTTCGACCTGCTCGGCGAGAAGGCAAAGGCAGTGACCTGCCCGGCGATCGACGGCATCATCAAGGAAGCCAACGAAGTCGCCGGCGAGATCGAGGACAAGGCCGTGCTCGATGCCGCGCTGATCGCGTCGGCACAGGCTGTCGAGCATTACGAGATCACGCGGTACGGCACGTTAATCGCTTGGGCGAACCAGCTCGGCCGCGCCGATATCGCAGCGATCCTGAAAGAGACGCTCGACGAGGAATATGCGACCGACGACAAGCTGACGGCGATGGCAACGTCGAGCGTAAACGCCAAGGCGGAAGCGGTCACCGCATAAGCATTTCGGTGTCGGGGGGCCGATGCCCCCCGACCACTTTTCAGCTTCCATGAAAGGCACATTCGATGGCCGATGATATCGCATTCACGCTTCCCGAAGCCTTGCGTGCCCAAAAGCATATGCGCGATGCGCTAGGCCTGGGCGAAGAACGGTTCCCGGTGCCCGCCTTCATCAACATGGTGAGCGACGAGATCGAGCAGCTGCGCGACGCCGGCAGGACCGATGGCGAAATCGCCATGCTCGTCGAAGAATCGAGCGGTCATGCGCTCACCGAAGCGGATATCGCGCGCTACTATACGTCAGCCGAAGACCGGCACTCCAACGAGCATTAAAACCGTCTCTACCAGGTCAGCGGTTGCGCCCCTTGTCGGGGGCAGGGGGCACGGATTTACTCTCCTGAGCGTGACTGCCGACGTCCGCGTCGAGCGTCGAACCGGTTCTGATACTGTCTGCGATACGCTGGCGCGCAGCTTCCCCTTGTGCGGTAACGCTGAGCGCGCTGTCGCCACGGTCCCGCGCTAACTGCATTGCCGCATCGACGATCGTCTGTGCGGGTGCGAGGCGCGGATCGGCAAGATTTTTCTCGGGCGCGTTCTTGAGGAACAGGGCGGCAAGCCGCTCCTGCCCGGGGGAATGGCCCTGCGGCAAGATCGGTCGTTCGAGTAAGCGTACCGCGCGCTGCAGTTGCGAGGACTGCTGGGCGTTGATCTGGACGCCAAGCGCAGCGCCGATCTCGCGGACACGCTCGAGCGGCGTCTGCTTGGGACCGATGACGGCATCGACCTGCCGTATCCCGAGATAGGTCAAAAGGTGCGACTGATACACCGGGCCTTTGGGATGCCGGACATAGGCTAGCTCGGTGCGCGCATGCGCTATCGCTGCCGATGACGACGTGATCGCTGCTCGGCTGATAATAGGGTTGCGAACCGTGATGCTTGAGCGTGACAGCGACGCGACCAAAGAGCGTGTCCAGTTCTGCGTCCCGCTCGTCGGGATTGGTGGCAGCGATGATCGCTGCCGGGTCTAAATATTTCGCGCCGATGCCGTCGATCTGCTCGGCATTGAAGACCGTGTAGCGCTTGAGAAACGCGACCTGCTTTTTACCGTCCTCGCCCTGCTCTCGCCCCGGATCGGCCTTCTCATCGCGAACCTCGATCTTGTTGGCATAGAACACGATTGAACCGGCACGCACCGTCTACACCGTGGGGACCACGTCGCTGAGCCGGCAGGGCGTCAACGGGATCTATCGACGGGTGGCGCTCAGCGCCTTCGATCAAGGGCTGGTCGAGATGCCAATTGCGAGGTTGAGGAGGCTGCAAGGGCGCTATCGAGCCACTCGCTGCGGGTAGAGCTGACGCAGGATCTGTTTGCGGCCGGGGAGGACGGCGTTGGCATTGCACAGGCGCTGCGATGGTCTTCGCCGTCGACCGCGTTGCGCTACGGGCGCAAGCTCACCGCCAGAAGCAATGTTGCCGCACGCGTGTTGTCAAAGATCAGAGGCTGATAACCGCCTTACTCGGTGGTCCTTATGGCACGGACAGCGGTCCCGGCAGCTGCCGAGGGAACCAAGTCAGAAGGGCGTCCGACAGCGCCGTAGCGACAACAGAGGGGGCGCCCTTTCGTGTGCCGCTTGGGCGCACCGTGGTCGCCTGTCCTGTCCACACGACGTGACTATCGCGGCGCAGCGACACGGTTACCTTGAGACGGGTCACGATCAGGCCGTGCAACTGTTCCTTCCCCAAGGGCAAAGTCAGCGACATGCCCCCAAGTCCGGCCGCCATGCCCGGCCGATCCGATTGGTCGTTGCGCGACTGGACAACGCCGCGCTGGGTCTGCGACACCTCAACCTTGGCAAGGTAAAGGCTGTGGTTCGCGTCGGGCAGGGGCAGGAAAGGCGTTCGAAGGAGGGTTCGCTGAACGGCGTCCATGAACGTTTTCGTGATAGCGGGAGACGTGGGCGAGCTATCGGCAGCAACGATCGCTATCGTGCCAGGCTTCACGACGGAATCAGCAACTGGCGATTGCACTAGCGCTGCGGCCGCGGCGAAAAGGAGAACGTACATCTGACAGGCGCCGATCAATTACTGGGGCGAGGGGTGCTAACGGCATCGCGTCGACCCTCCGCGTTGGAGGTGGTGATGAACCGTGATCGAATGCCGGTCGTGATCGCGACCTGCCGTTCCGACAGCCCTCTACTCGAGCTTCTCGGCGTGTCGATCAGCCCATTCCTTCCCCTCATCGCCTCCCCATAGGAGCCAAGCGATGTAGCCCGCGGACGGATCAGTGTCCGATCCCCACTCATGCGTTTTCCCGTCTTTGTCGACCTTGTGACGCGCAAAGTAGCTGTGCATGGACTTTACATCGTCAGCGGTCACATCGTCCTGCGCTGCTAGTTGCCCGGCACGACGAACCCCAACGTCCGTACCGCCTCGACCTAAATCGTCGCGCAACTTTAGCCCCTTCTTCGCGTTGGCGGCCATTTTTGCAGTTGGTTTGAACGTATCGGGCATCATGCTCTCCCTGTGGCAATGTTCAAAACGCCTAGTTTTTGGAACATATCCGTGAGGGTGGATCTGCTAAATTTCCGTCTGCTCCCTCCAGGTAATGCTGGATGATTGGCGCATGGAAGGGCAACCGGGTTTGTTGGCATCGTCTCCGCGCAGCGAACAATCGGCAATAATGGACGGGATGGTTACGAGAGGCGGCAGATAGGGGATTTATGATACCGCTTTGCTGATGGGATCGACACTGCTGGCACGATTGCGAACTCGTCCAGCACATCATGGCCGCCGAGGCGGAGATGGGGCGCGATCTCGTGCGTGAACGAACAATTGAAGTCTTGACCGTTGCACGTTGGAAGGGGGGGCGGTGGCCATAAGATCGTGATGGCGCCTGAGCGAATTCAAGTTGCCCGACAGTTTTTGGCCTCAGGAATTAGGGCGCGGGGACATTGCGCCCGCGATTGGCGTGTCGATCGCTACGCTATATCGGTACGTTCCGGCCTCAGAGCGGGAAAGCCATTGGCGTATAGGCAAGCGCGCACGTAGCGCAAAATGTGTTCAATAACGTCTGAACTACCGAGGGACGTGGCTAGCGCTCAGAGTTGCACGACGTTGAAACCTAGGACCCCGATCGATACTGTCTCGGACTGCACACCTTCTACCGCCAGCATGCCGGCGCGATAGCCGGCCGACCAACGCTGTTCGACCGTAGGCCCTGAAAAATCCAGCGCTTTACCTGCGACTTCTTCATCCTGCTCGGAGTAGGCGAGGCGAACAAGCGACAGCGTAATGCCCTCACGCCCGGTATAGGCGGCCTTCCAACGGGCTATCGATCGGCGAGTCTGAGCGGCAAAGATCAGATCCTGCATACGACTGGCTGTTTCGCCTAACGTCGAGGGCTTGGTGCCGTTAAGCGGCAACAAGTCAACCGCGATGCATAGCGTCGCACGGGGCGGTGGGTCGCTAAGAACGGGATCAAGTGGAAGGTTCGCTGACAGGCCGCCATCAACCAGCCAGCGACCGTCGATCTCCACAGGTGGGAAGGCGACCGGCAGCGCGGCGCTGGCGCGAATGTGATCAGAGCGTATTTGAATAGCGGCACTGTCGAACACGACGTCGTCGCCGGTTTCGAGGTCGACCGCCGTGGCGGTGTAGCGGCATGGCCCGGCGTTGAGGCGATCGAAGTCGACCAGCGTTTCCAGCGTCGTAGCGAGCTGATTGGTTTCGAAGATCGACGGCTGGTTGTCGCTCCAAGGCGTCAAGGCGGATAGCATGGGTCCGAAGATACCGGGCCGACCCAGCGTTGCGGCCCAGCCTACCGCGCTCGTCCGTCGGCTGGTTTCGAGTGCACTCAGCCACGGGGGCGTCATGGCACCGGACGGGGCGGGTCGCCAGAACGTCCGCAATGTCTCTATCCGGCGATCAGGAGCGGACCCGGCGATCAGTGCTCCATTGATGGCACCGATCGATGCGCCGATGATCCAGTCGGGTTGAAGGCCGTGCTCGTGCAGCGCTTCGTAGACCCCGGCTTCGAACGCACCAAGCGCATTGCCGCCGCTGAGAACGAGAACGACATTGAAGGCACGGACAGTCTCCTCCTGATCGGGGGCTGGCGTCACTCACGGGTCTCCTTTGGCCGGCTAACCGCGATAGCGATACCGGCTCCAAGAACGCCGAGCACAAGAAAGGCCGGGTGAAGTTTCTGTGCCTGCAACACGGTGCTCGATTTGCGCGCGCGGACGTCCTGGCTTCCGCGCAACGCATCGACGCGCGGCGCATAGAGGTTGTCGCGGCGGGTCGGTTCGCCAGGATCTTCCGGCTTCTGCTGTGCGACCGTGCCGACCAGTTCCATGATCCTGTCGCTCAACCGCGGTGCGGCGCGCGAAAGGAGCGAGGACAACAGGCCCCCGCCACCTGCATACAGCGTTCGCCGCGGGGTCTCGCACGCGAACAGCACCGCGTCGGCGACGACTGAGGGCGCATAAAGTGGCGGTGGCAAGCGTGGTGGCTGGTCCATGAAGTTGCGCGCATGCTCTGGGAATGGCGTGTCGATCGCGCCGGGCTTGATCAGCGTAACCGAGATGCCGGCCTTCTCCTGCTCAAGCTCCATCCGCAGCGTATCGTTCAGCGCCTGGACTGCGTGCTTCGTCGCGCAATACGGCCCCTGCTCGACGATCGCGCGATCGCTGAGGATCGAACCGACGTTGATTATGGCCCCGCCGCGTCGGCGCAGATGCCGCGCGGCGACGAGCGATCCGTGCAGCACGCCAAAATAATTGACGTCGAAAACACGGCGGTGATCGGCGACGGGTACCTGCTCAAGCGTACCATACGTGCCCGTGCCGGCATTGTTGACCCAGCTGTCGAACCCACCGAACGCCTCGATCGCGACAGCGGCAATACGCTCGACTGCTGCCATGTCGCTTACGTCGGCAACGCAGATCGCGATGCGTCCGCCCTCGGCCGATAGGCGATCACGAAGTGCCTCCAGCGCTGCCTCGTTACGCGCGGTCGCAACGACGGCTGCACCACGTTGGACGGCCTCCTCGACGATAGCGAGGCCGTTACCGCTGGTTGCGCCGGTTACGACAATGATTTGGTCGCGCAGGGGTTTCAGTGTGATGGCCATGTCGTTCAGCGTCCCAGTGGTGAAGTTGAGTAGCCAGCGAGCAAGGCGGCTACGTCGTCATAGATCGCGATCGCGCCTGCCGCGTGCAGTTGGTCGTCCCTGAACTTGCCCGATCGCACCGCGACCGCCGATATCCCGCACTTGACCGCGGCCTCGATATCGTAGGGCGTGTCGCCGACCACGATCACCTCGGCGGGATCGGTTCCCGATAGCTTCTTCAGTGCGGTCGCGAAGATGTCTGGCGCGGGCTTGGTCTTCTCGACGTCGTCGCTGCTCGTTGTCGCAGCGATCAATGCGCGAGCGTCGAGCAGGTCGATATAGGCTTCCAGTTCTGCTTCGGAGGCCGACGATGCCAGTACGACCTGCTGCCCGAGGCCATGCGCGTGCGCCAACAGGTCGTGTGCCTGCGCGAACGGCTTGGCAGTCTCCAGGTACTTTGCCTTGAAGATCGCACCGTGCGTGTCGCCGAGCTTTTCCTGCTGAGCCTCGTCCGCGTCGGGCAGCAGCGTCGGAACCAGCATGTCGGTCCCCTTGCCGATCTGGTCGTGGATCATCTGTCGGTCGAATGACGCGCCGACGGTGGCGAACGCCTCCTCCCACGCCAGGACGTGCATGTCGTTGGTGTCGACCAGCGTACCGTCGATGTCGAAGAGAATGGCTTTGATTTGCATACTGTTTCCCCGGAACTGATCTCGTGCATACGCGTCCAAGCACTCACGTGCCGAAAAAGCCGCGATATTTGAGCGATTTTCGCGATGTGCGACAGGGGCCTAACGGTCCATCGTTCGGTTCGGGGCCGCATGCGACCAAATCTACCTTGCGACGAACTTGCAAACGGCGACCATTCGCAGAAATGGGCGGACAACCTGACGTAAAAACTCCGGAAGCGTAACGCCCATTACAAACGGACAAATCGGTAAGTCTCTGCGATATTGTGCATTATGGCCCCCGTGCAGGAAGTCACACTTGAGCCGTGAATTAACAGGCATCAATACAAAATATAAGCGCTTCGGGATCGTGCTCACGCAGGAACGATGTTGTTCCATGGATCGCTATGCTCTCACAAACAACGCAAGTTTAGGCCGAGGCAGTCAGGGAATATGATCGCTCCAAACAGCTTAGCAGTTTCATCAAGCACATGCCGAGGCCTGACCGTCCCTACCTGGTCTGATCCGATTGATCGATGGGTTGGGGATTCCGTCACATTCAAAAGGACATACTGATGAGTGACAAGGTTCAGACACCCGTTCCCGGCAACCCTGCGAGCAAGGGCGCCCCGGACGGCGTATCGGACTCGCCGCGCGGCAACGGTGGCGCCGAGGTCCACGGTCGCAGCGAGGGAGGCGAAAGTGGCGGTGGGGCCTATCCCAACCCGCATGCCGGCAAGACCGAGACGAACACAGGCTTTATGGCGCACGGTGGCCAGACTAACATTGCCTATCACGGCGGTGGGCAGGCGGGCGAAGACGGTGGAAATGCCGGTAACGGTGTTGCAGGCTCGGGCGGCGGTGACGGCACGACTATCGCTGCGGACCCTGATGCGGACCGCGTACCCCATGAAATCGCAGCCGAAGGTAGCAAGATCAACGTCGTCGAGACGTCGGGCATCGCCGAAGCCGAGGCTAGTGGGAAGATCGGTACCGATGCCGATTACGAGGAAGAGCAGAAGCAGCCCGGCGCCGGCTGAGGTTGGCCTATCGCTCACCGCCATTGCTTCTTCTTCGAACTAACATGCGTGCCTTCCTGCGACGAAGTCTCGTTCCCCCTGGATAGACCCGTCATGATCGCTGCATTGCCCGACCCCTACATCCTCATGCTCACCGGCTTCGGCCTGCTTACCGCGCTGGTCGTCTGGTTACCGCTGGCGCTTCGTAAGCTACCGCTATCGTTGCCGATCGTCTGTATCGCGCTTGGCGCTGCGTTGTTCTCGTTGCCGCAGGTCACGCTCAGGCCGCTGCCGCTTCTTTACCCTGAGATCACCGAACGCTTCACCGAGTTCGTCGTGATCATCGCGCTGATGGGGGCCGGCCTGAAGATCGACCGGATGTTCAGGTGGCGGGACTGGGCGGTTACCTGGCGGCTGTTGGCGATCACGATGCCGCTGGGCATTCTCGCTATCACGGCGGTGACGGCATGGGGAATGGGACTGCCATGGGCGATCGCTCTGCTGCTTGCTGCCAGCCTGGCACCAACGGATCCTGTTCTGGCGGCGGACATTCAGGTCGGGCCGCCCAAGAGCGAAGACGAAGACGAGGTACGGTTTGGGCTGACGTCCGAAGCCGGCCTCAATGATGGCTTCGCGTTTCCGTTCGTCCATCTTGCTATCATGCTGGCAGCCGCAACCGCAGCCGGGAGCAGCAAGCCGTGGCTGGGTGAGTGGCTGACGTACCGCGTCTTATGGGAAGTCGGCGCCGGCGTCGGCGCTGGCTGGCTGATTGGCCGCGCCTTTGGCTGGCTGACCTTCCATGTACCCGCGCAGACCAAGCTTGCGCAGACCGGTGACGGCCTGATTGCGCTTGCTGCGACGTGCATCTCCTACGGCGTTACGGAGATCATCCACTGCTACGGTTTCCTGGCCGTGTTCGTCACGGCACTGACATTTAGAGGGACGCACCGAACGCACGACTTTCATCACGACATGCACGATGTCACCGAGCAGATCGAACGGCTCGCAATGATGGTGTTGCTGCTGCTGTTTGGCGGCGCGTTGGTCAGCGGGCTCCTGAATTCGGTATCGTTGACGGACGCGCTAATTGCGCTGGTGATCCTGCTGATCATTCGCCCAATTACCGGCCTGATCGGCTTGGCCAGCCACCGGGCTGACCGCTCGGAAAAACTGACGCTCGCCTTCTTCGGCATCCGCGGCGTTGGATCGATCTATTACCTGGCCTATGGTTTGAACCACATTCACGTCGATGCGGCCGAACGCCTGTGGGGCCTTCTCGGTCTGGTCGTGCTGTTTTCGATCGTTCTGCACGGCTTCACCGTGACGCCAATCATGCGTTTGCTCGATCAGCAACACGGCCGGGATCCGGACAAGGATGCGCCGCCCGCCGTGGGGGCTTGAAGCAACTCCGTATCAGGGACCGTATCAAACTGGCGTGTAGCGTAAGAACGGTGATCGCAGGTCACATGCGGGAGTCGCGTAGACGGACAAAGGGCGATCGAGACGGACCGACCAAATCATACATAGTCAGTTGATCCCACGACATATTTTCTATGCCGTTTTTCTCTAAACGGGGAATGATGTTGTGTCCCAGCGTCGAACGTGAGCGTTATCAAGCCAACAGTAATCGCCATTGCAGCAGCCGGGGGTCCAGAGATGTTGGAAAATGATCGTTCGGCTTCCCTGACGGCCGCAATGTTGGAGTTTCGCCGCTCTCGGTTCAATGTACTGCCTGCAGAGTTGTTCTCCGAGCCTGAATGGGACCTGTTACTCGAACTGTATGTCGCAAATGCCGAGGGACGTCGCCTTACGGCCAGGCAGGTCTGCGAGCGGTCCAAGATTCCGCCAGTCGTAATGTGGCGATGGCTTCAACACTTGTCTCAGGCGGGGTTCGTGATCGGTGACGGTACTGGAGATATTGATGATATCCTCACTTTGTCCGCGGCGATGCTGGCAAGAATGGAAGAGTTGATGGACCATGCCGGAAAGCTGCAACTCGCTGTAAGCTGAAGATGGTCGCAGCAAAGCGCCTTTACCTTTAAGCGGCGTTACGGCCCTCAAGGCGAGCCCGAAGGCACTTGAGCGCCGTCGCGACATGCGCAGCAACCAAAGGCTCCTGATGCCGATCCAGCATTTCTAACAGGCCTGATAACTGGGCCTGGGCTTCGATCCACCCGCAAGGCGGTGGTGGTGACCCAACTCGCGAAGCGCAGCTCAGATCTTTGAACGATGGCCCCAAGGAGCCGCATACCAATCCGAACTGATCATCCTGGGATCACTTTCAAAGAACATCGCGCGGTCTCGGGGGACACCCCGGCGCTTCCGAGACGTTGAGTGTCTATGCATGATGATAGGAAAGTTCGGCTGACGCGACCGCGTTGTCTTCCCGTAAGTGTAGAGGCAGCCGCCTTGAGCATCGTCCGATGAGCGCTGATCGTAACCTGGCCGGGCGCCGCGTGGTAATCACCGGTGCATCGAGCGGTATCGGCGCGGCAACGGCGATGGCTTTCGCAAAAGCGGGAGCGCGGCTTGTCCTAGGGTCTCGCGGCAAGGACGGGCTGGACGACGTCGCGCAGCGCTGCGTCGAAGCTGGCGGCAGCGCAATCGTCCGACCGGTAGATTGCACCGACGCAGGCGCGGTGGCCGCATTCGCCGTTGAGGCGCGCGATCTGCTCGGTGGCATTGACCTGTGGTTCAGCTGTGAAGGCGTCGGTGTGCTTGGCCGGTACGAAGACGTCCCGATCGCAGATCACGCCCGTGTCGTCGATGCGAACCTCGTCGCCCACATGAACGACGTCCATGCCGTACTGCCGATCTTCCTCGCGCAGGATCACGGCACTTGGGTAAACATGATCTCAGCCGGCGGTTTTGTCGCTACGCCTTATGCCGCGGCGTATTCAGCGAGCAAGTTCGGGTTGCGCGGATTCAGTTCCGCATTGCGCGGTGAGGTGTCGAAGCGCCCGCATATCCACATATGCGACGTCTGCCCGACCTTCGTCGATACGCCCGGCGTGGACCATGCTGGTAACTATACCGGCGTCCGGCTTTCGCTTCCCCCCGGTTCGCTCGCACCGGAGACGGTGGCGAAGGCAGTCGTGCGGCTTGCCACGCACCCTCGTAACCTTACCGCCGTCGGCGCACCGGCAATCGCATTCAAACTTGGCGAGTTCGCGGCGCCGAACCTGCTGGCGGCGATCATGAGCGGTTTCCTCGACACCTGGTCAGCCCGCGCGCCCAACGGCGACGACAGCGATGGGGTATTGTTCGAACCTGGCGTCCCCGCCGGTCCGGATGGTGGCCGACGCGATCCCCACCGGGGGCGCAAGCTGGCAGCCGCGGCTGGCGGCATGGCCGTTCTCGGCCTTGCGGGGGTCGGTGTCTGGCTCGGCCGTCGCCGATGATTGAGGACGATCGCTATCTCGCGGTGCGCCCCTGGATACGGTTCCCACCGGACGCTGTGGGCGAGGATACTGGGGGCTTGGCATTGCAGGGGCTTACCGCATGACTGAAGCGATCGAATTGGGACTGCCGGCGCGAGCGTTCGACCGTCAGGATGATGGCGACGACCGTGGCTTCTACGCACCCCCGCGTTTAGTCACGCACATTGACGAGGCAGCTGTCGGCGCACTGACCAGCCTGTACCGCGATTCGATCCCCGCTGGCGGGCGGGTGCTCGACCTCATGTCGAGCTGGGTCAGCCACCTGCCGGACGACGTCGCCTATGCCGAAGTCGTCGGCCACGGCATGAACGCAGAGGAACTCGCGGCCAATCCGCGCCTCGATCGCTGGTTCGTCCAGAACCTGAACGATGTGCCTGACTTGTCCGAAGAGGACGCGCGCTACGATGCCGTACTGATCTGTGTCGGCGTTCAATATCTGCAACACCCCCTGGCGGTACTGCGCGAGGTTCGTCGTGTGCTGAAGCCGGGAGGCCGCGTCATCATAAGCTTCTCAAACCGCTGCTTCCCGACCAAGGCCGTGGCGGTCTGGCGCGCTCTCGACACGCAGGGCCACGCATCGCTTGTCCGCCATTATTTGGAAACAGCAGGGTTCCGCGATGCCACGGCTTCCCTACTCGCCGACGGTCGCCTGGGCGATCCATTGGTCGCGATAACCGGTCGCAGTTGACGCTGTCGGGATCACACCAGCAATGAGGGCGCTGACTCCCGGTTCAGCACCGTCGCGCCTGTTACAGGTATGTATCAGGCGCAACGGCAACCCAGCGGTCAGGCTTCGACGCTGGCGGTCAAGGGTGGTGTCTGCTGATGTTGGACGACCAGCCAATCGTCGTGTCCCCGCATCCGCAAAGTCGAGGTGCAATGTGCCTCGTACGTCTCGTCGCCGCTCGCGCAGCGCGCGGTGTACGCAACGACGATGAGGCCCTCTTGAGGTCGTGACACTCGTCGATCCGATAGCTCGACCGTATCCCAATCGGGCGTAGCTTTGACCGCATCCTTCGCTTCCTGCCCCTGGAAGACATAAGGCGGACGGGGCAAGACCATGACGATCTCCTCGTCGATCCGGTCCTGGTAATGCTCGTCGCTGGCATCCCATAGGCTGCCTTCGAATTCCCACACGCGCTGGTCGTCCATGCCGTCTCTCCTTCATGGCTCAAGCGCGAGAGTATGGGGGAGGGTTCCGGTGTCTCGGCACCATCGCGTCAAGATCTACCGACGGATAAGACGTTTTGGCGCCCGTACGCCCGAACTCCCTGACTAACATTGCGCAGACAGCGCATGCCTACCGATCCATTGTCGTAGTTCGATCGAAGTGCCCGGACCTATAGGTCGCAGCATCTGTTGGTACCCCTAACAACAAGGAAGCCGACATGAATCTCAATGACCTGCTGCCTGATGGTGGCATCGATGCACTCGCCGCCCAACTAGGCATACCGCGTGAGCAAGCCCAGCGCGGCGCCGAGGCGCTGCTGCCGTCGGTTCTGGGCGGCATGGGGAATAACACGACGCAGTTAGACGCCCATGTGAACACGCTTGGCGGCGCAGACCTTGCTGCGAACGTGTTGGGCAACGAGCCGACGCAGATCGATCGCGGTAATCAAATCCTCGGCGGTATCTTCGGGTCGAAGGACGGCAGTCGTGAGGTCGCCGACAACGCGGCGCAGAGCAGCGGCCTGGCGCCCGAGCTTCTGAAGCAGATGCTGCCGATCCTGGTCATGCTGGTGGCAGGCCATCTGACAGGGCGCTCAGGCGGGCAGCAGGGTGGCCTTGGCGGGATCCTTGGATCTGTACTCGGCAGCCTGGGTGGCGCTGGAGTCGCAGGCGCTGCGCCCGGGGGCGGTCTTGGCAGCGGACTGGGGGGCATTCTTGGTTCGGTCTTCGGCGAGCGGCGATAGAGCCGTCCGGACATAAGATCGTCCTGCTCGATCAAACCGGTCGACTTGAGGTCCACGAACATCCCGTCGCCACGCGGCTACGGCACGGCGATACCATCGATGGCATGACTGGGGAGCGCATGTGATGCGGAGACGAGGAAACAAGCGAGCCGGTCCTGTGGCAATTGTCATCTTCGTGATGATCGTGGCACTCGTCGTCACGATCTGCTGGCTCGCCGCGCGTGGCTTTCAGAAAGAGCCGAACGGACCACCACGTGGTAGTCAGACGCTGCCAGCTCAGGCAGCGCAGGGGACCATATCTGCGACGCCTCCGAACGCTAGTCCGGCTCGCTAAATTGAGGACGGTTAAGCCAACAATCCGAGGCCGGAGGAGACCGCATAAGGTGTGGTCTCCTCCGGATCAGGCGCGTTAGTTGCGCAAGCTATCTGGAACGATACCGCCGTTATCAGCGAGCTTCTGCATCACAGCTTTGTGAAGGGCGATGTTCTGTTCGGCCGAGCCGTCGGCTGCGGCATGGACATTCAGCTCGGCAGCAAGTTCCTTGCGAGCGGTCAAACTGGAATCCAGGTCCAGTAGCTTCAGAAGATCGACGATCGAGCTCTGGTAGTTGCCCCCGCCATCTTTCATCGATGCCATCTCGTTGAGGACCGCACCGACATCAACGGACTGTTGAGCCGCTGCGGGGGCGGGCTGGGCGGTAGCGGTCGGCGCGGCCTGTGGCGCAGCTTGGGGCGTAGCGGCGGGAGCTTGAGCCGGTGCCGTGGCTGGTGAGGCTTTGTGGTGGAAAACCTTGTTCATGATCGTGCTGAAGATGCTCATAGCCGTGTCCCGATAAGGCCGGCAGCTGTGCCGGCAGACGGCTAGAACGAACTCGGTTCAGGATCGGTCCGAAGCTCGTTACTCGTGCGGAACGGTCCTCAGGACGCACGCGTTGAGCAGGCAGCGGTAATATGCGAGCAGATGGAGAGTATGATGAACTTCAAGACCCTGGCACTGGTGTCGGTAGCGGCCCTGTCATTGGCCGCATGCGGCAAGAAGGCCGACGATACGACCGGCGTTGATAACAGCACCTACGCCAACACGACTGCCACGGACGTGAATGCAGCCGGTTCCAATGATGCCATGGCAGCACCGGCCTCAGGTGGGCAGGCTTTCGTCAACATGGCGGCTGCAAGCGATGCGTTCGAGATCGAGACCTCGAAGCTGGCCGCAACCAACGGCGCATCTACTGCGGTAAAGAAGTTCGCTGGCCAGATGATCACCGCACATGAGGGGTCGACTGCAAAGCTGAAGGCGTTGACGGCAACGCTGTCGCCAGCTTTGACGCCCAACCCAGCGCTGAGTGCTGAGCAGCAGCAGAAGCTTGCTGATCTGAAAACCAAGCAGGGCACTGATTTCGACACCGCGTACGCAGCGGCCCAGGTCGCCGGGCATCAGCAGACGCTCGATATGCTCAAGGGATATGCTGCGACCGGCGACGTGCCGCAGTTGAAGACGTTTGCGTCGGGATTGGCACCGACGGTTGCAGCGCATCTGAACATGGCGAAATCGCTCAAGTCCTGAAGTCGGGTCTCAGACGCTGAAGTATGAAGTCGAGAGGTGCACCAGATGTACTTCTCGGCTTTCCAGGAACGTCACATTGCCGATCGGCGTGGGAGGCTCGGTTTGAAGATGTTGGCCAGATCGAGCCGATCGTTATTGGCAAGGTCCGTTATGGACGTCTCGACCGTGGCAAGGTGTTCAATTGCGCGATTACCACGAGGACCCGCTTCATTCTGTCCTTAGTATACATCCTCCTATCATCGTCGCTGTAATGCGGCCCCCCAAGGAGATAAGACCGACTTGGCTCCTAAGCTGTTGCCGCATCGTCCGATTGAAGGAACGAGACGAATAGATCGGTCGACGATCGTAAATGCCGCGCGCTGGCTGCCAGATCGCTGGCGCTGCCCCGTACCGACGCCGACAAGAGCGCGGCAGATCCTGCCGCTTCCGCCACGCCGTCAATCCGGGTGCCGATCTCGTCCGCCGCGCCGACCGCGCGCGCTGCACCCGCATCTACCTCCTGTGCCGTGAAGCGCTGCTCGCCGACTGCGGTTGCGATCCCCGATGCCGCGACCGAAACCTGACCGATCGCAGTATTGACGCTACGCAGTTTCTCGCCCGTGTCCGCGACGCCCTCGCGAATGCCGGCAAGCAGTGTGCTGATCCGGTCGCTCGCACGCTTGGTGTCCGCCGACAGGACCTTCACTTCGCCCGCGACTACCGCGAACCCGCGCCCCGCGTCGCCCGCCCGCGCTGCCTCGATCGTAGCGTTCAGGGCGAGGAGATTGGTCTTGTTCGCCAGGTCACGGATGTCGTCTAGAAAGACTTCGATCTGGACCGCATGATCCTCAAGCATCGCTACCGTCTGCACGCTGCGTTGCGCTTCCAGGCTCGCCACTACGGTCAACTCCGATTGCCGGTCGGCCGCGATCGCGATCGTTCGGATCGATTCGGACAGGTCGCGGATCGACGACGCGACATGCGCTATGTCGCGTGCTGCTCGACCCGCGCCCGATGCCGCCTCAACCGCATCTTGGGTCGCGCCGCCGGTGACATCTTCGAGCCGCACTGCTGCATGCTCCAGTCGTTCGGTCGCCTGGCCGATGCTCTTCACCACGGACGTCACCGAATGATCGAACTCGTTCGCCAGGACCACCAGCTCGCCGCGCCGCTCGCTCGCGATCCGCGCCGCTTGCTCCTCGCGCTGTTGGCGTTCGCGCGCCGCCGCTGCCTCCGCTGCACGCGCCTGAAGCATTGCCTCCTCGGTTCGCCGCTGGCCGTCCTCTGCCAACTCGGTCAACTCGCGAGACCGCCGCAACGCTGCACTCTGCGATTGGAACAACCGCTCGAGCTGGATCGTCAGCACCGTTAATGCGCCGAATTGCAAGCCGACCGCCACGACATGAAAGATCACCCGGCCGAGATTGCCGGTGCCGGTAAAGACGAATTCCGGGGCCCACCATTCGAGGGCAAGATGATGGATTGCGGTCAGCACCGTTGCTAGCGCAATCGGCCGCCAGTCCGCCAACATTACCAGCGCCGCCATTCCGACGAAGAAGTACATGTGTGCATCCATCTGCCACGGATGCCCCTTGAGCAGGAAGACGAGCATTGCCGGTATCACCGCCGCAAGCGATCCCATCAGGGTCCGGGCCTCGATATCGTAGCGACCGCGGAGCGCCATCACGGTCGGCCCCGCCGTGATGGTGGTGCCGATTACCAGCAGCGGAACGCCTGCGCCCGCATCCAGTACGGCGTTACCTATCAGCAGCCCCCCCAACGAGGTCCAGCCGATCAACGCCCACGCTTGGACGGCGCGACGCCGTAGCCGGTCAAGCGGGTTAAGTCCGGCATCATCCCCGACTTTGCCGGTAGCTCCAAGCTTTACTCCGAAACCCAACCGGGAAAACGCTGGCTTCAGCAGCGAGATGGTTCGGTTCATGCTCGCTTTCCAGCACCGCCATCAACGCCGCACCCCGCGGGCGGAGCGGCCATGATGACGACATTCCACGCGACCCGGGGGGCGATGCGGGCACGATCGCCAACGACGACCAGCGATCCCGGAAATGGCCCGGTCCCAAGCAATGCCGCACCGCCCGCCAGCGCACCCTGCACTGCTGCTCCGCCATCCTGACCGAGTGGCACCACCAGCATCGAACCCGATGCTGGTGGCCACATCGTCAACACCACGAGCCCAAACGTCGCAGTAGCGATCTGGGCAGGGATCAGCATCCAGCTTGGCAGGAATTTCATATGCTTACCTACGCACCGCCTGGTTAATGCAAAGTAAGTTCGCCATCCATGATCGCCCCCGATCTGGCCTCGACAAGATCCAAATTGGTGGCCCAAGCAGGGGGTATCGCAGAGGATCGAGCTGTTTGATCCGAGACTAACAGCGGACAGGTTGGTTTGCGGTCGGACAGTTTCAGCTAACAACGACACCGCGTGGATTTAAGCCTTGGTGGGGTTTTAGATTTCCCGGTGTCGGTTAAGGGTTGCGTTATGAACCTTTCACAGACCGAGGCATACCGTAGCGCTGCAGCCCACGAACGTTCGGAAGCGGAGCGGTCCGTACTTCCCCTTGTTCGAGAACGTCATTTGCGATCGGCAGAAGCTTGGGATGCGATGGCCACTCAGGGTGAAATGACTGAGCGCTTGGCGCAGGCGAATGCCGAGAACCGGATCAAACAACCTTATCAGCGACGGTCGTCAACTGAAGGTACGTAGGCCAGGCTTGTCGTATCGTCACCGGCACGGCTCCCCGCATCGGCACCGCTGCGTTATCAGCTAGCCGGCCTCTTCCAGCGCCTCGATCAGCGTGGCGAGGCGATCGATGCCAGCCTCCCCGATGCGATATTCTTCCAGCGCATCAATGAAAACGGTGGTGCCCTGCGGACGGTGGCGGCCACCACTGACGAACTGGCGGGCCGTGACCGGCTGGATGCCGGCCGCTTCTGCTTCGCGCTGGAACGCCGTGGACTTGCCGCTGCCTGGCTCCCCGAGCAGAACGTAGCGCGGCCGATCACGCAGGTCGCTCAAGCGAAAGCGTTGTGGCGTGTTCGATTCTCTTTCAAGAACCTGCCGGTCGATGTCGGCCTTGGGTTTCGGCTTTCGGCTTTCGGCTTTCGGTTCACTCGCTTTCGCTCGTATTGCTGTAAATGATATGCCTGCTAGGCGATTATCGCTGTACAGCGAATATATACAATCCAGCGAATATTTGCTACGGATGCCATATTCACTGGACATCGAATATGACGGCTGAGGCGAACGAAGAAGAACTGCTGGAGCGCTTGATCGACGCGATCCGCGCCGTGCCCTATGCTCGTGCTCGGCTCACGCACCGTCAAATGCCGCTCGACCAACGCCGGCGTATCGACGGGATCGTCGAAGCAGAGATCGGCGGACGTCCGATCGAACTGATTGTCGAGGCCAAGCGCCACGCCTTCCCGCGCGATGTGCGCGAGACGATTTACCAGCTTCGCAACTATCTCGCCCACTACTCGTCAGGCCCGACCGAGGTGATCCCCTTTTTCGTGGCCCGCGCTATCTCGCCGGGTGCGCGCGAGCTGCTGCGCCATGAGGAGATCGGCTTCTACGATCTCGGTGGCACGCTCTACATTCCCGCCAAGCACGCTTTCGTCCACATCGACCGGCCCGCTCCGCGCAAGAAGAGCAAGAGCTTCGACTCGATCTTCCAGGGTCAGAAAGCGCGGGTCATGCTCTATGTGTTCGAGAACCGCCGCGATTGGCTGAGCGTTAAGCGCATCGCCGAAGAGGCCGAGGTTTCGGCGGCGACCGCGTCCGAAACGCTGAGCGAGATGGAGCGGCGCGAGTGGGTAGAGGCGGAAGGTGCAGGGCCTGTCAAGACGCGCCGGCTGCGTGAGCCCAAAGGCCTGGTCGATGCTTGGGCGCACTATGTAGCGAACCAGAAGGCGCGGGGAATCGAGCGCTTCTACGTCAACTCGGCCGACGTGAACGATCTCATGCACAAGCTTGATCACGCGTGCGGCGAGGCGGACGCGGCCTATGCGGTGACCGGCGAGGCTGCCGCGCAGGTCTACGCGCCCTATCTTTCAACGATTTCGCAGGTCCGGTGCCGTATCATCCCCGGCCCGCGCCGCAACGACGCGCTCGACCGCTTGCGGGCTCGCCCCGTCAGCGAGGGCTGGAACCTAGCGCTAGTTGAGACCAACGCGCGTGGCGACGTCACCGTCGGCGAGCGGATCGACGACGTCAGCTTCGCTCCACCTCTTCAGGTCTACCTCGACCTGCTGCAGGGCTCGGGCCGTGCCAAGGAGATGGCCGCCCACCTTCGCAGCGAGAGGCTTGAGAACTGATGGCTAAGCCGCAAACTATCGACGGCTATGAAGCCGCGGTGACCGAGGCCTGCGAGCGCGTTCTCGTCACGCTGCTGCGCGGCCTCGGGCCATGGAAGGACTCTGTCTACCTCGTCGGCGGGCTGGCGCCGCGTTACCTGATCACGGCACGGCCGCCGAAGGTTCCGCCTCACGCGGGCACCGGGGATGTCGACGTAGTGGTCGACATAGCCATTCTCACCGACACAGAAGCCTATCGCACGCTCGAAGAAAATCTAAAAGCGATGCGCTTCGAGCGTGCGGAAAATGACGCGGGCAAGAAGCAATCGTGGCGCTGGAAAGCCGAAGTCGAGCGCGGCACGACCATGGTGCTCGAGTTCCTCGCTGATGCGCCCGAACTCAGCGGTGGCCGCGTCACCGAGCTGCCAACCGAAGGCAATGTCACCGCGATCAACATTCCGCATGCCTCAATGGTTTTCGACCTGCATGGGACGACCGAGATCACGGCGGAGCTTTTGAGCGAGCGCGGACGCGCGACAGAGCTAGTCCGCTATGCTGACATCGTGAGCTTCACCTGCCTTAAGGCCTTCGCCTACGATCAGCGGTCCGAGCCAAAGGACGCACATGATCTGGTCTACTGCGTGGAGCATTATGAGGGTGGCCTCGATGCGGTCCACGCGGCGTTCCGGGCGGCACTCGATGGCAAACATGCCGATGTCATCCGCTTGGCGCTAACACGGCTTGCCGCCCGCTTCATCGATCCCAAACCGGAGGAGAGCTATCGGCGCGACGGTCCCGTCGCTTACGCCCTATTTGAGGGTGCGGCCGGCAGCGACGATGATGAGGAACTTCGCAACGCTCGCATCCTGCGCCAGCGCCGCGCGGCGGACCTTATGAGCTCGTTCCTCCTGCCGCTAGTGGGCTGAGTTGACGCCACTGAGATCAGGGACCTGATAAACTCGGATCGAGGTTGCGTGTTCATCAGCGGCTGCAACGTCATACCGCAAAGCGCGAACTACGCGATTGGCTGTTAGGCCATCGCATCGCGCGGGTGAACGCATTCTACTGCTTCACACACCCGACACTTGAAAGCTGCCGTTCCGCTAACGATCCGGTTCCAGCCGTCCTAGCAGCACATGAACCAACGACCGGTTTCGGGGAACGTTCAAGTCGTCGTGAACGTCGGCTTCTGGGTCGTGATCGCTCGCAAACCGATCAGTGGCCAGGATGCATCTTTCACGGACGATCAACGCCCGCCCTGAAATTTGAACGTAAAGCGGTAGGGAAAGGGCTTGTTGTTCCATCGGGCTAATCATCCGGGCGGCGTCGCCGCCACAAGTGTAAGAGTGCCATCGGCGACTTTGACGGGAATGGCGAGCGTCAGGTCGAGCTGTCTGGACCACCCCCCTCCCAGCACAGTTGCCCGCACGATCAAGCGCCCTGCCCAAACGCAATCTGCGTCGATGGAACAGCGACTGTCTTCAATGACCTTGTCCGTCCGGATCCTCGGGCCGTTGACGGAGCCGACCTGTCCCAACCGCACCGGACCCTCGACCGGAAGGTTCGGTCCGCAGCCTGCGAGTAGCGGTAGGACCGCCGCGAGAAAGGGCGCTTTCATCCTGGTTCAGCGCTCAACCACAGGACGCGGAGACCACCCGTCCCTCGGCGACCGTCAAGGTGACGCGCTCAACGCGGAAGTCCCTGGTCGTCGGGTCGCCGGGTGCGATTCGCCGGACGATCGTACCGCCGGTTTTGCTAAGGACGGTGGCGTCGTCAGGTGCGACCTGGCCCACGAGCGCCGCGGCAGCATCGGCGCTGCAGGTCGCGGCTCCGGCGCGATTACCTGCCACGGTGGAGGCGCAGGCGCCGAGCCCCAGAAACACGCTCAGCAGGCTTATCCTGATCATCCTCATCGCCGTATCTCCGTTCATAACGACTGACCTCGCGGATAGCAGGCCGAACCTGAACGATAGACGATATCGGCGGCGCATAGCCTTGATCACGCGGCGAAGGTCGCAATGTTCCAGCGGGAGAACCGGCGCTTGCCGATCAATTTGGCAATCGACAGCGATTTTGGCGCGTCGCGCACGCCTCGGCTAGGGCACAGTGCTCATCGCGATCACAGCCATAAGCGAACGCCAAGTGACCTGATCCGCTCCACCTCATTCGAACGCTCTCCATCAAGCGGCCACAAGTTCGATGTTTTGATGATCGCCGATGATTCTAATGACGATCTCGAAATAGGTTTGTCCCGTGCCGCGGTCGAGTGCGTGCAGCTGGCGGCCAATCGCGTCCACGTTAAAGAGGTCTGGCCGCTGCAACTTCTCAGCTAGGAACGCCCGGGTCGTTCCGACGCCAAGAGCGGACCTACTTGCTGCAATGTCATGCCAGACGATACGGACCGGCTCCCGCCCCTTGATCGCGCCGTAGCCGCCATAAAGCAGGTCGTTCAACGCATCGAGGCTGTCGGCCAATCGCCAGTCTTCTTCCGCCATGAAGACCCGGTTGATCTCGGCGTAGAAGGTCGAAATATCGTCGATATTCCGACCGATCAGGCTCAACGTTTTCATCACTGCAGATCTTTAGGCGGAGGTGGTGGGCCAATTCTAGTGCCGCGCGACAGAGGGACGCTGATCGTCGCTCGCACGTGACTTGAACGGCCCAGGATGAGATGAACAGGCGACCGCTTCCGGGAATGGCCATAGGCCGCTGGACGACCGGATTTGGGTCCTCGGTCAGGCAGTTGGAACGAATTTGGTGTTACGACCTGAAATTTCGATAACCTCGATTTTGGTACGTTGAATGGCCGCCATGGGCACAGAAGGAGTCAACGTTTTGCGCAATCTGGACTTCAGCTCTTGGCAGAGCCTTCTCGCAACGTTGTTCGGCATCATCTTGGTCACGCTACTCGGTGTCGGCATTCGTCTGCTAACGCAGATGACGTTCCAGCAGCGCCGTGAGCGGATGAACCGTCAGATTAATGAGCGTCTGCGCACCCTGATCGCGGCGTACAAGGTCTTGGGTGGATCATTCACAGGCGATCTCACCGTCGATCCGACACACAAGCGGGACCTAAGAGGCTTAGATTCTCCTACACCCGCCGAGCCGATGGCGCAGCTCGACCTTACTGCGGAGACAGCCTTGAAATCAGACCGAACGCGGAGAATACGTGACGCGGTGGAAGCCGCACTTTCCGACATCATTCTTCTTGGTACGGAAGAACAGGTGAGACTTGCCGACAAGGCAGTTCGGGAACTGGTAGCCGGGCATCCAGTGCACACCCATGATCTCGTAGTATCGCTCCGCAATTTTGTGCGCGAGGCCCTCGACCTCGATCCCATACCCACAGACCTAAAGATACCGATGCAGGGCCCAACACGGCCAGCGTCATCGGGAGGAGGGGCTAAACACGCTGGCGGAAGAGGCGAAGGCGCCAAAACGGGTGGCGGCGGCGGCGGCGGTGGGATGGGCGCGGGAGGATCAGGTGATCCGAGTATCGGAAGTCTAGAAACGTCCCACGCCGACCCACATCATCAGGCCTGACCCAATCCTGCCGTCAGGCTATGCCCAGTAGAGTCGCATCGGATTGTCGATCAACAGCTTGTGTTGGAGCGCGGGGGTCGTTGCGATACGCGGTATGATGTCCACCAGCGCACCATCGTCAGGGGCGTGCGTGGTCATGTTGGGATGCGGCCAGTCGGTGCCCCACAGGACGCGATCGGGGAAGCGCTCGACCAGCGTCCGCGCGAAGGGCACGACGTCGTCATAGTCAGGCGGACCGACCTTCGACAGGCGTTCGGGACAACTCACCTTGGTCCAGACGTTCTCGTGGCTGTCCATCAGGCGGATGAAACGCCCGAACTCGGGGCCATCGACGGGTTGCGTCACGTCTGGGCGCCCCATGTGGTCGACGACGACGATCGTCGGCAACGACGTGAAGAAGTCCCAGCGCTCTTCGAGATCCGCGGCTTCGAAATAGATCACGACGTGCCAGCCGAGCAAAGCGATCCGGTCGATGATCGCGCGGTAATAGGCGTCGAGCTTCGGATCGACGAGGCGACGGACGAAGTTGAAGCGTACGCCGCGCACGCCGGCCGCGTGAAGGTCGGACAGTTCCGCATCGCTCACCGTATCGCGTACGGTCGCGACGCCGCGAGCGCGGTCGCCGGCGGTCCGCAGGGCATCGACCAACGCGCGGTTGTCCGCACCGTGACAGGTCGCCTGGACGATGACGTTACGGGTAAAGCCGAGATGGTCTCGTAGCGCGAACAGCTCGTCCTTGCCGGCATCGCACGGCGTGTATTTCCGTTCCGGCGCGTAGGGGAACACATCGCCCGGCCCGAACACGTGGCAATGCGCATCGACCGCGCCCGCGGGCACGGTGAAGGCGGGCTTGCTGGGAGCGGGGTGGTAGCAGATCCAGGCAGGATCCATCGTGAACTCGGGCATCACAGCCCCCGTGCGGCGAGTTGCGCGTCGAGGCGTGGGTAGACGCGGCGGGCGTTGCCCTCGAATACCTTGCGCTTGTCAGCATCCGGGATGTCCAGCGCGTCGACATAGCGCTTGGTATCGTCGAAATACTGGCCGGTCTCCGGATCGATGCCGCGCACCGCGCCGACCATCTCGGACCCGAACAGGATGTTGTCGACGTCGATCACCTTGAACAGGAGGTCGATGCCCGGCTGGTGATAGACGCAGGTATCGAAGAACACGTTCTTCATGACGTGCTCGGCAAGGGGCGGGCGCTTCAGCATGTCGGCGAGGCCGCGATAGCGTCCCCAGTGATAGGGCACCGCGCCGCCGCCATGGGGAATGATGAAGCGCAGGTCCGGGAAATCCCGGAAGAGGTCGCCTTCGAGAAACTGCATGAACGCGATCGTATCGGCCGCAAGGTAGTAGGCGCCGGTCGCATGCATCGCCGGGTTGCAGCTGCCCGAGACGTGGATCATCGCAGGAACGTCGAGCTCGACCATCTTCTCGAAGAACGGATACCATGCGCGATCGGTCATCGGCGGGGAATCGAACTTGCCGCCCGACGGGTCGGGGTTGAGGTTGCAGCCGATGAAACCGAGGTCCGTCACGCAACGCTCGAGCTCGTCGATCGAATGCGCGATCGAGATGCCGGGGGATTGTGGCAACTGGCATACGCCGGCGAAGGTTTCGGGGTATAGGTCGATGACCCGCTTGATCAGGTCGTTCGAGCGCCGGGCCCAGATGTGCGCGACCGCCGCGCTCCCGACATGCGGCGCCATCGCCGAGGCGCGCGGTGAGAAGATCGTCATGTCCGCCCCGCGTTCGCGTAGCAGGCGCAGCTGGTTCGCCTCGATCGTCTCGCGGATCTCGTCGTCGGATATGGCGGGGTAGGCCGGGTCTATGTCGCCGCCGGTACCGATCGCCGCGACCTGCGCGTCGCGCCACGCATTGTGGCTGGCGGGAGCGGTTGTGTAGTGGCCGTGGCAGTCGATGATCATGGCTGCGTTCCCAGAATGGCGAGGGTTGGCGTTCGCCTTGTCGGCGACGTGATGCGGGGTATCTAAGCGCGCCAAGCCTGTCAGGCGTATCGAAACGGCTGTCCGTCCATTGCTTTTCCTGAAGTCCATTCGGCGCAGGTGGATCGGAAGATGCTCAGGAATTCACGCTGAAGTTGGGTGGGTCGCCAATCCTGGCGGGTCGTCATCCCGATCTGCCGGCGCAGCGACGAGCCGGCTCCGGCGATCTCGCTTAGCAGTCCGGCGCGGTCCTCGAGCAGGAACTGGTCGCGTGACATGAGCGTCAGCCAGTCGTCCTCGAGCATCAGCCCGCGCACCACCATCACCGACCCGCACTCGATCCGCGGGCGTGGCGGTTCGAGCCCATGTTCCTGGAACATCTGTTCCCACCGGCGCCGTACGGGAGCCCCCGGTGCGGCGATAACCCACGGAAAATCCAATAGACGTTGGAAGACGAAGCCCGGTTCGCCCAGCAGGGGGTGGCCCTTGCGTCCCACGATGACGGGGTCGTCGTCGAACAAGGGTTCCTGCACGACGTCGGCCACGGGCAGCGGATCGCGCATCGCCCCGACGACCACGTCGATGCCGCCTTCGCGCAGCGCCGAAAGCACCTCGATATAGGGTCCTTCGACGACATCGACGGAGGCCACCGGGTAGAGGCGAGCAAAGCGTGCCAGCGCCTGCGGGAGCAGGATCGCGCGCGCCAGAGGCATGACGCCGACCGTTATCCGCCCCGCGCCTTCCGAATGCAGCGCCGCGAGTTCGTCGAAGCCCGATTCCAGTTCCGCGTGTGCCAGTCGAGCAAATCTCAGCAAACGTATCGCCGCCGCGGTCGGCTGGACGGTTCGTCCCTGCCGGGCGAGCAGAGGTACTTCGAGCAGTTGTTCGAGATCGCGCGCTCCGCGGTGAACGGCGGGCTCCGATAATCCGGTATGCCTGGCAGCCAGCGCAAAGCTACCCGCGTGGTCGACCGCCATCAGTGCAAGCAATTGGCCAAGCGTGATCCGCCGTTCGACGTTGGGCAGGGGCGGCAGGCGCGCCCCCCGCCGCACGCTCCGCCCGCCTTGCGCGACATACGCCAGCGCATGCTCGATCCGGCCGGTCATCAGGCGTCCGGCCTCGGTCACGACCACGCCACCGGGTTGCCGATCCAGCAGCCTGTGCCCAAGCACCGTCTCGACCTTGGCAACGGCCTGCGTGAGCGCAGGCTGCGACAGGTTCATCGCGTGAGATGCCGCGCTGATGCTTCCCAGGCGTGCCGCGGTGGCGACCGCATCGAGATGGCGCAGGTTGAGTTTGCGAAGGCTTGGCATGGTTCGGACCTCAGCACAGCTTATGGCATGTGCGCAAATCCGTTTTGCCTTTGGATCGTCGTCGGTTCCTAGGGAGAGTAACGAAAAAAGGATCGAGGATCAGAGATGCCCAGCGTCGTCACTCATATCGAACGTGCTGAACCGTCGGTCATCGACGGCCTCGCCAAGGTCGGCGTCGCGACCGTGCACGAGGCACAGGGCCGGATCGGCCTGCTCGGCAGTCGCCTTCGTCCGATCTATGCAGGTGCGCGGATCGCCGGGTCTGCGGTCACCGTCTCGGTTCCGCCAGGCGACAACTGGATGATGCACGTCGCCATTGAACAAGTGAAGGATGGCGACCTCCTCGTGGTTGCGCCGACATCGCCCTGTGACGACGGCTATTTCGGCGACCTGCTTGCCACGTCGGCGATATCGCGGGGCTGCCGCGGGCTTATCATCGACGCCGGCGTTCGCGACGTCCGCGATCTCACCGAAATGCGGTTTCCGGTCTGGTCGAAGGCGATCTTCGCGCAGGGCACCGTCAAGGAGACGCTGGGTTCGGTCAACGTGACCCTGGTGTGTGCGGGCGAACGGATCGAGCCGGGCGACGTGATCGTGGCCGACGACGACGGCGTCTGCGTCGTGCGCCGCGCGGACGCGGCAGCGGTGCTTGCGGAGGCGCAGGCACGCGAGGCGCGCGAGACGGAAAAGCGCGACCAGATGGCCAGTGGCGAACTCGGGCTCGACATCTATGCGATGCGCGAGCGGCTCGAGGCCAAGGGGCTGAAATATGTCTGAGCGCCCGAACGCCATCCGCGCGATGTGGATGCGTGGCGGCACGTCCAAGGGCGGGTTCTTCCTTGCCGCCGACCTTCCTGCCGATCCGGCCGCACGCGACGCGTTCCTGCTGCGCGCGTTCGGTTCGCCCGATCCGCGCCAGATTGACGGGATGGGGGGCGCCGATCCGCTGACGTCGAAGGTCGCGATCGTGTCGCGCTCGACCGAAGTCGGCGCCGATGTCGATTATCTGTTCCTCCAGGTCGTCGTCGACCAGGCGATCGTCAGCGACGCGCAGAATTGCGGGAACATGCTGGCCGGGGTCGGCCCGTTCGCGATCGAACGCGGCCTGGTCGAGGCAAGGGACGAGAAGACGAAGGTTTCGATCTTCATGGTCAACACGGGCAAGCTCGCCACCGCGACGGTTGATACCCCGCACGGCGTCGTCACCTACGAAGGCGATGCGCGGATCGACGGGGTTCCCGGTACGGCCGCGCCTGTTCCGCTTGCCTTCGCCTATATCGCCGGCTCGAGCTGCGGGGCGTTGCTGCCGACGGGTAACGCCGTCGATGTCATCGACGGCGTCGACGCGACGCTGATCGACAATGGCATGCCCTGCGTCGTGCTGCGCGCGGCCGATGTCGGTATCACCGGGTACGAAGACCGCGCGACGCTCGATGCGGACGAAACGCTGAAGGCTAAGATCGAGGCGATCCGGCTGAAGGCCGGGCCGCTGATGAACCTCGGCAACGTCACCGAACAGTCGGTACCCAAACTGATGCTGGTCGCCGCGCCGCGTAACGGCGGTGCGATTAGCGTGCGATCGTTCATTCCGCATCGCTGCCACGCCTCGATCGGCGTGCTGGGCGCGGTCAGCGTCGCGACCGCCTGCCTGATCGACGGGTCGCCGGCGCATGGCCTCGCGGTCGTGCCGGACGGGCAATCGAAATCGCTCGACGTCGAGCATCCCAGCGGTGCGACCGGCTGCGTGATTGATCTGGACGAGAACGGCAACGTCGTCGGTGCGGCCATGCTGCGCACCGCGAGAAAGCTGTTCGACGGATATCTATTCGGCTGAGACCGCCGACACGTCACAACGAAAGAAAAATCGATGACGGACCTAGGAGAGACTACCAAGCAGGCGAGCCGGTTCGGCGTATTCGGCCAGCTCTGGTTCCAGGTGCTGGCGGCGACGGTGCTCGGCATCCTGCTCGGCCATTTCGCGCCTGCGACCGGCGTGGCGATGAAACCGTTCGGCGACGCCTTCATTAAGCTCATTCGCATGATGATCGGGCCGGTGATCTTCGTCACCGTCGTCCACGGCATCGCCGGCATGAACGACATGAAGAGCGTCGGCCGGGTCGCGCTGAAATCGATCCTGTATTTCGAGGCGGTCACGATCCTCGCGCTGATCTTCGGGCTGGTCATGGTCGATCTCTGGCAACCGGGCGCGGGCATGAACATCGACGTCGCGGCGATCGATACGGCCTCGATCAAGACCTATGTCGCGACCGCGCACGACCAGTCGATCACCGGCTATTTCATGGGGATCATTCCCGACACGTTCGCCAGCGCGCTGACCGAAGGCCATGTCCTCCAGGTGCTGTTCGTGTCGGTACTGTTCGGCATTGCGATCGCGGCGCTCGGCGAGCGCGGCAAGCCCGTCTACACGCTGATCGATAGCGCCTCGCAGGGGTTCTTCCGGATCATCGGTTACATCATGTACTTTGCGCCGCTCGGGGCGTTCGGCGCGATCGCCTTCACGGTCGGCCAGTTCGGCACGGCGTCGCTCTGGTCGCTGGGCGAACTGATCATCGAGTTCTTCGTGGTCTGCGGGCTGTTCACCGCGGTGGTGCTGGGCGGGATCGCGCATTGGTGCGGGGTCAGCCTGTGGCGGCTGCTCGGCTATCTGTGGGACGAGATCGTGATCGTCGCCGCAACCACCTCGACCGAGACGGTCCTGCCGCGTCTCATCCAGAAGATGCGCAAGGTCGGTTGCGAGGAGAGCGTCGTCGGCTTCGTCATCCCGGCGGGCTATTCGTTCAACCTCGACGGCACCTGCCTGTACCTGACTACCGTGGCGGTGTTTCTGGCGCAGGCGACCAATACGCATCTGACGCTGTGGCACGAACTCGGGTTGATCGCGGTGCTGTTGCTGACGTCCAAGGGGGCGGCGGGTGTTGCCGGCGCGGCGTTCGTGGTGCTCGCGGCGACGCTCAACACGACGGGTACTATCCCGGTCGCCAGCATCGCACTCATCCTCGGCATCCACCGTATTCTCGCCGAGGGCCTGACGTTCGTGAACCTGATCGGCAACGCCCTCGCCACCGTCGTGATCGCCAAGTGGGAAGGCAAGCTCGACGAGCGCACGCTCGCAGCGATGATCGGGAATGCGCGGCTGCGAGCAAAGTATCCGGTAGCCGCCTGAAGCTGCGCGGCGATCGCCGAGTGTGATCGCCGCGACACTTACCGTCCCACGACAACAGCCCGCTGCGCCCGTGCGCGGCTGGGCAGGAGACCGTCATGTCCATCGCCATCGCCATCGCGCTGACCGCAGCGGCGCAATCCGAGCCGCCCCAGGCTCAACCGTCTCGGGCGGTCACTGCTCCTACCGATGCGGCCGTGCCGACGGCGGACACGGACGACGGCGTAGCGCGAGCCCTCCCCGACAAGCGACATCCGCAAGTCTTCTACCCCAATACCAAGCAGGGTACCGCGGACGAGCCAGCACCTTCCGGCATCGCGCGTTTCCAACGCGACAATCCGATCGGCAAGGAACTGCGCGGGCTCAAGGCCGCAGGGGTCGACCTGGTGTTCGATTTCGTCGGCAATTTCGCCGCCAACCCGATCGGCGGTATCCGTCAGGGCAGTGCGGAATCGCACTGGGTATCGACCGCGGCGGACATCGATCTGGAAAAGCTGATCGGACTGTCCGATACCAAAATACACATTCAAGGTGCATGGTTTAGCGGAGACAGCCTAGGTCGAGATTCGATCGGCAATTCGATCAGCTTTCAGCAAACCTGGCGGCCGGTAGCCGGACCACGCCTGACGCAGTTCAACATCGAGCATGATTTCGGCAAGCTCAACATCCTCGTCGGCCGTGCCGCGGTAAACAGCTACTTCAACAATTCGCCGTTCAACTGCGTGTTCATGAGCAACACCAGCTGCCTGACGGCGTATGGCGGCATCAGCGACATCGGCATCACCGCGTTTCCCAACTCGTCGTGGACCGCGAAGGCGCGGTACGCGATCGATAAGCGTTGGTATGTCCAGACCGGCATGTTCGAATACGACAATGACCTCAACCTGAAGGGCAAGGGCGGTCTGGACTTCTCGCTGGGTAAGGGCACGGGCGTGCTTATCGCCAACGAAGTGGGCTATCAGACGACGTTCGCGGACGAACGGCTGCCGCGCCGTTACAAGGCGGGTGTCTATATCAACACCGACGGCGGCCAGAGCCCGTATTACGATCGCAACGGCGCCTCGGCCGTGGTGTCCGGACTCCCGCGGGTCGCACAGGAAGGCAACCGCGTCGGTCTCTATGCGATGGCAGACCAGACGATTCAGCGCGCCGCCGGCAAGAGTACGCGCAACCTCGCGCTGTTCGGGCGGGTGTTCTACAATGTCGGCAACGTCGCCCAGCTCGACTGGTTTGCCTCTGCCGGTTTCGTCAAAACCGGCACGTTCAAAAACCGCGACGCGGACACGATAGGCTTCCTGGTCAGCAACACGCATTTCAGCAATCAGCAGATAAATTATCTCCGCGATCTGCGTGCGAAGGCTGGTGGGACAGGATCGCCGAAATCGAACGAGATCATCGGCGAGATTAATTATGGATTTGCAGCCATGCCCGGGGTGAGGATATTGCCCAATATTCAATACGTCATCAATCCAGATCCGATATTCGCACCGACCCGGAAAACTGACATTCCGTCCGCAATCGTTCTAGGGCTGCGTTTGGATGTACGTTTTGCTCAGGTATTCGGAGGGTGATGACCGAAGTCAGCAAATAATCAGCTGATGTCAGATGTGCCTATCGCGGAATTCTGGACAGTATCGCTGTGATCTCGCATCAAATCGTCGAGAGGCGCCCGCCGGCTTCACTAATTTACTTTGACATGGCAGCGTGTGAACCCCCTAGGTATTATGCAACCTAAGAAGCATCGCGAAGATCGGGTTGCATCCCAACAAGTGGCCCTTCCAATCACCCCTTCTACTGTCGTGGCGACAGATTAACCAATGACCGGTGTCGGGAACGGAGAAAGGATCTGCGAACGGCAGCTTATGGGTCGCCTGACGTTTTTCGCCGAGCCGTTTAGACCGACCGGGTATAATCGGTCTTCAAACCGTTACTTCCGAAGTTACTTCTGCTTTTCTTTTCCCGAACAGCTTCCATCCCAGAAATCCTGCAGCAAGAAGGCCTACGACGACCCAGGTGAGATTGCCGAGTAAGCTCGCCACGGTCTGAACCTGATCGCTAAATTGGCGTCCCAGCGAGACGTATATGAGAAGCCAGAGCAGTTCGCCGGCAACGTCGAGCAGGATGAACCATCCCCAGGGGTATTGCGTGAGGCCGCTTGTCACGTTGATCCAGGGTCCGAGCGGGCCGATCAGCCAGCGGCTGAAGAAGATACCCCAGCCTGCCCATTTGCGCGAATAGGTCTCCGCTTGCGCCACCTTGTCAGCGCCCCCGATCCGCGTCGTCACGGCAGCAAGAAGCGGGCGGCCCCCGTAACGACCAAATGCATAGCCGATCTGGTCGCCGAGCACGGCGCCGCCCGCACCGGAAAGCACGACCGGCCAAAAGCTCAGTTCGCCCTGCGCAACGAACGATCCCATTGCGATGAGGGTCAACGAACTGGGGAAAGGAAGCCCCGCAGCCGCTAGCACCATCGCGCCAAAGAGGGCAGGTAGGCCGTAGGTCGTCAGCAGTTCGAGCAGCTGGTCGGTCACGGCTTCGAACTCGTCGGCGGGGAAGACCGTGAAGGCGGGGCGGGGGGCGGGTAGGGCGGTCGGGCATGGACGATCGCGTAGGTGAGCTTGCCGTCGATCTGCGTCATTGTTTGTCCGGTGTCCTGCGCGATGCGGCCGAGCGGACGGCGATCGGGTGCCGGGGCCAGGTTCAGCGCGCGGTGCAGGACGTGGGGTGGCACATGGTACGAATGCGCGACGTACCCGATCGTCATCCAGCGCTCGATCGGTTCGTCGCGGTGCGCGTTCCAGTAGATCGCGTCGCTGACGGTGCGCGCCGTATGGTAGCCGGTGAACGCCACCACAGCGACGAACATTGCGATCAGCAAGCGACGCCACATCCGATCGCGCGTCATCCGAGGGCAATCCTGACACCAAGGGCAGCGATCAGCGCCAGCGGCATCGCCACCGCGCCGACCTTCAGGAACCGCCAGAACCCGATGTCCTCACCCTCCCGCCGGATCGCCTGCAACCACAATATCGTCGCCAGGCTGCCGGTGATGGACAGATTGGGGCCAAGGTCGACGCCGATCAGCAAGCCGTCGACGACCAGCTTGGGCGGCTGGGCCTGTGCAACCGCGGTGCTGGCAACCAGGCCTGCGGGCAGGTTGTTCATCAGGTTCGATCCGAACGCCAGGATCGTCCCCGATACCGCCGACGCCTGCGCCGGATCGGCCGACGCGGTGCGGATCGCGTGCGCGACCCACGCGATCACGCCGGTCAGGTCAAGCGCCTCGACCAGGACGAACAGTCCCGCGACCAGCGGCAGCACGCTCCACGAGATATCGCGCAGCAGCGCGACCGGCGACGACCGGGCGATCGTGCAGACCGCCAGCGTCGTGACGACACCGGCGATCGCGGTCGGCAGACCGAGTTCGATATCGAGCGCGGATACGGTGAGCAGCACGATTGCGGTGGCGACGATCCCGACGAACGCAGCCTTGCCGCCCGCGGTCAGTGGCGTGCGCTCGACCGCGCTGGTGCAGCTACCTGCCAGCCGCGTGCGCTCTAGCCAGCGCAGCACGGCGAAGGTGACGACGATCGACGCCAGTGATGGCAGCGCGAACGAGGCAAACCACTGGCCGAGCGGCGGCATCTTGCCACCGTAGAGGACGAGGTTGGCGGGGTTGGAGATCGGCAGGACGAAACTTGCCGCATTGGCGATCAGCGCGCAGGCGAACAGCAGCGGCAGGGGATCGGCCTTCGCCTTCTTTGCCGCGGCATAGACCGCCGGGGTCAGCACCACCGCGGTTGCGTCGTTCGACAGGAAGGTCGTCGTGACGATCCCGGTAACGTAGACCAGCGCGAACAGCCGTGCGGTCGATCCCTTTGCGTGGATCGCTGCGGTCGCCGCGACCCAGTCGAACAGCCCTTGGGCGCGCGCCACCTCGCTCAGCAGCATCATGCCGATCAGGAACAGATAGACGTCCATACCCTTTCCGACGGCATGGAGCGCTGCGGGGAAGGGCATCAGCCCGAACAGCAGCAGCAACGCTGCCCCTGCCACCGCCCAGATCGCTTCCGGCCAGCGGAACGGTCGTGCGATCACCGCAGCGGTCGAGGCAGCGCAGATACCCCAGGTGGCACCGGTCGCGAAAATCACCAGTGCTTCCCGTTCTTGTTCGGGCCGAGTTGCGTGCCGGCGATGCCGTGCTCGGGCCACTCGCCGATGCTGTGGAGATCGCGACCCGGCGCGATCGGCATGCCACGTCGCGGGATATCCGCTTCGCCGCGGACCAGGATATCGACCGTGTCGCGGTCGGTGCCGACGCTGGCCGCAACGCGGTGGAGCCCGGCGTCGAGCGTGATGCGCAACGACCAGAGCGCCGTGCCCGACACGGCGAGCATCGGCTGGGCAATGCCGTCGTCGACCGACAGCATCACCGGCTGTGTCGTGCCGCCGAACAGCCTGGTGACAATCTCGACCTCGCCCGGCCGCGGGACCTGCGTGGCATCGGCGGGGCGGGTCACCAGCCGGATGTCGGCAGGCGCGACGATCTGGACGAACGGCCAGTCGCCGCCGGTCTCCTTGAACCGCCAGCTTGGCACGCGGCCGTGTACCGTGACAATCGAGAAACCGGGCTTGCCGCCGCCCTCCTCGATCTCGCCGGTCGAACGCGTTGCGCCGTAGACGACCCGTCCGTCGTTGAGCAGTTCGTTGTAATGCGTATGCCCGGTATCGACGAAGGCGACACGGGCGTCGGCGAAGATGCGGGCAATATCCTCGCCATCCGCGGAGAGGTCGCCGGGATAGGCATGCATGAACACGACCGGCGTCTGCCGCTCCGCCTCGGCGCGCGCGAGTTCCTCCAGCAGGCGGTTGCGGTGGTGCATCGTCAGCCGAAAATCGGGGCCGCCCGCACCCGCCGAGACGATATCGAGGAAGATGCAGCGATGCCCGGCGATGACCTCGACCTCGGGCCGGTTCGCTTCGGCAAAAGCGGCATCGTAATGCGCGAGATCGCCGAGTTCGAAATCGTGATCGCCGGGGATGACCCGGTAGGGCAGGCGCAGCGGGGCGAGCGTATCGGTGATGACCCGGTATTGTTCGGCCGTCGCGTGATTGGCATTGTCGCCGGGCAGGTAGACGAAGTCCGCAGCGTCGCCGATATGCGCATTGATCTCCGCGACAATCGCGGCAAGCCGGTCGCGGCTCTGCCAGCCGTTCGCCTCGTCCATGTGCAGATCGCCGATGTGCACCCACGTGATGGAGGAAGGGTAAGTCACTTGTGTGTCTCCGGCATGGCGGTGAGGTACAGCACGAACCCCGCCGCCGCGATTCCGGCTAGCGTCAGGAAGCTTGCACTGTATCCGGCCCAGACGATGATCGATCCGGCCAGCGTCGCCGACAATGCCGCCCCCAGGCCGAACACGCTCGACACGACGCCCTGGCTGACGTTGAACCGGCCGGATCCCTTGGTCAGGTCGGCAACGATCACCGGGAACAGGGCGCCGAAGATTCCCGCGCCGATCCCGTCGAGCGCCTGCACGCTGACCAGCCACCACGGATCGTTCGACACAGTGTAGAGCGCGCCGCGCGCGGCGAGGAAGGCGAACGCGACCAGGAAGATCGGCTTAGTGCCCCAGCGCTCGGTGTTGCGCCCGACGACGATCGCGACCGGCACCATCACGAGCTGCGCCGCGACGATGCACGCGGCGGTCAGCGACGTCGCCTTGTCGGTGCCGACGGTACGACCTAGCAGCTGGCTGACCGAGGTCAGCATCGCCGCATTGGCGAGATGGAAAGTGAACGCGGCTGCCGCGAAGATCATCAGCGGACGGTTTTCGATCAACGTCTTCCAGCCGCTCGGCTCCTCGCAGCCTTCCTCCGGCTCGCAGTCGAGGCCGCGCGCGACCGCATTGTCGATGTCGTCGTTCTTCAGCCGCCCCGCGACGATAACGCTGGCGACCGTTAGCCCCGCCATCAGCCAGAAGACGACGACCGGACCGAACGACCAGGCAAGGACGCCGGCAAGCGCTGCCGACACGGCATTGCCGGCGTGGTTGAACGCCTCGTTGCGACCGACCCGCTTGGCGAACAGCTTCGGCCCGACCAGCCCCAGCGTGATCGCCGAGATGGCCGGCGCAAAGATCGCGCCCGCCGCAGCCGCGATCGACTGGGTAATCGTTACCATCGTGAAGCCCGAGACGATCGGCAGTGACAGGCTGCTCATCGTCACCAGCAGGGCGCCGGCGATGACGATGCGCGGCTTGTTCTTCGCCCGGTCGATCAACCCGCCCGCCGGCGTCTGCGACAACAGGCCGACGATCCCGGCGATGGTCAGCACGAGGCCGACCGTCGCCTCGTTCCAGCCATGCGAAGGCCCACGTACGACCAGCAGGTAGATTGCGAGATACGGCCCGAGCCCGTCGCGGACGTCGGCCAGGAAGAAGTTGAGCGCGTCGAGCGTACCGGTAGGCACGCTGCGCTGCGCCGGGTCTTTCGTATCGGGCATGGCTGTCGCAGAGGCCATCGGGTGTCTCCAGATTTCGCGTAAAGAAAGGTGAACCGCGCAGTAAAGCGCTTCAGAGGCGGCAGCCTGAACGGTGCCGTTCAGGTTGGATTTACAATGGCTTGAGGCATACCGGATTAGCTGCGCAATATCGTTTCGGAGCTCATACAAGTTCCGAAGTGGACCGATATTCGTAAGAAATGACTATACATGACAGTATGTTAAAGCTTCTATGAATCGGATTTCACAGTTTGGTAGAGTGCGTTGACGATGGGGCGCGTTCCACGAAACGTTGATTGGCATGCCTTTGGATCGGCAAGCTATCATTCGAGAGAAATCCGAAGGAATGTCCCGAGTCTGACGAGTATGGGCAAAGTGTCGAAGTGATCTGTTGTTGCGGAAAGCGACAGTTTTGCAGCCGACGAACGGACCCGGCGCGGTGCGCCTGATGCCGGGGGCACGCAAGGCGGTCATGGTGCCGAGATGAATGGATGTCCGAAGTTTGGGAGCGGGCGAGGCCGCCTATGCATACGGATGTAGGTTAGCGCCCGGGGGGCGGCGTCGTGTCATCGAAAGCAGGAAGTTGCGGATGTGAATGGTAGCCATCTAGCTGTTGGCGCCTGAAGCCGCCCTTTGGATCACCCAGAAGGCCAGGTTAAGATCAAGGGCCAGGCGGACTTTCCTTTTTCGCGTTTTAGCCGCAAGTAACAGCTAGATGGCGCTCTCACCCGACTATTATTCTGTTTTAGGGGTGCCCTCGACGGCAAGTCGCGACACTATCCACGCCGCGTGGAAAGCGCTGCTCCGTCAATATCACCCCGATGCCAACCATGGTGTGGATGTCTCTGCTCGTGCGAAAGAGATCAACGAGGCGTATTCCGTTTTGGGAAAGAAGGAATCGCGCGCCGCCTATGATCAGTCGCAAATCCGGCCGTCTGCTTACCGAGCGACAGCGGACCGCCCGTTTCACCCCAGGAAAGCCGGCAAGCGCCCGATGCGACCTAGCCCGTCGATGCAGCCCAGCGGTAGCTTCTCGCAGCCGCTACAGCCCAACGAATGGCTGATGGGTCTTTTCCTGCTGATCCTCACCGCCGCACCGATCGCTACAATTCTCGTTCTGTGGAATGAGGAATCCGGATTGGCACCTACGGTTCGACGTAGCGTCACCGCTAATCCCGTACCTCAGACCCCCGCAAAAGCCGTCCGCAGCTCATCGGGCACAAAACTCGGACTTGGACAGCCTGCTTCCTAAACTAACACCCAGTCGCGACGTTCGAGTTCGCAGGGTCGGGCGCCAAAAGCGGTCGCATTGCGGAGATGAACGAGCGGCTGAAGTTGGGAAGCTGGGAAGGGGGCGGGGACGTCTGCTTCTGGGTCGTCGCTTCGTTATTAAAGGCCGGGTTTCAGACGCCCTGAATGCTTGGTGTTGAACAGACGCGTCAGCCAAGTGGTTTTAGTTCACCTGCAATCGTCAGCAGCGCGCGCAAACCCGCGGGTAACTGTCGCCGTCCGGAATAGTAAAGGTAGAAGCCCGGCCCGGTCGTCACCCACTCGGTTAGCACAAGGCGCAGGGTGCCGTCTGCGACATACTTGGCGAACAGGGCTTCAAGACCGAACGTCAGCCCCGCGCCGTTCAAAGCCATTGCCAGCGTTGATCGGCTATCGTCGGCAGTCATCGCGCTTTTGATAGGCATATCAAAGTCCCCGTCAGGCCCCTCGAATTCCCACCGGTAGATACTGTCGTCCCCAAGACGCACTCCAAGACACCGGTGATGCTTCAGCTCGTTTGGGTGCGTTGGTGTGCCATGTTCTTCGAGGTAACGGGGAGAAGCTGCGACAACCCATCGGAGGTCAGTTGAAAGTCGCTGCGCGATCATGTCTTCGGGGACGGTGCCGCCATACCGAACGCCTGCGTCGAATCCCTCGCCAACGACATCGACGATGCGATTGCTCGATACCAGATCGACCTCAATATCAGGGTGACGGCGAGACAGTTCGGCAAGCACAGGACCAAGCACCAGCGTTACCGCATCGACCACGGCGTTGATGCGGATTTTTCCGCCAGGAGAGGCGCGGAGCTGATCTAGGTTCTCCAACGCGGAGCCGATGTCAGCAAATGACCCGGAGACCGACTGCTCCAGCGCCTTTCCAGCCGACGTCAAGGTTACGGATCGGTTGGTCCGGTTGATCAGTCGGACACCCGCGCGCTCTTCGAAACTTTTGAGAGCATGGCTGACCGCGGAGGCAGACACGCCAAGCTCGAGGCCGGCCCGACGAAGATTGCGATGCCGCGCGATCGCTAGGAAATAGGCAAGGTCGGTAAGGTTGGTGCGGGTAACAAGCATTCCCGATGTTGAACCAGATTCAGTATCGCATCAAGCTGCTGACGGGTAACCTACTCCTGTCGAAAGCGTTTAATGGTCCTGACCGGCGCCTGTTGGCGCGCCCATGAAGGATCGCCGATGGCCAGTGAGACTTTTCAATTGTCCCGAAGGGAGATGCTGATGAGCAGCGCCACTACTGCGGCAGTATCCGCCATCGTGAGCGAAACAGCCGACGCCGCGCCGCCCGCGCAAGCCCTGCCGACATACAGGGTCGCCATGAGCGTGAACGGAACAGCCCAAGCGCTGACGCTCGATCCGCGTACGACCCTGCTCGATGCGCTGCGCGAACAGCTACATCTCACCGGCACCAAGAAGGGCTGTGACCACGGGCAGTGCGGAGCGTGCACGGTCATCGTCAACGGTGAGCGTATCAACGCCTGTCTCAGCCTCGCCGTCCAGCATGAGGGCGATGCCGTAACAACTATCGAAGGGCTCGGCACACCCGAGCGTCTGCATCCGATGCAAGCCGCTTTCGTGAAGCATGACGGATATCAGTGCGGTTACTGCACCCCGGGGCAGATTTGCTCTGCCGTCTCCGTTCTCGAAGAAATTAAACGAGGCATTCCCAGCCATGCGCAGGCCGATCTTATGGCGGCCCCGCAGCCTACCGGCGCCGAAATGCGGGAGCGGATGAGCGGCAACATCTGCCGCTGCGGTGCCTATTCCAACATCGCTGAGGCGATGGCCGATGTCGCAGGAGCACGCGCGTGAAGAGCTTTACCTACGAGCGGGCAACGACGCCTGCAGACGCGGCTCGGATCGTTGCGCGCAATCCTGGCGCGCGATTCCTGGCCGGCGGTACCAACCTGCTCGATCTGATGAAGCTCGAGGTCGAGACGCCGACCCATCTGGTCGACGTGCAGGACCTCAAGCTCGACCGGATCGAACCGACCGACGCTGGCGGGCTGCGGATCGGTGCGTTCGTCAGCAACACCGCGCTGGCGAGCGACGAGCGGGTGCGGCGTGACTATGGCGTCCTCAGCCGCGCTATCGTTGCCGGCGCCTCGGGCCAGCTGCGGAACAAGGCGACGACCGCTGGCAATCTGCTCCAGCGGACGCGGTGCCCGTATTTCTACGACACCAACCAGCCCTGCAACAAGCGCAAGCCCGGCTCGGGTTGCGCTGCGATCGGTGGCTATTCGCGCCAGCTTGCCGTCATCGGGTCGAGCGAGTCGTGCATTGCGACCCATCCGGGCGACATGGCGGTCGCGATGCGCGTGCTCGATGCGACAGTCGAGACGGTGAAGGCGGACGGGAAGACACGATCCATACCGATCGGCACCTTCCATACGCTGCCGGGTAGCACGCCTGAGCAGGATAATGTGCTCGATCACGGCGAACTCATCACCGCGGTCACCTTGCCGCGCCCGATCGGTGGTGCGCATGTCTACCGCAAGGTGCGCGACCGCGCGTCCTACGCGTTTGCCCTCGTTTCGGTCGCTGCCATCGTCCAGCGCGACGGGAGCGGCCGCGTAGCATTCGGTGGTGTCGCCCATCGGCCTTGGCGCGTGGAGGCTGCGGAGGCAGCGATGCCCCGCGGCGCGGCCAATATGGCGAAAGCGGTCTTTGCCGACGCACGGCCGACCGACGACAACGCATTCAAGATCCCACTCGCGACGCGCACCCTCGCGGCGGTGATTGCAGAGGTGAAGCCATGATCTTCGACACACCCGCAGGCGCCAACCCGACCGACCGGATGAAGGTGCTCGGCAAGCCACTCGATCGCTACGAAGGGCATTTGAAGACCACCGGCACCGCGACCTATGCTTATGAATGGCAGGATGTCGCGCCAGGGTTTGCGTACGGCTACATTCTCGGCGCCGCGATCGCCAAGGGCCGGATCATGACGATCGATACCCGCGATGCCGAACGCGCGCCCGGAGTGGTCGGGGTCGTCACATATCTGAATGCCGGTAAACCCGGGGTCGGCAAGTTCTACGTCCAGAAGATGCTCGCCGCGCCTGAGGTGGACCATTACCATCAGCCGGTCGCCGTCGTTGTTGCAGAGACGTTTGAGCAGGCTCGTGCGGCTGCGGCGCTGGTGCGGGTCGACTATCAGCGGACGGCAGGCCGGTTCGATCTGGCCGCGCAGAACGCCAGCGCGCCGGTCCCACCAGAGGGCGAGTTTGGCGGCCCCAACGAGAAGCAGGTCGGCGATTTCGCCAAGGCGTTCGCCGCGGCCCCGGTCAAGGTCGACGAGACCTACACCGTGCCCGACCAAGCGCACGCGATGATGGAGCCGCACGCCTCGATCGCGAAATGGGACGGAGACCGCGTGACGTGCTGGACGTCGATTCAGCAGATGAATTGGGGAACGCGGGACCTCGGGCTGATCCTCGGGATCCCCAAGCAGAACGTCCACCTGATCTCGCCCTATATCGGTGGCGGTTTCGGCGGGAAGGGGACCGTGCAG
Source organism: Sphingomonas sp. CFBP 13603 (assembly GCF_014892665.1). Classification (NCBI taxonomy): domain Bacteria; kingdom Pseudomonadati; phylum Pseudomonadota; class Alphaproteobacteria; order Sphingomonadales; family Sphingomonadaceae; genus Sphingomonas; species Sphingomonas sp. CFBP 13603. Next base: position 61,163 of record NZ_JADBIA010000014.1, on the reverse strand, counting down.
ATCGATCTGGCGCTGGCGGCGATCGCGGCGCGCGTGGTCAAGCGTCCGGTGAAGATCGCGCTACAGCGTCCGATCATGTTCAACACCACGATCCACCGGCCCAAAACGATCCAGCGTGTGCAACTGGGGGCGGGACGTGACGGGCGGCTGACGGCCATCGGTCATGACAGCCTATCGGGTAACCTCGTCGGTGGGCGTACCGAACCGACCGTGACCTCGACGCGGACGCTGTATGGGGGCGCGAACCGGCTGACCCGGATGCGGCTGGCCACGCTCGATCTAGCTGAAGGCAACGCGATGCGTGCGCCCGGTGAAGCACCCGGCCTGATGGCACTAGAGGTCGCGATGGACGAACTCGCGGAAAAGCTGAAGATGGATCCGATCGAGCTTCGCATCGTGAACGATACGCAGGTCGATCCCGAAAATCCGAACAAGCCATTCTCGACCCGAGCGTTCGTCCGTTGCCTGCGGGAGGGCGCAGAACGCTTCGGCTGGGACAAGCGGCAGAGCAAGCCCGGTGCGGTCCGCGAAGGGCAATGGCTGATTGGTATGGGGATGGCGGGGGCGATCCGTGGCGGCAAGATCGCCAAGGCTGGCGCACGCGCCCGGCTTGATCGGCACGGCGTTGTGACGATCGAGACCGACATGACGGATATCGGCACCGGCAGCTACACCGTCGTCCAGCAGACCGCGGCCGAGATGATGGGCGTCGCGCCCGACCGCATTGTGGTGAAGCTCGGCGACTCCACCTTCCCGGAAACGCCGGGATCGGGCGGGCAGCAGGGCGCGCCTTCCGTGACCGCCGGCGTCTATGCGGCGTGCATGAAGCTGCGCGAAACCGTCGCTCAGCGGCTCGGCTTCAACACCGCCGACGTCGACTTTGCCGATGGCCAGGTGCGCAGCGGCAACCGTTCGGTGAAGCTTGCCGACGCGGCAAAGGATGGCGAGATCGTGGTCGAGGATCTGATGGAGTTCGCCAAGCTCGCGGATCAATTCCAGCAGCAGACCTTCGGAGCGCATTTCGTCGAGGTCGCGGTCGACGTCTATACCGGTGAGGTCCGGGTGCGGCGCATGCTCGCCGTCTGCGCGGCGGGACGCATCCTCAACGCCAAGACCGCGCGCAGCCAGGTAATCGGCGGGATGGTGATGGGCGTCGGTGCGGCGCTGATGGAGGAAATGGCGATCGACAAGCGTTTCGGCTTCTTCGTGAACCACGATCTCGCCGGCTACGAGGTGCCGGTGCACGCCGACATCCCGCATCTCGACGCTTTTTTCATCGACGAGGTCGATCCGACGATTTCGCCGGTAAAGGCCAAGGGTGTTGGCGAGCTGGGTCTGACCGGGGTCGCTCCTGCGGTCGCCAACGCGATCTACAACGCGACCGGCGTGCGCGTGCGCGAATATCCGATCACGCTCGAAAAGCACCTCGACGCGCTGCCAGCACTGACGTGATGGGGGTGGTTTTGCCGAGCGCTTGAACGGCGAAGATGAACGAGCGTCTGAAGTTGGGAAGCGAGGGAACGGGCGGTAGCGGCCGATTATGGGTCAGGCGCGCGACTCCATAAAGGGCGTTAGGCCTTTCATGCCGCTCTTACGATTACGCATCAAGGACTTGCAGAGGCAACGACGTGTCTCGTTTTTGACGCCGCCACACAACTATTGAACCTCACCCGCTGGAAACCATCAACGCGTCGAGGGTTGGCGACGTGATGGTGCCGGTAACGTCGAGACCGCGAGCCTTCTGGAACTTTCGTAGGGCCGAGCGCAGCGCCGGCCGGACCACTCCATCAACTGCTCCCGAGTAGAGATCCTGGGCTTTCAGGGCGATCTGGACCCGGCGCACAATCGACGTGAAGCGCTTCGTTCTTCCTGACAGTGCCGGTAGCCCGTCCGGGGGCAGTGCCGCTGCTCTGGTTTCGCGTGCAAACAGAGGCTGCACAGATGGTGTGGGCTCTGCCGGAGCTGACGGCGTGGGAGCTGGCGCGACGTACGGCGCTGAATAGGTCGGTGTGCTGTCGTAGCTCGGGCTGTACCGCCACCGGATGACGAGCGATGACTGGTATGGCTGTAATGACCGCCGCCGCCACCGCCCGACCGGTGACTCGAATGGCTGGAATGACTGCGATGCTGGGCAAGCGTGATCGCGTGATCTTGCGAGAATCGACGCAGGAGGGCAACCCCCTGTGGATCATCAATAACCCGCATCGTGGCTTTCGAGAATGCCTGCGCCAGTGCGTCCTGTTGGCCAGAGAAGCCAGCCGCGAGGAGGCTCGACACAAGGAACTTAGTTCGTTTCACAACGGTCTCACGGTCACGCGTGCCTCCTCATCGGGATGCCATTCGAAGAAGCCGGAGCATTTCGTCTGCTCCCGGCAATCGCTGCACGCTGGCGCGAACTTGCGCTTCCAGTCGGAGATCGAAGCGATCGCAAGGCTGCGATAGGCGGCGGGAACCGTGCAGCGAGGAAAGTTGAAAAGCTGCGCTCTCACGCCGTGTAGCAGAGCCCGATCCAGCGCTTCCGCGATCGGCCCGAACCGCCTGCTGTGGTCGAAGAAGAGGGCGGGCCACCTGGTTTTCGCGAAGCCGACATGTTCCAGCTACATGATCGACCAGGCTTCGACAAAAGCGAAGCCTTGACGATACCTAGCCCGCGAGCACCGGTAAGCCACCGACATTGTCGTTCATCACGACCGTTCTCAGTTCGATCCGCGCCCCAGCCATCGCGAGGTTGGAAAGGCCCCCTGCGAGTTGTGCAAAGGCGCCGTCCTTGCCGACCAGAAGGTCGTGAAGGGCAAGTTCGGTGGAATAGAGCGGGATCCCCCAGCCGACGCGCCGGTACTCGGGAGCACCAAGCCGCTGGATGTCAGCCGCCGTCAAATGCTGACCATTGGTCAGAACGTGAAAGCTCGGATCCGCGCGAATGGAAAGCGTCCGCTCCATCAAAGTGAGAAGGCGCTCCTTGTACAGCATGGGCTCACCCCCTGAAATGCCGATGAGCATGTCTTCTGGGGCTAGCAAACACGCCCGCTCGAGTAGATCGAAACGGTCGACGTGCGTCTTCTTCGGTGGCTGAGAGCACATGACGCACAGCTGATCGCAGCGCTCGGTCACCAACAGCGTGTTCGTCGTCGACTCGGCTCGGAGCAAACGTTCGATGCGGCGGCGGGCCGGATTTACCAGCACCACCTCACCTTCAAGCTGCCCAGGGGGTATGCCCTCAATAGCAACTATGCCGAACGCGCCGCTGAACAAGCCTCCTTCGGCGTCGCTGACGCTGAGTGACAATGCGCCAGGGCTTCGTACGGCTGTGCACTTTCCGAAGGCGTAAGCATCAGTCTGTCGTGACGTCGCCAAACATGACGCATTCATGAACTTATCGCGAGCCAGGACCCAAAACATGTGAGCAATGTTAGGGGCTTAAGGTCGGCGCCGGGTCGTCCTCATGATAGGGGGCTCCCTCGTGGATCAAACCGCTTTTCTGATCGGCTTCAGCGTGATGTCGGTCGCGTCGCTGGCGATATACGCGACGGGTAAGAAGACGCATCCGTCGGGTCATCATACGCTCCTGCACGCCAGCGTTCCGTTCATCGCGGCAACCGCGTATCTCGCAATGGCCTTTGGGATCGGCACGCTGATCAACAGCGACGGCTCGGCGACCTATCTGGCACGCTATGTCGATTGGTCGGTAACGACGCCGATACTATTGTCCGGGCTGGTGCTGCTGGCGTTCCACGAGCACGGAAAAACAGGTGAAGTCGGCGGGTATTTGACATCGGTCATCGTCCTCGATGTCCTGATGATCGTCACGGGCCTGATATCGTCGCTTGCCGCCCCATCGCTGGCGAAATGGATCTGGTACGGATGGTCCTGCGTCGCGTTTCTCGGCGTCCTGTATCTGCTCTGGGGTCCATTGCGATTACAAGCCGTCAGCCGCGGTGCGGCGTTGGGCGCGGCTTACGCCAAGAACCTCATATTCCTGACGGTGATCTGGTTCCTCTATCCCATCGTCTTCCTGGTCGGGCCGGAAGGTCTAAAGCTGATCACTGATCCCGCATCGGTCTGGGCGTTCCTGATAATGGATATCATCGCGAAGGTAGGCTATGCGTTCTATGCGGCAGCCAACCTCGACAAGGCGTTGGCGCATCAGGGCGACGAACGAGGCTACCGGGCATGACACGACGCGCCCCGGCCCTTGGCTGGGGCCTCCTTTCCGGGGCGGCTTTGATCGCATCATTCTGCTTGCTCACCGTGCAGCTTGCGTTCGCAGCCATCGCGGTCGGCATCGTGGGCATAGTGCACGGCGCCAGTGATCTTGAAATCATCGAGCACCAGCGACGCCCGACATTCCTGGCACTGTACGTCTCTGCGCTACTGGTCTGTCTCTGGTGGTGGCTCGTCGATCCCGCGATCGCACTTCCCGCATTCCTGCTGGCATCCGCAGTCCATTTTGGCCTTGAGGATGCCCCGGCAAGCCGGCCGTTCGAGAGGATGGCCCGCGGCATAAGCCTGGTTGCCACTCCTGCGACGCTGCATGCGGCGAGCCTGACCCGCATTCTCGATTCTGCCGGCGTTCAAGCCTCAAGTCTGCCGACCATGGTCAGTAGTCTGGCGATTGCTGGTGGCTTAGCCGCCGGCTGCCTCGCGATCATCGGCGTAGCGCGTCACGATCGACGTCTCCTGGTTGGAACGACGGCACTACTGGTTCTACCCCCGCTCGTCGGGTTTTCGGTGGGGTTCCTCGTGCTGCACGCGGTGCCACAGACGAAAGAGCGTCGTGATCGCTTGCAGTGCGTCACGACCACCGCGTACCTTCGTACCACGGCTCCAGTCCTCGTCGCGGCCGTGACGCTGGTGGGGATCGTGGGCGGGGTGCTGCTGCAATGGGACCCTTCGGGCGTGCGTTCGCTATTTGCCGGCATCGCGGCACTGGCAATGCCGCATTTGCTGGTGACCCCGTATTTTGAAAGGGTCGCCCGGCAATCGGGGACTATGCCCCAGCCTCAAGCACGCCAGAGCTTCCTGTAAGCCGTATCGAAGGCCGTCAGATCGTCAGGATCCGTGATGGTGGTCGTCACCCGCTTCGCGTGACGGTGCGCCCAGCGTTCGATTGCGGCTTGTGCATCAGGCAGGTTCGCGTGCAACGCCGCCAGCGTCGCGGTCAGCCGCAGCGATACCTCGACCTCTTGAACGCCTTCGCGCAGGATCGGCCCAAACGCGTCCGTCAGCATATCGTCCATTGTCGGTCTGCCGATATGGACCGGATGGGTTTCGACCTTGTCATTGAGGCGCGTTGCGCTCGGCCGGAGCGTCAGGAACACGCGCAGCAAGGCATTAAGGACTTCGATCCCCGTGCCCGGATCGTTGGTTGCCGGCGCCAGCGCTCGGCTCGCGATCTCGGACAATGCGATCAAGCCCAGCCGTGGGTCCTGATCGAACGAGCGATGTCGCTCGATCGTGAAGGTCCTGACCAGGGCGGTCTGGACCGCGTGGATCGGTTCCCCCTTGACCCGCAGGAGCGTACGCGCGGGGTGCATCATCGCGCCAGGAAAGACGTCGACATAGACCGTCAAGCCGTGGCGGTCAGCGATGGTGCCGAGCGCGGCGACGTCGATATGCGTGATGTAGCCGGTCTGTAGAGAGTTTAGCGCCACGGCGTCGGCGGGGATGCCAACGGGAGCCCGCCCACCGAGATACGGATGCGCGGCGAAATCCCGCATCGCCTCGGTCGCGGCCTCCTCGACGCGGTCGATCACGTCGGCCATCCGTCCGAAGGCGGTGATATGCCCGATCCAGCGCAACAACGTGCCGACCACCAGCAGGATGACCAGCACCGTCGCCGCGAACAGGATGATTCGGCCGTCATGACCGTAGGCGCTGGTGTTCAGCCCGACGATACCCACCATCGAGAAGACGAATGCACCGAGGAAAGTCGACAGCGCGTTCTGCGAGGTCGGGTCGCTGACCATCAACTGGGTCGCACGTGGTGTCGCGAGTTGCGTCGCCGAAGAATAGGCGCTGACCATCGCGGTCAGGGAAAAGGTCGTGACCGCCAGCATGCTGGAGGCCATGATCTGGAGGATCGTACCGACCGATTGCTGCCCGATATCGGCGTCGAACGTGTAAGGTAGATACGGCGTGACGAGCCCGGCGACGATCGCCAGCGCGACGCTGAGCAGACTGATGATCGCCGCGCGGAACCAGATCTGCCGGACGATCCGCTTTAGGATCCATGACCATTGCCTCATGCTGCGTTCTTCGAGCGGTCGTTGTCCCCGATCATCATGACGACAGCAGCTTGGCGATCCAGCGGCTACTATCGAACTGGCCGCAGATCATCACGATGGCCGCGGTCAGCGGCACCGCGATCAGTGCTCCGGCGATGCCCCATACCCAGCTCCAGAACGTCATCGCGACGATGATCGCGAGCGGCGACAGCGACAGCTGCTTGCCCTGCAGGATCGGGTAGACGACGTTGCTGATCGTCATCTGTAGAACCACGAATCCTGCGAACACCAGCAACGGCATCTGCCATCCGCCGAACTGGATGAACGCGAAGAGCACGGGCGGGACGATGCCGACGATGTTGCCGATGACGGGGACGAAGTTGAGCAGGAAGTTGAGGATGCCCCAGACCAGCACCAGCTCGAGCCCCGTCATCCACGACCATAGCGATGACGCGACGCCGGTCAGGATGCTGGTCGCAAGCGTGGTGCCGAGATAGCGGCGGATCTGGCCGGAAATCTTCTCGCCGACTTCGAGCATGTCGCGTCGCGCTCCACCCTCGAACATCTCGTACAGCTTGCGCCGAAGCCGTGGCACTTCAGGCAGGCCGAGCATCACCACGATCCCGATGAAGCCGACATAGGTGACGAAGGCGTAGACGCCGCTCGCCAACATCTGGACCAGCATCGTGATCCGCTGCCGGTTGATCGTCCCGGCGATCGGCACGCCGCGATCCGCCGCCCATGTGGCGAGGTGGTTGTAACCCCGCTCGAGACCTGCCCATTGCGACGCAACCGCGCCGATCACCTGGCCGACCGAGAGGTACACCGCGGCGGCGAACGCTCCGAGGATCGTGACCAGCGACAGGAGGGTCAGCGTATAGGCGACCCAAGAGGGCATGAACCGCGCCAGCCAGCGTTTCAGCGGCCAGAGCGCGGCGACGATGATTGCGGCAAAGGCGATCGGCATGATGACCGCAAAGCCGATCCGTAGCGCGGCAATCAGCAGGATCGCCGTGATGATGCCGAGCAGACGGTTGCGATAGCGGTCCTGCACGGGGTTTTCGGTCATTCGGCACGTTCCTTTATGTGTTCGCCGGCATGGCGCATGGCTTCGGCATTGAGCCGCGCGCCGAGCAGAAGGGCCCAGGCCGACACCATCAGCCAGGGCATCAGCACCACGACCGCGGACAACGAGCCATAGGTGTCGTCGAAGCGCGCGAACCGCGCGACATAGGCGCGAAACATCATCGTCGCGGTCAGCCACAGGGCGACGCCGGCGATCGTGCCGGGCAGGGCGCTACGCCACGGGATCGCCTCCGACGCCGGGGCATAGCGATAGAGCGCGATCAGGCCACCACCCGCGCCAAGCGTCAACGAACCGAACAGCGTGATCGCAGAAACCAGCCGGGCCCCCGGCAGTCCGTCGGGAACATAGCTCCGCAGGAACGTGAGGACCGACAGCGATACGAGCGCCGTCAGCACCAGCGCGGCGCAGCCCAGCACTATGATCTTCGACACCAGCTGCCGACGCAGGCCACGACGCTCGCGCTCGATGCGATAGGCAAGGTTGATCCCGTGGAGCAGCGACCGTCCCGCACGACGCGCGCTGAACAGAGCGATGCCGAGCGACACTATCAGCGTAACGATCCCACCACGACCGCTGGCAAGCCCGTGGTTCAGGTTCGCCGCCAACAAATGCTGCGCGCTGACCGGCAGGATGGCGACGATCTTGTCCATATTGTCAGCGACCGCGGTTGGTGGAACCACCATACCGTAAACGCCCGCGACGACGCCGACGAGCGGTATCATCGCTAGGAATGCGGCAAAGGCAATCGAACTCGCGGCAATGCCAAAATCGTCACGGAACGCGCTACGGACCGTCCGGGTCGATAACACAGCCCATAGCCCGATCCGACCAAGCGCTTGGGTAGACATCTTGAATCGCAGCAGACGAACACCGGAACGGAGGGATTGGCGCCCCTTCAAGTCCGTAGCCATCATGGACCAGTGTTTCCGGTGCATGGGCAAGACGTGAAGCTGCGGCAGGATAAGTCGGTCACGGTCAGCTCCACATTGCTCCGGCATACCGTTCGAGATGGGGACAGAGTTCCCGCGCGTCGTACTGAGCCAGTCGCCGGATCCAACTCGGACTTGGGTCGTCTGTATACCGCCCGCCGTTGCCGGCCGTTTTCTCAAGGAAATTTCATGAACGACGTGGACATACGGCATCTGCAACGGTGCGTTGAGTTGGCGACAGAAGCGGTCGACGCGGGAGATCAACCGTTCGGCTCGATCCTTGTATCGCGAGACGGAACCGTATTGTTCGAGGACCGAAACCGGACGGGCGGTGGCGACGCCACGCGTCATCCCGAGTTCGCGATCGCGCGCTGGTCGGCCGAACACCTGACGCCCGAGGAGCGGCGACATGCTGTCGTCTACACCTCCGGCGAACATTGCGCGATGTGTGCAGCGGCGCATGGGCTCGTCGGGTTGGGCCGTATCGTCTACGCGACGTCCACGTCACAGCTCAGTCACTGGATGCAGGAGCTGGGCAAGCCCTCGCTCGGGATCGCCCTGCTGCGCATCATCGACGTGGTGCCGGATGCGGACGTGGCTGGCCCGGTGCCCGACTTTGCCGACGAGGTCCGAGCACTCCACGCACGTGCCGTCAGCTAGTGTGATACAGGCGGTCAGACCGCGAGGCCATGCGCCTCGACATGGGCGGCGATGTCGCCGGCGGTCGTCCACCAGATACGGGGATCGTCCGCTTCCCGAAGCTCCGTCAGGACGCGGGCAAGTGCCGGAACGCGGTGTGCCTGCCCCATGATGAAGGGGTGGAGCGCGATACCAAGGACGAGCGGCCGCCGGTCGCATTCGGACAACAGTTGTTCCACGCCTGCGCGTATCATTGCCGCAAACGTCTCTGCCTCTTGGTGGCGCTCGATGATCGCGGGGAGGTCGTTAATTTCCTGAGAGTAAGGAACGGAGAGAAGCCCGCCATATTTGGTCGAGAGTCGGGTGGGTTGATCGTCGTGCGCCCAATCGAGCACGTAACGGTAGCCGTTCTTGGCAAGCAGATCCGGCGTGTGTTTGCTTTCTGAAATCCAAGGCCCCAACCAGCCAGACGGTCGTATACCGAGCGTCGCTAACCTCTCGGTAACGTCTGTGATCAAGCTATCCTCGCGCAGGCCGAACATGTTCCCCTGCGCCTTCGCATTGCTGCTGCCGTGAGCCGCAATCTCGTCGCCACGATCGCGGCATGCCTCTGCCAAGCCGGGGCAACGATCGAGCACGTCGGCGTTGAGCAGTGCGGTGGTCCGCAGCTTCAACCGATCAAAGAGATCGAAAAGCCGCCATGCTCCCACGCGATTGCCATAGTCGCGCCATGCGTAGTTCATCACGTCAGGTTCGGTCTGAGACGGCGCTAACTTTGGCCCCAAACCGCCACCGAAGTCGAAGACCTCATAATTTACGCCGACATAGATAGCGAGGCGACGTCCACCCGGCCAGTCGTAGTCCGGCCGGTTTGTGATGGGGCGGTATTCATAGCGGGCATGGTTCAAATTGCTCATGACGGCGCAACGCACGGACAAGCGAATGGCGTCACCGCGATCTCACGAAACGTCTATTTTCGGGCACCGATGCTCTCAAACCGGTAACTTTTAGGGCTGAGTTCCCCCGCAGGGTCAGGGCCGGATACCCTTCGCCTTGCTGTCATGAATATCAATATTGACGCCGAACCATTTTATGATCTTTCCGTTCTCGTCGCGCAGCGGCACGGCATGAACGTGCATCCAGCGGTAGTTTCCGTCCTGTCCTTTAAGGCGGTATTCTGCGTCTACCGCTTGCTGATCCTGAACGGTATTACGCCATTGTGTAACCGTCGCTATCCGATCTTCAGGGTGGATTGCAGTCAGCCATCCATAGCCTTTCCAATCGTCGTAACTCTGACCGGTGTAAAACCGCCAACTAGGGCTGTCGATTTCAATTAAGCCGTCTGGCGCGCTTTCCCAGGTTGCCCTGACAATGCCTTCGGCGAGAAGTCGAGCACGCGTTTCTTCATCGAAAGGCGCATCGCTATCGAAGAAACCCCATGCCCGAGCATCGCCCATGTCAGGCCTCCTCGGGTGTTCGGCTATGCCGACTGTGCACATTGTTGGTCGGGCAAAAGAGAGGGTATTTGGAGGTTTCTAGTATTAACTCCCGTTCAATGCGCAACCTCATCCCCTCGGGGCCGTATACTTGCCAAGTTACCACGGCTTAGAGCCGTGACCTTTCGGTCGAATAACGCCGCTGTCCCTTGCAAGCTGTGACAGGTGCTCAGCTGCTCGCAGGTGTATAGCCCTCACTTCCTCGATCGGGGACAAAACCGCCGCAACAATGTGCTTCGACATCTCAATATGAGGATCATTTAGAAACGGCGATTGAGACATGCACTACCCCTCCTGTCGCTTATTATCGCCGAAGCCAGCCACGTTTATAACAACGCAGCAGTGACAGGTTCGGCCCGCAAGTCCGGCTAAATACTAGACTCTTGTCGGCCCTCAGATGGGCCGGATCACTGGCAGAGCTTCGCTTCACTATCGGTCGGCGATTGCTGGCTCAGGCGGGCGCTAGGCTTTGGAACGCCGCGAGAAGAGCCTGTTCGTTGATCGGTTTGTCGAGAAAAATCATTGATGGCCGACTTACATGGCATGCTTCGCGCGTGCCGGTCACGAAGATCACGGGCGTCGGCCCATGCTCCAAGATGATGGCTTCCACCGCGGCAGGGCCGGTACCGGCTGAGAGATTGACGTCGGACATGATGATGGAGGGAGGCCTCAATCTCGCGGCATCGATTGCCTCATCTTGCGAGGCAGCCTGATCAAAGGATGTCCCGCCAGCCCGCTCGATCAGCTGGATGATGTGATCAGCGATGAGGAAATCATCCTCGATGACGAGCACATGGCACATATGACAGATCCCGATAAGCTGAGCTCTTAACCAATGTGGTCACGCAATGGGCCCGCCACGGGGTTAACAAATGTCAGACAAGGTCGAAAGCTTAGATCGGCGCTTCGATTGCGAAGCGAACACCTTCCGGCAGATATTGGATTTCCGCCTTGCCGCGGATGTGGCGTGACAGGACGCGCTCAATCATTCGCGTACCAAATCCAACACGTGTTGGCATAGCAACGATAGGTCCATCCTGCTCCGCCCAGGAGAAGGTAAGCCGGCGTTCCGTTGCATTGCCGTTCAGGTCCCAGCGTATGGTCACCTGCCCCTCCGGTACCGAGAGCGCTCCATATTTGATCGCATTGGTCGCCAGCTCGTGCAGCGCCATCGACAACGCAAGTGTCACTTCCGGGGTCAGCCGTATCGTCGGGCCGACAGCGGAAAACCGTCGACCGTTGCTGTCCATGAACGGCGCCAACACCCGCTCGACGATCTCACCGATTGCCGCGCCTTCGATCTCATCCTTGAGCAGAAGTTCGTGCGCAGACGCGAGGCTAGCGATGCGGCCCGACACCGCATCCCGAGCCTCACCAAGAGACGCCGCATCGCGTAGCGTCTGGCTGACAACGGCACTTACTGTAGCAAGCGTGTTCTTCACGCGATGCGTCAGTTCATGTGCCAGAACCGACCGTTGCTCCTCGGCAAATTTGCGCGCTGAAACATTGCTCGAAAAGCCCGAAACCGCCAACGGTGTGCCATCCGCGCGACGCTGCAGCGAGCCTTGGGAATGGATCCAGCGTTGCTCGCCTTCAGGCGTTAGAATGCGGTATTCGACGTTATACCGTGTGCCATGTTCGATAGCGCTGTTCAGCGAGGTCGTGAGGAGGTCTCGATCCTCTGGATGAACGCATGCCAGCATACCTGCCATCGACAACTTTTCGCCGACAGGCCGGCCAAAGTTCGTCAGGCAACTTGGCGAGTAGGTGAGCCGCCATTCTGGCAGGTCGATGGTCCAAGTGCCCAGTCCGCCGGCATCGAGCGCAAGTGCCAGGCGGGCCTCTCGTTCGGCTAGCGCAACTTCCCGCTTCGCAAGCTCGGCACTCAGCGTGTCGCGGTCGCGTTCCAACTGCAACAGCCCGTGCCGCTCGAGTGTGACATCGAGCTGAGATGCCACGAAGTAGCGTAGGCTGCCAGTCGCGTCATGCACGGGCGCGACCATGAGGCGGTTCCAGAACGGCGTGCCATCACGACGGTGATTCAGGAGGTCGATATCGATCGGCTCGCGGCGAGCGATCGCGTCCTTCATGCGTCGGACGTCGGCCTGATCGGTCAGCGGTCCCTGCATAAAACGGCAATTCCGGCCAACGACCTCGACCGCCGAGAACCCCGTCAGAGCCTCGAACGCACGATTGACGTAAACCAGCGGGTTATCTGGTAGCGTTGGATCGCTGACGACCATCGGCGTAATGCAATGATCGAACGCCGCAACGAAGGGGTCATGCTCGTTGAGGCGGGACGCAAATGCGTCGACAGCCTCGCGTACGACACCTGTGGCATCGTGCGGTCGAATAGGCGAAGGTGGGAGTGGCTGACGGTCCAAAGCGGGAACGTCCTAGCGGTAAGACGTTGATGGATCAACGTAATCGAAATTATGTATAACTTCTGTCATCTGTCGTCCCACCTCGTGAGGCCATACGATTGTCGCTTATCACCCGAAATCAGGGACTGGTCTGGGACCAATCTGCGGCAAACGCGGGCGCAGCAATGAAGCTCGCTGGCTGCGGGGATACGGGCGGCGGATCGCAGACACCCTCTTCGATGTAGCGCATTGCGGACATCAGACCATTCCGGGAGAAGGGCTTGGGTATGATGCCATGGCCACCGGCAAAATCGGCTGGAATCTTGAGCGGGTTTGCAGTGACGAAGACGACTATCGCGCCCGCCCATCGCTTCCTGATCAATGCACAGACATCCAGGCCGCTGGTGCCTTTCGCAAGCTGTATGTCGACAAAAGCCAGGTCCGGGTGGAGATCGCCTGCTAGGTCTTCAACTTCATAGAGAGACGCGGCCTCGCCGACGACACGGTGACCGGCGTCTTCGATCATCGCTTCAATATCCATCGCTAAAAGAGCTTCGTCCTCGACGATCAGCACATTCAACGGCGGTTGGGCGCGTATATTCATTAATCGTCCACCGGGAATGAGAGAGATACCCGAACACCGGGGGCGGCGTCGGACCACACGACGTCGGCCCTGACTTGCTTGGCGAGGCGGGAGATAAGCATTTTGCCAATGCCGTCCGGCTGAACATCATTGCTGGCTAGCCCATGCCCGTCATCGGTAATTTCGATCAGGGCATTATTGCCTTCTAGGGCGGTGCGGACGGAAATCGTACCGGCTCGCCCGTCGGCAAATGCATGCTTAATGGCGTTGGTCGCTATCTCGTTTAGGATCAACCCAAGCGACGCCGCCTTACTGGACGGCACCTCTATTTGCGAAATGTTCGAAACCAGCTTGATGTCGTCGCGTCGGCTGGCACCAACGACGTCGCTGATCAGATTTTCGGTAAACGCCCCGACATCGAACCGGGTGACGTCGTCCGACTGATAAAGGCGGCGATGCACTGTCGCCAGCGCATCAACCCGTTCGAGCATGGTTTCAAGTTTTGATGAAACGGCCGGGTCTGATATGCTACGCGCCTGCAAACGCAGAAGTGAACCGATCATCGTAAGGTTGTTCTTTACGCGATGGTCGACTTCGTGAAGCAGTAGAGTTTTTGCATCTAACGCGGCCTCGAGGTCTGACGTGCGCGCCTCGACTTCCTGTTCGACCAATAACTTTTGCTTTGAAATTATAGTCTGCGCCTTGACGCGGTCAGTAACGTCAAGCTGGGAGGCGAAGAAGAATACAACCTTGCCGGCGTCATTGCGTACAGGACTCAGGTACAACGCGTTCCAGAACGCAGATCCATCTTTTCGATAGTTTAGAAGGTCCACGGCAATGTCGGTCTGGGCGTCGATTGCCTGACGCACCTTAGCCACCTGCTCTCGGTCGGTGTCGGGACCCTGCAGGAAGCGGCAGTTACGGCCGATGATTTCACTTCGGTCGTAGCCCGACAGCGTTTGAAAGGCTTCGTTGCAGAAGACGATCGGGTTATCGGTCTGCGCGGGGTCCGTAATGACCATAGGCATTCGGGTAGCCCGAACAGCCGCGGCAAAAGGGTCCGCTCGTCCGTGCTCGTAATCGAGCGCTTCCGTCAGATGCCAATCGTCCCGCTGCTTCATCACGCCTCCGTGGAGCGTGCCGACCAGCCGAACTCCGTGCCGGGACTAAATCGTTTTGATCGTTTTCCGTTCCGTTGAGAGGTCGACTTCGTCTCACTGAGGCATGACCATTGGGCGGCATGGTTTGTCCGTACAAAGCCTTTTGGGTTCGAAAATCGGCGACGCGTGTGCAGGCTGGAAGCTGAACGACCGAAATTAGAGCATGGCGACCGGCGCTGTTTTCATAAGTGATCTTCTTGGCGTCGCGCACTAGCTCGGGGCGGCACGGCAGGGCAAATGGCTGGATTTTCGCCGGTGGGGCGCGAAGCAGTCAACCCCGGCAGCGAACGTCCTCTTTCCTCCCATCGTGTTACTCGCGAGCGGAAAGCCTGGCTTCAAGATCGGTTATATCGTGAAGCTGAACCAGCGTCAGAAGGCAAGACGTCGGTCGGCTTCGCTCGCATCGAACCTCCCTTTTAGAATTAGCCCATCGCGATCATTGGCGAGGCGGGTGCTCTCTTCGAATTATTGCGCTATCGCGCGTCGCCCGCATGCTGGTAGTAGCCGATCGAACACGACGGCGACGGAAAGCTCCACGGCATTGACGGTCAAAAGGCGGCATATCGCCATCATCGCGCCGCCAACGGCGGGCCACATCAATCCGCTGGCAGCATTGGGAACATCGCTCGTCGAAACGGGACATAGGGTCACGATAGTCCACTTGACCGACGTTGAGTCACTGGTGCCCGACTGCGGCGTCGGGTTTGCGGCGTTTGATCACCCCGCGGACGGGCAAGGCTTGCTGGCAGAGTATTATCGCAAGCTGGCGCAGCCATCGGGGCCGGTCGGACTAACCCGCATGATCCGCGGTACCGCATCGATGACTGAACTGCTTCTGAAGGCTCTCCCGACGGCGCTGTCGAGGCTGGGGGTCGATGCGATCGTCGCCGACTCGGTCGAGCCAGCCGGACCACTGGTGGCACGACATCTCCGACTGCCCTTCGTAACGGCCGTTACCGGATTGCCCTTGCTCAGGGAGCCGACGGTGCCGCCACCCTTTCTCGGCTGGGCGTATCGTCCCGATGCGGTGGGGCGGAATCGCAACAATGGCGGGTACGCAGTCAGTGACCTGTTGATGCGGCCGATCACGACGATGGTGGCGACGTATGCACGGCGTTGGGGGCTCGATCCCGACCCCCGATATCAATGGTCCAAACGATTGCAGATCGCGCAATGCCCCGAAGGCCTGGACTTTCCGCGCTTAGCCTTGCCGAAGAGCTTTCGATACGGTGGGCCATGGCGACGGGACGAGCTCGAGGAAAACCTGCCGGACGACGACGGTCGACCGCTCATATTCTGCTCGCTGGGGTCGTTGCAGGGCGCGCGCCGATCGCTGTTCGCGGCGATGACGGCGGCCTGTTCCGCGGTGGGTGCCCGTGCGGTGGTGGCGCATGGCGGCGGGCTGAGCGACCGCGAAGCCCACTCACTACCGGGAAACCCGTTGGTGAGGGCATTCTGGTCGCAGACCCGCATCCTGCCCCAATGTTCTGCCGCGATCCTGCATGGCGGGTTCAATACGGTGCTGGACGCGCTCGCGGCGGGTGTTCCGATCGTCGCCGTGCCGCTGGCGTTCGAACAACCGGCGACGGCGGCGCGTCTGAAGCGAATCGGGGCTGCACGCGTCGTCTCTGCTGCCGACGCAGGCAAGGGAGGTCTCGAACCGGCGTTGCGGCTGGTGTTGCGCAATCCGGAATACCGTCGTGCGGCACAGAGTATGGCGACGGATATGGCGGCTGCAGGCGGCGCGGCCGAAGCGGCGGCGATGGTCGACGCGGCGCTCGGCCGTGAGACCGATGTCAGGCCGGCAGGGCTGAGTCCACCTGATGGGAAGGCTGCCTTTGCCGCGTGAGGTGGCGCGCAGCAAGGAGGGCAGGCGGTGCGAGGACAAGCCCCACGATGACGTCCATCCCATAGTGACCGCCGAAGATCGGCGTCGCGACGATCGTCAATATGGCCCACGCCCGGCCCGGTAGGGCAACCCGCGGCATCGCACCGAATGCCCAGATGAAAATGGCGGCGAGCGTCGCGTGGAAACTGGGAAAGGTGACGATCCCCATAAGCATGGAGAGGTCGAGCACGCGTTGGGATCCGTCGCGAAGCCCGGATATCAGCCCTTGTTCCAGCCAGGCTATCGATGGCCAGAGATGCGCGTAGCGGGATGGATCGAACAGGTTGCCCATCGCCGGGGTAAGGCCTGAGATCAATATGGTGACGAAACCGGATAGGATCGCCGCACAGACCATTATCCTCAGCGTGTCGAATTTTCCCATGCCGCTCAACGCAACGATAACGACGATCATCTGCAAGGTGAGGCTGTGATACGCCAATCCGAGTAGCCAGATTGCTGGAGGGTATGTGTCCAGCAAGGCGAGCATTACCGGCCAGTTAAAGCCAACTGCACGGTCAGCGGCGGCCAACCGCACGTCCCATAATTGTCCGGCATTCGCCGCCAATGCATACGCCAGCACTACGCCTAGCAGCGTAAAGAGCGTCATCTGAAGGAACGCGGTCGCGCCAGCCGCAAGCCGCGGTCGCATGGTATACCTACCGATCGTCATCGCGCTGCCGAGCGCCATCAATGATGCGATCGCGGGGGCCGCGCGGATCGGATCCACCGAGAAGCGGTGATGATATTGGGCGGCGAGAAAACTCCCCAGCATGGCTGCAATCAACAGCCAGGAGGGAGTATCCCGATGGTCGGCGCGTGAGACTCGGGCGATCATCGCGGTCAAACGCGGCTTGTCACCCTCCGGTGCCAGGGTGATGGCACTTTACCGGACATCTTGTCGCGAATGCTCGTTACAGCGTTCTGCAAACGGCGACGACAAAACGCCGGCCGCAGCCGTCACCAACCCGAGATTTTGTGGCGGGGCGCCCTCGCATCGAACGCCGGTAACCGTTATGTACGCATCATGTTGAATTCGTTGCACCCGGCCATCGTCATTTCGTGTGATCGAGCAAAGTGACCTGGTTCGAAAAACTCGCGATCGTCGTCTTCATGGTGTTGTTCATGGAGTGCTTCGCGTGGGCGGCGCATCGCTACGTCATGCACGGCTGGGGCTGGGGCTGGCACAAGTCGCATCACGAAGATCATGACGGTTGGTTCGAAAAGAACGACCTCTACGCAATCGTGTTCGCGATCGTGCCGATCGTGTTGTTCGTCGTCGGGCTTTGGTGGGAACCGCTGTGGTGGGCAGCGCTTGGCATCACGGTGTACGGCGGCATCTACGCCTTCGTGCACGACATGCTCGTGCATCAGCGCGGCGGCTTTCGCTGGATACCCAAGCAGGGGTATTTCAAGCGCCTGTTGCAAGCGCACCGCCTGCACCACGCGGTCGAGGGCAAGGACGGAACCGTCAGCCACGGCTTCCTGTTCGCGCGTAAGCCGTCGGTGTTGAAAGCGCAGTTGCGCGCGAACGCCGATCCGCAGCGGCGTGCGGTACGTCCCGATAAAGCCGGAAACCTCGTCTCGGCAGACGCGAAGAGGTGAGCGGGACGGTTCGCCAATCGGAAGCCCTGAAGCACCAGACGCGTGTCGGCGTGTCGCTGTCAGCCGCGATTGTCGTGGCGTGGCTGGCGATCCACGTAACCGGTATCTTCTTCTGGCGGTGGAGCGCGGATACAATCGTGTTGGCCATCGTGATGGTCACCGTCCAGACTTGGCTGAGTACCGGACTGTTCATCGTCGCGCATGATTCGATGCACGGTGCGCTGGCACCCAATCGGCCGCGCCTGAACCGCGCGATCGGTGCGACCTGCCTGTCGCTCTATGCCTGCCTGTCCTATGCATCACTGTTGCCGCAGCATCATCTGCATCACAAGGAAACCGGGAGGGCGGGGGATCCCGATTTTCACGGTGGCGATCCAAGTCTCGGCGGCTGGTTCCTGCAGTTCTTCAAGACCTATTATTCGCACGGGCAGATCATCAGGATCACCGTGGTCGCGCTGATCTATACGCTGCTGCTCGGGGCACCGCTCGTCAACATTGTCATATTTTGGGCTCTACCAGCCTTGGGTGCGGTGGCCCAGTTGTTCGTGTTCGGGACGTGGTTGCCGCACCGGGAACGCGAAACTCCCTTTGCCGATTCGCACCGCGCACACAGCATCGATGTGGGTCCGATCCTGTCGCTGCTGACCTGCTTTCACTTCGGCGGTTATCATCACGAGCATCATCTCTCGCCGGGAACGCCGTGGTGGGGGCTTCCGTCGCGTCGCCGTGCTCTTGCCGGCGAGCCGACGATCGCAGAGTCGTGAAGGATCAAGCATGACGCTCGCCATCACCCTCTCCGCCGTCGCGATGACCGTCATCGTCGGTGTCCGCTATTTACTCGTCTCGGGCGCGTTCGCGTGGATTACGGTCCGCAAGCATCCGGGGCTGTACCTCGGGCTGGACCCGCAGGTCCGTCGCGAGATTATCTGGAGCCTAGCGTCTGCAGCGCTCTACGGGATCCCGGCCGGCGTGGTCGCGTGGGGATGGCAGCACCATGGCTGGACGCAGGTGTACTCCGACATCCACGCCTATCCGCTCTGGTACCTGCCGGTTTCGGTCTTCCTGTATCTGCTGCTGCACGATGCATGGTTCTACTGGACGCACCGCTGGATGCATCGTCCCAAACCGTTCAAGCTGGCGCACGCGCTGCATCATGCCAGCCGTCCGCCGACGGCATGGGCTGCGATGGCGTTTCACCCGATCGAGGCCTTGACCGGCGCGGTGGTCATTCCATTGCTGGTGTTCTTCGTTCCGATCCATATCGCCGGTCTTGGGATCGTACTGACGATCATGACGGTGATGGGGGTCACGAACCACATGGGATGGGAGATCTTCCCGCGGTTCATGTGGACCGGGCCGCTGGGAGCATGGCTGATCACGGCCAGCCATCACCAGCGGCACCACGAACTCTATGGCTGCAACTACGGCCTGTATTTCCGACATTGGGACCGGTTTTGCCACACCGATCGCGGCGTTGGCGATTTCGCGCGAGAGCACGCCCGCGCCGCGCGTCGGGCCGAAGTGGTGAATTCCTAACAGCGTCGATGAATGAAGCACCCGTTCGTTGATCAGTTGATCGGTACGTCGCCGGTGACCGCGATCACCGCACCGGTAATGTAGCTTCCCTCCTGCGACGCAAGGAGGACACAGGCCAGAGCAAGCTCGGTTCGGATGTCGGCGCCTTAACGCGCGTAAGCAATGGCGATGGCATTGCCAATGCCAGAATCATCACCGGTGATCAGCGCGACCTTAACCTTCAACAGGCTCCTGCCGACATAGCTTTCCTCGCCGTGGTAGGGTTTGATCTTCATGTTTGCGACAAGCCCCGGGCGCGGCTGCTGCGGTTCGCCGGAAAAACTCGTCGGGAGGGGCTGGTGCGCGGATCACCGGCCCTGGAAAGCGTCCTGTTGTTCGGGTCGCTGAAGGAACGGTCCCTCGATCGTTAAGTCCCGCCATCATAAAAGTCCGTTGCCGATGACTTATCTGTCGTCGAGGCCGATGCAATCAGCGGATATCGGCGCGGCGGGTGGGGGCGTGAAAGTCCGCGGGCTTGTCGGCGATC
The DNA here is from genome assembly GCF_014892665.1 of Sphingomonas sp. CFBP 13603. Taxonomy (NCBI): domain Bacteria; kingdom Pseudomonadati; phylum Pseudomonadota; class Alphaproteobacteria; order Sphingomonadales; family Sphingomonadaceae; genus Sphingomonas; species Sphingomonas sp. CFBP 13603. The sequence goes on along the minus strand of NZ_JADBIA010000014.1, from coordinate 41,130 downwards.
CAGCGTAGAAAGCGACTGATGTCCGGGCGCGCTTTCAAGACATCGAGATCAGCAAACGTCGTCGCAAGATCCTGATTCGAGACACTGGCATGGATGATCCGATGACAGATCGGATGAACCGGGATGACCTCCGTACCACCCCGGCTTTTCGGAATACGGTGATGCCATTCCACCTTTCGTCCCAAGGACCGCTCGCACAGGCCACATCGCCCGAGGTCTTCGACAGCGATCGTCCGCGCCTCCGCCTCCAACAATCCTGCCATCCGCTTCACACGTCCGCCCATCATTCGAATATGGTGTAGCGTGGGGAAAAGAACACGAGGTACAAAGGCTTATCAGAGCAAGCGTGAGATGCTTCGCTGGAGCACGGTCGACCAGAAGTAAGCGAAGCCCCGGGCCTTATGCCGCAGTCGGAACCAGTAGAACCGCTTGATACCGGCATGCGTGGCGACGGGCCGTGTCCAGTCGAAGCGAACGGCAAGAATATCCTCGACGATGGCGCGAAGCGCGCGTCGGTCAGAGACAAGATACTTGGCGTACAGAGCGCCGTCGCCAAAGCTGTAGCCCGCCAGCAATCGTGTCTCGTCGTCGATATGGCGGCGCCCGTGATGATGATCGACGACCATCAGCGGGTCGTAAAGCACCGCAACGCCGAGCCCTGCTGCACGAAACAGGAAATCCGTATCCTCAGCAGACACGAATGGCGCGCCGGCCCCGAACCGTTCGTCGAAGCATCCCGTCAACCGCAGGACATCCGCGGTGAACGCCAGATTTGCCCCCATGATGAACCCGCCCGGAAACCCGCGCGACGGCGCGACCATGGGGTGGTCTTCGAGCTTGATCGTGACGGGGAGATCGGCAGGGTTGCCGAGCAGGATACGGCCGCCGATGATCGCCGGCCCGCTGGCCCTTTCGAATGCGGCACAGACGGCGGCAAAATAGTCTTGATGCAGGACGCAGTCGTCGTCCGTCATCGCGATGATGCGTCCGGTGCAGTGCGCCAGCCCAGCATTGCGCGCGCGGGCGAGTCCGGGATGCGGTTCGTGGGCGAGGTGGACAGGGAAAGCCTGCCCTGCTTGCCACTGCGCCAGTCGCTGCGGCGTGCTGTCGACCGAGCCATTGTCGACCAGGACGACCTCCACGGTCGTGTTTCTGGCATACGTTGCCGCGCGCTCCACGGACTCTAGCGTCGCCACCAGCGACCCGGCGCGATTACGCGTGCAGACGAGCAGGCTGACGTCGATGGCGGCAGTCACCGCACGCCGACGAGTTGCTTGGCAAGAACCATGGCGTGCTCGATCGTCGAGGCCCTCGTCACGATTGCGTCCGGGGCAGGCCAAGCGTCGAGATATGCGGCGATCTTGCCGTAGTCATTGTCGAGAACGACGTGCGAAATGCCGAGCAGGTCGGCGAGGATGTGACCGTGGAGTCGGTCCGTCACGACGACCCGGCCTTGGGCGAGCAACCGCAGTCCACGGTCGAAGCGTGCCACGGCTTGGGCTTCGCGTGCTTTGGCGTCGCCGCCGACCGGTAGATCGACGTCATCCTCGAGCCAATCTACGACGGTCGCTGGATCGGCCGTCGGTATCGCATAGCCTTGCCGTTCGTCGTCGGTACGCATCAGCATGAGCACGTCGCATTGCGCCACGTCGCGCGACTGCTCGCCGAGGGCATATGCCGAGTCCGGCGCAAGGTGCGACGGGCAAGCCAGATACTTGCGTGCGAAGCTCAGGCTGCGCGTATCGCGGACGTACAGGACGAAGTCGGGATGCTCGGCGACGAGCGCAGCGAACCGATCTACCTCCGACGGCACGCGAAAATGGATCGACTGCGGTAGCTGCACGACCGGTCGATCGCGGACCTTTGCCAGGATGTCCTCGCGGAATCGCTGGTGATGCGGCCAGATGTCGCCGAGGTTGCCGCCGCCGTGCAGGAACAGCACGCCGTCGGGGCAGGCGCTACGAAAGGCATGGAGATCGAAATCGTGCCAGGTCGAAACGTAACACGGATCGCGCCCTGTTATCGCCCGCAGCATGGCGAGTTCACCGAGCCAGATCGCGCTGTCTCCGACGTTCGCATGGTCCGGAAAGTCGACCAGTGCATAGCGAGAACCAAGCGCGACACGCGTCCGGTATAACGCGGTAAGTAGCGCGCGCTGCTCTCCCAGATGGTCGCTGGCCGTCATGCGCGCCGCCCTTGTTCGTGACCGACCACGTCACGGTACAGGTCCTCGCATCGACCGAGCCACCGATCACGGGTAAAGGCCGTCTTGACCCGCTCGCGTTGCGGAGCGCGGGGACGTTGGACAGCCGCCGCGATCGCATCGGCGAGCGCCGGAACATCACCGGGCGGCGCGAAACACCCTGCCTCGCCGATAATTTCTCGCAGCGCGCCTCGGTCAAAAGCCGCTACCGGCAGACCGCATGCCATCGCCTCGACCGCGACCAAGCCGAATGGTTCGTCCCAGCACGGCGTGAACACGAACACCGACGCACGCCCCATCTCCGATGCCAGTGCCGCTGCATTTAGATGTCCGCCATATCGGATGCTGCCATCCAGCAGCGGCGCGACGTCGGCGTCCCAATAGGCGCGATCCTCGATCGGTCCGAACAGCGTGAGCGGAACGCCGGCTATTCGGGCCGCCTGCGCTGCCAGATGGGGCGCCTTATCGGGCGTCATCCTTCCGCACCAGACCGCGCTGCCATTGCCTTCCGTGACGAACGGCCACGCGTCGGGGTCGATACCGTTGTGGAGTACCGAGGCTTCGCGTGGCGGACCGTCCGGCCACCAGGCGGCAAGCTGGTGGGCCGAGGTCGCGGTCAGGCGGTTGGTCGGCGTGACGCTGGCATGCACGAACCAGCGCAGCGCGTCGTAGGGCGGGACGTGCAACGAGGTGACGGTCGGGACCGCAGCGGTCCGCGCCGGCTCGAGCGGGAATCGATGCAGGCTATTGTTATGCACTACATCGAAGTTCCCGGCAGCGATCCGGTCGCAGGCCGCAGCATAGCCGTCGTCGAGGTGCGCGATCAGCGGCGCGAAGCCGCGGTGCTCGGAGCCCGGAAAGGTGCGTTCGTAATGCTCCGGGATCACGGCATCGATTGTGAAGCGCGGATCGCTGTCACCGGAGGCGAACAGTACCACGTCATGACCACGCGCCTGGAGACCCGCTGCCAGATGCCAGCATTGCGATTCCATCCCGCCAGCAAAGGGTTGGGCGATCGGCTGGCGGACATGGCAGAGGACCGCGATCCTCATTCGGCCGCCGCGGCTCTCTCGCTTGCGGCCAGCCGGTCTTCGAGCAGGCGGATGACGGTCGCGGTATTGGCATAGGGCTGATGGCTCTGCTGGCCGGTCAGCGCGAGATCGGCAGCATCCGGGCGCCGCAGGATGCGGATCGGCCGACCCGGGGTGGGGTCGATCAGGCCCATCAGGCGGAAGGCCTGGAGCCAGTGGCCCATCGTCCGATAGCCCCATTTGGTCTCGAACAGCTCGGCATTGCGCACGACGCTGTCGAGGTGATGCACCGGCGGCATGTGATGCGGATGATATTGGTGATAGGCCAGACCGCCCTTGATCCACGCGATCGCAACGCCGGTCTCGTCGAGCGCCTTGCCGAAGTCAGTATCCTCGCCGCCATAGCCGACATAGCGCTCATCGAAGCCGCCGAGACCTAGGAACGTCGTCCGCCGCATCGCGAAGTTGAGCGACCAGAAACAACGATAGTCGGTGCAGATCTCGATACCCTGGGGCGGGGGACCGCGACGGTCCGAATGCTTCACCGCGATCTCGGCGAACCGGTCATACTGCCAGTCGCCGTCGGTCGCCCCGCCCGGCAGGTAAAGGACCTCGCCCATCAACAGCCCGTCGAACGTGTCGAGGAACCCGGCATAATCGGCGATCAGCGTGGGCGTCGGGATGCAGTCCATGTCGAGAAAGACGATGACATCGCCGGTCGCCGCGCGCGCCGCGACGTTACGTGCGGAGGCGAGGGGAAGGGCGTCGGCGACGACCTGCATCTGGCGGATCGGGAATGGCGTCTCGGGGAGGTCGTACAGCTCGTCCTGCATCACCGCGACGATCAGTTCGGTCGGCATCTGCGTTTGCCGCATCAGCCCGCGGACGACGTTGACGAGATGGTCTGGACGCCCCTTGCCCAGGGTAACGACGGAAACTTCGGTCATGATGATGGCTCTGCTTGGAATTGGGGACGCGCGGCGGCGGTGGCCGGTCGATCAGAACGCTTGGAGGGGGTAGAAACGTTCCTCGGCGATCCGTTCGGTCCGCTCGGTCATTGCTTCGACTCCACCGAACTGGAAGCCGAGTTGCGACGTGTACGCGGCACAGGCGGCGATCCGCCGCGCGCGTGTCTTTGGCGTTAGGTGTTCGATCACCGCGGGCATGGCGGCAACGCGGTCTTCGCGATCGGCATAAGGCCAGTCTTCCCATAGCAACACGGTGTGATCGGCACAGGATCGCCGGATCGCCTCCAGAACGACGTAATGGTCGACATGGTTGCCGAGGCACAATGGCCCGAGGAGGAGATCCGGCCGTTCCGCCACGAGAAGCTCAGCCAGCGCCGCCGCTACATCGTCGACGATCCCGTCGTCGGGCAGCCGTGCCGCGAACAGCATCTTTGCCGATGTGTACCCGCGGTGCGGCGCCTCCAGAAACGGCAGATGGATCGCGTGCGCACCAAGCGCTTCGCATGCTGCGTGATCCTCGGCGCGGCGCAGCGCCATATAGTCGACGTCGGTGCCCAGGCCCTTGTCGAGCTGGCACGCGAGCGCGAACCCGGTCGGCTGCGCGACGTTGCCGGTGAAGCAGGTGGCGACGGTGACGTCCCAGCCCTGATCTACGCGCGACGCCAGCAACCCGCCGGCGGAAAAGGCGGCATCGTCCAGATGCGGCGATATCGCGAGCAACTTCATCGATCGCTCACAGCAGATGCGGTTCGCTGCGGAAGCGGCAGGGCGTCACCGGCAGGTCCCTGTCGAAAGCGGCTTGCGGCTGGTTACGCAGGTCGCGGTAGATACCGAGGATCTGCTGCCCGACCGCATCCCAACTATACACCCGGCGGCATTCCTCCAGCGCGGCAGTCGCCAACCGCGTGCGGAGGCTCGTATCGGTGATGACGCGGGTCAGCGAGGCAGCCAGCGCGGGCACGTCGCCGGGATCGGTCAGCATGCCGTTCTCGTGGTCGCGGACGCAGTCAACGACGCCGACGGCGTGGCATGAGACGACCGCGAGGCCGCACGCCATCGCTTCGAGGATGGTGTTAGAGAACCCCTCGGCATAGGTCGGCGACACGAACACGTCGTGCGTGCGGTACAGTTCGGGGACCGCGTCATAATCCGCATAGCCGCTGAACGTCACGCGGTCGGTGAGCCCGAGTTCGGTCGTGAGCGCCTGCGCGGGGTCGACGTCGGGACCGATGCCGGAGATGGTCGCGTGCCATTCACCGCGCACGTCCGGCAGCGCGTGGAGGAAGTCGAGCACGCCTTTGCGGCGGTCGACGCGACCGTGATAGAGCAGGCGGATCGGACCTTCGGGCGCATCACTCGATGCCGGCGTGAAACGGTCGGTATCGACGGCGCCTGGAACGATCGTGAACCGGTCGAGCGCGGTGCCGAGCCGGTCGTGAACTTCGCCCGCGAAACTGTTGCCGCCGATCAGCAGTGCGCCGGCATAATCGAGCACGCGGACCATCGCGAGCCGGTGTGTTTCGCAGCACGAGCCGACCCAATGCCCGTCACCACCCTGGATCGATACGACGCAGGGCAGGCCGAGACGGCGGGCCGCGATCATCGTCGCCCAGCCGGTCGGATAGCCATATTGGGCGTGGAGCATGTCGAACGGGTTCACGACGTGATCGCGTGCGATGGCCTCGACGATTGAGTCGATATCGCGCTCGAAATTGCCGTCATCCTGTTCGCCCAGCGCTTCGAGGCCGACGACGCGCACGCCCCGCACCGGTGGCGGGGGGCCGCCGCCGTAAACGCGGGCGCGCGCAGGATCGCCATAATATTGGCTGATCATCGTCACATCGTGGCCCGCCCCGACAAGCTGGCGCAACAGGTTGATCGCGTAGATCGACATGCCCGATATCGCCGGGAAGAAACGGCGCGAGACGAAACAAATTCGCATCAGGTCAGCGCCGTGCGGAGATAGGCGATCGATTCCGGAATAGCTTGATGCGCGCGGGGGCTCTCCCGCGACAGTTCGACGCAGACCAGCTTGTCGAAGCCGATCGACTCCAGCGCGGTGAGGATAGCGGGAATGTCCATGTCGCCCTGGCCGAACGGGAGATGCGTGTGATCGCCGCGGCGCATGTCCTCGACCGCGACGGTGCCGAGACGGTCGGCATAGGCGCGCACCGCGGCGTCGGGGGCGATATCCTGCGTGACGAGGCAGTGACCGGTGTCGAGCGCGAGCCGCAGGTCGGGATGGCGCTCCGCAAGCCATGAATAGTCGGCAACCGTTTCGATCAACATGCCAGGCTCGGGCTCCAGGCTGACCGGAATGCCGGTGCGGGCGGCATGCTCGACGACCTTGCCGAGGCCCGCGTCGAGCCAGTCGAGGGCATCACCATGCGCTACTCCGGGCTTCGGCACGCCGGCCCAGAACGACGCGGTCTCGGCATGCAGAATCGCCGCGACTTCGAGCGCGCGAGCGAGGAACGCGACGCGGCGCTGTCGGCCCTCGGGGTCGGCCGTGACCAGCGTCGGTTCATGCTTGTCGCGCGGGTCGAGCAGATAGCGCGCGCCGGTCTCGATCACCGACCCCAGTCCGAGCGACCGCAGCAGCGCGCCGACGCGTTCCGCCTCGCGTGCCCAATCGTCGGCGAAGGGATCGAGGTGGTGATGATCCAGCGTGAGCGCGACGCCGTCATAGCCCGCGTCCGCGATCAGGTGCAGCGCGTCGTCGAGCCGGTGGTTGGCCGCGCCGTTGGTGTTGTAGGCGAACCGCAGCGTCATCGTGCCGCCTCCGTCTCGAGGCTGTGTTCGGACCAGGCGACGTGATGCGCTTCGGGTTCGCGGTAGAGCGGATAGAGCGGGCCGACGATATCGTCCGCGAGGGCGGTATCGAAGAACGGCTGGCCGCCGAGCCGCGCGACTGCTTCCTCTGTGAGGCGGACAGGTCGGCGCGTCGCGCTTTCCTCGCCGCCGAAGCTGACCAGCGGGCTGTCAAGCGCGACCAGCTTGGCGATGTTGCGCTCGCCGATCCGGTAATAGCTCATCGTCTCGACCTCCATGCCCGGCACGATCACCTTGACGACCGCGACGCTGGCATCCGCGGGGGACATGTCGACGTAGAGAATGTCGAAGCCGGCCGCCTCGACGGCTTCCCGCGCCAGTCGCCCGCGCGCGCGTGCATCGGGCACGTCCGCGCGGGGCAGGTCGGCAAAAGCGCGGCGGCTGCGCTCGGCGAGCATCGTGTCGGCGAGCCAGTCCCTGAGCGTCGCTGCATCGACATCGGTCCAGCGCTGCATTTCCGAGAACGCGCGGCTGTCGCTCGATTTGGCGGCACCGCCAGCCTGCGCCATGAACCTATCGATATAGCCGCGCGGCGCGATCGTCTCGGCAAGCGCCATCGGGCCATGCGCGAACGCCTTGCGCGCGCGGCTGGCGGCGTATTCGGCGATCGCCTTGGCCAGCGCCTGCACCGCGTCGGGATGCGCCGCTTCGCCGCACGCGGTCGCCATGATCGGCACCGCGGGCTCACGCGCATCGACACCAACGCAATAGACGTTGGCGAGGCCGAACTCGTCTGTCGCGAACTTGGGGATCACTCGGACGGCGGCGGCGGCGAACCGGTTGATCAGGTCGCCGATCTCGGCAGGCAGGCTTTCGGGGAGGTCGATCGCGACGCCGCGGTCGAGAGCGCGGAACAGCAAGCCGTTGCCGTCGCGCTGAAGGATCTCGCACAATCCGTGGCCGATCGCCCAGTCGAGGTCCGGCCCCGCGCCCATCCCGTTGGAAATTATCGTCGTGAACGGCACGTAGCCGGGGGCCAGTTCCTTCGCGGAATAAGCGGCGAGGTCGATCGGCACGAGGACGCTCGAGCCGTCCGCCCACCGCCGGGCCTCGACCCAGTCGAGCGGAGTCTCGCGGCCAACCGGGGACCCTGCGGGAAGACACAAGGTGAGCGGGTCAGCGATCCCGCGTTCGCCGCGTTCGCGGACGAGGTCGGCATAGCTGCCATGCGTCTTGCCGCGCGCGGACAAGGTCAGCGTCGGCCAGACCATCTCGGCAATCTCGCCCAACGCGCCCAGGATCGCGGTCTGGTCGGTCGCGCCATAGCCGACGCCGTAAGGCATGATGCCGTCGAGGTCGTTGGTTTTGGGGAACAACGCGACGACCCAAACCGGGATGCCGACGCGGTCGATGCCGTCGATCGGGAACGCGACGATGTCGCCTGCGGGAAACGCATCGAGATACAGGTGGCAGGCCGCGTCCAACTGTTCGGGGAGGCCGGTGATGGTGCGGGTCATAGCGGGATCCTCTTCACGCCCGGGGCACGGGCCAGCGCCTCGTCGAGCACGGCGACGGCAACGTCGCGGCCGACTTCGGGGGCATATTCGAACGGGGTCAGGACGGCATCGAACGCCAGCGGCGCGATCACTGCGCGGTAATGGCGGATCTCGCCATGCGTCAACGGGATGTCCTTGTGGAACGCCTTGTGGCTGGAGATCGCGTGGCTGACGCCCGCGGCGTCCTGGTCGATCTTGAACATGTCGCCGCAGAACAGGCGTTTGCCGACCGCATCGTGGAGCGCCGCCTGACCCTCGTAATGACCGCCCACGTGATGCAGCGTATAGCCCGGCGCGATCTCCAGTACGTCGTCATACGGCGTCGTGACGCGGAACGCCTTGGTCATGCCAAGGTCGTCCTTATGGATCGCGAGCATCTCCGGGTTGCAGTCGCGCTGGAGCTGGAACAGCGCGCCATAGCCATGCGCGTGACTGGCGGCGAGATAGCGGATGCCGCCGAGCCGCGCGATCTGTTCGAGCATCGCGGGCGAATAATAGGGCGCGGCTTCGAAGGCGATGTTGCCACCCTCGCGGACGATCAGCCAGCCGGTGCCCCCGAGTCCGAGGTGCGGGGTCGTGCTGAACGCCCAGAGATCGCCGGCAACCTGTCGCCAACTGCCGTCATGGCTTGCGGCGACCTCCTGTTCGGGGAGGAAGCACCAGCCGTCCTCGGGCAGGTCGTTGCGCGTATCGTTGCACACCGGGCAATCGGCGGGCGCGAAATGGCGCTGCCAGAAACCGCAATGCGCGCAGGCGTACCAGCTCAGAGGCATGATCGCGCCTCGGTATAGGCGGCGTCGAATAGGCGCATCAGCGACAGGTCCCTGTGAATCGAGAAATCATGCGCTTCGCCGCGGACGGCGGCGGCGAACGCGGCAGCCTGCGCGGCGAAGGGCGACAGCGCGGCGTCGAAGGGCAGGGCGGTCTCATTCCCGGTCCGTGCGCAACGCCGGATCACGGTGCCGCCCTCGGTCTGGCCCATCGTGTCGGTCGCGACGAGCAGGCCGTCCTCGCCAAGGATCTCAAGCCGGCGACGGGGCAGCACTTCGGGGCAGTTATACGCGACATGGCTCTGAACCAGGATGCCGCCTGCGGTGCGACCCGAAAGGATGCCGCCATCGTCGACCGGATAGTCGTGGATGCGCCGCTGCAGGTCGATGTGCAGGCGCGCGAGCGGTTCGTCGACCAACATCGCGGCGAGATCGAGGCCGTGGAGGGCGAGGTCGATGACCGCGCCGCCGCCCGCCGCTACCGGATCGGCGCGCCAATTGCAGCCGCTGCCTTCGCTGGACGGCGACCAGCTCGGGTCGACCCAGCAGGCATAGACGATCCGTACCGCGATCGGTCGGCCGATCGTCCCGTCGCGGATCGCCTGCGCCATCGCGCGGTGAGCAGGGTGGTGACGCTGGTCGAACGCAGTACCGTAGAGATGTCCCGTAACCGCCGCACCGATCGTCTCGGCATCGTCCAGCGTCGCGGCGATCGGCTTTTCGCACAGCACCGGCACGCCCGCTGCAACGGCCGCGCGGACCGGGTCGGCGTGAAGATTGTTGGGCGTGGCGACGTAGATGCAGTCGAGCGCGGCATCGGCCAGCATCGCCTCGGCGGTATCATAGGCAAGAATTCCGCCCGACATCGCGCTGGCCTGCGCCATCGGCGAGGGGTCGGCGATCGCGACCAGCGTCCCGCCCGCCGCGGCGATGCCGGGCGCCATATAGTCGCGTGCGACCCAGCCGAAGCCGACGATGCCCCAGCGCATGCTCACCACCGCGCCGGCAGATCGAGGATACGACGGTTCCGCGCCGCATCACCGGTATCCGACATCCATGTTGCAGCTGCGCCATATTCCGAGCGGTAGCGATCGGAGGGCCAGCGCGGGGTGCCGCGATCAAGCAACGGGTTCGGTTGCAGGACCGCATCGGCGGCCGGCATCGCCAGTCCGCCGGTAAGCGCACGCGCAGCGCCACCGTTCGCCTCGACGCGGTCAGTCTCGACGATTGACCACGCCTCGATCTCCGGATCGTCGAACCACGCGGTCGCTGCAGGCGCATCCGTCGTAAGCAACGCCCGCCGCAACTCGCGTTCGTCATACACGACGGCATCTGGAAACAGCGCTGCCCATTCGGATGAAGAGCGTGCCGGTCCCATTGCCCCGCCAGAGACGGCGGCGTTGTGAAGATGGCTTACCGCAAGCACGCCACCGGGTGCGATGGCTTCACGCAATAGCCCGGCGATCCGCGGCTGGTCGGGCAGGAAGTAGAAGGCATCGTGACATGCGACGAAGTCAAACTTCTGCGTTTCCACTGGCCACAGAGCGGCCGCGTCAAACACGACATACTCCGCGGCTGGCGCGACCCAGTATTTTGCGAGCCAGCATTTCGAGAACACGACGTCTGCGCCGACGCACGCGACGCCCCGCGCTGTCAGCTCGCGCAGATAGTGACCAATGCCGCACGCAAGCTCGAACCCGGTACCCGGTTTGCACCAGTGCGCCTCGACCAGCGCGAGCCCGGCGAGGTACGTCGGGTCGCTCCAGCGATGTGCGAAGTAATCCGCCACCGGCCCCATTCGCAACAGCCCCATCGCCGCGCGCAACGTCAGCGTATCACGCTCGCAGACCAGCTGCTTCAGCTCGCCGAGATCGGTCGCGGGGCCGGTCCACCACGCGTCCTGATCGGTCAGCAACGCAACCAGCGCATCGTCCGGGCAGCCTGCGTCGAGATGGTCGAGTGCTACCGCGACCAGCCCCTCGCTGTCGGTCCGCAGATACGGGATGCCATCGACCACCGGCCAGCGCTCGCCGGGTGCGGCCAGCGAATGCGACGTATCCGCGACGAGCGGCCGTCCGGTAACGGGCGAGCGATAGTTCACAGCAGGCCGACGTCCGCCAGAACGCGGTCGTGGAACGTCTTGACCGGGCCGGCATGGACCAGTTCGTAGGTGTGCAGCACTGCGTCCATCGTCGCCGAGGCGGCGCGCAGATGCTGTTCGATCTCCAGCACGCGGTCGAGCACGTCGGCGGCGTGGAACGCGCGCGCCGCCGGCGTCGTGTCGCCGGCGATCGGCGCGATAGCCGCGCGAACCTGCGCCGCGACTGCCGGGTCGAGCATCGCCATCGCCTGTTCGCGCGCTGCGTCGATCACGCGGGCGAGCAGATCGCCGAGCAGCACTTCGCCGGTAAACCCCGCGTCGGGCATCGCCGCATTGTGGAAATGATGCGCCATCGACGCAAGGAACACCTCCGCCGGATTCGCGCCGTAACCGGGCGCCGCGAGTACGCCGTACACTGCGACGATCAGGCAATGCTCGGCATGGTTCTCCGGCGGCTGCAGCAACAGCCGCGGCCGACCCGGACAGGTGACGCCCGCACGCGGTTGTGTTGCAAGCTGCGTGACGAACCGTGGCATTGGCCCGGCCGTCGGCGCACCCTCCGGCAGTGCTCCCCGAAGGTCAGCGGCGAGCGCCGGGTCGATCAACACCGCTACATCGTCAAACCCACGTTCGAGCACAGCGCACGCTTCCGCATCGGTCAGACCAAGCTCGGCCAGCGTGGCGCGGTCGAGGTCACCCAGTCGTGCCGCAGCAAGCGCAGCGGCGACCGTACGACGCATCACCTCGGCCGGCGCCTCGCCCGCCGCCAGCGCCGCCCAGCCGCGCGCAAACAATCGCTCGGCGATCGACCCGTCGCGCTCCGCCGACCGGATCCGCTTCAGGTCGCCGAGCTCGCGCAACAGCGGTAGATGCGCCGCATCGAGCGTCACCGGCGGTCGAGCCAGGTGTCGAGGATCAACTGCTGCTCGCCGAACGCGTGGGTGGGCTCGCCGCCATCGGCGGTCTGCGGCATCTTGAAGAATATCCCCATCTGGTCCTGCACGCCGCCTTCGCCGCGCGTCTGCGCCAGTGCCAGGCAGCGTGCGATCTCAATCGCGAGCGGCGCTGCGAGCACCGAATCCTTGCACAGGAAGTTCAGCTTCAACTGCATCTTCTGGCCGAGGAAGCCGGTCAGGTCGATGTTGTCCCACGCTTCCTTGTTGTCGCCACGCGGCTTGTAGTAATGGATCATGATGATGTGATCCTCGACCGGATAGCCGAGGATCTGGTCCAGCACCGACTTCTTGGTGTCGACCTTGGAGGCGAGGCTCTTGGGATCGTCGAGCGCCAGACCATCCGAATTGCCGAGGATGTTGGTCGAGAACCAGCCGTCGACATGCAGCGCACGATCACGCAGCGCAGGCGCGATCACCGTCTTCAGCAACGTCTGCCCGGTCTTGCCGTCCTTGCCGGCGACCGGTACGCCGCGCTGGCGGGCGAGCTCAGCAAGCGGCGCAACGTCGGCGGCGACCGACGGGGTGAAATTGGCATAGGGCGTGTCGCTGGCGATTGCGGCATAGGCATAGAGCATTGCCGGGCTGATCGCCGCGTCGTCGTCGTCGAGGCCGCGTTCGAAGCCTTCGACGCTGGTCAGCGCGTCCGCACCGAGATCGGCTTTGCGCTCCGTCGAGGCGAGATTGATCATCACCACCCGGTCCAGATTTTGCTCGGTCTTGAACCGAGCTAGGTCGTCCTGGATGTGCTGGACCGCGGCGCGGTGGCCGGGCGCAGCGATCTTATTGGCGCCGTCGATATTCGCACAGAAATCGGTCGACCCAACCGCGGGCCATGGCCGCATGTCCGACAGGCTGGACGCCCCGTTGGCGAGCTCGCTCTCGGTCAGCACGCCGTGCTTCAGCGCGGCGGTCGCGAGATCGTCATGGCTGAGATCCCAGCCGCCGAAATGAAGGTCGCGGTATGCCGCCATGCCCTCGACGTCGCGGCTGGCGAGCGGCAGGCCCGACAGGTCGTTTGACCCCGCACGGATCATCGCGATCCCAGCGGCCGCGGTGGTGGCCACCGCGCCATTCAGTCCGATCACTGCGATCCCGACCCGTTCGCCCATAACTACGTCCTCTCAAAACAGAGGGCGGAGCTAGCCAACCGATAAACAAAGTCCATCGATGTCTGCTGTAATTTAAGCTAAAGTGCTCTGCGAATTACATATGTTGCCGTTTTTGCGGTATGATGACGCCATCCCGGCAGTCACGCCATCTCGTCATGACGCCAAGACCAGTATCACTCCTCCGATAGGCCGCCTTAGCGCCACCTGCCTTTCCAATAGCGGAAGGTCCGTTTTCCCTCCCAATTCGGGCATCCCTGCTTAGTGCGCGGCGAGACCCCGACGACAAATAGCGCGATCAGAACACCGACAGAAAGCGTGAGCGTTTACATGTGGGCTTAGTAAACCCGATTTTTGAAGTTTGCGAATGGCTGTTCATCAGAAGCCCGACAGTCGCGGCCGTCTCTCCAAAAGACGGCTTCGTCCCAATTCTCACCACTCATGCGGCCACGTCGGCAATGATATGACTACATGAACAAACGGCCGAAGTTGGGTGGGCCGAAGGAGCCCGCGAACGTCCGCTACTGGGTCGTAGCGGTTGAAGGGCAGACGATCCCCGTCCGTCCATTTGGCGCCATTCACTTAATGCGCTGGCGTAGTCATAAGCGGACAATCGTTCGCAACCTGATCCGGCGTAGGTATGTCTCTCATTAATCGGTTCGAACTCTCGGTGCCCTTGATCCAAGCGCCGATGGCGGGTGTCGCCACACCTTCGCTAGCGGCAGCGGTCCATACCGTTAGGCGGCGCACAGCACAGGTCGAGCAGATTTCCGGCGTTCTGACAGCCAGGTGGCAAACCGGTCTGCTTCCATCGGTCGCGCAAACCAGAAGCCTTGAGCTTCTTCGCAGCCAAGCTCTTTGAGAATGGCTGCCGCCTCTGCAGTTTCCACGCCCTCTGCGACCACGCGATAGCCAAGCTGATCATCGTTTCCGCAAGTTCGAAGTCTGGGCCTTCCGCGATGGTCAGGTCTCGTATGAACGTCTGATCAATCTTTACGATCTGTGCTGGCAGACGTTGCAGGAAGGCCAGACTGCTATAACCGGTACCGAAGTCATCGATAGCAAGGCAGACACCTGCATCTCTAAAACTTCGGCATGCGTCGCCTGGTGGCCGATTTAGGCTGCAACAATCTTTCCAAAATATCCAAGGGCGATCGGTTCATGCAGAGATGGAAATTCCGAACCCCGATGTCGCTTCTTGCCAGCGGACGGGTGAGCGTCTGGATTTTAGAGGTGCGATCAGTAAATTAAACGGCCAATACCGGGGCAACTACAGTAGGCAGAGTGCGAAGCTCTAATTTAGCGAGCCGCAGACATACCAGATTTAATGCCCGAGCCTCGATCACTGGCGAGATACAGGCTCGGCGCCGCGCCTGTAGCGAGTACAGCGCGGGAACGCCCCTGCAGTTTTGCATCGTACAGGGCTTTGTCAGCCTCTAGCATCAACGTCGAGAGGTCGAACAACGTATCCGATCTTATGGAAATTCCAACGCTCGCGGCGACTGTAACGGTGGTGCCACCCAACAGGAACGATGTACCGGACAATGTGTCGATGAAGCGCTGCGCGGTTTGACAAGCGGTAGAAGGATCCATCTGATCCGCGAGAATGATAAATTCGTCGCCTCCAATTCGGGCGACGGCGTCGATCGCTGGCGTTACTTGTCTCATTAACCGGCTAACCTCAACCAGCAATTGATCGCCGGCCGCGTGGCCGAGCGTGTCATTGATTGCCTTGAAGCCGTCGAGGTCAATATAAAAGAGCGTGGTCCCGCTATTGGCGCAGTCTGAACGATGGGCGACGACGTCTTCGAGACCCGCACGGTTCAGCAGGCCGGTCAGCGTGTCCTGCCGCGCGCGACGTCCGTTCTCACGCTCTGATCGCATGGTCTGAACGAGCATTGCATTCAGCCGATAGGCGGCACACGTCATTGCGTAGATATACATGGGTATCTGCAGCGCGGTTGCGAGCATGATCAGTTGGCCGGATAGGACACCAGCGACGGCGCACGGTCCAAGGCTCAGCATTATCATGACCATCACGAGCCTTGGAGCCGAAAAGTTACGAAACGCCACGCCCCCGGTCATGGCCGCTGCGGACAGCACCACAAGAGTGGCAGCTAACCAATCCCCGCTCAAAACAGTGATGAAGCAACCATAGCCTACCGACGCTGCCCAGCACATCGCCGCAAAAATGTAGAGATCAATATGCGCCCTCTTGCCGCTCGTCGCGGCGCGTGACCCTTTGACGAGCAGCGGCAGCCGCAATGCGGCGAGTCCAATTTCTAGCGCCGCCCAGAGGAGGAACGCTGGTGTGGGAATCCGCATGGCCACGATCGATGAGACGAGGATAGTGTTGAACACACCGCCCAGGAAGATCGGGAGGGATCCGTATAATCCTTGAACCAGGGAGGGGCGGATTTCAGGCGGTACCACACCAGCGCACTCGACCAACCAACGCGTGACAGCCCAACGTGGCAGTATGCCATCACTCTGCAGCATCAACGTTACTCCTGAGCCTCCCCCCGGGAGCTCCCCTGTTGAATGCCATTCTGAGGTTAAATTTTGGTCAATCTGGATCGGTGCTGGTATGCTGCGGACCCGTACATCAATGTTTGAAAGCCAAGATGAATGAACGGCGGAAGCCGGGGAGCGCGAAATGGGCGCTGAGCGTCCACAATTGGGGCAACGGCTCGCCGGTCGCGCAGCCATCCGTGACCTGTTAAAGAAGGCCGCTCGTTTCAACGAAGAAGAACGGCAGAAACTAACTATCCATTTGCCCAGCAGAGCACTCCCGCTCCGGTTGGATGAGGTCGAACGATACTGCGGAGCGTAATACTGCTCCGCGATGGGAGCCTAAGGGATGCCCGTTTCCGAATAGCATTGTCAGTAGGCCTAAGTGGCTGGAATTGTGTCGTCGTTCCACGTACCTTCCTCGACGGACCCATCGCCGCCCGTGGTCGATGGCGTTTCGATGTGGATGGGATTAGTGCGGGGGACAAGACCGTCCTTCGAAAGAACTTCAGCCTTCCGATCGGAAACCGACATCCACGACGACGCAAATCATGAGCTTCGCAATTTGAGACTGCTGAGCGAGCATTGCGGCGACGTGTTCGCAACGGTCGGGCCGGACATGAGGTTTCGCTACGTCTCTCCGTCCGTAACGAGGATCTTGGGATGGCCGATAGAGTGCGCGATTGGCCGTGCAGTCACCGATTTCGTCGTGGACGAGGACGTGCCAATTATCGGGGCTGCGACCTCGCAACTTCGCGCCGGACTCATCAGAAGCGCGATCGTCACCGTTCGCGTCAGGCATCAAGACGGAACGATCGTGTGGGCCGAGATCACCTCCCGTCCCATTGGCGAACCCGGTTCGGCTGACCTCGGTGAGCGGGCCGTCGTGATACGGGACGTCACTGAGCGCAAGGCGTTGCAGGATGCCCTGACCTTCATGGCGATGAAGGACGGTTTGACCGGCCTTGCCAATCGCCGTGCCTTCGATATCGCACTTGTGGACGCATGGTCAAAGGTGAGGGCATCGCGAAGTCAGATGTCGCTACTGCTGATCGACGTGGACTTCTTCAAGGAGTTCAATGACGCCTACGGACATCAGACTGGGGACGACTGCCTCCTTGCGATATCAACAGCGCTTCTCGGGCTGCCTCTTGCGGTGGGCGATGTCGTAGCGAGGTATGGCGGCGAAGAACTGGCAGTCATCCTGCACCGCTCCGGCGCCGCGGAGGCGGTGGAAATGGCGGGATTGGCGTGCGACGCGGTGCATCGTCTGCAGCTTCCTCACAGGCGGCCCCCGACGGCCGATGGGATACTGACGATCAGCGTCGGAGCAGCGACCGTTCTTTGGCGAGAAGGCGGGTCTTCAAACATGCCCCACGCCCTTATCGCCTCGGCCGATCGCGCGTTGTACCAAGCCAAGAGCAACGGTCGAAACCGAGTATCGACCGGTCTAGTGCTGGGCGCGTCAGCCTAGCCGGCGGTACAGCCCAAAGAGTACACGCATGCTGAACCTGCTGGACCTCATGGAGGCAACGCGTGAATGTTGTTTCTTATCCGGTCGTTTAGTGCGCCAGCATGAAGATGAATGAGTGGGCGAAGTTGGCGAAGACGAAAGCCTCATGAGCGTCCGCTACTGGGTCCAGCTGTCGCAGTCCTTTGGGTTACCCCCGGGGCGGGGCTCGGGTACCTGATCATATGCTTTCAAAATACGATTAGCCCGTGGACCTGAGCCTCGACAATGTTGGTCCTTCTACGGCGCCAACTCGATCAACCTGCGATATCTTGGCGGCGCGGAAGGCCGCGGCAATCGCGTGCTGGTGCTGGTCGACGGGCATCGCTGGGTCGATGCAGTCGGCCAGCGCGGGTTTCGCGACTTCGTGGACCTGAACACGATCCAGCTCGGGACCTTCCGAAGAACCAGACGTACGCCAGTCCTGTTCGCGGCGATGCCGGGAACCCGCCAAGGATACCCGATCCACCAATTATGGTGTAGTTATGTTCCTGGCTCCCCAACACGTTCAATCAGAGCGAACCGGTCAGATACGACAAGCGCCAGTACAGGGGCCGCAGCCGCACCGAGAAATTTCGGTTGCCTGAAGACTGGCGCCGCGTCGCTACTCGCTACGACCGATGCCCAACGGGCTTCTCCGGCGCCATCGTCCTCGCCGCCAGCCTTATCTTCTAGCTATGCCCATAAGTCCTGAACCTAAAAGCGAAAACGAACGCTACCTTGAACCGTTTTCGCCAAGGTGCGAACGCCAAGGGGAAGCAAGTTTTGTTTGCCGAAATAGCGGTACACATCGTTGCCTAACAGGTTGGTGCCCTCGATCGACAAGGTCATGAACTTGACCGGCGTATAATTGACGGCAGCATCGAGCCTGTACGTATCGTCGTTGAAGAACGAGTATTCAGGGTTATCCGGCCAGATGAACAGGCGGTAAGCAGACCGATAATTGAACGCGACGCGTGCGCTGAATTTTGGGGTGTCATAGAACAAGGCGGCATTGGCGGTCCATTTCGAGGTGTTCACCGAGTCGTAGGCGCCAGGGAAATCTTCGGGGAAGGGATATTCGACCCGGGCCTTGGCGATGTAGCTCGCGTTCAGGCTAACCCCGAAATTATGCCAAAAACCGGGTAGAATATCAAAAAAGGTCTGTGCAGTCGCCTCAAGTCCTGCAAACGTACCATCGCCCGCATTGCGCTGCTGCTCGACGAAGCCGCTCTGGCCGGGGAGCCCGTATTGGGCGAGATCGGCTGCGACTTCGCGGCTGTAGTAAAGAAACCCCGTCGCTTTCTTGTAATAGCCCGCTAACGTTAGCTGGCCGCCCCGGCCGAAATAATATTCTGCACTGGCGTCGAAGGCGTGTTCGCGTTGGGCCTTCAGATCGGGATTGCCGGCGAAGACGACCGGTGGCACTGCTCGCGTTTCCGCAAAGTAGAACGGGCGAAGATCGTAGAAGCTGGGCCGCTGTACGTTGGTCGTGTATGATAGTCGTAACTGTGCCTTGGGCGTGAAATGGATTGTCGCTGTCGCGTTGGGCAGGAAATCGGCATAGTTTCCGCTTGCCGGCGCGAACTCGACGATGTCCGCAAACCCATTCGCCGCGTTTCCGGGACGGAAATTATAGCTTTTGGAGCTTCCCCAAGTGTTGGTGTATCGAACGCCGAGCAACCCGTCGATGGGTACGCCGAGATCGAATGCATAGCCCAGCTGTGCATAATAGGAGAGCCGGTTTTCACGGCCAACATATGTCTGGCCCCGATCCGACGGCGGATCTTCGCTTGTAAAGCGGGTCGCATTCCCCGGATCGTTGGCCTGGATATACGTGCGGATCGCCGGCCGGTTCGCGAACACGTCCTTCCCCGGGATACGGTACCATTGCAAGGCGCCGGGAAGGTCCGGACCGACCAGCTCGGCCTGGTTACCGCCGGGGAATTGCGACAGCGGTGTGAACTGCCCGTTGATCCGTGGAAGGCCGTCGCGATAGCCATAATAGCGGCTGGGGTCACGGCGATTGAAGCGGACGCCGGTCTGGATCGTCCGTAGCAATCCGGTCTCGCTAGCGGTCAATGTAAGGTCGGCCTGGCTCGAAAACTCTCGGTTGCGCGATCCCCCGATCAGGTCCTGATACCGCTGCACTCCGTAACTGGCGATATTGTTGAGATCGATGCCGTCGAACCGTATCGACGGTACCGGCTTGTCATAAGCATCGGACGCGAAATCCACCGTTGCCGTCGTTAGGCCGTAAGGTCGCGTCAGATGCTCGGCAACGACGTTGCTCTCCTTGCTCCAGTTATACTGGACGCTCGTCGTCAGCAGCGCGCGGTCGCTGTGCCAGTTCATCACGAAATTGGTGGTGTAGAGATCCGACCTGGTCTCGCTGAAAAGCGAGTCCATCCCCGCCTGGAGCCCCTCTGGCGTCGTTGCGTTGATTGGGACGTTGACGGTCATGGATTTTACCGTCTTGCCATCGGGTTGCAGGACGATGTTGCTGTAGCGCGATCCGTTTTCGCGGGTCTGAACGTACAGGCGGTCGGACGTGTTGCGCCCACGAGAGCCAAGATATCCACCCTCGAACACGAAATCGAGATTGTCGTTTGCGCGCCATTGGAGCGATAGGTTCACCGATGGCCGGTCGACCCGGCCCTGCTCAAGCCCGTAATAGGCACGGTACGGAATGACGACATTCTCGAAGCCAGCGGGAAGCCCGGCGCGGGGCGAATTGGGCTCTGCGCTGCTACCGAATGGAACATCGGGCGATTCGCTCTCGATGAAGTTCTCCTTATAGTTGGTCCGTGTCCACGAGGCGTTGAGCAGGACCCCGACCTCGCCGATCCCGGTTTCCCTGCGGTTGGCGACCAACAGGCTGCCATAAGGGCTGACGTTCTTGGCGATATCATCGTAGATACCCTTGGCGCTGCCGGCGATCGTCCAGCCCTTTGCCAGATCGAGCGGGCGGCGCAGTTCGACGTTGACGGTGCCTGCGATGCTGCCTTCGACCTGGTCCGCGGTGCGGGTCTTGTAGACATCGACCGACTTCAGCAGTTCGGCTGGGATATCCGCGAGATTGAGCGAACGACCATCGCCGAGGCTGGTGTCGTTGCCGTTGACCGTGGTCTGGACGCCGGCGAGTCCTCGGATGGCGACGCTTTGCCCCTGGCCCCGCTCGCGCGTGATCTGAACGCCGGTCACGCGCGACAATGCTTCGACAACGTTGTTGTCGGGCAACTTGCCGGCATCTTCGGCAACGATCGAGTCGACGATCTGCTTCGCGTTCTTCTTCTTGTTCGACGCGGACGCCACGGATCCCCGAATACCCACCACGATGATGTCAGTCTTTTCCGGCGTATCCGAAGTCCCGGTGGGGGTGACGATGACGGTTCGGTTCTGATCCGCGGCGCCCGCCGGCGGCATCGAGACCTGCAAAGACTGCGTCCATGCCGTCGTCGGCATCAATGTAACAGCTGCAATTAGCGGACCGAACCGAAACCCCTTAGTCATTATCGCCACCCCATTTTTATTATGTATATCGTATACTTCCTTTTGTCGGAGTGATTGTCAACGGTCTTCGTTCGTTCGACATCAGACTGTCTATTGATCGCAATTAGTGCTCTATATCAATGACTTAGTACTGACTTATGAGATCTTCAGCGAAGAGAGGTCCGCAATAGCACTACACCGTGAGGCGGGATCGAAAACTGCGTGTTTGGTCGCACCGTTGCGTCCGACCAGAGGTCTCGGACGCGGCCGAGTCGCGGTAGTCCAGCGTCCGCCGCCGTAGTGGTCACCTTGGTCGTCTGACTACCGCGATTGAACACCGCGAGCGCCACCGCGCCGCCGACGAGCGGCTTGCGCCAGATCTCGACATCGCCTTCGCGCCGAACGCGTTGCCCGTGGATACCACGTGTGTCCTGGTCGACGGCCAGGACATTCGCATTCGTTAGCACCGCCATCGCAGCCGGCGTGGTGCGACGCAGATCGTGGCCCATGATCAACGGCGCGGCCTGCATTGCCCACAGCGTCATGTGCGTGCGATACTCGTCGTCGCTCATCCCGCCATTGCCGACCTCGAGCATGTCGGGATCGTTCCAGCCACCGGGACCGGACGGCGCGAATTTGGGATTTCGGACGAAGCCGATGTCGGACATGCTGGTATAGTCGTCGGTGATGTCGCCTGTCGTCCGCCACAGATGCCCGCCGACTTGGCGTCCCCAGGACGACACGGCGAACCGACCGTATTCGCACAGCGAGTAGATCATCGGGCGACCGGTCGCCTTTAGCGCGACACCCATCTGATGATAGGTACGTTTGACGCTGTCGGCGTCCGCGTAGAACCATTCGCCCGAGCACAGGTCGTATTTGACATAATCGACACCCCAATGCGCGAACGTGCGCGCGTCCTGTTCGACGTGCCCATAGCTGCCTTCATAGCCGGCGCAGGTCTTCGGCCCGGGCGATGTGTAGAGCCCCAGCCTCAATCCCTTGTCATGCACATAGTCGGCGAGCGCCTTCATGTCGGGAAACTTCGCATTGGGTTGCAAGATGCCGGCGGAGTCGCGTTTGCCCTGCCAGCCGTCGTCGATGTTGACGTAGCGATAGCCGACCTTGCTCAAGCCGCTCGCGACCATCGCGTCGGCCATCGCCCTGATCGTCCGGTCATCGATATGTTCAGCGAACTTGTTCCAGCTCGACCAGCCCATCGGCGGCGTCGCTGCGAGATTATCGGGTGCTATGCTGCCCATAGGCGGCAGGTCTGGCGCGGGGCGGAACGTTCGCGCGGCGACCTCCGTCACCGTGGCGGGACGCCCGGTCTGCTTGACGTCGGCATGCCATATTCCGCCTTCCAGCATCATGCCGTGTCCGTCGATCTTAGCGGTCCAGTGCCGTGTCGGGCGAGCGGGATCGTTGAGGTTGCGCGTATCGAACGACAGGACATCACCGCTCCACCGCGCGTCCCGCATCGGGATCGCGCCGTACCATTCGGTAGTGATCGATCCCGATACCGTCTGCCGGCCTTCAGACACCTGCATCATCGTTACGCCGGGATAACTCGGTGCGTCATCGAAAACCCATGCTCGATCAGCAGCGGACGCCGCGGAGGCGAGGGCGCCGTTGCTCGTCAGCGCGAACAGCGTCAGGATCAGGCTTTTCACAATCCGCATCGTCACGTCTCCCCCAATGCTTTGGGCACGCGGGCCGAATTCACGCCCTTTACGTTCCCAATCTATTTAACTTATACAGTATACGATAATGTAGGAGCAAGATGGCAAATGGCGCGGATCTGGTCGGTTTCCTTGTTCCTTCTCATTGCCTGTCCCGCGGCCAACGCGGACGCGCAGGATATTTTGCAACCCCAGCCGGCATTAAGGACGTCCGATTATCCCGCCCGGACGATCGGAGCGCCGCCTGCCGATCTGAAGCTCGATCGGTTCTACACGCGCTACATCGATGCAGCGGGTATCCCGATCGCGTCTTCCGCGGCCGTCCCGGATACGGCGTTGCTCCTCGCGCGCGACATTGCGGTTGCGATGCTGGCTGAGCGTCCGGATCTGCGCCGGGCGATGATCGCGTCGGGCTTCCGGGTGGCGATCATGGCGCCCGCAGAGGGGACGGTGGACCTCCCCGAGCAACGCGACTGGAAAAAGCCCGCGATCGACGATCCGCGGCTGACGATCTGCGAACGCAAGCTGTACCCGAAACGGATCGGCATGATGAGCGATGCCGCCTATTGGAACGGACGCGCACGCGGCATGGGCGGCCTGCTGACCAGCGCGGCGACGGAGAACCTGATCGGGACGCCGCGCACCCGCTATTACGGCGAGAACATCTTCGTTCATGAATTCTCGCACGCCATCCTGGAGGCCGCCCGGCAAGTCGATCCCGGCCTCTATACGCGTGTCGAGCGGGCGTATCGGTCGGCCATGACACGCGGTATGTGGAAGAGCGAATATGCTGCCGTCACGGTCGACGAATATTGGGCGGAAGGCACGCAGACCTGGTTCAATTCGAACAGGCTGGCTGTCGTCGATGGTCGGCGGATCCTCTCCGACCAGGATCTCGCCGACTATGACGTCGCGCTCTTCAACGTGCTGAGCGAGGTGTACGGCACACGTCACCGCGTGTCTGGCGACGTGTATTACATGCACCCCGCGCGCATACCGCCGGGGCC
The DNA here is from genome assembly GCF_014892665.1 of Sphingomonas sp. CFBP 13603. Classification (NCBI taxonomy): domain Bacteria; kingdom Pseudomonadati; phylum Pseudomonadota; class Alphaproteobacteria; order Sphingomonadales; family Sphingomonadaceae; genus Sphingomonas; species Sphingomonas sp. CFBP 13603. Next base: position 17,486 of record NZ_JADBIA010000014.1, on the reverse strand, counting down.
GCCGCCGACCTCCACCGCAGAGGTCTGCTGACGGCACCAGCGCTCGGCTTATCCGCAGGTCGGTACGACTGTCGCAAGAGCCTGAAGCGGCGCCGCAGCGCGCGGCGTGAGCGCCTCCCATTCCTGCACGGCGATCCCCGCATGACGATCGCCTCGGCCCGACGCATCGAACACCGCCCTCAAACAGCGCGTGGTGATCGCCGGAAACCGGACGGACTGCCATACATCCGGCGCGGTGCCGTAGCGGTCGGCACCCGGCACCGGCTTCCACGCGCCGTCCCAATATTCCAGGTGCCACGCGGTCGGAGGCGCGACACCCTCGTCTGCGCCAGCGGGATGATCCGCCCAGAACCGGATCCGGCTGCCATCGAGCGTCACGGGCTTGGGCCAGCGATACTCGATCCATTGGTGTTCTGGATTGGCGGGCGACCAACTGCCCCACAAGTCGGGCGGCAGGGGGGCTGCCTTGACGATACCGTCGTTGAGGGACTTGATCCAATATTGCACCGGTACGGGTTCGTTCGAGGCGTGCGCCTGTGCCGCAGCTGAGAGATTGCGCGTCGGTGGCGCCGGCGGCAGGGGGCGTCGGGTCGGCACCACCGGACGAATCGCGGCGGGGGTCACGGTATCGTCCCAGTCCATGCGGTCGATCGCGACGCTACGCCGAAAATGCCCACCGCCGACCGCATCGCCGGTATGATAGGTGAGATACCATTGTCCCTTGAATTCGACGGCACCCGCGTGGCTGGTGGTCGAGCTGACCGGCCGGAGCACCGTACCGCGGTATGTCCAGGGGCCGAGCGGCGACGATGCCGTGCCATACGCGATGCATGCATGATACACCGCGGGCGTGCAGGCGGAATCAGGCCCGGCATTGTTGCCGGCATACAGCATGTAATAGGTGCCGTGCCGCTTCATCAACCACGGTGCCTCGAAAAAACCGGTAAGCGAACGGACCACCGTTTCCTCGCCTTTGGGCGTTACCATGTCGGTCGCCAGTTCGATCCCGCGTAACTGCCCGAACGTGCCCCAATACAGGTAAACACGACCATCATCGTCGACCATCACGGTCGGGTCGATATTCTGGATGTGGTTCGACACCGGGGTCGTCTGGGAAATGATCGGGCCGGACGGGTGCGCGTCCCGCCAAGGGCCTGCGATCCGGTCGGCCACGGCAACGCCGATCGCGAACCTGTCCTCCGCCTCGCTCTGTTGTTGCAGGACGGGTGCGTACAGGTAGAAACGACCGTCCGTGCCCTTGACGATCTGTCCGGCATAGGCGCGCCCTGGCTCGGCCCAAGCGAACACCGCTTCGGGACGCGCAACGGCCGGATAATGCGTCCAGCGGCCAGATGCGGGATCCTTGGTCGACAGCAACTGCCACTCGTTCATGATGAAGTCGTTGACGTCGGGTGGTGCCTCGTCGCGGCCTGCCAGAATCCAGAGCGTGTCGTGGTCCACCACCGGCGCGGGATCGGTCGAATAATACCGACCGTCGGCAAGGATGGGGTTGCCCGGTGCCGTGACTGGTATCGCCGTCTGCGCAACGGACTGGCTTCCAGCCAGCAATGCTGCCGCAGTGATCACCGCCCTCACTTGCCGGCTCCTGTACCGGCTGCGAGCAGACGTGCGCCGAAAACCGGCCCCGCCGTCTTACCCTCATGCGGGACGAACCGAACCCGGAGCGACGATTTGCCACGCGTCAGCGCTACCGGCAGCGGATAGTCGACATCCACGAACTTGCCGGGCGCATCGCCCTTCCTAAGTTCGCTGGCGACCTTCACGTCATCCACCAGAATGTCGAAATCGCGATTCTTGTCCTCGCCCCAATAGGTGGCCTGGAGAATCAGTGGGCCGGGCCGGGTCTTGAGCGTGAAGGCCATATAGCCCCCCGATCGCACGTCGCGGCCGTTGCGTCCGCGATAGCTGGCGGGCCAGGACTGCTCACTCTCCAGTTTGTGATCGCGCTCGGGCTGCATTTCGCCGAAATACATGATGTCGATGGACCGTGCGGCAATATCCTTCTGGCGTGCGAGCTCGGCCTTGAATGCGATCTCCTCCTGTTGCCACTGGCTCTGGGTGAAATGGCGAAAATACACCGCACTGCGCCGATCGAACTGGCTGTAGAACGGAACGAAGGTGAGGTCGCCGGGGCGACCGACCCCGCGTGCCGTGAAGGTCGAACTGCGGTCGGCGGCCTGCGTAAACGCGGCGAGGACGGCGTCGCCGACCAGCGCGGGCTCGATCCCGGTCCACGGTGTTTCCGCAGGCCCGAGATCTGCAGCCAGCACCAGCGGGCCGCGCAGGATCGCTATCGACCCGCCGCCCTGTGCCTGTTCCGTACGCAGCTCTAACGGCAGCGTGATCGCGATGACGTCGCCCGCTGCCCAGCGACGCTCGACCACCGCATATCCGGACGTGTGCAGGGGCGAAACGGGCGTGCCGTTGACGGTCACCGTCTCTCGTCCGGATGCCCAGCTGGGCACGCGCAGTGCCACGGCAAATCGACCGCGTCGTCCCAGTTCCCTGAAGGTCAACCGCGCTACGGGATCGTGCGGATAGCGGGTATCGAGGGATATTGTGGCCTTGCGCGCGGCCCATTGTGCGTCGGCCGGGATGTAGAGATTGACCATCAGCATCCCGTCTCCCTCCCAGAAGATCGAGTCGCCGTGCTTGGCATGCGCCTCCATCCCACTGCCACCGCAGCAGACGAACCCTTCCTCGCCCGACGGCGCGAACTCGCGCGCTGCGCCCGACAGCATCGGCGTGAAATAAGAGAAGCCGGCATTACGCGGGTTGAGTTGCGACAAACCGTGGTTGAGATGCGCGCGTTCGTAATAGTCGAAATACGCCCCGTTGGGCAACCACGCGAACAGCTGCCGCGTCAATTTGAGCATGTTGTATGTATTGCAATGCTCACACGTCGCCTCGCTTAGCGAACCTGCGATGCGATCCGGGCCGAAGAAATATTCGCGGTCAGCATTACCGCCGATGACATAGCTGTGATGCTTGGTGACTGTTTCCCAGAAGAACTCCGCGGCAGTGCGATAACGCGTGTCCCCGGTCAGATCGTACAGCCGCGCGAGCCCAACCAGCTTTGGCACCTGCGTATTGGCGTGAAACCCCGCAAGTTTATCCTCACGGGCGGCGAGCGGATCAAGGACGCGCCTGTCGTAGATTCTTTCCGCGACCTTCAGCCACCGCGGGTTGCCGGTGCGCGCATATAACTCCGCATAGCTTTCGTTGAGGCCGCCATATTCGCAGCCTAACACCTCCTGCATCTGCGCGTCGTCAAGCGCGGCGAATACCTGCTCGAAATAGGTCGCGAGGCCGACCAGCACGGTCAGCGCCTGCGCATTGCCCCAGGCGCCGTGCACGTCGAGCAGGCCGGCGAACAGCTTGTGAACGGTGTAAAGCGGTGACCACGAGCCGTTGAGATCGAACCCACCCGACTTGATCTCTCCCTTCATGATTTCGGGAAAGATTTCCTCGCCGTCTACGATCGCGTTTTCGCCTTTTCGCTTGCGGCCGAGCGCACCGACATAACCTGTACCGCGCTTCGCCTGCGCCTCGGCGAGTTCGGCTACGATATACTCCGCGCGCTGGCGGCATTCGGGATCTCCTGTCTGCGCCTGCATCAGTACGAGCGCGGTAAGGTAGTGCCCGAGCGTATGACCAGCCAGCGAGTCGCTTTCCCAACCGCCATAGATCTCCGCCCGCGGTGTCAGGCCGGCATATTTGCGGAAATTATGGAGCAGCCGGTCTGCGCTCAGGCCGAGCAGATAGCGATGATTGACGTCGACGGCGGTAGCAAAGTCCGAAGGAGCAAGACGGACGGCTGACAGCGGGAGCGGCTTGACCTTCGGCAAGGCGTTCAGCGTAGGCGCGGTTAGCGTGGTTCCTGCCCGCACCGGCCATGCGGAGACGGCGATCGCCGCCAGCGTGCTTCCGCGATACATCAAAGCCCGTCGTGTTATCGGCGCCATGATTATTCTCCCTTATTTGACGCAGGTATAGTCAGACAAAATTCAAACGTATACTATATCTGATATTATAGGTGGGTCCGGTCGGCGTCGTCGTGGCGCGGCTGCCGGGACGAGTTTGGATTGGGAGATCATGCATGTCGGTCGATATTCACCACGATACTGACGAAACCGGTGCGTACCGGTCGGGCTTTGCCGATCTCCAGCGCCGCCACATTCTGAAGGTGGCTGCCGGGGCGATCGCCGTATCTTTTGCGGACATTGGGCTCGCTCTGGTCCCTCACGCCGACACGATCGTAAATCTCGCCAAAGCTGCGAAACCGAGTGGCCTTTACGTATCGGGGGACACCAGCCTCAGCGCGCTGAACAACGGCGCGGAGCCCTCGAGCTCACAGGACGCGGGCGGGGGGGCGTACGGCACTTGGCCGCGAACCGACCGGCAGTGGGTGGCCTACGAGTGGAGCCAGCCTATTTCGACGGACAGCATCGATCTCTATTGGTGGCATGATGGCCAAGGGATCGCAGCGCCAAAGTCCGTGCGGTTACTGTACTGGAACGGCAGCGATTACGTTCCAGTGCAGGTTCGTCAAAGCCCGGGCATCATGGCGGACCGCTACAACCGCGCGGCGTTTGCGCCGATCACCACGACGCGGCTGAAACTGGAGTTCGAAGGCGACGGTAAGAAGTCGGCCGGTATTCTCCAGTGGAAGGTCTATAGCGCTGGTCCAGTGCCGGCGTTTGCGCCGACCGTCGTCGCGGGGATCGATCGTTCGATGGTAATCGGTGCGCAGACCCATTTGGCCGGCAAGGCGGACTGGCTTCAACGTCGGAAGGGTGACGCGCTACGCTGGACCAAGGTCAGCGGGCCGGGCGACGTGATCTTTGCGGATGCCGCCGCATCGACGACGCACGCTACTGCCAACCGGCCCGGCGACTATGTCCTGAAGCTGTCGGCCAATGCAGGCGCCAAGGATGCCGCGTCGACGCTGAACCTCCACGTCGTGTCGCCGCCACCGGCAAAACGGCTCGATGTCGTGTATACCACGCCCTACGCGATCAATAGCCCGCTCTGGAACGCACGCGCCAAGGCGCTGATCGTCAACTGGATTCCTCATTGCATCGCCTATTGCGAACGCACCGATCTGACCGACGGGCAGGGCGGCCTGGACAATTTCATCGAAGCTGCCAACGCGCTGCAGGGCAGACCCCATGCGCCGCATAAGGGCTATGTCTTTTCCAACGCCTGGGTTCATCAGACGATGGAGTCGATGTGCATCGCGCTGATGGTGGATCCGCAGGGCGATGGGGAGATTGCGGACGCGCAGGCGCATATGCGCAAGACGCTGGAACGCTGGATACCGATCGTTCTCGCCGCGCAGGAGCCCGATGGCTACCTACACACTGCCTATACGCTGTCTGATCGCATCGCGTGGCCAAAGCGCTGGTCTCCCGAACATCGCGGCGATCACGAGGGCTATGTAGCGGGGTATTTTATCGAATCGGCGATCAACCACCATACTCTGACCGGCGGCAGCGACCTGCGGCTTTACGATGCAGCCAAGAAGCTCGCCGACTGCTGGGTCGCCAATATCGGACCGGGCAAGACGGCATGGTTCGACGGCCATCAGGAAATGGAGCAGGCGCTCGTTCGCTTCGGGCGCTTCGTCAACGACATGGAGGGGAAAGGCCGTGGCGATGGCTATATCAAGCTCGCCCGTTTCCTTCTCGACTCGCGCGAGGGCGGCTCGGAATATGACCAGAGCCACCTTCCCCCCGAGCGGCAGTATGAGGCGGTGGGCCATGCCGTGCGTGCTGTCTATTTCTACTCGGGCATGGCCGACATCGCTGCCGAGACCGGCGATCGCGACTATCAAAGTGCGACGATGTCCCTGTGGGACAATATGGTGAACCGCAAATACTACGTTACCGGTGGTGTGGGCAGCGGCGACACGTCGGAAGGCTTCGGCGGTAATTACAGCCTGCGCAACGACAGTTACTGCGAGTCCTGCTCAAGCTGCGGCCTGATCTTCTTCCAGTACAAGCTGAACCTCTCCTACCACGACGCCAAATATGCGGATCTCTACGAGGAGACGATGTACAACGCGCTGCTCGGGGCCACTGATCTCGACGGCAAGAGTTTCTGTTATACCAACCCGCTGGTCGATACCGATCGGGCCAAATGGCACACCTGCCCGTGCTGCGTCGGCAACATCCCGCGCACGCTGCTGATGATGCCGACCTGGACATATGTGAAGAGCGACGACGGCGTCTACGTCAACCTGTTCGTTGGCAGCCGAATCGATGTGGGCGTTGTCTCCGGCACGCGTGTTGAGATGGTCCAGGAAACCGACTATCCATGGAAGGGTGCGGTCGCCATTACCGTCAACCCTAGTGAAGCGCGAAGATTTTCGGTGCGCGTTCGCGTTCCGAACCGCAAGACGAGTGCGCTCTACACGTCCGAGCCGGAAGTTCAGGGGCTGCTACGCCTGTCGGTAAACGGCAAGCCGATGACGCCCGAGATCGATAAGGGCTATGCCGTCATCACCCGTAAATGGCGGCGCGGCGACCGGATCGAACTGGAGTTGCCGATGGTCGTACAACGCGTGACTGCGGACGACAGGATCGACGCAACACGTGGAAAGGTGGCGGTTCGGTACGGCCCACTGATCTACAACGTTGAGCGTGTCGATCAGCCCCGCTTAGACCTAGCCCTATCTGCGACGCCGCTAAACGCCGAGTGGCGTCCGGGTTTGCTTGGCGGATTGACGGTCGTTCGCGGAACATGGACGGACGGATCACCGATGTTAGCGGTCCCCAATTTTGCCCGCGGGAACCGCGATGGCGGCCTGATACCCGAATTTCCAGGTAAACAGGTCAATGTCGAGTATGCTCCCGGCGCAACACTGGCAGAAACCGGCGCTAAGTCGGCAAATCAGCAAGCATCAAGATCCCCTATACCCCGGAGAGGGCGATCTCTAGTGTGGATAAAGACAGCTTGAGATGGGATCGGGTTGGGTTAGGGCGCTGTAGGTGGCTCGGTTCTATGGCGTTGGTCCTGTAACCGCTGCCAAGATGATGCGACTCGGCCTCGAAACAGCAGCGAACCACCCCCCACTCGTACCCCTACAGGTTATACCGACAAATCGTTCAACAACCCGTGCGCCAATCTGCGACCAAACCGACTGGACGCTACCGTGACCGACTGATCTGATCGGCACCGGTGCACTGAGCCTCATTCGAGTTAATTCTATGGGGCAATCAACGCCCTACGTGGCGTTCCGACCACATTAACGGGCGTCCAAAGTTGGGATAGGCGAGATGCCCGTGAATGTCCGTGTGTGGACGCCCCGCTGGATACAAGGGGTTTTCGATAGATTTGTTCGCGCAGGTTCAGGTGCTTCCGTGTGTCTGGCCTGTTGATGCAGCCATCATCACGGCTGCTGGCCTGTATGGAGATCGCGGATCGGGTCCAGACCGCTAGTGCGCGCTCAAGGCGCCTGGACATTTCACTGGTTTTCCCGACCCCGTCTTCTGACCGTTGCGCCATACCTCTCTACTGACCTTTCCTTGCATCCCTGACGCCTCAAGCCTCGGCGGTTACACCGCCGCGGCCGGAGCTCTGTAGGAGCCGCCGTGCGCCATCAGCGCCCAGACGGTTCTCGCCATCTTGTTGGCCAGCGCGACGGTGACCAGCATGCGAGGCTTACGCGCCAGCATGCCGGCCAACCACGCTCCGGCTTTGTCGGGGTGACGGGCCGCAACCTTGGTTGCCGAGCTCGCGCCCAGGATTAGAAGTCGTCGCAAACTGCGCTCGCCCATCTTGGTCGTTCGCCCCAGCCGCTCCTTGCCGCCACTGGAGTGCTGCCGTGGGACGAGGCCGAGCCAGGCTGCAAAGTCTCGCCCGCGGCGGAAAGTACTGGCGGCCGGCGCCAGCGCAACCAGCGCCGTCGCAATCACGGGACCAACACCAGGTATCGTCATAAGCCGCTTCGCTGTGGATCGGCGTCGAAAGCTCTGCCATGGCAAAGTATCGCTAGTTTATTGGAACTACTCGAAAACCTACATGGTAGGGGACTAGATCGGCGCCGATTGGAACCCTTCCCTGACCGACATTTTTCGAAAGATTGCAGTCGGTTGCTTCCCTAGCTGCAGGGGCTCGCTTTCGACGCTGATCCACATGCTGGGACCGCGCCCTCGTGCACCGAGATCACGTCCGAGCATTACGACGAGACCTACGACATCAATGTGAAGGGCACGATCTTCACGGTGCAGAAGGGCTTGAAGCTGATGGGCCAAGGCGGTTCAATCATCCACCGGCTCGACTACCGATGTGATGGGAACGCCTGCGTTCAGCATCTACAGCGCTTCAAAAGCTACTGTTCGTAACCTCGCGCGAAGCTAGGCACAGGATTTGCGTGGTACGGGTATTCGTATCAATGTTTTGCCGCCAGGACCAACGCTCACCGAGCTGGCGGCCGAGGTTGTCGGTCGCGATGCCATGATCGAGATGGGATCTACCACGCCGATTGGGCATGTCGGCGACCCGTCCGAAGTCGCGGCAGCCGCGGCATTTCTCGCATCGTCGGATAGCAGCTTCATGACAGGCAGCAGGCTGTTCACCGACGGAGGGTTGGCTCAAATCTGACGCACTAAGCCAGCGGGCGAAAAGCCCGCTGGCTTTGAACGCGGTACCGGCCAAATTCCCACGCTTAGATGTACTTTACTCGGTCAGGCCTACGAGAACCCGAGCAGGCGATCTTCGCCCCGGTACGGACCACCCGCTTTTCCGATTTTACGCCGGCTGCCCATTTCCGCCAGTTGATCCGAAAATCTGGCCCGTCGAATAGCTCAGGGACGGATCGGCTGCGGCAACGTACAGTGCAGCAATCTCAGCTGGCTGGCCGGCGCGCGCCATTGGCGAGTCCTCACCGAAGCTTTTTAACTTCTCCGGCGTCGCCCCGCCGCTAACCTGCAGCGGAGTCCAGAACGGGCCCGGCGCAACTGCGTTCACGCGGATACCGCGACTGGCAAGCTGCTTGGCCATGCTTTTGGTGAAGTTCAGCACCGCGGCACGGGTCAGCGCATAGTCGACGATGTCCGGTGAAGGATTGCCAGCCTGTTCGGAGGACGTGTTGACGATCACCGCGCCAGCACTCATCCGTTCGAGTGCCGACTTCGTCAGCCAGAACGGCGCGTAGACGTTGGTTTTCATCGTATCGTCGAAATCCTGGCTCGAGATATCGGCGATACCCGGACGCGTCTGCTGACGGGCCGCATTGTTGACCAGGATATCGAGCCCGCCAAGCTGTTCGCTGGCTTGCTGCACCAGCCGGCGGCAAAAACGTTCGTCGCGCAGATCCCCTGGAATTGCGACCGCCTTGCGACCCTCGGCCCTGATCAACGCAACGACTTCGCGCGCGTCCGGTTCTTCGGCGGGCAAATAGTTGATTGCAACGTCCGCGCCCTCTCGCGCATACGCAATCGCTGCAGCCCGACCAATGCCACTGTCCCCGCCGGTTATCAGGGCCTTCTTGCCTGCCAGCTTGCCTGAACCCTTGTAGCTTTTCTCGCCGTGATCGGGTCGCGGTGTCATCTTTGACGCAAGACCGGGCCAAGGCTGCCGTTGGACGGGGTAGGGGGGCTTGGGATACGCTGCGGCTGCCGGTGTCGTCGCGGCATTACTGCCACCGCTTTGCGCTGCAGCGTTTGCGGCCGTTGCGGCGATGGCACCGGCGGTAATGGCTGCCCCCGTCACGAAAGTGCGTCGTGTGGTATCGGTCATGGTCATAGCTCCCGGAATGATCACGACCCCAAGCGCTAAACGACTGCTTCTGTTCCAGTTTCGGCCGCTACGCGCGCCTCGCTTTCTGTGCGCACAATCGAAAAAAACGAATTTTCTTCAAGACGGATGACCGTCTGCGAGCGGTATTTGTCCTCCCTAGCTACTCTTGCGACGCCGAACGCGTAAATGAACGAGCTTCTGATGTCGGAATGCATAGAACGGCGCATGCGTCCGCAAGACCGGGTCCTGCAGATCGCTTTGCCGAACATCACTACCGCGTGACGAGCAGTAGCAACCGTGTGCCTTCTCGGATCGTTACATACGCTTAAGGAGAATAGTCATGGCCGCCACACAGGACGAAGAACCGGGCTTTGAGACCGACGTTAACGAGCAGCCGGATAGCAATAAAGGTCCCGGGGACAGCGTCGAAGACAAACATCCGGTTGAAAAGCAAAACTCTCACGATATCGAACAGGCTCAAAAGTAAGGAGCCGAAAAAAGAGAAGAAGGCGGCTTGTACTGATTGTTCCACGATGAGTAGCCAAACATATTGACTCTACCCGACAAAGCATTTGTAAACTAATCACATTTGAATCTCCAATGCAGCGCAAATTGGTGGCTTTGACTCACTCGTGTATTTGATTGATCCTAGTATTGTCGTAACAATGAGCCAATTCACGCGCTTGCGCTAAATGGGCAGCAGCGGCCGTCATGCCCTCACGATCCGCGAGCACAAGTGCCGCGTCAATTGCTGCGCAAAGCTCAAGTTGCCCGTTTGCCTGACCGTCTGGCATCATACTTCCCTCCAATGCCAGCTACCGGCAAAATTGAGTTAAATAAAACAATAAATCTATGTTATGGTTCCAAATGATCGGCGATTATGAACGAGGCCAGATGGCCCAAAGCCTTCTTCGCGTTCGTGAAGTCCGTCAGGATAGCTATCCGTCTGAAACTTTTGACGAATTTGCCTGAAATATGCTGCTGCATCTTTTCGTCACCACATCGAATAACAAGATGATGACCAAAAATAGAATGATAGACATGTCTGGAGCATCAATGGCTGTCGGGCGCCGGTGGCTTGCTCATCTGCTCGCTGACGGCCAGATATCTGATCGCGGGGATGGCCAAGATGTTTCGTTTACTCCGAACTCTGTTGCTTGCATGAGAGCATTTCTTAATCGGGCCTGTAATATACATCGGGAAGCGGCCCAGTTTACGAGGTAAAGACATAACCAATTCGCTGGTCTACTAACTAGGGCCCGTCTCCTTCCTCAGCATCGCGTCCTTAAGCGTATTGCCTGCTATCCCCCCGGCCGCGACCGCAACAACGACATTGCCGACGAAGAACTCGACGATGCCGACAATGCTGCCAAACGCGATCAGCGCCGACGTCGTCACGGGCAGCGCTGCCGTCACCTTACCGATCGCGACTTTCGCCTCCTGGCGGACAAACCCAAGCCGTTCCAACACCGGCTCGAGCGATCGACCTTGATCGACTGCCGCGATCAGATCGCCCAGCGCACGATGCAGCGCCTTCAGCTGCTGCAGCGCTACCGCGCGATCGGCATCGACCGGCCCACCATTGTCGCAAGCGAGTTCCTCATCGTCGATCAGCCGTTGCACGGCTTCCAGGGCAACAGGCGCTAGTGCCTGAATGAAAGCGGCATGCTCGCGTAGGGAAGGGCGCCCGGTCCACGTTGCCGAACTGACGGCATCCGGTCCGCGAACTTCGTCCCAGAGCGCCTTGAATTGCTCACGAACCATCTCACGCCGAGGGGTGCGATCCTTGGTTTCTCGCGCATGGCGTACGAATACCTCAAGACTGGGCTGCGCCGCGACAAAGGCGGGCGCCAACGGCCGCAGGTCGGTCCGTCCAAGCGGACTGGACACGCATCAGCATGCTCGACGACAGCCGATCGCTGTACGCGAACCCCCGGTAGCGCAGAGCACCGGATAAGCTGTGCCGACCGCCTTCAGACAAAAAAAGGGGCCGCCAAAAGCGACCCTAGAAGTTTTTAGGAGAGGATGCCTGAAAGGCGTTATCTTGATATCCGGCAGACCGGGCAATGGCGATTGCAAACCTGGCTAATCCGGATTGCATTTCATGCACTTGGAGAAAGGTTAAACCAAACTCGTTCCCTGGCCAGCTTGATGACAGCGGCGGTATCTACGAGGCTCGACACTGCGAGGAAACGGTCTGGATCCCACACATTGATCGCATGCCTGACGACAATCGTTCGGATACGCGCAGGTCCGACAGCCCGCCTCCGCGATACATAGCCAGACGCGCTTCGCAGCGTTCCTAGCCGGAACGTTTATCCACATGAGTCTCGAGTCTGACGCTTGACCAAACGGTTTTGGTAACGGAACATAAAGGGAACATGTAGAGTCTAGACATCATGATCACCGCCCTCGAGTCCCTGCCGACCAGCATCGCCCACCTGCGGACAATCGCAACGCCGGTGATGGATCACCGCATCATGCCGTTCGGTATCCCTGCGCTCGACGATCGCCTCGCAAGCAGGGGCCTTCGCGCTGGAGCACTGCACGAGGTCGCCGCACTAAGCTGTTCGATGGTCGACGATGCCGCGGCAACGCTGTTCCTGGCAGGCATCGCCGCGCGAGAGGCGGTCCACACAGGCGGACCGGTGCTGTGGGTGAGCTGTCGCAACGATCTCTATGCCCCTGGCCTCGAACAGGCGGGCCTATCGCCTGCCGACTTGATCCATGCACAACCCCGTGACGATGCGGCCTTGCTCGCGGTCGTCGAAGATGCGGTGCGCGACGGAACGCCGTCGGCGGTGATCGCCGAGGTAAGCCGGATGTCAATGGTCGTAACCCGGCGCCTGCAACTCGTGGCGGCTGATGCCGACATTCCCGTACTCATCCTGCGACGCAGACGTAATCGCGACCAGGATCCGCTCGCCGAGCCGTCCGCGGCCTGGACGCGCTGGCGGATCGCCAGTGCGTCGTCTGAGCGCCTCGGTGTTGCCGGCGTCGGCCGATCGCGGTGGCAGGTCGAGGTCGCACGGCAGCGTGGCGGCGAAGCATTTTCGATGATTTTGGAGGGCTGCGATGAGACGGGTTGTCTCGCTGTTCCTGCCGCACTTGGCCATCGAGCGGCTGAGACGGCTGGACCGGCACGCTACGCGGCCGCCTGAGCGGCCAGCCCTTCAGCTTCCCGTCGACGACGATCCCGGTGCATGTTCGGTACCGCGGGGCGGCGGGTGGCGGCCCGGTGCGCGTTGGGCGCGCGCTGACATGCCGACCAAGCAGGATGTGGAAGGTCAGATCGCACTGCTTCCTGCCCATGCCAGGCCACCCATGCGCGAACTTGGCCGACGTTCGGAAGCGGCAAACCATCCGTTCCACGGGCCTGCGCCAGCGGACAGTCACGACAGGGTCGCGGCGACCGTTGCCGCGTTTCACCGTGCGCCGCTCGCGCTGGTCAGCAAAGTCGGCCGGCGCGAAGAGGTAGTGGCCGCCTGCGATGGCGCTGCGGCGTTGGGGATCACGATCGGGATGGCCGCGACCCATGCGCGTGCGCTGGTGTCCGATCTCGACATCCGATCGTCCGAGACGGAGGCGGATGCCGCGATGCTGGATCAGCTCGCGCTACGCGCGGTGCGCCGCTGGTCGCCGATCGCCGCAGCCACACCACCCGACGGGCTGTGGCTCGACCTGACCGGCTGCGCGCATCTCCATGGCGGGGAAGAACGGTTCTGCCGGCGTCTGCGCGCGTTTTGCCAGCGTGCCGGATTCACGGCGCGCGTGGCGGTGGCAGACACTCCGGGCGCTGCCCACGCCGTTGCCCGGTTTGGGTCTGCCGACATCGCGATCGTCCCGGCAGGGAGAACGATGAAAGCGCTGAGCGGCCTGCCGGTTGCCGCTCTGCGCCTCCCGGGCACGGCGCTCGTCGCCGCGCGCAAGTTCGGCTTCGAACGCGTCGCTGATCTCCTGCCGGTTGCACGCGGACCTTTGGCACGCCGGCTGGGGCTGGCTACGATCACGCGGCTCGATCAGGCCCTTGGCGCGGTCGCCGAACCCATTACGCCGCGTACCGACGAGGTCATGCCGGTCGTCGAGCGCCGGTTGCTCGAACCGATCGTCACCGCAGACGCGATCGCGCAGGTCATGGAGGATTTGCTCGGCGACATGGCTGAGCTGCTCCGCGCGAAGGGGCTCGGCGTACGTTCGCTACGGCTCGGCGGGCTACGCGTCGACGGTACCGAACAGGTCGTGGCCGTCGGGACCTCACGACCAACACGCGAGGTCTCGCATCTGCTGCGGCTCATGAAGCTCAGGATCGAACGGATCGATCCTGGCTTGGGCCTCGAGCAATTCTATCTGGCGGCGCCGCACACCGAGCCCCTCGACGCGCTCGATCTTGGTGCGGTTCTCGCCGGTGAGGTTCTCGTGCGCGATCCGGCCCGTCTCGTCGACGTCGTTGCTGGTCGTATCGGCGCAGACGCCGTGTTCCGGATCGCGCCGGTTGAGAGCCACGTGCCCGAGCGTGCCGTCATGCGGGCAGACCCGGTGGTGGCGCCCGCGGGCTGGCCAAAATGGCGACGACCGACGCGCCTACTGGCCAGACCCGAACCCCTGTGGGGCGTGATCGCGCTGATGCCCGATCAGCCGCCCCGGCGGTTCGAGTGGCGCGGCCGGCCGCACAAGATCGTGGCCGGCGACGGCCCCGAGCGGATCCACGGTGAGTGGTGGCGCCGTGACGCGGAAGTGTGGGCTGTCCGCGACTATTACCGGGTCGAGGATGACGCGGGCGGTCGATACTGGGTGTTCCGGCGTGGCGACGGGTTCGTCGAGGACACCGGCGATCTCAGCTGGTGGATGCACGGCGTGTTCGCATGACCGACTATGTCGAGCTCCAGGTCCTCACGCACTTTTCGCTACTCCGTGGTGCATCGAGCCCGGAGGAGCTGTTCGCAGCTGCAGCGCTGCTCGGCTATCCGTCGATCGGGGTCAGCGACATCGGCACCGTCGCAGGCGTGGTGCGCGCCTGGGAAGCGCAGAAGGCGACGGGCGTTCGCTCGATCGCCGGCACGCGCGTCAATCTCTCCTGCGGGCGGCAGTTGCTGCTGTACCCGACCAACCGCCCCGCCTGGTCGCGCCTGACGCGCCTGCTGACGGTGGGTAAGAAGCGGGCGGGGAAGGGGGGATGCCTCCTGCACTGGCATGACCTCGAACCCTGGTCGGAGGGCATGATCGCCATCCTGCTGCCGGTTGAGCCGGACGAGGATAATCTGGCAGCGCTCGCCGACCTGAAGACACTCTATGGTCGTCGCGGGTATATGGCGCTGTTCCAGCGGCGCCGGCCGGACGATGCCGTGCGGATCGATGCACTGGCGCGTCAGGCGGGCGGCGCTGGCGTTCGCGCAGTGGTGACGGGTGATGTCCTCTATCACGCGCCCGAAGCGCGGCTGCTGCAGGACGTCGTGACCGCCGTGCGTGAGAAATGCACCGTCGACGAACTCGGCTACCGGCGTGAGGTCAACGCCGACCGTGCACTCAAATCCCCCGACGAGATGGTTCGGCGGTTCAAGGCGTATCCCGATGCTTTGCGCGCGAGCGTCGACATCGCGCGTCTGTGCACCTTCGATCTGGGTGAACTGGCCTATCAGTATCCGCATGAGCGGCTGATCGACGGGCTGACCGCGCAAGAAGCCTTGCAGAAGCTGGCGGAAGATGCTGTCGCTGCCATGTTCAACGGCGCGGTGCCCGCTGCCTATACCGAGCAGATCGCTCACGAGATGCGGCTGATCGGAGAGCTCGGCTACGCGCCGTATTTCCTGACCGTCTACGCGATCGTCCGCGAAGCCCGTCGGCGCGGGATCCTCTGCCAGGGCCGCGGTTCGGCCGCCAATTCCTGCGTCTGCTTCGTGCTCGGCGTTACCTCGATCGACCCGATCAAGCACGAGCTGCTGTTCGAGCGGTTCGTATCAGGCGAGCGCCGCGAGCCGCCCGATATCGACGTCGATTTCGAGCATGAACGCCGCGAAGAGATCATCCAGTGGATCTATGAGACCTATGGCCGCAACCACTCGGCATTGACTGCGGTCGTCACGCGCTACCGGGCGCGCGGCGCCGTCCGCGACGTCGGCAAGGCGCTTGGCCTGCCCGAGGACCTGACCTCGTCGTTGGCCGGCCAGGTATGGGGCTGGTCGGCCGAAGGCGTTGGCGAAAAGCAGGTCAACGAGCTGAACCTCGACATCGGCGATCGTCGCCTGCGCCTGACGCTGGAATTGGCGCGCAAGCTGATCGGCGTACCGCGCCATATGAGCCAGCATCCGGGCGGCTTCGTGCTCACTCATGACCGCCTTGACGATCTGGTCCCGATCGAACCCGCCGCGATGGAAGACCGGCAGATCATCGAATGGGACAAGGACGACATCGATGCGCTGAAGTTCATGAAGGTCGACGTGCTGGGTCTCGGCATGCTCGGCTGCATGAACCGCGCCTTCAATATGCTCGAGGCAGACAAGGGGCTGCGGGTTGGCCTGGCCGATCTGCAGGACGATGATCCGGACGTCTACGCGATGATCTCGAAGGCCGACACGCTCGGCACCTTCCAGATCGAAAGCCGCGCGCAGATGTCGATGCTGCCGCGCATGAAGCCGCGGCGCTTCTACGACCTTGTCATCCAGGTCGCGATCGTACGCCCCGGACCGATCCAGGGTGACATGGTCCATCCCTATCTGCGTCGGCGCGAAGGGCTGGAAAAGCCGGAATACCCACGGCCAGAGCTGCGCGCAGTGCTGGAAAAGACGCTCGGCGTGCCGCTGTTCCAGGAACAGGCCATGAAGGTCGCGATCGTCGGCGCCGGGTTTACGCCGGCCGAAGCCGACCAGCTGCGCCGCGCCATGGCGACGTTCAAGTTCACGGGCGGCGTGTCGCACTTCAGCGAAAAGCTGATCGGGGGCATGGTCGAGCGCGGCTATCCACGTGAGTTCGCCGAGCGCACCTTCCGCCAGCTCGAGGGGTTCGGGTCTTACGGCTTCCCCGAAAGTCACGCGGCCTCGTTCGCCAAGATCTCCTACGCGTCGTCGTGGATGAAGCATCATCACCCGGACGTGTTCTGCGCGAGTCTGATGAACGCGCAGCCGATGGGCTTCTACGCGCCCGCCCAGATCGTCCGTGATGCGCGTGAGCATGGCGTCGTGGTTCGCCCCCCTTGCGTCAACGCAAGCCGCTGGGACTGTACGCTGGAGCCGTATGGCGGGCGGTACCTCGCCGTACGCCTAGGGCTCCGCCAGATCCGCGGCCTGTCGAACGCAGATGGCGCCAAGATCGTCGGCGCGCGCGAGCTGACCGCGTTCGAGAGCGTGGAAGACGTGTGGCGGCGATCGGGAGTCCAGCGCGCCGCGATCGAGAAGCTCGCCGACGGCGATGCCTTTCATAATTTCGGTGCCGATCGTCGGCATGGCTTGTGGAAGGTGAGGGGGCTCGGCGAAGCACCGCTGCCGCTGTTCGCCGCAGCCGACCGCGCGGATCAGGCCGTCAGCGCGGAAGGGATCGAACCTGAGGTCGAGCTGCGCCCACTGACCGACGGTCGTGAGGTGATTGAGGACTACCGCGCGCTGCAGCTCTCGTTGCGCGCACATCCGCTGACCTTCGTGCGTGATGAACTGGCCAGGCGTGGCGTGACCAAATGCGCGGACCTGGCCACCATCCGCGATGGAAGGCATGTGGAGGTCGCCGGCATCATT
>NZ_JADBIA010000013.1:0-105586 GCF_014892665.1 Sphingomonas sp. CFBP 13603 | reverse complement strand
TAGCTCGTCAGGCTCATAACCTGAAGGTCACAGGTTCAAATCCTGTCCCCGCAACCAAAATCACAAACAAAACAATGATATACCGACCGCCCCCTACGCAAGCAGGGGGCTTTTTCCGTTAGCACGCCGCTAGCACAAATTTGACTTTTGCCGGCAATTGAAAAAAACTGCGATCATTGGTCCACTTTGTACCGGTAGCGTCGTCATGCAGCGGCACGAAATCCTTGGCGGAAAAGTCCAGATTTACAGGCGCGCGGAGGGCGGAAGCTGGCATTGCTCCGCCTCTGTCGGCAACAAGCAGCGCCGCTCGAGCACCAGGACGGATAGTCTGGCGCTCGCCAAGCAGGTCGCCGAGGACTGGTATCTCGGCCTGCGCGGCAAGCTTCATGCCGGCGTGCTGAAAAGCGAGAAGACCTTCAAGGAAGCGGCTTCACAGTTTACCCGCGAGTATGAGGTGATCACCGAAGGGCAGCGCAGCGTCCGCTGGACCGAGGGGCACGCCATCCGCTTACGGATCCATCTGCTGCCGTTCTTTGGCGAGATGGGCCTATCGGAAATTACCGCGGGCAGGGTGCAGGAATACCGCGTGCACCGGATGTCGTCGCGAGGTGTGGCCAACCCGCACTCGCGCAGCAACCGGCCGGTGACCGACAAGGCACCGGCCTGGAAGACCATCCACAACGAGATCGTGACGCTGCGGCAGGTGTTGCATACCGCGGTTCGTCATGGCTGGCTTTCGCACGTACCGGATATATCCAGTCCGTACCGTGCTTCCAGCAAGGTTGAGCATCGGCCCTGGTTCAGCCCTGCCGAGTACAAGCAGCTCTACAAGGCGACCGGCGCCTATGCGAAGGAGCCGTTCCATGAGCACTACCGCTGGAACGCCGAGCAGGTGCACGACTATGTGCTGTTCATGGCGAATACCGGTCTACGCCCAGACGAGGCATCCAATCTCGAGCACCGCGATGTGGAGATCGTCGTCGACGATGAAACCGGCCAGCGCATTCTCGAGATCGAAGTGCGGGGCAAGCGCGGCGTCGGCTTCTGCAAGAGCATGCCGAACGCGGTTCGCCCCTATGAACGTCTACTTGGACGTCCCAAGCCGGTTCAGGGCGAAACACGCCGACAGCGTAGGCGCCGCGAGCTGGAGGGGGTCACAGAAGCGCCGGAGACGCCCCTGGCCGAACTGCCCAAGCCAAACGACAAGGTGTTCCCCGGCAATCATGTGAAGCTCTTCAACGGCATTCTCGACAAGGCCGGTCTCAAGTTCGATCGCGACGGCAAGGCGCGAACGGCCTATTCTCTGCGCCATACCTATGTCTGTCTCCGCCTGATGGAGGGGGCGGACGTGTATGCCGTGGCCCGTAATTGCCGAACCAGCGTTGAGATGATCCAGAAACATTATGCCGCTCACATCAAGAACATGATTAGCGCGGCGTCCGTCAACGTGCGGCGCGCCAAGCCCAGCGCTCGGCGTAAGCCGCAGGCGGTCCAGTTTGAAGACGACGACCAGAGCTGACCGGGAACCGGTCTCTCCATTAGGGCGCGGGCCGTTCACCGGCCCGCGAGCACCCCTTGCGGGGGCGACCCCGGATGAGCGCCCTCGCGGCGATCATTCGCGCTCGAACGAGCGTTTTCCTACTTAGCCGGCTGATGCAGCCTCTTGTGCAAAGCGGATCATAGCGACGTACCGGCGCATGACGCGGGCGTTCAACGCGGTCATCATCTCGGCCATGGCGGCGCGTAGATCGTCCATGCCGTACCAGACCCGGTTACGAAGACGCCCAATGCGGATCCCGACGATCGCGCGCAGCTATTCCGATTTGATGGCGCGCAGCGTTCCGATTTGATCGCGATCAGTTGCGGTCACTCGGTCGACATGGGTTGGGTGTCATTTTCACGAGGCATGGTCAATCGCCGATGGACGCTTTGGTGCGCCGCAGGCTGTCCCCTTCGAGTTCGACGCGGTGAGCGTTGTGAAGGAGGCGGTCCAAGATCGCGTCGGCATAGGTGGAATCGCCGATGGCATGATGCCACGACGCGGTCGGAAGCTGGCTGGTCACGATAGTCGACTTGCGGCCGTACCGATCTTCCAGGATCTCGAGCAGGTCATGCCGGGCCTGTGCATCCAGGGGCTGAAGACCCCAGTCGTCCAGGATGAGCAGTTCGACGCTGGCGAGGCTCTTGAGCCTGTTGGCGATGCGGCCGTCGCCGCGTGCCAGGGCAAGCTCGTCGAGGAGACGCGTGAAGCGCACGTAGAGGACCGAGCGGTTATCGCGACAGGCCTTGTGGCCGATGGCGCACGCGAGCCAGCTTTTGCCGATACCGGTCGGGCCGCAGATCGCCAGATTGTCATGCGCGTCGATCCACTCGCCACTCAACAGCGTTTCGAACAGCCGGCGCTCAAGCCCGCGAGGGCTTCGGTAGTCGACATCTTCAGGTGCGGCCTGATGCTGCAATTTTGCGTATCGAAGGCGCGCACTGAGCCTCTTGTCGTGCCGCCAGGTGGTTTCCCGGTCGAGCAGCAGGGCGAGCCACTCGGCATGGCTGAGCGTGGCGGCGTCGCCATGCTTGTCGAGCTCGGTGATCCTGACCGACGCCGCAACACGAATGCAGGTCATTCTGCTGACCTGCCGTGACCGGGCGTTCCGTCATCTTGGCAATCGGATCAACCTGATCGGAAGGCAGTGAGACCAGAGATTAAAGCCTCATCGATCTAAAGCTACAGGAGTCAGTCAGCTTTCTGAAACTCTCTAGCTTGAATAACGAGTTATTCGGGTAGCCTGACAAGCTCCCGACCGTGTGCCCAATGCGGCGCTCGGCCGACACACTTTCAAGAGGCCATAGCTCGTTCGTTTACAACATCACGAACTTGAATGGAGCACCTCAACCGACCTCGCAGTTTGCGTAAGGTGTGCTGTCAAATCCGCATCAGATCCGCCTAGATCCGGGCCCAAAGTCATCCGTTGAAGAGCAAGCCATTTTCCTTTTTCCGCAATGACTTAAGCGCGCGACTTAGCGCGCTTGAATGCTGACTATCTCCCGATGACAAAACTCCATGTTCCCTGTCTGATCCGTTTTGGGGAGCAAATAGCCATCACGAGGGTGTAAACTGCGGGAGCGTACCTGGGCAGCGATCTGGAGGCTTCCTCGCACCCCGACTGTTCGCTAGACGTTCCATAGAAACTGGAGCGGCCGCGAGGCAGGCAAGGGAGTGAAAGGTGCGCGTTTTGCACAGTGCCGATTGGCAGCTCGGCAGGGCGTTTGGTCGCTTTGAACCCGATGTCCGGGCGGCTCTCATCGAAGCTCGGTTCGATGCGATCGACGCCATTGGCCAAGCTGCTCGTGCCCATGACGCGAGCCATGTGCTGGTGGCTGGCGACGTGTTCGATACCGAAGGCCCGGAAGACAGAACCATCGTCCAGGCACTGTCCCGGATGGAGCGCTATCCCTGCCGCTGGTGGCTGCTGCCAGGCAACCATGATTATGCGCGCAACGGCGGTCTGTGGGACCGGGTGAGGGCGCGTCGAACTGCCAACGTCATGATCCTGACCGAACCCCAGCCGCAGGAGATGGAGGATGGCATCTGGCTGCTGCCAGCACCGCTCACGCACCGGCACAACCTTGACGATCCGACTGCCGATTTCGATACGATGGCCACGCCGGGGGCACGCCTTCGTATCGGTCTCGCGCACGGTTCTATCAGGGATTTCGGATCGCGGGGCGAGGCCAATAATCAGATCCCACCCGACCGCGCCGAACGTTCCGATCTCAACTATTTAGCACTGGGGGATTGGCACGGCGTCCTCGAGATCGGCAGCCGTACTTGGTATGCTGGAACGCCCGAGACTGACCGCTTCCAGCGCGATCTTCCAGGACACGTCTTGCTGGTCGATTTCGGGGGCGGGAAGGGACCCCAAGTTACTCCAATCAGAACCGGCCGCTACCAGTGGCTGATCCGAGAATGGCGGGTCAATGACACAGCCAGTTTTGATGCGGAGCTGGAGCGTTTGATGAGCGAGGTCGATCCCGCCGCGACGCTGCTCCAGCTTTCCTTAGTGGGCATCACCAGCATGACAGATCGCGTTGCCATCCTCGGCAGAATCGAACATGATCTGCGGCACCGGCTCCGCCATCTTGATCTCCGTGCCGACGATTTAGTTGCCAGGCCGAGCGACGATGATCTCGCGTCGCTGGCAGGGGAGGGGATGCTCGGCGCCGCGGCGGCCAAGCTCTACGCGAAAGTGAGGGCAGGGGAGGGGGATGCGGCTCTAGCCAAGCGCGCGCTTGAACGCCTGTTCGTTGAACATACTAGGGATGCCACAGCGTGAGCCTGAAGCTGCGGCGCATCACCGCCAACAACTTCCGTAAGTTCCGCGCGCCGGTCAAGATCGACGGGCTAACCGATGGTCTCAACATCGTGGTCGAGCCCAACGAGACGGGCAAGTCCACCCTGCTCGAGGCAATCCGCGCAGCCTTCTTCGTGCCGCACCGATCAAGCAATCAGCTGACGCGCTCGTACCAGCCGTTCGGCGAGAATGTCGCTCCTGAAGTTGAGGTCAGCTTTGACGTCACGGGGGTGCCGTGGACGGTCACCAAACGCTTCCTCAAGTCACCATCGATGGAGTTGAGAGGGCCGAGTGGCAGAAGCCAAGGTGACGCTGCCGAAGAGCAGCTTCAGGCACTGCTGGGGTTCGAGAAAGACACGAGCCGTAATGGCGATGTCACTGCCTATGGCGCGCTCGGTTTGCTATGGGTTGGACAGGCCGAAGCGCTTGCTGTTTCTGCGCCGGGCCGGATCGTCCGTGACACGATCCAATCGACACTTGAGGCGGAGGTCGGCACGATCCTCGGCGGTGCGGCCTATGAGCGGGTTCGCGAACGGGTCGACCAGCAGTGTGCCGTATTCTGGACCGCGAAAGGGTCGCCCGGTGGCGAGCAGAAGGCAGCAAGGGAACGGCTCGACCAAGCGCAGGGGATAGCACGCGAAGCCGCCAGCAAGGTCGAGCTTCTGGAGAAGAGCTTCGCCGAGGTTGAAGCAACGCGTGTGCGCCTTAAACTTCTGCAAAGAGAGATGGCCGACACCACTGACATCGAGAGGCGCGCCGATCTGGTTCGGTCGCTCGAAATCGCACGAGCCGCAGCCCAAATGCTGGCGCAACGTAAAGCCGAGTATGAGATTGCGAGCATCCGGGTTCAAACGCTGGATGAGGTAGCGTTACGCCACGCCACCGCTGTACGCGTCCGTGACCAAGCGCAGGTCGCCCTCGATACTGCCAAAGTGCGCAGGGCGGAACGGTCTGAGGAGCTGACGGCGGCAAGGCATAAGGCCAATGCGGCGCGCACTACTCTTGTCGAGGCACGAGCTAACCGGCAGCAGGTCAAAGCGGCACTCGCCGAAGCTGAAAAGCACGCAGCCGCCTTGCGACGTCGGCAAGCGATCAGGTCCGCGCGCGTTCGGCACGAGACCGTCATAGGGTTGGAGCAACGCCTTTCTATCGCCAGAGCGACGTCTGCGACCATGATCTCGTCAGAGAAAATCGGCCAGCTGGAGAAAGGCGAGCGGAGTATTGCTGAAGCGCGTGCCAAGCTTGCGGCGGGTGCAACCACCATTGAGCTTGTCGGCTCGGCGCCGGACATTAGGATCGACGGCAATCCGGTTACTACCGACCGTATTGTCCTGACACGTGAGACGCGCGTCAGCTTGGGCTCCAGCGCAGAGCTCATCATTCGTCCACCGGCATCCGCTGGTAGCGTTGAGCTGGGGCTAACCGAAGCCATCGCTCGCCACGATGAAGTACTGACAGAGTTGGGCGTGGAAAGCATCGCTGGCGCACGGCAGCGCAACGACATAGCACGTGATGCAGCTGGCGAGGTGAAGACACTTTCCGCCCAGCTAGATGCGAGCGCCCCCGCCGATTCCGAACTCGGACTTGCTGCCGGCGTAGCCGCACTCAAGCTGCTCGTAACGGGCTTGCTGTCGGAGGCGGAAGGTGAGAGCGACAACGAAGCCCCACCCGTTCAGGCCTTCGCTGACGCGGTCGATATGGCCGAAACAGTGCTTGCCCGTGCTGAAGGCGCGCAAGAAAGTGCGGCAACGGTCCTCGCCTTGATCGAGGAACAGGAACGGCCATTGGCAGCTATCGAAGCGGGGGCGGCCAGCGACTTTCAAAACGCGGCGAACCAACTCGAACGGATTGAAAAGGGACAGGGATTCGGGAACCTTGCAGGGGATCTGATCGGTGCAAAGGAGAAGGCGGCGGAGACGGCCACTATTCTCAACGAAGCCGAGCGCAATGCTAGCGCCCACGACGCGCATTCGATCGAGCGCGGGATCGCCAATATCGACGCGCGTCAGGCTGCCGCCAGTGACGTGCGGCGACGGCTCGAAACTGACATCGCCCGACTAGAGGGCACGATCGAAAGTGAGGGCGGCAAGGGGCTTGCGGAACGCGCGGCTGTGGCAACCGAAGAGGCCATGGCCGCGAAGCAAGCACTCGGCCGAACCACAGAAGAAGCGCTTACGCTCAAGCTGTTGCGGGACACCTTGGAGGAGGTCCGCACAGAAACCTCCCGAACCTACGTTGGCCCGGTCACCGCGCGGGCTAAGCGACACATCGAGCGCCTGCTACCTGGCGCGGATCTTGTCTTTGCCGACGACCTCGGACTAGCTGCGATCTGTCGCGATGGGGCGACGGAGGATTGCGTCAACCTCTCGAGAGGCACGCAGGAACAACTCGCCGTTCTAACCCGACTCGCGATCGCTGAATTGCTGCGGGAAGAGGGGCGTCCGGTATCGCTAATCCTCGACGATCCGCTCGTGTATGCCGATGATGCCCGTTTGGACCTGATGACGGAGATTTTGACGGGAGCGGCCCAGCACACGCAAATTATTTTGCTGACCTGCCGTGAGCGAGCGTTCCGGCATATGACCGGAACCAGGCTGGTTCTTTGACCCCCCGCCTGCAGAACGTTCTCGTTGGAAAAGGGAATGCCGGTTTCGACCCAGGACCGCGTTTCAGGCGCTTTGTTCGGTTACGAGAATTCCCATACACATGCGACTCAACGCGGGCGACAAACGAACCACAGGAAAAGCCTTCGGCCCTACGACCTTGGACTTAGGTTCACGCCTGAGGTACCGGTAGCGATACAACATTTTCAGCACCAAATAGATGTGCTGCTGCCGCTAGCGCCTGTGGTTCCAAGGTTTGAGTCGCTAGAACGGCAAGTCTCTTTTTAGGTCGCGAGATAGCGACATAGAAAAGGTTCCGCCACCGTGCAAAGCTCGCTTGATCCTTCGCCGGTACACTTCCTGCCTGAAGATATTCGAGAAATTTCGGCCAATTGTAGTGATTCCAACCGGCGCTAAGGATAACGAGTACATTCTCAAATTCTGCGCCCTTCACGCTGTGCTGCGTGGCGAGGGGGGTGAAACCGTTAATGAACTCTACAAGCGCCACTAGCTCACGGTAAGCTACATTCTTGAGCTTGCGATGACGCTTGAGCGAGTTTGATTCATCGGGCGTTTCATCGGGACCAAGCTCGACGATTTCGGCTTCGCGTTTGGCAACTCGATCCGTGAGGCGTGGCCGTTGGGTTTTCTTCATGAGATCGATGACGTCGCCGATGGTGCCATTGGCACGAAGAGTGACAAGCTGATCCAACTGCGCCCGCCACTCCGCCTTATCACTAGCTTTTTGGATCGTGGGAAGGCCGCCCATAAAACGGAACATTTCACCATAGTTGCCGGCGATATAAGCTTGGCAGATCGGTTCAACGGTGTCGGCAAGGAACGCGATGGTCGCGTCCTCCTTCTTGGAGAAGGCTTCCTTGTGCTCGAAGATGTTAGCGAGATTAGGATAGCCGCTCTCAGCCGCGATGGCGTTGTGCGTGAGCATAAGGATTTTAGTTTTAACTGGAGCAAGGTCCCAACCTTCAGCCTGCAATCGCACCTTAAGGCTGTCGATAAAGCTGACGGATAGCTCCGCGGTCAGCTCTGCCTTTCCATTTCTCGAGTTCATCCGTTCACCGGTGTAGGCATTGCAATGGAAGAAATGTGCTGTGCCCTGCGCGGCTTCGTCATCTACCTGTTGGACCAACTCCGGGCGGAGTTTATTCAGCACGTCCACGATGACCGGGACAGAACGAAAATTGGAACCTTTGTCGATCGGCTCGACATTGGGATAATCCGCGAGTTGATATTCTTTACGATAGATCGTCTGCCAGTGATCCCCGAATAGTCCGACGGTCGGTCCCGAGTCGGTCGCGAAGAAACAATCTGAAAGTGCGCTCATGACGAGCGGGTCGGTGTCCTGATACTCGTCAATAAACAACACCGGGTGCAAGCTGCTAAATATTCGCTGAAACTTCGGGTTACCAAGCAGGGCGGCGAAGTATTTCGGGATATCATCGTGATGGAGTGTGATCCGCTTATCGTCGATCCCAAAAAAGCCGAAACCATATTCGACCGTCTGATTGAGGATTCCTCCCGCGGCCTCGATTGCTTCCTGACGATTTTCCTGGGCGGCAACGAGGTCGCGGAGCTGTTTCTGAAACGGGGCAATGAACGACCATCCGAATCCGTGGATCGTATTTACGAGAATTGCGGGATGCTGCTCGATCTCCTGAGCAATCTCATTTCGAGCCACCTCGGTATAGGTGATGCACGCCACCTTCTGCCCCGCGTTCACCAAAGCAGTGCCTCGCTCGGCAATCAGTTTCCGGAGTGCCGCTACCAGCGAATAGGTTTTTCCCGCTCCCGCCCCGGCCTCCAAACGAAAATTCTTTGCCCCCTCTAGACAGGATTCGAGTCTCTCTTGTGCTTGTTGAGCCGCGATAACTGCAGGCGACGGAAGTTTGATGGTCATGCCGCTTGCTCCTCGGGCTCGCCGTCGGGAACGATGGGCGGCGGAGCGGCGGGCGGCGGTGGCGGCTCGGACAGCCAGGTCAGCCCCTCGCGGATATACCGGGGCACGTTCCAGTTCTCTTCACGGACGGCGAATTTGATTGCTTCCTCGGACTTCTTGAAATCCTGTGCGGCCTCCCAAGCATTCTTGGCAGCCTCGGCATCATCGGCGATCCCAAAGTCCGTTAGATTGGCGAGAATTAGCGCGTCCTCATAGCTCCTCGCGCAATGGGACGATCCATCCTCCGGCATCTGATAGGCGATGCGGCAAAAGCCTTTCGTTTTGTCAGCGGTAGTCTTTGCCATAAGGTCTTGCACGGAGATGTGAGGCTCGTTGAACCATGCCCTCAACGCTGAGTTCGATGTGCGTACTCCGTCAGCGCACGGGCACTTCCTCCATTTGGAATCGACTAGGCGCACGGCGTCCAGATCGGAAATGACAAGTGTCTTCAGCTCTAGAAATTCTAGAAGGGGATAAAAGACCTGTGCGTGCGCGCCCCCCGCCTCAATAGTGGTGATATATTGCCGGCCGAGCTTGCTGCCCGTGGACAGGTCCGCGTCCACGATCTTGGAGATGCGGGGCATCAGAATCCGTTCGGTAGCTCCCTCCACGAGGATTGCCTTGTCTGCAAAATACAGGTCGCACTTCGTAAGGGTCATGTACTGCTGAAGGAAACGGCGATCCTCGGCGTCGATCTTTTCGGCTCCGCGACGGAAGTCCTTCACCTTGGTGCGGCGAACTCCGGCAACTTCCGTTGGCTCATTCAGAAAATAGCGAATTGCGTCGAACTGAGCTGCATTGGCGAGATGTGACGAATGAGTCGAGACGATAAACTGCACCTGCCAGACCGGCTGGCCGGGATATTTCTCAGAAAGCGTGGCGACAGCCGCGTTGAGCTGGGCAATGAACACCTCCTGCATCTGAGGATGGAGGTGAGCTTCTGGCTCTTCGATAAATACGAGGTGGGTCGCCGGCCGCATAGCGGACCCGCGGTAGGCCTTATGCAGGGCCTCGAGCTGGAGCAGGATATAGATCAGGTTGCGCGTGCCGAGACCGTTATACCCTTCCGGCAGGTGAACGCCGTCGGCCCCAGTATATAGTATACGGGTATTGTCTGTGAGAAGGCTCTCGACATCGATCGTTGTCTGCGGGCGCAACTCGGTATCGTTGAGGCTAGGGAAGCCGAAGGAGTTAAGCGCGGGCAACAAGGCTTTCAGTCGCTCGTCAAAGTCCCCCTGCATCGCCTGTTCAAGATCAGCCGCGGATGCCTTGAGCCCTTGGGCTATTTCCTGATCATCGACTGACGCGGTCAAGGTGTTCGCGGTCTTGAACAGCTTATTAAGGAGCTTCCCGATCACATCGGTGTCGCCACGCTTGCCGAGATCAAGTGTGCGCTGAGCCTTGACGAAGCCGGTATGGATCAACGCGGCGAGTTCGGACGTCTTATCGAATGCGCGCCGGTTGGCGTCGTCGGTGGGATCAATTGCAAAGCAGCGGATAGCATAAGCCTTCGGGATAGCATCTCGCAGATGGCGGAAGATATTTTCGTTCGAGTTTGCCTCAGTTTTCAGCTCTGGCTGGTCGAGCAACGTCGGAACGGTATTCAGCGCAGGCGAATATTCGATCCGGGCAATGGCCTTAAAGCAGTTGGGATCGAGGTCGATTACGAATGGTGACAGCGCGCCGAGATCGTCTGCAGCTGGATCGTAGGTGAATGTCAGCGTAAGCGCGATGACCGGCAACTCTGCAAGCACGGCCTCTGGGGCGGTGATCCCACCGTCCCTTAGCGCCTTCGCGGACAGGAACTTTGGCCGGACGACGGCGGCAAAATCTTCTAGGCGGAACTTGCTCGCCTGCTCGCCGAGAAATCGATCGAAAACTTCTGTAAGTGATGTCTTGCCGCTGTTGTTTCGGCCGACAACAACCGTAGCGCCCGCTTCCACGGCGATCTCGATATTGTCGAGCAGACGGAAACCCTCGACGCGTGCGTTTGTAAGTTGAATCATGCCATCCCCTAAGTTTGCCCCACTCTATCGGTGGGTTTGCCCGTTCCCAAGTGCCGGTTGATCCGATCCCGATATTCTTCTCACAAAAGAATAGTCGCGCATTCACACAGGCCCACGATTAGTCGAAAGTGTCCAGAGGGGAGGGGCTAAAGCCCCTTGGCCGTGTGTCGGGGAGACGAGAACGAAGTCATCCTCGTCATCGGCAGGACAACAGATAAACGGCTCGGCCCTCTGTAAGAATGATTGACCGTCTGCGTCGCGCCGCGGCACTCTCCTCTGGCGAAAGGAACATAGATTTGAGCGATATCAGAACGTTGATCGAGCCGGGCGATCATAGCAGATCGACGCTTTTCGGTCGCACTCAGGACTTGGAGTGGTTGTTCGATCGCTTTGAGCGAGGCGGCGATCCAGCCGTCCTCTCCGGTATCGGCGGCATGGGCAAGACGGCGCTGCTTCGCCAGTTCATCGGCTCGGTTCGCACACGCCACCCGCCTCTTCTATGGACGCCGCGTTCTCGTCCTGGCGAGGCTATGAATGAAATATTGGCCCGGATCGACGATCTCCGTCGAAACCGCGACGTACCCGAAATCATCGCGATCGATGACGCCGATGCGTTCCAGAGCGGAGAGCTCAACGTCATCGCCGAGCGCCTCCTAAACTTCAAAGCGGTCCGGATGCTCGTCTTTAGTGGTCGCTACGTGCCCGAACTCTACCACGCAAAAAAGCTCCAGCTGGAGCCGCTTCGGGAAGACGATGCGGTCGACTTGCTCCGCGGGTTGCTGGGCGACGCACTGCCTAGGGCGATAATATTCAATGTGGTAAACAAGGCTGGCGGTCTCCCGCTCGCGCTTCATCTTTTGGCCAACCAGATTAGAGGGCGTACGCCAGAGGAAATCGAACGGCTTCTCAGCGGCAACATTTACAGGCTTGATCAGCAGATCATCATCCCCGAGCGGACTTTGATCACGGAGGTTAAGCCGCGGATAATGACGGTCAACGAAGCGTTAGTCGAGCGGCTTCGCTCCCGCCCTCAGGCTATGCTCGACCTTCCGCCTCGAAAGTTCGAGGAACTGATCGCCGAGCTGCTCGACGATCTTGGCTACGAGGTTCAGCTGACCCCGGCGACCCGCGACGGTGGCAAGGATATCCTCGCCTATATGACGACGCCACATGGCCGATTGCTCTGTCTGGTCGAGGCGAAGCGATACCGCCGTCGACCGATCGGTGTTGAGTTGGTCCGGCAGCTCTATGGAACCCTCGCGGATTCAGATGCGACCAGCGCGATGCTAGTTACGACGTCCTCGTTCCGTTCGGGGGCCAGAGACTTCCAGAAGCGCCACCCTTATCGGCTTGAGTTGCGCGACTATGATAACATCGTTGAGTGGATCGAGGGTTATCGGGGGCGCTAGGATGCCAAAACTTGGACCAGCGCCCGCGCGCAGGTGCGGGTCGTGTGGCGCGTCTTGGCCACTATGGCGTGCACAATACGCACCATCTCGATGGGAGCCGCCCAGCGAGAAGCCAACTAGAGATCAACATAAGTAAGCGCATGATCGATCGCCTCTCTTCGTTACCATTCTAGCCATGAAAAAACTAAACGGTAACGAGGACATACCGATCTTGCCTTCATCGATCAGTCGAGCAATAGCCAGCTCTTACGGTACGCTCATCCTCGGCGATCCGCTTGTATATGCCGAAGATACAAAGTTGGATATGATGACTGAGAATTTGACGGAAGCGGCGACACATGCATGTCCCTTTTTGCGGTCACACCATTTCTTTGCGCAGCACGACTACCGGTTCACGCATCTTCTAGATGATCTCCTTCGCCTTGTGCCTCTTGGCAGGCGTTTGTTATCACTTGCTTGATCCCGGCTCTCATGGTTGATGAGCGAGTCAGAAAGGGTAGCTCACGCTTGACGGGACCTCGACGTATGAATAGAAACTGTGTGGGCATCAAGGATATGCCCATATAGTTTATATGCCCCAGAATTTTGAAGGGACGGAACTAGATGACAGGGGAGGGGGGAACGCTGAAGTGGGGCGTTGAACGCCGCCTCGAATTCATCGAGTTCCGGCTGTTTTGGGAGGGCGGCGTCAACCGCTCGGACATTGTTAACACGTTCGATGTGTCAGTGCCGCAGGCATCAAAAGATTTGACGCTCTATCAGGAGCGCGCGCCCCATAATGCGCTTTATGACAAGAGCGCCCGTCGCTATGTAGCTGGTCCGGGTTTCAAGCCCATTTTCCTGAAGCTCAACCCGTATGACTATCTTTCGCGCCTGCGCTCGGTCGCAGAGGGATTAATCGAACTGGGTGAATCCTGGATCACACAGGTGCCCGATATCGATATCGCGCTAACTCCCCGCCTCGACGTTAACGGTGAGGTGCTCCGTACCATACTAGGCGCGGTGCGGGACGTGCGATCAGTCGATATACATTATCAGTCGATGAGCAAGGATCAGCCCAATCCAACCTGGCGTCACATTACGCCACATGCCTTCGGCTATGATGGCTTTCGCTGGCATGTGCGCGGCTACTGCCACATTACGGACAAGTTCAAAGACTTCCCCCTGTCGCGTATCCTTGATGTGGGCGAGTTTGGCGAGGCCGGCGCGCCGGCCAGTCGCGACGCTCTTTGGCAGGAGCGTTGTGCCATTGAGGTAGGCCCGCATCCTGGCCTCACCGAAAGCCAGAAGGCCGTGGTCGCCAAGGACTTTGGGATGGCGGGCGGATCGGCTGTGCTGACCGTTCGCTACGCTATGGTGTTTTGTGTGTTGAAACGCCTCGGCCTTCTCGCCGACGCCGCCCAGCTACCTGCTCGCAGTCAGGATATCGTGGTAGTCAACAGAGATGAGATGGTCGCAGCCCTGGAAAAGGCTGAGTTGGCGCAGTGAGTCCAGACGACCACCCGCGACATCATAGGTATCGGATGTCTTTCAGTCTTGGTGGCCTCATGCTCAATGAAAGCCTCCTGATTGCCCAAGCTTATTGCTCCGGCGAAACTTGGGCTCGTGCTCGTGGTCGCTTACTCACCCGGAGCGTATCTTCGCTGCCTAAGTTAGCCTCACAAACCCGCGTGTTGCGTGAGGTGTATGACCGAATAGGCCATCTATCTGATACCGAGCGTAATTATTTTTTGGAAGAGGCAGACCGCGCGGAGCAGCAGGCAATGCTATGGCTTGCGGTCTGCCGAACCTATTCCTTTGTCCACGAGTTCGCTATCGAGGTGCTCAGCGAACGCTACCAATCCTGGCGGTTGGATCTGGGTTATGAAGTCTTTGACCGCTTTCTCGCTGAAAAATCTGAGACCGATCCTAACGTTGCCGTCCTCACATCATCTACCTGTGCGAAATTACGTCAGGTTTTGTTTCGGATCTTGCGGGAAGCTGGCTTAAGAAATGCCGAGGGCAGGATTCAACCAATATGGTTATCGGGACGCATGAAGCGGCTTATCGAGGAAAGTAATCCGAGGGATTTACGGATCTTTCTCGGTAATGGAGGCTAACTGTGAGCACGAGAACTGATCGGCGTGCCCGCGCCGAACACTTATTCCGAGTAATTCCCAGCGAACGGTTTTTAAATAAGCAAGGGCTGGGCAACGAGGTCCCCTTTTTCATCTGCGCTTTCGACGCAGCAGACGGGCTGACCCTGGGTGAGGATCGCGAAGATCTGATCGCCCGCTTGGGCCATGCAGGCGTGCGGGTGCTTGATATCGATCTTTATGACCTTGCGCTTAAGATTCTCGAGGGGCGAGGAATTCTTAAGCAGATTCTTGAGGTTGAAGCCGAGACAGAGAAGGCGGAACTCAAAGAGCTGCTGCAGGGCGTTCTGGACCCACAGGAACATCTAATTCCTGAGATCGCGCGGCAAATTCGAGAAGTCCCGCACGAAGTGATTTTCCTGGCAGGCGTGGGTGAGGTTTATCCATATCTGCGGTCGCATAACGTGCTCAATAACCTGCAAAGCACCGCGAAGGACCGTCCAACGGTCATGTTTTTTCCGGGAAAGTACACGCACGCATTAGCGACGGGGGCATCACTTGAATTGTTCGGCGTCCTGCATGACGACAAGTATTATCGCGCGTTCAATATCATGAATTACGAGGTCTGACCGATGGCTACTCTTCTGCGCGAAATTTTTGCCAAGCCGGTTGACCGTTCGATCGATGGGGTGATTAAGGCTGATGACAAGGCCAGTCTCCTAACTGAGCTTGACGAATATGTCATCACCAATGAGATCGGCACCCGGCTGGAACAATTCCTGGATGCCTACAACAATTACGACACCGCGAACGGCGTTTGGATTTCCGGCTTCTTCGGATCAGGCAAGTCTCACTTACTGAAGATGCTCGCCCTTCTGCTGGAGAACGATGAGATCGAAGGGCATCGAGCCATCGATATCTTTGAACGAAAGCTTGCGAATAATCCAATGCTAGCGGGATCTTTACGCAAGGCAGCGTCGATTCCGTCTCAGTCGCTATTGTTTAATATTGACCAGAAGGCGGATGTGATTTCGAAAACGGACGTCGATGCTCTTCTTGCCGTTTTCCAGAAGGTCTTTGACGAAATGGGCGGCTATTATGGCAAGCTGCCGCATATCGCTCAGTTTGAGCGTGACTTGGACAGTCGTGGCGAGCTCGAAACATTCAAGGCGGCCTTTGCGCTGTCTTCCGGCAAACCTTGGGAGCGGGGACGGGAGCAGGCTTTGATGGAAGGCAAGCACATTGCTGCGGCTTTCGCAGAGGTCACGGGCGATGAGGTCAAGGATATTCTGGTCCAGTATCGTAAGGATACGAAGGTCTCGATCGAGGATTTTGCCAATATGGTAGGATCATGGATTGAGACTAAGGGAGCGAAATTCCGCCTGAATTTCTTTGTTGATGAGGTTGGACAGTATATCGCCGACAACGTAAAGCTAATGACAAACCTGCAGACCATCGCCGAAAGCCTCAATACGAGGTGCAGGGGGCAGGCTTGGATTGTCGTAACTGCCCAGCAGGATATGGGTTCAGTTATCGGTGACTTGACGTCTCAGCAGGAGAATGATTTTTCGAAGATCCAAGCACGCTTTGCTAACCGGATGCCACTGAACTCGCAAGATGTGGCCGAGGTCATTCAGCGCCGCCTTTTAGCCAAGACCGAGGGTGGCCAGATCACCCTTGGCAATCTTTACGATGCTGAGGAGAACAACCTGCGCACTTTGTTCGATTTCGGTGATAATTCCTTCAAGTTCAGAAATTTTTCCGGAAAGAGCCAGTTCGTCGCGAGCTATCCGTTCCCAAATTATCAGTATGACCTGTTCCAGCGCGCGATCATGGGCCTCTCCCAGCACAACGCCTTTGAAGGCAAGCACAGCTCGGTCGGCGAACGCTCTATGCTGGGGGTTTTTCAGGAGGTGGCTAAAAAGCTGGCAGATACGCCGGTAGGAGGGCTTGCTACCTTCGACCTGATGTTCGAAGGGATTCGCACCGCCCTAAAATCATCGGTTCAGCAGTCGATCCAATTGGCCGAAAAGAACCTTAGCGATGATTTCGCCGTTAGGGTTCTGAAAGTGCTGTTCCTTGTTAAATACGTCAAGGAATTCAAGCCTACTGCCCGCAACATATCCATCCTCCTGTTGTCTCGGTTCGAAGCTGACCAGACCGAGCAGCGCCGCAATATCGAACAGGCTTTGTCGTTGTTGGAGCGCCAGACGCTGATTCAGCGCAATGGCGAGGTCTACGAGTTTCTCACCAATGAGGAGAAGGACGTCGAGGCCGAGATCAAGGCAATTGCCGTTGATCCCGCCGAGATCGAACGGCAGCTTGATGAGCTGGCGTTCGGTGCGATCCTCCGTCACGGGAAGATCAAGCATGCCGGAACGGGTGTCGATTACGCTTTTACCCGCAAACTCGACGGGCACAGCCTGAACCGGGAGCATGAGCTTTCGGTAAATATCGTCTCGCCCTTCAGCGACGATTCTGACACGCCGAATGTGGTTCGTTCGAACAGCATGGCACGCGATGAGATGGTTGTCCTGCTGGGACGTGACGTGCGCTTCACCCGCGATCTCGTCCTCTGGCTCCAGACCGTAAAATTTGCCCGTCAGGTCACCAGCGGCGACGCCCAGCCCGGCCGCGATCGTATCATTGCGGAAAAACGAGACCAGAATACGCGGCGCGAAAAGGAGCTGGTACAGCGACTACGCGGCCTAATTGCAGATGCACAGCTCTTCGTGCGCGGAGCCGAGCTGGAAATCGGAGGAGAGGACCCGCAGGAACGCCTGGTCAAAGGTTTCCAGGTCCTAGTGGACAAGGTGTATACCAGCCTGCCTATACTGCGCGGCGCTACTTACACCGAAGCCGATCTTGGGCGCGCAGGACGTGTCGATGGCGGGCTTTTTGGCGGCAGCGGTCTGACCGAGGCCGAGCAGGACGTGCTGAATCATGCTCAGGCCCAGATGCGGCTCGGGACCCGGGTCTCGGTTAAGGCTTTGATAGAAAAGTTTAGTGCCAAACCTTACGGCTGGCCTTCTATTGCAGTATTGTGCCTGACCGCGAGCCTTGTCGCGCGCGGAAAGCTCGAAGCTCGGGTTGACAGTGTTCTGCTAGAGAGCGATGCGCTCGTGCCGCAGCTGCGCAACAGCCATTCCCTTGCTAACATTTTGCTCTCGCCGCAGATCGAATTCACTGCGGTCCAGATTCGCAAATCCCGCGAGCTGTTTCAGGCACTCTTCGATTTGCCCTCCTCAGGTAATGACGCCCGCAGTCTCGGGGCGGAATGGCAAGGCCAGGTTCGCAAGCTGACCAGCGAACTGGAAGGCCTTGATCTGCAGACGGCTGGCTACCCCTTTATTGCGGCCCTCGATCCTTTGGGGGCTCTGCTCCACACCATGCGAGATCAGCCGGCGACATGGTTCATTACCGGCCCGGTTAGTCACGAAGATCAGTTGCTGGATGCCAAGGAGGATATCCTCGACAAGGTCCGCAGCTTCATGGCTGGGCCGCAGAAGCGCATCTATGATGAAGTCCGAGCATTCCTGATGGCACAGGATCAAAACGTAACCTTTGCCGATGATACTGCCGTCGATACCTTGCGTCATGCGTTGGCAGATCCCCAGTGTTTCAAGGGCACCGCAATCCAAGAACTTAAGGCGGATTTCTACGCCCTGAAGGAACGCATCGAACAAGCGGTTCTAGCGGAGCGCAAAGCCGCCACCGCGGCGATTGAGAAGGTCAGCGAAAAAATCGCCCAGACCTCGGAATTCCGCGGACTACCGCCAGAGCAGCAGAAGCGTATCCGCGATGAAATTGCCGCGCAGAAAGCCGGCGTGGCCTCGCAAACCTTGATCCCAGCCTTGCGACATCGGGCGACAGAGGTGCGTTCCAATCTCCTGGCCGACACGCTCACACGGATCGCGGAATTGTCGCCCGCGCCGGCGCCGGCTCCCGCCCCGCAGCCCCAACCTGCCGACGGCGTGGCCGAACCACAACCAGCGCCATATACACCGCCGGCACCGGCAAAGCCCCAATATGTCAAGGCTCAGTCGATCACCGTTCCCTTCGCGAAAACCTATCTCGAAGATGAGGACGATGTGACCCTCTACCTTGATGAGATGAAAAAGACCCTGCTGGCCGAGATCGGCGCGGGTAAGAAAGTGATTGTCTGATGGATACCAATGCGCTGAAAAAGTTTGCGCAAAGTGCGCGCAACCTGTTGATCGATCAGGTCACTGCCCGACTAGACATGGTGCTGGCTGATGGTGCCCCGGCTCGCCGTGAACACCCCAAAGCTGTTGCCAAGCTGGAAGCTGCCGCCAACATCAACCGTGGCCAAGTGATCGAACAGGCGGCTTACACATGGTTCAACCGCTTCACCGCGCTGCGCTTTATGGATGTGACGGGCCTGACCAATCCGCGCGCCGTATCGCCTTCCGACGGCGCCATCCGGCCCGAGATTTTGGCCGAGGCAATGGCGGGTAACCTGCCGGATCGCGCCCGGCCTGAGATTGCCGAATATCTAAACGGCACCCGCCCTGCTCATGATGGGCAGGCTGAGGCCTATCGGCTGCTGCTGATCCATGCCTGCAACGAATGGCACGGTGCGATGCCCTATATGTTCGAGCGCGCCGATATGCTCGACCGTGCGGAGGACTATACCGAACTGTTGATGCCGGACGATCTGCTGTCGCCGGACAGCATCCTTGCCCGCTTGCGTAAGGTTATGACGGAAGAGGCATGCCAGGATGTGGAAATCATCGGCTGGCTTTACCAGTTCTACATAAGCGAGAAGAAAGATCTGGTCTTCGCTGGGATGAAGAGAAACCAGAAAATAACAGCGGAAGATATTCCAGCCGCGACCCAGTTGTTCACTCCCCACTGGATTGTTCGCTATCTGTTGGAAAACTCGTTGGGGCGGTTATGGCTGCTGAACCGTCCGCAATCGAAGCTTTCGGCAAAGATGCATTACTACATCACGCCGCAAGGGCCAGAGGCGGATTTCCTGAGGATCACGCGGCCCGAGGATATTCGCATTTGCGATCCGGCCTGCGGCTCGGGACATATGCTGACTTATGCCTTTGACCTACTCTACGAAATCTATGCCGAGGAAGGCCATGACGCGGCTGAAATTCCCGGCCTGATCCTGCAGCACAACCTGACGGGCGTCGAGATTGACGACCGCGCCGGAGGGCTGGCGGCTTTTGCGCTATCGATGAAGGCGGCGGCAAAACTGGGGCGGCGACGGTTCCTGCGGATGGAGGCGAAGCCCGCCATTATTGTGCTACAGGATGTACGCTTCACGCCTGCTGAGCTGCAGGACTTGGTCGCTGTGGTTGGCGACGATATGTTCACCAAGGAACTACGCGAGACGCTGGAGCAATTTGAGCAGGCCAAGAACTTCGGCTCGTTGATCGTGCCGAAACTGCGCGATCCGGCTGAGGCGCTGCGGGTTGTGGAAGCACGGGATTTCCGCGCCGACCTGTTGCTGAAGGAAGTGCAGGCGCGCGTGGTGACCGCTCTTCGTATGGCCGAGGCATTGTCACCGAAGTATCATATCGCTGTCGCCAACCCGCCCTACATGGGCGGCAAAGGTATGAATGGTATTCTAGGAGACTTCGTCAAGACTAACTATCCGGAAAGCAAAACTGATCTCTTCGCCGTCTTTATGGAACGGGCGGTTGGACTTTGCGTCCAGCACGGCTTAATGGCGATGATCAACATGCAATCATGGATGTTTCTATCGTCCTACGAAAGGCTTCGCGTAAAATTGTTGTCGGATTCCGTGATTTTGTCGATGGCGCATTTGGGCGAACGCGCTTTTGACAGCATTGGTGGCGCAGTAGTTTCGACCACGGCATTCGTAATAGAGAACGCCCGTAGATTAGACCACGAAGGCATTTTCATCCGTCTTATTGATGGAAATTCCGAGGCTGCAAAAGAGGCACGGCTCAAAGAGGCTATCCTAAACCCCAATTGCGGCTGGTTCTATCGCGCCTCGGCGGCTGATTTCACGATGATCCCAGGAGATCCAATTGCCTATTGGATGTCTTCGGAAGTGAAGTCTGCTTTTGCCGCGGGCATACCACTCAAAAGTCGCGGCGACACTCGCCAGGGCATGGCGACCAGCGATAACAATCGATTTTTAAGAAGCTGGTGGGAAGTCGCGTTCCCGCGTATCTTTCTTGTGGCGGTCTCGCGAACCGAAGCCAAAGAATCTCAGGCCAAATGGTTTCCCTATAATAAGGGTGGTGGATATCGAAAGTGGTACGGCAATGTTGAGCACGTCATCAACTGGGAAAGCGACGGCAGGGAAGTCGTTGAGTACGCGGCTTCACTCTATGGTAGTGCTACCCGCACTATCAAGAGCATGTCTGAGTATTTCAAACCAAGTCTGAGCTGGTCAAAGATATCTAGCGGAAATCTCGCATTGCGCTACTATCCAAGCGGGTTCATTTTCGATGTGGCCGGGTGCTGCATATTCACGCCTGACGATGAAACTCGCCTAAAGCTTACGGGTTTCATGAACTCCCACACAGCGCGAAAGCTTTTAACTGCAATATCTCCAACTCTCAATTTCGAAGTAGGACATATTGCTTCGCTCCCAATTATTGATGAATTTGCAGGGATACCGTCCAAACCTATTCAGCAGCTCATTGACGAAACGAAATCCGACTGGGACTCCGACGAAACCTCATGGGATTTCACTACGCTTCGGCTGCTCGCCCCCGAGCATCGCGCCGAGACGATGGCGGCAAGCTACGACTGCCTCCGCACCCATTGGCAGGGCATGACGGACGAGTTGCAGCGGCTGGAAGAAGAGAACAACCGTATCTTCATCGATGCCTATGGTCTACAGGACGAACTTACCCCCCAAGTGATGATTGAGGAAATCACCCTCAGCTGCAACCCGGCCTATCGCTATGGCGTTCAGTCCTCTGAAGAGGACCGTGAGGTTCGACTGTTGCAGGATACGGTCGCCGAATTCCTACACTATGCCGTGGGCTGCATGTTCGGGCGCTACAGCCTCGATGCGCCTGGTCTGATCCTCGCCCATCAGGGTGAGGGAATCGAAGATTACCTTGCCCGCGTGCCGGAGCCCAGCTTTGCCCCCGACCGCGATAATGTGATTCCAGTTCTGGATGCCGACTGGTTTGCCGATGACATCGTTACCCGCACCCGTGAGTTTCTGGGCGTTACCTTTGGTGAGACGATGTTACGCGAAAATCTCGCCTTTATCGAAAAGGCGCTCGGCAAGGATTTGCGCCGGTGGTTCACTAAGGACTTTTTTGATTATCATGTACGCCGCTACAAAAAGCGCCCAATCTACTGGATGTTCTCTAGTCCCAAGGGCAGTTTTAACGCGCTGATCTATATGCACCGTTATCGGCCCGACACCGTCTCAGTTGTGCTAAACCAGTATGTACGCGAGTTCATCCACAAGCTGGAGGTTGAACGCACCCGGCTTGAAAAGCTAGCCATCGATTCTGCAGCAACGCCGGCCCAGCAAACAAAGGCGCAGAAAGAGGCAGGCACGGTCATCAAGCAGATCGCTGAGCTGACCGAATGGGAACGGGATGTCGTCTACCCCATGGCGCAGAAGAAAAACCCCATCGACCTGAATGACGGGGTGAAGCGCAACTATCCGTTGTTCGCCGGCGCGTTGAAACCGATCAAGGGGCTGGAGGCGGCTGATGACTGACCGCATCACCGCTGGCCTGATGCGCCTCTATGAGGATCAGGGGCACCGCATCGTTTTCTGGTACGACGCCGCACGTGATCTGCGCGCAGCGTTCGATACGGTGGACTTGCCCGGCGTGAAGAAGGTGGAAATCGCCAACAATGAATTCGGTCTAAAATACCGCATGTTGCGACAGGAGCCGACGGCCCGATTCCTGCTCTATAAGGAAGGCCCCGAGCCGCTGATGCCGGAAAACTGGCTGCTGGATGTGCAACTGGCCAGTGCCGTCTTCCGCGCTGATCAGGCGGCGATCTGGCGCGCTGATCTGGGCATCCCGGAAAAATACGAAGCCGCCGTGCGGGATCACGCCGAATTCTACCGTTCGGGCAAGCGGCTGGAAGCGCTGCGCGCAATCGAGCGTGAGCGCCCGTCGCAAAGCGCCAACGATGTCCGTCGCAAGATGTTGGCAATCTGCGCCGGCGCGGATGGCGATTTGGATGCTGTGATCGAGGCTTTGCTGGCCGAACTGGCGGATCGCCAAGATGATGCGCTGCGGCTTATCGAGCGAGTTGGACTGACGGAGTTTTTCTGGAAGGCGATTTCGCTGCGTTATGGCTATTCTGCTTCCGAGCCCGATTTTCACGATTTCGCCATCACGCTGTTTTCCAGCGCCTGGGCGCGGGCCATGGGGGAGGCCGCAACCTTGAATACCGATGCCGCGCTGATGTTCCGCCGCTGGAGCGCTTCACGCCGGTGGGGTGAGGCGTTCGAGAAGCTGTCGGGCGACTATCAGAATGTCTTGAAGATCAGAGATGATCTGGCTTCGCGCGATATCCGCCTCCTGATCCCGCATGACCATTTCGAGGAAGTGGACCGGCGGATCGTCGTTGCCATCGTAGAGGGGCTGGCCCAGCATAGCCTACCAGCGACAGATGTGCTCAAATGGGCGCGCGATCGCCGCCAGAGCCATTGGTATAGCCGTTACGCGGATGTCTATCAGGCCAT
This sequence comes from Sphingomonas sp. CFBP 13603, assembly GCF_014892665.1. NCBI lineage: Bacteria > Pseudomonadati > Pseudomonadota > Alphaproteobacteria > Sphingomonadales > Sphingomonadaceae > Sphingomonas > Sphingomonas sp. CFBP 13603. The sequence goes on along the minus strand of NZ_JADBIA010000013.1, from coordinate 82,510 downwards.
CGGCTATGCGACTGAGTTCCAGCAAGCCCTAGCCGAAGCCGACCTGACGATGACCAGTCCGTCCGATGGCGTGAAGCGCTATTCCGCGAGCTGGTTCCGGGTGGACCAGCTCTATCGTAAGTTCATCTATCACATGCAGAAAAGTGGGCAGTCAGGACTGCTGTCCGCTCTCTATGAAACGGTCGAGAACCGCTACACCACGAACTTCGTGCTTAAGCTGAACGATGCTTGGCAGGATCATGTTACCCGCCTGACCAACTGGGCGGTTCCGGGTTTCCCGCGCCAGGGGGATTTCTACCAGGAACAGGCTGCTGAATATCGACGCAAAGATCAGAAGGTTGTCGTCATCATCTCGGATGCGTTGCGCTATGAGGTGGCCGAGGAGACGCTGCGCGAGATCCGCAAGCTTAATCGCTTTGATGCAGATCTTAAGCCGATGATCGGAGCCTTGCCCAGCTATACCCAGCTAGGCATGGCGGCGCTCCTGCCGCACCGTCGACTGGCCATCCGCGATGACAATGATCTAGTGCTGTTGGATGGGGAAAGCAGCATGGGTTCAGCCGCCCGCCAGAAGGCTCTTGCTGCAGGTCGAGTTGGAGACCGAGTAAAGGTTCTGGCAGCGAAGGACTTCATGAATCTCGGGTCGTCAGAGGGCAAAGATCTCTTCCGCGAGCATGATATCCTTTATGTTTATCACAATCAGATTGACGCAATCGGAGACAAGCTCGCCACCGAGGAGAATGTTCCCGCAGCAGCAGAAACCACCATAGACGATCTGGTGAAGCTGGTACGCAAGCTGACCTCGGCCAATTTCTCGAACATCCTGATCACCGCCGATCACGGCTTCCTGTGGCAGCACAAGGCTCTGGAAGAGAGCGGCTTCGCGCTGAGTGAGCCGGAAGGCGACATCGTCACACGCAGCCGGCGCTTCGTGATCGGACGGGGCCTCAGCACCAGCGGTGGGATGAAGAAGTTCACAGCCGCGCAGCTTGGCCTCGAGGGCGAGCAGGACATACTGATCCCGAATTCAATCAACCGCCTGCGTTTAAAGGGATCAGGCAGCCGTTTCGTTCACGGCGGAGCAAGCCTGCAGGAGATCGTGCTGCCGGTTCTGCGTGTGGGCAAGCAGCGCAAGGAAGATGTCGGGCAGGTATCAGTGCAAATTATTCCCCCGGCCCGCGCCCAGATCACCACCGGCCAGATCCAGGTTGCTTTCTATCAGGCGGAGCCAGTCACCGAGAAGCAGCAGCCCCGTCAGGTGCATGCTGCAATCTTCGCCAGCGATGGAACCCTCATTTCTGACGAAACGGAGCTGGAATTTGATTTTGCGTCCGAGAACCCCCGTGAGCGAGAGCTATCACGCAACTTCCTGCTATCTCGAGCCGCAGACACCTATAACAACCAGACAGTCTTCCTGAAGCTGCGTGCGCGCATCGGCAAGACCAGCCATTTTGAAGACCACGCTTCACAGCCCCTGCTGCTGAAACGTGGGATCAGCACAGATTTCGATTTTTGAGGTGCCGATGTCGACCCTAGATGACAAGATTAACGAGCATTTTGCTGGCTTCGTCGTCCGCAAAGACCTGGTGACGGCCGTGAAGGGGAATGCCATTGTCCCCACATACGTGCTCGAATACCTGCTCGGCCAATATTGCGCGACCGATGATGAAGCCTCGATCGCTACGGGCATCGAAACGGTCAAGGATATCTTGCGCAAACACTACGTCCATCGTTCTGAAGCCGGACTGGTTCAGTCGACGATTAAGGAGCGAGGCCGCTACAAGGTCATCGATCAGGTGAGCGTAGCGCTTAACGAAAAGACAGATGCCTATGAAGCGGTGTTCGAAAACCTCGGGATTAAGCGGGTCGCCATCGACAGTGCCACTGTCAAGGCTCATCCGAGACTGCTGGTGGCAGGAATCTGGTGCATCGCCGATGTGCAGTACGAGTTTTCGGAAGACAGCCGAACCTCCCCCTGGATCATCGATACGCTGAAACCAATCCAGATCGCCCGTGTCGACTATGACGGCTATCGTGAGATGCGTAACAAGTTCACCACCGAGGAATGGATTGATCTCCTGATGCAAAGCATCGGTTTTGATCCATCTTTTTTCGGCCACCGGTCAAAGCTTTTGCAGCTGCTGCGCCTAATTCCCTTCGTCGAGCGCAACTACAACCTCATCGAGCTCGGCCCTAAGGGCACTGGCAAATCCCACATTTATTCAGAGTTTTCACCGCATGGTCAGCTGATTTCGGGCGGCGAAGTCACGGTACCTAAGCTCTTTGTCAACAACGCAAATGGGCGAATTGGGCTAGTCGGCTATTGGGATGTCGTAGCGTTCGACGAGTTTGCCGGGCGCGAGAAGACGGCCAACAAGGCGCTTGTCGACATCATGAAGAACTACATGGCAAATAAGCAATTCTCGCGCGGGGTGAACCCAATGGGAGCAGAGGCCAGCTTCGCCTTTGTCGGCAACACCGACCACAACGTCCCGTGGATGCTGAAAAATGCCGACTTGTTTGAAGCGCTGCCGCCGCAGTTCCACGACAGCGCCTTCATCGATCGATTACACGCCTATTTGCCTGGGTGGGAGGTTGGTATCATCCGGGGAGAGATGTTCACTTCTGGCTACGGGTTCATTGTCGATTACCTTGCCGAAATCCTACGTCACCTTCGTGCCGAGGATTTCTCCCATCGCCCGGATCGCTACTTCACTGTTCCTGTTCAGACGCATATCCGGGATCGAGCGGCGATCAACAAGACAATGTCAGGCCTGCTGAAGCTGATATTCCCGAACGGAGGCGAGACCGAGGCTGAGGTTGAAAATCTTCTGCGGTTTGCAATCGAATGCCGTAAGCGGGTGAAGGATCAGCTTCTGCGGATCGACAGTACTTTCGAGAATGCGGATTTTCATTACGTCGCGGCGGATGGATCAAAGCGCGGCGTCACCACCTTGGAAGAAGATGAGTTTCCCCAGTATTACCATCGTCGAGCTGCCGCCGATGTGAATGGCAGTAGCGATCAATCTGAGATCACGTTAAATCCGGCTCAGCCGGCCTCAACATCGGCCACTTCTAAGGCACCGAGTGTCGATTTTACCCCGAAACCTGGGCACGTCGTTTTCGCGGAAAACCGCAAGGGTATCAGCTTCGACAAGATCTTTGGCCCTTGGACCGATGGTGCTAAGCGGATTATCATTACCGATCCCTATATTCGGAAGTTCCATCAGGCGCGCAACGTAATGGAGCTTGTCGAAATGCTAATCCGGCGAAAGCAGCCCGAGGACCAAGTCGCGGTGCATCTCGTGACTGCTTCCAGTGATGGAAATATCCAGGAACAACGCGAATGTTTGGACGGAATTACTGAGGCCTGCACGGGCACTGGTGTTGACTTTACCTGGGCTCTGGACGGTTCCGGAACAATTCATGCACGTGACATCACCACGGATACGGGCTGGAAGATGGTCTTGGATCGCGGCTTGGATATATTCCAACCGACGCCCCGCAAAATGAATGGTTTCTCGTTAGGCGAGCGAATGCAAGAGCATCGCATGATCCGAGGTCTTTATGTGACCTACGTTGAAATCTCGAAGACGCAATCTCTCTGATAAGAGTTTTCGTCTCACCGATTTATTCGCTATTTGGAACTAAGAGCCCAACCGGTAATTAATTGTGCCTTTCATGAGCTTGTGCTGGATGACTGGGGTGTAGCGACTGCAGGGCGGGCGCTGGGCTGGTTGATTGCGCACGCCGCATGGGCACCAGAGGTGGGGGGGGGCGCTATGCGGTCTATTACAAACGGGCGCATTCAAGACTCGGCATGTGGACCGCCAAGTTAATAGCTTAACTTTATTCCCGGTTGGGCTCTAAGACATTTGATCGTTTCAGTAATTAGATTTTTATGCTGGAACGAACTAATCGAACATATGAAGCCTGGAGGCTGCTCTATTCTGCGGCATGAGCTTGTTAAAGCATCTTTCCCGGTCTAGGCACAACGACCGCGCCAATCACCATATCCATCTGACAAAGGCCTGATACGAGCTTTGCATGTTCTTCAGTTCGCGCGCTATCGTCCCATATGAAGGGAATGAGCGAAGTCCAGCGGGTATCTGTCTTATAGAGCCCGACGTCCGTTGCGATTTCATCGATTATCTTCTGCATGGAAACGCCGGGCCGCAGGAACTTAACCTCAACGATTGTGCCTATGCTAGGAATGGTTAGGTCCAACCGCGGATTTTTTTGCCCAACCGGCGGAATCGTCTCCTCGTCATTCAGGTCCGCAAATAAGGGAGCCAAGATTACGTAGAGCAGGTTCTGGACATGGTATTCATTCTGGATCTCCCATCGAACTGCCGACGATTTAGGGGTCTTGGGCTTGGTTTCCCACGTCCAGCGACGAAGCGATCTGGCTACTCCCTGGAGTGCGCGCACGACATCGTTCGGCTCGAGCTTCCCTGCACGCGCCGGAATGCTGTGCTCGGCCACAAGATCAAACGCCTTCAGTTTCAATAGCGCCTCTACTTCGTCTCCTACATTCGCGGTGGTGACCCGCAGCGCGGCCCAAGCCTTCATATAGACGTCTTCGGAAAGGGTGATCCCGGCCGAACCACCGAACACCACCCGCACTTCGGGGACGAGGTCCCCCTGATCCAACTTCCCTGGCGCATCGACCAGATGGGCAGCGACGATGAAAAGGGATCGGTTGAAGGCTTCGAGGGGCAGGGACGATGCTGACCGCGTGACAAGACTTGATAGCCAGGCCGGACATTCCAAAGAGTGCCCGGAGATCGCTAGAGTAAGGCCTAGCGCCGCGACGCCATCCGCCTCGAGCGTCATTGGCCTTTGTGATTGGAACCAGGCTCGCCGCCCGAGCCAGTTTAGCCCCTCGCGAAAGGCCTCGCTCGAGCCGGTGGTCAAGCTCGCGAGTCCTAGGGTCGCGACGTCGCGTGCGGAGCGCCCGCCGGCATTTTCCAGATTGCCCGTCGCGATCGACGCTAGATCCTCCAGCTGATCCGCCGAGGCGTTGTCCAGCCAGGACGCCAATGCGCGATGATGAAGCGGGGCGTCCCGCGGCAGCGCTGCAGCCGTCGCTAGACCGGCGCGCAGCTGAGCGAGTCCAGGACCCGTCATAGGAACCATGGCCGTCGCATGATGCGGCTGACAGCCGCACCCTCGCTATCCCATCCCGGCGTCATTTCAAGTCCCGCAAGTTGCTTAGCGATCTCATCGGCATATTGAAGTGTGATCGGCACACGGGCGTTTCCAAAAGTCCTCCACGAGTGGCAGCCAAAATCCGCCACCTGTTTAGCGAGGGTTCGCATGTCACGGAACGTCGACCGCTCATGTAGGCGTAACAGAACCGGATCAGGCAGGCCCTGGAACTGTGCGTTGATCTGCTCGCGGCCAGTCATCGAAACCAGCCATTCATGATTGCTGAGCTCGACCGCCTGGCCGCGTTTTGGGCCATAGGCTCCGCGACCCTTGTCCATTGCCTGATCAAACACCGTAAATGGATGGTCCTCTGCAACATGGAGAAAGGCGAAGGACACGCGGCTGAGGCCCAGACCCTCTACTGCGTCAATGACCGCGTCGGCGGTCTCGCGGCGCATTTGAATGAATGCGTGGAAAACGAGGCGGACTGCGTCGCTAGCGCGCCAGGCCTCGTCGCGCCTGACGCGCTCGATCGCTTCAACCAACATAGTACGCAGGGCCGCGGGATATTCGTCGAATGCAACGGCCCCCGTTCGGGCATCCAGGAGATAGTGGCCCTGACTGGAGAACACGGTCGTGATGCCGACGACCCGCTCGCCCGCGCCCCGCCGCCCGTCCTTTCGCGTATGCGACCCTAAGCCGAACACCAGTTCATGATCGGTGGAAGGCCGGGACTGCAGCAACCAGGGCGTGCCGCCCAGTTTTGCATAGCTGGCCAGGCTGACATTAGCGAGCGCACAGGCATATTCGAACCGGCCCAATTCGAGCATTTCGGTCGAAAGTGCTTGAACCGGGACGTCACGTTTCAGGAAGGCGGCCTTTGCGGTCCAATAGGGGCTGTCACCGGGAAGACGTTCCTTCCACAAGCGGCGCACCTGCAGAACAGCAAGGTCCCAGGGTTGATCGGCTTCGGCAGCCGTCGCGAGTGCGGCGCGCGCCGCGGCGGTGTAGTCGGCCGCGCTATCCGAGCTGGCCTCGAAGAAGTCCACCTGCGCACGCTGTAGTTTGTAACGTCCAATGAGCCCGATTTCATGGGGTTTAAGACCATTTCGGCTCTGCGCGTCCGGCACCCCATTAAGAAGGTCAGCGATCGCGGCTGACATATTTCCGCGTTCGCGTGCCTCGCAGATAACTGCGATGCGCGGACGCTTTTTCTCGAAGGTCGAGCTGTCGTAAGGACCGTGCCGGTCCAGTCCGCCTTGCGCCCAACTCATAGTACCGGATCGGCTAGGATCGAAGGAGAGCTTGGCCTTTTCGAATACCTCAACAAAAGGAAATGGGCGTTCTGATCCCTGCGCCAGGACTTCACCAAATTGTAGGGGCACGCCATGGGCCACTTGAAGATTTCGTCGGCTCATCCAGCTCAGGGTCTTCTGAATGTCGTCGAGCTGGCGCTTCCCCTCGCGCAACGAGCCCTCGACTTGCTGTATCAACTTGAGACTGCGCTCCGCTCCATCGAACTTCAGCGCTTCCACTACTGCTCGGAAATTGCGCAAACTCGGCTCCAGAAAGGCTTCCTCGCGACGAACGCGATCGGGTCCGTCACCATGATCGTCGAGCAACAGATGGTCGCCGTCGATACCCCTGACCCGCCCGGCTAGCCGGAGCTGGTCGGCCAGTTGCTGATCCTGGCTCGGAGCCCAGGTCGATACGTAGCGCCCGAGCAACGTCACGTTGACGGCGGCCAACTCGGCGCAATTGCGATCAATCACGGGACGGAACCGCTCGGCGCACGTGAGGACCACGTAGTCGGCACGGTCGCTGGCCGAAAGTGTGCGGGTCTCGAAAACGAGCGTACGGCGCTTCTGCATCCAGTCGGGAAGGCCTGCCGCTTCAGGCACAATGTTCTTCTGCTTGATTGATTCTACCGTCGGCGGCCGTCGGCGGGTTACTCGATAGCCTCCCGGTATGGCCTTGAGGTGCCGGAAAACCGCCTCACGGGCGAGGGACGAAAACAGGCGGATGTGCGTTTGCGGATCCACGAGTTCCAGAGGCCCTGGGAGCTTCGCGTCTCCGGTTAGAGGCACGACGGCCATTCTCTGCTCGTCTAATCTTATCGCGTAGACATTATGCGGGTTGCGGTCGACAAGCGCGTGCAGTTCGTCCCTGTCATACGGGACGATCACGATGGGGAGCGGCTCGCTGGGTGTCACAAGTGCTATAGCATTTAGCGCAACTGACGGCAGAGGATCAGGATGATTTCGGAAGCCCATCAGGATTGGTCGCCTCTACAGTTGATTGCGGCCATACTAGCCGGCAAACGACCGAAGTCGATGAGATCAAGGATATAACAGGAACAGTTGCCGCGCAGACGGCGAAAATTGAATCTAAGCGTCAGCCCGTCAGGGCTGTTTACCTCAAACTCTCGCGCTGGCTGGTCAGCTCCTAGCGTCCCACGGGCACCATGTTCACGCGAGTTGAAGACGGCAGAAGCCTACCGTTCGAGCATTGTCGAATGGGAAACGTCGTTGCGCTTCGTGTTCGCTTTGACAAGCGCTGGGATGGCCGTGCTTGTAGAGTCAGGCGATCATTCTCTCGATAGCTGCACCGATCCGTTCGGCTGCGCGAAGCATGGGCTCATCGTCAAGGTGCGCATAGCGGGAGGTCGATTGCGTGATGCGGTGTCCAAGTAAGCGCCCAATCATCGGCAGCGTCTCTTTATCATTGCCGCATAGCTCACGAACGTATGCCGAAGGTCATGATCTCGAACCCCGGCCAACCTAGCTCGGTCACGGATTGACGGCGAGTAACGTCCGGTGTGAATGTCCGGCTATGGGTCAGCAGCGCCATAGAACATCCCGGCGGCCTACCACGATCGGCGGCAGGAACAACGTTTCGAGTGGCAGCGCCTCTTTGGTGATAACGACTTCTGCCACTCACAGCGCTATCTAGCCATGATCGATCAACCGCGCACTAGGACCGATATGAGCTTCAGACACGGCGCTGGCCTTACCAAGGCGATTAGAGAGACGGTGGCGGCTGGCCCCGTCGAAATGGCCGTTGCCTTCTGGGGCACGACGGCGTGCGAGCGCCTCGAATTGCCCGCCGATCTATCGTCCTACCGCATCGCCTGTGATGCGCGCTCAGGCTTCTGCAGCCCGGTCGCGCTTGGCACTCTGCTCCGGCGTGGGGCACACGTCGTCGACGTCCGCAAGCTTCACGCCAAGATTTACAAATGCCAGCAGGCGATGGTCGTTGCCTCGGCGAACGCGTCTCCGGGCGGGCTCAGCCTGGACGTCGACGCCGTCTTTGGTCTGGAGGCCGGGACGCTGGTTACAGCAACGTCGGAGCTCGACGCCGCTGCGGGGTGGCTAGATGGCCTGTTCCGAGCGGGAACACCTATTGGCCCCGAGCATATTGAAGAAATAAGCGGGTTGTGGGAAGCGCAGCGCGCCGGCCGGCCGGCTCGCAATTCGCTGATCGCCGCCATCCTTTCGAATGCAGACGATCTCGCTGATCGCCACCTTAAGGCTTACGTTTACACCGCCGACCGGCCAACGCCCGCCCATATAAAGACGTTCAAGGCTACCCCGCTGTATGATGCAGCGATCTGGGAGACCCTTGCATCTTATCCTTTCTTCTGGGGAACGATGCCGCGCGCTGTGAAGCCCGGTGATGACCTCCTCTGCTTTGAAGTCGAAGATCGATCCGTCACCTGCGAGGGCGTTTGGCGTCTCGGCGCACCGGTCGGTTCGGGTGAGGGCACCGTGTGGCCCTCAACCCTAGTCAATAAACCTCTTAGGCGGCCGCTCGGGGATGTCAGGTCGATTCAGCGGCGGCTTGCGGACGCACTGGCAGATGGCCGGATCAAGGTCGACGACAAACCAATGGCGCTGACCGAGTTCGCAGACGCGATTGCAGACCGCCACTACGTCGCCGACCACCTCGGCCGGATCGGCACGGAAGCGGCACGAGCCGCTTACGCTCTACTCATAGATCGCGCCGGATCGCTCGGTATGCACGGCGACTACAAGCGCGGTGTCGTTCCAGCTGTCGAATGGCGCGATACAAATGGCGACTACTTGTTCTCGTTCATCCCCAACCAAAGCCATCTTCTGTTCTACATCAGGAACCCCGCTCTCGTCCGGGCACCATCGCTAGCGGCCGGCGCTACATCGCTCGGCATAGACGCGCGTACAAATCCCTCGGGAGAGACAACGCTGCGCATCGCAGACGCTGGGGACGCTCGGCGCCTCGCTGACTGGCTCTCGGCGCGGCTGCCATTGCCGCGTCGAACCCGGTGACTTTTCAGCAAATCTCTTCACGAAAAAGATGTGACGGTTCAGGCGCCCGGCTTGGTTCGCTGCCGGCGTTGTTCAATTGGATGTGAGCGAATGGCGAAAGCTGGGGAAACGATTGATCACTCTGAACGGCCGTTTATGGATTAACCCCTGACGAGATCCAGCGGCTGCGATCGATGCATGTCCATCCACAGCATCAATACGTGCGACGAGTGACGGAAGTTGAGCTCCTGATCCTGAAGGCCGTAGGACCATTTCTCCCCATGCAGCAGGTTGTTGCGGATTCGATGAATGATTAGCGCCAGGGCTTTGTGCCTGACGAGCCTATGCGGTGCCGGTTCGGCAAGAACGGCGTTCTCCACAAATTCACGAGCAACCTGATTGCTAAGACGAAGCCCATCGAAGCGATGGCTCAGCTCTTTCCCGTTACGAAGCCGTTCTACGAAGTGACTCCAGCTTTCGTCTGCGCGCGCATCAGTTTCGATCAGCCCGTTGGCATGCCAACGCTCTACTGCGTCCATCATTCTCTGGGCGGTGGCGTTGCAGGCTAATACCTGCGCTTCGTAGACGCTCCATAGCATAACAAAATCCGACACTGCGCGACGTTCGCTGCGGCTGAGGTGACGATATCCCGGTCCGTAATCCCGCAACCATGAGTTCGGCGCCAACATTTTCACCCCGCCCCGTCTTCAAGTTGGATCGTGCCCTCGGCAGCTGGCGCGCGTCAGCGACCGTTGGCTTACTGCGAAAGATAGTGCCCGCAGTTCGCCACATCGGCAACGATGCAATTGGCACACAGGGGCATAGCAAGTCACCTGGGTGAAGCGGGTTGCGCCAGACGCACCAACTTCGCTGAACGATTCGTTGGGATTTCTTTGGCTACCGCGTTCGGCTTAAGGTACGTCCGCTCGAGTCCTCACGGGCCAATAGCTGACAGTCCGCTATTGGCCCAGTTACTGGCCCGCTAGAATCTGAAAGAACGACTGGTTCCGGAATGCGCGCAAGCCGTCGTGAATGTCGCTTTTGCGTACCAGTCGGCGATTTAACCATACCTCAGTAGCTGGTAGGATTAGGCGATCATCCGCTCGATCGCCGTTCCGATTTGTTCCGCTGCACCGAGGACATGATTGTCATCGAGGTGCGCATAGCGCGAGGTCGATTGAGTGTTGCGGTGTCCGAGCAAGCGACCAATCATCGGCAGCGTTTCCCTATTCATCGCCGCATGACTCGCGAACGTGTGCCGAAGATCATGAACTCGAACCCCCGGCAGCCCAGCTCGGTTGCGGATCGACGGCCAGTGATTGCCGATGCGCAGTACCGGCTTGCACAGCACCGGGTTCCAAAACAGCCACGCCACGCCCCGCTGGCGTGGCAGGGCGGCGATCACCGCACGGGCTTGATCACCCAGCCAAACGGTGCGCGGCCCTGTCTTACTATCGCGCAGCTTCAGTCGGTTGCCCTTGACGTCCGACCATTGCAGGCCGGCCACCTCGCCCGAACGACACCCCGTCAACAGCAAGAGGGTCACCGCCGACGCGACAACCGCCTTAAGCTTGTCCTCTCCGGCTCGATCCTCTGCCAGCACTTCGCCCAGCCGCTCCAACTCAGCGGATGACAGAAAGCGCTCGCAACGGTACTTCCGGTTATGACGAACGGTCCGGCATGGATTGGTGTTCTCAAGACGATAGCCCCAGCTTTCTGCCTTGGTCAGCATGTTGGCGAGGATGGTCAGGCAGCGGTTGGCAGCCCCCGGTCCGGTCTCGTCATTGAGCGCGGCGAACCACTGGGTGACATGAGCCTCGTTCAACTCGTCGATGAAGATGCCAGGGAAGGCATGGTCGAGATAGAGCCGGCGGTACACGCCGTGCGTCGCAAGAGTGGAAGCCTTCCACTGCGCCGACCAGCGCCGCCAATATTCGTCGACGAAATTATCGAAGCGTGGCGCGGAGCGGATGCGGGCGCGATCGGTCGCCGGGTCATGACCGACCTGCGCATAGGCGATCACGCGCCGTGCAATCGTCAGCGCCTGGTGCTGGCTAATGATCGTGCTCGGTGCGATCGTGATCGTGCGGAGGCGCCCAGCCATGCGGGTCTGGACGATGTAGACCTCGCGCCCAGTGGGGTAGAGACGCAAACCAAAGCCGCGCTCATGCTCGAACCAGGTCGTCGACCGAGCCTTGGTGCCGGATCGATAGGGATATGGATATTCAAAGGATATCCCAACTTCGGCCAACGATTCGCGCACGATCCTTTTGAGTGCCAGTACGGTCATGCTCGCAGCCCCATCGCTTGAGCCAGCGCGCCAGAGACCCGCTGTGCGGCATCCCCAATGACGTCGTCTGCAAGGTGCGCGTACCGGGCGGTGGTCTCCGGCAGCACGTGACCAAGCAGTTTGCCGATCGTAGCGAGGGGGACGTTGTCCATAATGGCGGTGGATGCGAAGCTGTGCCGCAGGTCATGAATGCGCACGTCGGGCATCGAACACCGCTGACGCAGTGCCGTCCACCAGCTGACGACGGCGACAGGCGCTTTGCCGGTTCTGTCTGGGAACACCAGAGAGCAATCTTCACGGCGGGGCAAGGCGTCCAAAATGGCCATCGCCTGACCGTTCAGCCAGATAGTCTTCGCGCCCGTCTTGCTATCGGGCAACGCCAGACGGGGCGGTTGCACCCACGCCCAACGTAGGTCGCGGATCTCTCCGACCCGCGCGCCTGTGTAGAGTAGCAGCCTGACGATCGCGACCTGCGCCGGGTGGGTTGCTTCCGCGTCCCGAAGCGCCGCGCCCAGTCGGCGATATTCCAGCGGCGAAAGAAAGCGCTCCTTTGGCTCGCGGGGGTAGCGGGGGAGACCCCGACAAGGGTTCGAACCCTTGCGCCGGAAATGGAGCGCCTCGGCATATTTCAGGAGACTGGCCAGCACCGGCACCGCACGATTGAAACGGGTTTCGGCGCACCCCGCACAATCGTCACGCCAGCGGATCACATCGGCTGGCAACACCTCGGCGACCCGCGTTCCGCCAAAGACCGGCGCGAGGTCGCGCCGCCATGCATCATGGTTGCGCTTGGAGGTCGAAGGTTTCCAGTAACGGGCAATGTCGTCCCAGTAGGTTTCGACATAGGCAGACAACGTCGGTGTGGCCTTCACTGACCTATGCTTGGGCAAGCCGTCCAGCGCCACCTCGGCCAACAGACGGCGCGCCTGGGCACGCGCAAGGGTTGCGTCTACGTCCTCGACCCGTCCGATCGTAACGCGGCGCTGCTTACCACGATGACGAAGCCGCACTGTCCAGAAAGCGTGTCCGCTTGGTCGAATACGGAGGCCGAACCCGGCAAGTTCCGCGTCCCAGATGACATATTCCGAAGGGCGGGCAGGATGGTTTTTGCGAGCAAAATTACCGTCCAGTAGTGCCCGTTTTTCAGCTCTGGAGGCATTGGGGACCAAATAGCCATCAGAGGGGGCCAAATCAGGTTCGCAACCGACTAAAAACGTTGATTTTTTGGGGACCAAATGGCCATCGCCAGGCCCCAAACTGCAAGCCGCTTTTGAGCGACGCACCATTGATTTTGCTAGCTTTTTTTCCATTCTGCAAGCGTAGCTTGCGTAAGGTGTGCACTACCGCCGCATCTTCCTGAACAAACGTCCGCTCCCGATGCGCCGAGACCGGACGGTGATGTCGCTTTTTTGGTCTGCAGTACCGGAGAACGAGAAAAGCAGCCGTACGCTGTCCAGCGACTAAGGACTGACAGTCGACGAACCTAGCGCAATCCCATCCGATCTAGCTTTTTCAGCAGGCCGACCCGCGAAAGGCCGAGGTTGCGGGCGGTGTGAGTGTGGTTATGGCCGGTCAGTACCAGCGCCTCGGTGATACGGCGGTACTCAAGCGCTGCTATCTCCTCCTCGAGCGTCTGTGGCGTGCCGACGGTTGGCAGGTCTGCGACAGCGTCGCCGACGGCGAAGGCGAGATCGGCTGCGCCCACATCGACGCCGGTTGCCGATCGAGGGGCCAACGCGGCCGCACATTCGACGGCCGCGCGCAGTTCACGGACGTTGCCGGGCCAGCGGCGCTTCGCCAGCCAGTCCAGCGCGTCCGGTGTAAACTGGCCGGTGCCGTCGCTGGCGCGGCGTAGGAAAATAGAGGCGAGCAGGGACACGTCGCTTGGGCGTTCGTCGAGTGACGGCGTGCGCAGAACGACGCCCTTCAGTCGGTAATACAGGTCTTCGCGGAAGCTGCCGTCGGCAACGCAGGCAGCGAGGTCGCGGTGGGTCGCGGCGACGATACGGACGTCCGCGATACGCGGCTCGCGCGCGCCCACTGGTTGGAAGCTGCCGTCGGCCAGGAAGCGGAGCAGCTTGACCTGCATGGGCGCGGACATCTCGCCGATTTCGTCTAGGAACAGCGTGCCGCCAGCTGCGGTCTCGACGAGCCCGGGGCGATCGCTCGTCGCGCCGGTGAAACTGCCCTTGAGATGGCCGAACAGCTCGCTTTCGAGCAGTTCGGGCGGGATCGCACCGCAATGGACAGGCACGAGCTTCCGGTCGACGCGTGGGGAGGCACAGTGGAGCGCACGGGCGACCAGTTCCTTGCCGGTACCGCTTGGACCGAGCACCAGAACGGGCAGACGGGTCGGTGCGATCCTCCGGATCAGGTCGCGCAATGCGGCCATTACCGGTGTAGTGCCGATGAGTCCCATGTCCTCGGCACCGGTGTCGCGAGCCTTGAGCGCAGCGAGTTCGCGCGCGAGGCCTGCGCGTTCCATCGCGCGGGCGATGACGATGCGCAGGATGTCGGGGTCGACGGGTTTGGCAAGGAAATCCCATGCGCCGGCATCAATAGCCTTCAGCGCAAGCGCGTGATCGGCATGGCCGGTCAAAACAATGACGGGCGCAGGAACGAAGCTGGCGATCAGCGCCAGCCCGGCTTCTGGATCATGGTGCGGTGGCATCGCGAGATCGAGCAGGACGAGGTCGGCGGGTGCCTCGGCAAAGGCGGCACGGGCGGCGTCGCCATCGCCGACCACGCGGACGTCATGGCCGAGACCGCGCAGCCACGCGCCGGTGAGCCGCTGGAAGGCGGGTTCGTCGTCGGCCAGCAGGATGCCACTCATTACAAATCTCCGAAGGTAAGACGGAAGCAGGTCGACCAGCCAGGCCGCCGAACGAGCGTAACGGTTCCGCCATGCGCCTCCATGATGCGGCGGACGATGGCGAGGCCCAGGCCGGTGCCTCCGGGGCGGCGCGAAACGAACGGGCGGAAGAGGTTGTCGACGATCTCGGGAGCGATGCCGGGCCCGTCGTCACAGACGTCGATGAACACAGGGGGGCCCTCTGCGGCGACGATGGTGACGTTCGTGCCGAGCGCGCGCGCGTTGTCTACGAGGTTGGTGAGCACTCGGACGAGCGCCCGGCGGTCAGCCATGACGCTCAGGTCCTCGGGCACTTCGAGTCCGACGCCCATCTGCCCGACGAGCTCGATCAGGCGAATGGGCTGCGGCACCACCGTCCAGGCACGCGAATAATCGAGGATGTCGCTGACGAGGTGATTCATCCGCGCAACCTGTTCGCTGATTTCGGCGCGCACCTCGGACGGGGCACCCGTTGCTGCCATCGTCACGATCCCGAGAGGGTTGCGCAGATCGTGCGCTACGGTCGCGGCCAGTTCGCCCAGTTCGATCATCCTGGCTTGGCGTTCGACATCAACCAGCCGGTGCGCGGCTGCAAGGCGGCGCGCAGTTTCCCCGACGAGCCCGGCGAACCGGTCGACGACGTGGCGTGTCGCTGGCGGCGCATCGTTCCAGCCACGCAGGATCACCGTTTCGCCGGCGACCGCCAATGACGGACCATCGTCGACGACGGGCAAGTTCAGCCGCAGCGCGAGCAACACATTGGCGATCGTCGCGAGTTCCGTCGTGTCGGTCGCTCCGGCTAGCTGGT
This sequence comes from Sphingomonas sp. CFBP 13603, assembly GCF_014892665.1. Lineage (NCBI taxonomy): Bacteria > Pseudomonadati > Pseudomonadota > Alphaproteobacteria > Sphingomonadales > Sphingomonadaceae > Sphingomonas > Sphingomonas sp. CFBP 13603. The sequence goes on along the minus strand of NZ_JADBIA010000013.1, from coordinate 67,127 downwards.
CGCGCCAGTCTGCGACGTCGGCGTCGCTGACCCGGCCGCCGGGAAACACGACCGCATCAGCCAGCCGCTTGAGCGGGGCGAGCACGAGGATGCCGAGCGCAAGCGTCGCGGCGAGCGCTGCCCAGGTCGTTAACAGGCCCGCTGGCCGGCCGGCCAGCACGAGCGGCACAGTGGCGATGCCAGAGCTGACCGCTCCCGCCAGCGCCACGAGCAGAATCCAGACGAGCCCGCGCCGAGCCCAAAGGTCCGTCGCCATGAAGCGATACCGCAGGATGCCATAGACCAAGGCGACCGAGTAAAGCGGCAGCAGCAGGACCGGCCAAGGATAGGCGTCGATCCGGAGCGCGGGGAAGGTGAAGCCGGTGAGTGCGACGAGACCGATCAGGCTGGAGACGAATACCGCGCCGGCCTGGCGGCGATGCTGCCCTTGCTGCTGCACCCAGGTCTGCGCGAGACGAAGATGGCCGATCACCGACAACAGGCCGGCGAGACCCAGCACGCCCCAGCCGACGATCGACGGCACGAACATGCCAGGGAAGCCGTGCCACGGCACGATCTTACCCACTCCGAATATGAGGCCTACGATCGTGGCAAACCCGGAGATCGCGTAGCTCGCGATCGCGACGGGCCGCAGCGTGTCGCACAGCGCGAACGCGAAAACCAAGTGGACAAACGCCGCGGCCGGCAGGGGGGACAGCGCGATCAGCGTCGCGGTGAATGGCGTCGCGGCCGGCCCGACGATCGCGGGGATCGCCTGCGCGATGCTCCAACTCGCGACGCCGACCAGGAACAGCGCGAGCAACGCCGAACCCGGTAGCGCGCGCGCACGCGTCGCAACGAACAGCGCGAGCATGAGGCTCGCGACCGCGGTTAGACCAAGCGCGCCGACATAGGCGATGATGCCGATTGCCGTATCCATCGTTGACACCATAGCACGCAGTCCCGTTCACGACGTTAACATCTGCGGGGTTGCGAACCAGCCTAAACCACGCATTCTCGTTGGTTTTCGCAATTGGCATGCCATTCGCAAGGCGTCGGACAGCCGGCCGATATCCGGACGGCGTCGAAGGGGATTTCCGTCATGCTGCTACCCATAGCTGCCTTGCTACTGACCTATGCACTGACCGCATTGATCGCGATCTTCGCTGCCGTCGCGCTGTGGCGACCGCTGTCGATCCTGCTCGCCGAACTGTGCGGGACCGAAGAGCGGTCGCGCTTCTGGACGGTGTGGTCGATGGTGATGATGATCGCCACGCCAATGCTGCTCGTGTCGATGCGCTACGTCGCGACCGATCCAACTGAGCTGGTGCAGGGCACCGTTACGAGCGCGCTGTTCGGAGTGTTGCTGGCGCTGGTCGGCATGGGCTTCGCGGTATGGAGCCGCAGCCCCCGTGCCGACGCATAAGGGCCCGACGATGCATGTTCTCGTCATTGGCGCAGGCGGCTTCGTCGGGCGTCATCTGGTCGGGCGGCTGGTGGCGAATGGCGTTCACGTCACCGCCGCCGGGCGCGATCCGGGGCGGCTCGCGCAGGCGCTGTGCGGAGTCTCGACGGTCCGCTGCGACTTGGCGCAGGATAGCGCGGACGACTGGCTGCCGCGGCTGCGCGGAATGGATGCGGTCGTCAACTGCGCCGGACTAATCCGTGATGGAGGGCGGTATGCCATGGTCCACGATCAGGGCGCACGGTCGCTGTTCGACGCATGCTATGCGTGCGGCGTCAGCCGCGTGGTTCAGGTCTCCGCGCTCGGCGCGGATACCAGCGCGACGACGCGCTACCATCTCAGCAAGCGCGCCGCGGACGATCATCTTGCCAACCTCGATCCTAGCGGCGGCCGGATGGACTGGGTCGTACTACGGCGGTCGCTCATTATTGGCCGCGGCGGGCAGAGCAGCGTACTGTTCGGCGCGCTCGCCGCTCTGCCGCTTACGCTACGGCTGGGGCGGGGTAGGTGGCGCGTGCAGCCGATCCATGTCGATGACCTGATCGCGGGCATCGTGCGACTGCTGTTCCGAAAGGCGTCGATTGCGGCACGGATCGACGTCGTCGGACCCGAGCCGATGACCACGGACGCGCTGACCGCCAGCTTGCGACACTGGCTGGGTCTAGCACCCGTGCCCATTGTGCGGTTGCCGAGATGGATGCTCGCGGCAGCGACGCGGCTTGGGATCGGGCCGGTGACCCGCGAAAGCCTGACGATGCTTGAGGCCGGTAACACCGGCGACGTTGATCCGCTGATCGCCGCGACGGGGCTGGTTCCCGCCAGGTTGGACATCGCGCTGGCGCGGACGCCAGCGACGGACGCCGACCGGCTAGCTGCTCGGCTGATGCCGCTGAAGCCGGTGCTGCGCTGGTTGCTTGCTGTGGTCTGGCTGGCCGGTGGCATCGTACCGCTGGCTTTGACGCCTGCGGCTACGAACCGAGCGCTATTGGCGCAGGTCGGGCTGACCGGCACGCCCGCAATTGCCGCGCTCGTGGCGGGTGCCGTGCTCGATATCGCTATCGGGCTGGCGCTGCTGGCTCGTCTGCGCCGAGCAGCGATGGCCGGGATCGTCGTGATGCTGGGCTATACCGCCATCCTCGCCACAACGATGCCTGCGCTCTGGGCCGATCCGTTCGGCGCGCTCGTCAAGAACGTAGCTATCCTGGGTCTGGCGCTCGCTGTGCATGCCTTGGAGAACGACCATGGATAAGTATCTGCTTCTCAAGACCGTGCACATTCTGTCTTCCACTCTGTTGTTCGGGACCGGCCTTGGCACCGCGTTCCACGGCTTCATGGCCAACCGATCTGGCGACCTTGCGGCACGACGGATCGTCAATCGCAATGTCGTGATTGCGGACTGGCTGTTTACCACTCCTGCGGTGATCGTGCAGCCGGTGACCGGCGTTTGGCTCGCTCGGATCGCCGGCTATCCGCTGACAACCGGCTGGTTGGCGGCTGCCATCGTGCTGTACCTGTTCGTCGGCGCCTGCTGGCTGCCGGTCGTCGGCATCCAGATCGAGATGCGCCGGATCGTCGACCGGCTCTCCGACGGCGAGGGACTGCCAGCGCGCTATTTCATGCTATCACGAACCTGGTTCGCGCTCGGCTGGCCCGCCTTGGCCGGCGTGCTCGTGATCTTCTGGCTGATGGTCGCCAAGCCGGACTTTGCGTGGTGACCGCGCTATTCCGGCGGTTGCTCGGTCCTGCGATCGATGGCCTCGCGCCCAGCCTGCGCGCGGTACATGACGAGGATGACGACCAGGTCTGGAAGGGACTTGCCGAGATACGGGCGAGCGACAATCCGTTTGCGCGGCTGCTGTGCCGGATAATGCGTCTGCCAGCGCGCGGATCGGGCGTGCCAGTCACTGTTCGGTTCGAACGGCGCGGAGACGCCGAGCATTGGCATCGCAGGTTCGGCGATCGACAGTACCGCAGCACCCTGCAAATGCGGCACGGCCGCCTGATCGAACGGATGGGGCCAGCGGCCAACTCGTTCGATGTCTCGGTCGTCGATGGAGCGCTGCATATGGACTTAGTAGGCTTCCGGTTTCTCGGCGTACCTCTTCCGCGATGGGCGCGGCCGGCATGCCATGCTGTCGAGCAGGGGCAAGACCGCGAGTTTACATTCGACATTCCCGTCGACCTTCCGCTGTTCGGCCGGGTCATTCATTATCAAGGCCGGTTGGAGAGAATCGATGACTGAGCATCCGATCATCCTCTTCGACGCCGAATGTGTGCTGTGCTCAGCGAACGCGCAGTTCGTCCTGACGCACGACCGCGCGCGCCGCTTCCGGCTCGCGGCGATGCAGGGCGAGGTCGGCGTCGCGCTGTGTCGACGGTTCGGGATCAACCCAGCAAATCCCGATACCATCATCGTCGTCCAGGGCGACCGCGCGCTGCGCGACAGCGACGCGGTGCTGGCGATCTATGCTGGGCTCGGTTGGCCGTGGCGGATCGTCGCCGCGGCTCGGCCAGTGCCGCGCAGGCTGCGCGATCCGCTATACCGCTGGGTCGCACGCAACCGTTACCGCCTGTTTGGGAGGCGTGCCAGCTGCTGGCTGCCGCGTCCGGAGGACACGGATCGCGTTTTGTAGGCTGCGCAACATAGATGTTCGGTTGACCAGGTCGCCCGTAACGCGTTCGACGCTTCATGAGCAAGCGTCTGAAGTTGGGAAGCGCAATACGGGGCGCGAACGACCGCAACTGGGTCGATTGTCAGGCTGGAAGAATGCACGGCTGATGCGTGAACAAGTTTACTTTAACCATGCACCATGGATGCCGGGCGGCACGCGGTGTGGGATGCGGACGGATGCCACTGGCGGTGCCTCAAAGTTCCGGGCATCAAGTATCTCCAGCGCGGTGGTGTGCCCCCCGGCGTCGATCACGAGCCCGATAAGCCAGCCGTCATCCTCGGCAGCGTCCGGCGAGCGCGGCACGAACACGAACTCGCCCGCGATGCGTCCCGGTCCGAATTCGTGCAGTCGTCGCGTGTCTCCTTCCAAATCGTGCTTGATGAGCGGCGCCTCGCCAACCAGCGATTCCGTCATCACTTCGGGGAGCCCGAGCGCATAGATATGGCGGTAAGGCCGGCCGGTGCGACGCTCGTCTATCGTCGGCAATTCCTGCGGCGAGGGGTCGATCGCGCGCTGGTCCACCGATCCAGTCACAGGGTCGATCGTCCATCGCTCGAGGCCGCGCGGCTGCTCGTCCGGTGCCAGATTGTCGCCGGCGAACATGCGGTCGTACGCGACCACGTCGAGCGCCACGCTCCCGTTCGGCAGATCATGCGCGTTGGCAGTGTGGAACACGAAGCAGGGATCGAGCGGGAACCACCGGATATCCTCCGCCTCGCCGTCGCGCGGCAGCAGCCCGATCCGGGCCGGATGCTTCTCGTTCCACCGGTAGGGAAAGCCGTGCCCCGCCAGCACCGTGCGCATCGACAGGGTAAGCGGCAGGTCCATGACGACGACGTAGCGCTGCGTGATCGCGCAGTCGTGGATCAGCGGCCCGTGCGACATCGGGATCGTCACCGATCGTCGTACCCGGCCGGCGACATCGACGACGTTGTAGCGAATGCGCTTGGGATCGGTCGCCTCGTAACACAGCGCGTGCAACTCGCCGGTCACCGGGTCGCGGCGCGGATGGGCGGTGAACGAGCCGGGCAGGGTGCCGCCGAAATCGTCGTAGCGCTGCGTCTCTAAATGCTCGTCGAAGCGGACCGGCGTGCTGCCGGCTTCGACCAGCGCCCAGCCACTGCCGGCATGGTCCAGTACGCTAGTGTTGACGGTGTCGAAGATGTACCGTGGCTCTGGAGCCGCCGGCACATGCCTGGCCGCCGCGACATCGGTCGAGCGGATCCAGCGATTCCGGTACCACCGGGCTTGCCCGTCCTCGAGGCGGATGCCGTGCAGCATCCCATCGCCCGTGAAGAAGTGGTAAGAGCGCGGGTCGGCGTTGGCGGGGTTTGGTCCGATGCGAACGTAACGGCCGTCGAGCTCGGGCGGGATGATACCCTCGACGGCGAGGTCGGTGAGGGTCAGCTCCTCAGTCATTGGCTCGTGGATGCCGGTAAGTAGCGGATGCGGCGCATCGCGGGGCGGCAGGCGGCGCTTGTTGAACGCGGCGATGCCGGTGACGATCGGCGAGGCAATTGCGCCGACGACGTTGTCGATCGCCTGCTCGAAGCGGCTGGCGAACGTCGGACGTCGGGTGACCGTCACGATGTCGTGACGGTCTGGATGACGTCGAAGCCTTCGAAGCGAGGCGGCGCCAGGTACAACGGCTTGTGGTCGCCTGCGCCGCGATGCGCCGCGCGAAACGCCTCGGACCGAGTCCAGTTTTCGAAGTCCCCGCGCGACAGCCAAACGGTATGCGACGAATAGAGGACGTGATCGTCGGCCGCGGGCCCGCGCAGCATGTGGAACTCGACGAACCCCGGGACGCCGGCAAGGTACGAGTCGCGCGATAGCCAGACCTGCTCGAACGCCTCCTCCTCACCGGGGATCACCTGAAATCGGTTCATGGCGATGAACATGGGGGCAAGCTCCTGCGTCGACTGGCCGGCCTAAGGTGGGGTGGAGCGGGACGGGATGCGAGGGCGATGACGCCCTATAAGCGCTGAAAGCCTCATTTGAACGAAGGTCTGAAAGTGCGAAGGCGATCAAGGTGATCTGAACGGCCGGACTTGGTCCCTCATGGCCTTAGCGGTTTTGTTTATCGGTAGATGCCATCGGTCGAGAACCATCTCCAACGCGTTTATCAGCGTGCCGCTGTTGCCCTTAGCCTGCTGCTTTTGGCGCCGTAAGCAGCTATTGCGACATTTCATGACACTCCCTTCGAGCGCTTGTCATCGATTTGTTGCGCAATTGCGACAGTGCACAACAAAGTTTTAACGGCGGCCGAAGCCGTTTTACAATGGCAATGTCGTCAGGCAGGTGACGACGGGTCAGACACCCGGGGGGGCGTCGCGGCTCAATAGAGCCGGTCACGACAATAGTAAAAGTTGGGGAAGAACTGCATGCGCCCGTTCAATCGCGTTATTGTTAGCCGTCTGTGTGTGCCGGCGCTGCGCCGCTTGCTATCCTGCTGAATCTGAGCACCGCTGGCTTCGCGCAGACGGCACCGGCTGAGCCTGGTGTCGCGCCCACCGAGCAAGCCGCTGAGCCCGAAGCGAACGACATTGTTGTCACCGGATCGCTGTTCCGCCGGACCAACACCGAAACGCCGTCGCCCGTCACGGTGCTGACTGCGGACAGTCTCGCCAAGGCCGGTATAACGACGGCCGCTGAAGCGATTCGCTCGGTCTCGGCCGATAGCGGCGGTTCGATCGGCGTGGGCTTCCAGAGCGGCTTTTCCGCCGGCGGCGTCGCGGTATCGCTGCGAGGCCTCGGCGTCTCGTCGACGCTGGTGCTGGTCGACGGCCTGCGCTCGGCCAATTTTCCGATCAACGACGATGGCCATAATTCCTACGTCGATCTCAACTCGATCCCGTTCAGTCTGATCGAGCGCGTCGAAGTGCTGAAGGACGGCGCATCTTCAACCTATGGCGCCGACGCTATCGGCGGCGTGGTCAACCTGATCCTCAAGAAGCAGTTCACCGGCATCGCCGGCACGGTCGAGGCGGGTGCCAGCAGCCGCGGCGATGCGGAGCGCCAGCGCGCCAACCTGACGATCGGCTATGGCGATTATGCCGACAAGGGCTTCAACGTCTATCTGAACGGCGAATTCCAGCAGGACGGTCGTGTCAGCAACCACAGCCGTGGCTTCCCGTACAACAACCGCGATCTGACCTCGATCGGCGGCAACGACAATAACGGCGCCGACAACTCGCTGACCACCGCGACGCCGAACGCGGTCGTCGTGCGCACGACGCAGACGGACCTCAACAATCCGTTGAGCGGCGGTACGGCGATCGCAAACGCCAACTACACGACGCTGAATCTCGACAACTGTGCACGCGGCACCTTCACCCAGACCGGTGTCGCCAACGGCGTCGGCTGCAAGCACAACCTGGAAGACGAGTATTTCCAGCTCGCTCCATTCCAGCGCAAATATTCGATCAACGGGCGCATCAGCGTGCGGCTGGCGGACAATGTCGAGGGCTATCTGACCGGCAGCTATTCGAACAGCTACGTCAGCATCAACAACGCGCCGCGCGCTCTGCGTAACACCCAGCCTTATGGCGGCGCTCCGTCGCTGGCGTCGAGTAATCCGGGTATCGTTCTGCCGGTCTACATCTGCACGGCGGGCATCAATTGCGCGACTCCCGGTGCGCCCGGTCGCCAGCTCAACCCCAACAACCCGTACGCCACGGCATTCGCCAACAATCCGGCAAACGGCGCAGCGCGCATTTACTATTCGTTCGGCGACATCGACGCCGGCAGCGATCGTACCAACGAAGTGTACCGCTTCGCCGGCGGTCTTCACGGAACGGTCGGCGACGACTGGACCTGGAAGGTCGACGGCGTTTACGCCCGCGACAATCTGGAAATTGTCCAGCGCGGCTATCTGAACATCGCCAACACGCTCAATGCGATCAACACCGGCGCGTATAACTTCGTCAATCCGACGCTGAATTCGCAGGCGGTCCGCGACTTCGTCTCGCCAAACAAGATCACGCCGTCGAATTCCGAAATGTATTCGCTCGATGCGGCGATCACCAAGAAGCTGTTCGATCTCCCGGGCGGTCCCGTGATGGTCGCAGTCGGCGGCCAGGTGCGGCGTGAATCGCTGGTCAACAATAACCAGAACGCCTTGCTCGATACCTACGGCCTCACTACTTCTTCGGCGTTCGGCAAGCACACCGTGTCGGCGGGTTATTTCGAGATTCAGGCACCCGTGCTCGACATTCTCGAGATCAACGGTTCGGGTCGATATGATCACTATTCGGAAGGCTTTGGTCGCTTCTCGCCTAAGGTCGGCTTCAAGTTCACGCCGATCCGCCAGTTCGCGGTTCGCGGGACTTATTCGCAGGGCTTCCGTGCGCCGACGTTCGCCGAGTCTGGTCCGCGGTCGCAATATGCCGGCTTCGTCAACACGCAGCCTCCGGGGAATTTCTGCGCGGCGCATGGCGGCTCGGCGACGGCCACCAACACCTGCGTCACGGGCGGGAACCCGTATAACCTTAACTATTCGGTTGGCCGCGGGTTCGTCGGCAATCCGGATCTGAAGCCCGAGACGTCGCGCAGCTTCACCGGCGGCATCATCGTCGAGCCGACGCCGTGGTTCAGCGCAACGATCGACTATTACAACGTCAAGAAGTCGAACCTGATCGCCAACGGTCCGCTCGCGGGCGACGCGATTGTCGCCTACTACCGGCAGTCGAACTTGGCCGCCGCAACCGCCGCGGTGGCTGCAGTTGGGCAGGGCTATTCCGTCAACACGGTCGACGGCGTCGATCCGGCGTTCCCGAACGCGCTGCCCCGCCTGCTGATCATCAACGCGCCGTTCGTGAACGTGAACTTCGACAAGACGTCGGGCCTCGATTTCTCGGGGACCGCGCGGATCCCGCTTGGTGAGGGCATCCGATTCACCAGCCGGGTCGAGGCGACCTACATCATCCAATATGATCGCCACACGGCGCAGGGCGTCCAGAAGTTCGCTGGCACGATGGGTCCGTATGATCTGTCATCGGGCAACGGCACGCCGAACTGGCGTGGCAACTGGCAGAACACGATCGCGGCTGGCAAGTTCTCGCTGACCGCAACCGCCTATTATGTCGGCAAGATCAAGGCGGTCGCCACCGACCAGGGCCGCCTCGATACGTCGTGCGCCAACAGCCTCTACAAGTCGTCGCAGGCTGGCGTGCCCGTCGATCGGTTCTGCTACGTCAACAGCTTCATCAACGTCGATCTGAACGCGACGGTAGCGGTGAACGACGACTTCTCGTTCTTTGGTAACGTCGGCAACATCCTCGGCGCACGCGCGCCGATCGCTCCGGCCTCCTACGCAAGCTCGCCGAACTATCTGACCACGTGGCATTATGCCGGCCTGATTGGACGGACGTTCCGTGCAGGTGCGAACTTCAAGTTCTGATAACGAAATAATAGCGGTGGCTCATCACTCGAGCTGCCGCTATTCTTGTATTTTCGTGCGTAGTATAAGACGGGTACGTGACAAGGTCTGCATGACGAGGCAGTGCCGAGCACAGCCCCCAAGGACGTTGCCTAACGTTCTCGTCTGACAACTCGCACTAACCGCCCCACCTCTCAGTCGAAGCGACGCGTTAAGTTTGTGCTGATACTGTCGGAAAACGATCCATCTGAACGAGTGTCGGGAGTAGGGAAGCCGCCAACCAGTCTTGGATGTCCGGCTTTTGGGTCGGAGGCGACGACGACGTCGGGCGTGACACTCTGGCCATAAGGCGGTCAGCTGTATATCCCGTAAACACAGGGGGAGGGTGCACTGGGCTTCGCGTCGAACGTGGATTAGGATGAGCAATCATGCGCCGCGACCTTGATCATCTGCCGTCCGCAAAACAGCGCGAGATCGAGCGCGTCGTGCAGATCTTGTTCGAGGAGTTCGACGCGGCCAATGGTGATGCCACGGGCCCTCGCAAGCGCGCGCGGGTCCTCAAGGTCATCCTTTACGGATCGTATGCGCGGGGCGGCTGGATCGACGAGCCACACACCGCCAAAGGCTATCAGTCCGATTTCGATCTGCTGGTTATCGTCAGCCAGAAAGAGGTCGTCGACCGCGCCACCTATTGGTACAAAGCGGAAGAACGGCTGAACCGCGAACGGGCGATTACCAGGACGTTGCAGACGCCAGTCAATTTTATTGTTCATTCGCTGCAGCAGGTGAATGACGGTCTCGCGCACGGCCGCTACTTTTTCATGGACATCGCCAAGGACGGTATCGCGCTCTACGAAGCTGACGAAACGGAACTTCATCAACCAAAGCCGAAGACGCCTGAGCAGGCGTATGCGATGGCTAAAGAATATTTCGATGAATGGTTTTCAACGGCGATGAGGAGATACGAGTTTGTCGGATTCGGCCTCGAGAAAGGTCATCTCCGAGAAACCGCGTTTGAGCTTCATCAAGTTGCAGAGAGTCTCTACCATTGCATGCTTTTGGTTTTCACGTTTTATACGCCTCATAACCATAATCTTGGTTTTCTACGCACGCAGGCTGAGCGGCTCGACAGCCGTCTTCATGGCATCTGGCCACTGAGCAATCGCCGCGAGCGAGCGATGTTCGAAAAGTTGAAGGACGCCTACGTCAAGGCGCGCTATTCAAAGCATTACAGGATCAGCGCAGAGGAGCTTACCTGGCTTGGCGCGCGTGTCGAAGATCTGGGTAGGGTCGTTCACACGTTGTGCATTGAGCGGTTGGCAGCGCTGCAGTCCCAACTTCTCGACGCTGCAGAGTAGAGCGCGCCATTCCTAGAAGGTGCGGCAAACGACCTGCGACAGCTCGCACCTGCGGGTCAGCTTCAGCACAATGTTTGTGGCTAATGTGTCGACAGATTTGCTGATCACATCGTGCTGGCTGTCTTCGCATCAGGAGCCTTGCGATCGAAGCATCAAGTTCCTGTCTGTTCGAGAACTGTCGTCCGCCTCCATATCGAACGCGCGTTTTCCGCGTCTTTTCCACAAGAGCAAAATGTTGTCGGAGCCGTCGCCGCGCGCCTTCGCCACCATGTCGAGAAGCGCCCCGTAGATCGTCGCACGATCATCGTCCGTGAGGTCGACCAGACCCGCTTTTTGAACAAGGCCACCAAGCTCGATCAGGTGTCGGGTGCGTTCGCGACGTTGCACAGCCCAGCTTCGCGTATCAGTCCGACGCCGCGCCGCTTCCAGGCGGAGGATCGCCACCCGGTTGTAGCGCTCGGCCGAGGTCGTCGCCGCCAGATTTTTCACCAGAGCCCTGGCTACCGTCCGACTTGCGCCCGCGTCGTTGAAAGAAGGCGGCGCCTTTGCTGCGCCATGCCTCCCTTTGTTCGGGATCTGTTGTGTTCGCCGCAGCAAGCAGAACGCCAGCGAGCGTCTCCACATCGAGCGCATGGGCACCTGTTGCGATCACCAGCTCACCAAGCTGTTGAATCTTCTTCGCTTTGATGTCTCGAGCGCGATCATTCAGCGCTTTTAGCTCAGCGTCGTAGTCCCGGACTTTACGCATCGTGTCTGTTCCTGATGGTTCATCACGTCTTGCCAGTATCTCACCTTGCGGATAGTCTATCAAGTCATGAGCGGCCGACGAAGTTGGTCGTGAGTGCGCGCTTATACGTCGGGACCGACGTGGCACTGCAGAAACAGGTGAGACCCGTCATGGCGATCTACCATTTCTCGGCCAAGATCATCAGCCGTGCGAACGGCTCGAGTGCAGTTGCGTCGGCGGCCTATCGTTCGGCCAGCGACCTGTTCGACGAACGGCTCGAGCGACATCACAACTTTTCGAACAAGACCGGCGTCGTTCATTCCGAAGTGCTGCTGCCCGAAGGCGCGCCGGAGCGGTTGCGCGATCGCACGACGCTGTGGAACGCGGTTGAGGCGGGCGAGAAGCGCAAGGACGCGCAGCTGGCCCGTGAGGTAGAGTTTTCGATCCCGCGAGAGATGAACCGCGATCAGGGCATTTCGCTCGCACGCGATTTCGTAAAGCAGCAGTTTGTCGACCTCGGCATGGTCGCAGACCTCAATGTGCATTGGGATCATGCTGAAGACGGTAGTCCAAAGCCACACGCACACGTCATGCTGGCGATGCGCGAAGTGGGCCCTGACGGGTTTGGCCAGAAGGAGCGTGACTGGAATCGAAATGAGCTGCTGCAGGAGTGGCGCGCGGCGTGGAGCGCACACGTTAACGAACGACTGGCAGAGCTTGGGATCGATACGCGTATCGATCATCGCTCCTATGCCGAACAGGGCATCGCGCTCGAGCCGCAGCATAAGATCGGACCGGCGGCATCACGTCGACCCGGACAGGGGCTGGAAGCCGAGCGGATCGAAGATCACGCCCGAATTGCTCGCGAGAACGGTGAGCGGATCATTGCCGAGCCGACCGTCGCGCTAGACGCGATCACGCGCACCCAGGCAACGTTTACGACCCGCGACCTTGCGGTGTTCGCGTTCCGACACTCGGATGGCAAGGATCAGTATGATCAGGTCATGGCGGCGACGAAGGCCTCGCCGGACCTCGTGGCGCTTGGTCTTGATGGCCGCGGCGACGCGCGGTTTACCAGCCGCGACATGATCGCCGTGGAAGCGCGTCTGGAGCGATCCGCTGACCGGCTGGCCGCGACTGACGATCACTTCGTTTCCGCCCGCCAGGTCAATCGTGCGCTGGAGAATGCTGAGGGCAGGGGGCTTACACTTTCGGGCGAGCAGCGTGACGCGTTGGGACGGATCACGACGCGTGACGGTCTTGCCTCCGTCGTCGGCTATGCCGGCAGCGGCAAGTCGGCGATGCTAGGCGTGGCGCGTGAGGCGTGGGAGGATGCCGGCTACACCGTCCGCGGGGCTGCCCTTTCCGGCATTGCAGCGGAAAATCTGGAAGCCGGCTCGGGCATCGCGTCGCGCACCATCGCCAGCCTCGAATATGCATGGGGCAGGGACCGCGAACGGCTTGGACCCCGCGATGTGCTGGTGGTCGATGAGGCCGGCATGATCGGGACACGCCAGATGGAGCGGTTGATGTCTGCGGCGGACCAGGCCGGCGCCAAGGTCGTGTTGGTCGGCGATCCCGAGCAGCTCCAGGCGATCGAGGCGGGCGCTGCGTTCCGGTCGATCAGCGAGCGCCACGGGGCCGCCGAGATCACTGAGATCCGGCGGCAGCGCAACGACTGGCAGCGGGACGCAACGCGGTGGCTGGCAACCGGCATGACATCCGAGGCGATTGGCGCGTACCGCGAGCACGGCATGGTGACTGCGGCGGGCACGCGCGAGCAGGCGCGGGCCGCGCTCGTCGACGGTTGGGACCAGCAGCGCCAGGCCGAGCCGGACAAGAGCCGCATCATCCTTACGCATACCAATGCCGAGGTGCAGGCGCTCAACGGCGAAGCACGCGCGCGGCTGCGGGACAGCGGCGACCTTGGCGAAGACGTGACCATCGAAGCAGAGCGTGGCGCGCGGTCGTTTGCAACCGGCGACCGGATCATGTTCCTGCGCAACGAGCGCGGGCTGGGGGTGAAGAACGGTACGTTGGGCACGATCCACGATGCGGCCCCGGGGACGCTTGCGGTGCGGCTGGACGATGGCTGTTCGGTTGCCTTCGACGTGAAGGACTATGCGGCGATCGATCACGGCTACGCCGCGACCATCCATAAGTCGCAGGGTGTGACGGTCGATCAGGTACACGTACTGGCTACGCCGGGCATGGACCGACACGCCGCCTATGTTGCGCTGTCGCGGCATCGGGACGGGGTAAAGCTGCATTATGGTCACGACGATTTTGCGAGCGATGCAAAGCTCGCTGCAGTCCTGTCACGTGATCGGGCGAAGGACATGGCCGCCGATTACGCGGCCGTTCCTGATGACGCGGCACGAGGCTTCGCGGACAGGCGGGAGATCCGGTTGCCCGAGCGAGTGCGGGACATCCCACACAAGGTAGAAGTTAAGGCGAGAAGCATGTTTGCTGGGTTCAAGCCCAGGCCGCAGGAGGTTCGCCATGCTGACGAACCTGTGCCTGAAAGCACGAGGCAGCCCAGTGCAGCCACGGCGATCCAGCGCTATGCACGCGCTGCCGTCGATATTGCCGGCATGCGGGACAAGGGCCTGCCGGTGCTGCCGCACCAGGAAACGGCTCTCACCCGTGCTGGCGAAGCGCTCGACAAAACCCGCTACCGCCGAGCGGATGATCTAAACTCGGCAATCGAGCGCAATCCGAAGCTCGCGCGGGACGCCGCTGCTGGCGACGTCCGTGGCGCTGTTCGCGCCATGGCTGAGGAAGCCCGGGTCCGGAGCGATCCGGCCTTGCGCGCCGATCGGTTCATGGAACGCTGGCGATTGCTTGAGGCTGGCCACGAAGATGCAAGGACAGGGCCTGCCCACCAGCGCATGGCGATAATGATGGATGACCTCAGCCAGGATCCTGCGCTGAAGGAAGAGTTGGCGCGACGCGCGCCTGAACTGGGGATCCAGATCGAGAGAGAGCCGACAATCGAGCAGATCCTGGAGCGTCAAATGAGGATGGACCGCGATCGTCAGCAGGATCTCGATTTGAGTCGATAGGGAAGCGCATATGGCAGACGGCGAAGACGAAGCGGCAAAGGCGTTCGACGATCTGCGCAGCGAGGTGTCGTTGTTGCGCCGAGCCGTCGAGCGGCTGGCCGCGGAACGTGCCGAACCATCGGAGATGCCCGATTACGCCGAGACCCTGGGGGTCATCTCGCAGAACCTCTCCGCGACCGCGCAGCGGGTGGATGCGCTGGTGCACAGTCCGGCGCTGTCGCTGACGCCGGAGGAACTCGGCCGGCAGACGCTGGCGGCCAGTTACAACGCTCGACGCGAAGATCACCGCGCCTTTGTCGCCGCGAGGGAGGGGCTGGACGAAGTCGCGACAAAGATCGGCCGTCAGCTGAAATCGCATCTGATGGCGGACGAGCAACGCCAGCGTGTTCGTCGCGTCGGCATATTCGGGTTAGCCTTGGGCATGGCCATGTGGGCGATCCTTGCCGGCCCGATTGTACGGGCCGCACCATCAGGCTGGCACTGGCCAGAACGGATGGCAGGGCGGAGCTTGCGCATGCCGATGTGGGAAGGCGGTCAGCACCTCATGCGTACGGCGTCGCCAGCAGCGTTCGTCGGTATCGTGGCAAACAACAGGATGGCTGTCACAAATCGGGAGGTGTTGGAGGCCTGCCGCATACGCGCGGCAAAGGCGAAGAAGGCCGTGCGCTGCACGATAGAGGTGGAAGTGCAGAACCGAGAAAAATCATGATGGGTTTGGAACGGGGCCGCACGTCATCCGGGCATTCCACGCCAGAGATTCCTGCCGCCGCACTTTCCGGCGGCGCAACAGTGGGTCGATCATCGAGGACGGTAGGAGCGTGACGTTATGGTGAGCGGTCTGGCCAGCATCAGCATCGGCCTTAGTGTAGTGGCGTCCGTGAGCGCCTTCATTCGCAGCGCGAGACGTCAGAACAGGCGACCCACGATAGGTTCAATTCTTGTGGCGCTGTTTGTTGTGCCATCTCTGGCAGCGTCCGTGTCCGGACTGACGGCCGCACCGCTCGAGATGCTCAGCCGGATCCCGGGCCTGTCGATCATGGCGTGGCTGATCGCGACGGCGTTACTGGTCCTGTTGTGTGCAATTGGTGGTCATGTTCTTGGTTTTGTGATGGGAGAGGCCAGGGGGCCTCAGGCGGGCGATGTCATGCGCGGCGCGCAACTCTCCACCGCCGATCGCTGGCGCAAACGGACGCAGCGGATGCAGGCACGCAGTGCCGATGTCATCTCGCTTGCCGGCCTTGCAATCGAGCGGGCGGACGAGCCCAAGCACTTCCTGCTCATGGGCACGACCGGTACCGGCAAGTCGGTCGCGATCCGCGAAATGCTGTGCGGTGCACAAGCGCGCGGCGACCGAGCGATTATTGCCGATCCGGACGGCGGGTTCCTGTCCCGGTTCTACGATGCCGCGCGCGGCGACGTGATCCTGAACCCGTTCGATGCTCGGTCGGCCGTTTGGGACATGATGGGTGAGGTGCCGAACGACTTTGCGGCTGAGCAACTCGCCGCGTCGCTGATCCCGAGCCCGGGCGGTAATGCGGATGCAACATGGGCGGCGCGCGCGCGGACGTTGCTCACTGCGATCCTGCGCCGCGGGCGGCTGACTGGTATCGATACGGTCGAGGTCTACCGGCTGTTTGCCATGGCCGATCGCGCGGAACTGCGCGCAATGCTTGCCGGTACGGCAGCTGAGCCATTTCTGGCTGAGGGTGCGACGCGGCTGTTCGACAGCGTGCGCTCATCCAGCGGTGACGCGATGAGTGCGCTGGAATATGCCGCCAGCACGACCGGCGGGCAGTCGTTTTCGCTGACACGCTGGGCGTCGGACCCGGACGATCGGCGCTGGGTGTTCCTGCCCTACCGGGCCGACCAGATCGCCGCCCTTAAGGCATTGATCGGACCATGGATGCGGTTGGCCATCTTTGCGACGATGAGCCGGCTCGAAGGGGACACCACGCCGACGTGGTTCGTCGCCGACGAACTGGATGCGATTGGGAAGATCGAGGGGCTGGACGACGCTCTTCAGCGTATCCGCAAGTTCGGTGGTCGGTGCGTGCTTGGGTTCCAGACCATTGGCAAGGTACGCGCGATGTACGGCGATGGCGCTGCGGCCGCACTGGTGGAAAATTGCAGCACCCGGCTGATCCTGCGGTGCGCAGGGGGCGATACTGCCAGTACGGCACGCTTCGCGTCATCGCTGATCGGCCAGCAGAGCTATATGCAGCAGAGCTTCAACGAAGGCGCCGCCCCAGGCGGCAAGAGCTGGGGGCATTCCCTTTCAGCGCGCACCGATGACGCCGTCATGCCATCCGAGATCGAGCGGCTGCCGGACCTCAGCGGCTATCTCAAAGTGCCGTCCAAGCCCGAATGGTTTCCGGCGAAGGTCACCTACCGGGAGATGTCGCAACGAACCGCGACGTTCGTCAGCGTGTGATCGATTTGACCGCTGGCGCGCTGATAGGCACCTTTCCGAAGGACAGACTGCACTCACCATAATCGGACATTATGGTAACGACAGGTATGTGCTACGAGGCCCAAATGATGGGTAAATCGGACCAGTGGGTGGGCGGGGCACGAGCGAGATCGTCGTCCATCGCACCGATGGGGAGGGGCTTCCGATCCGAGCGCGACATGGCCTCGTCGAACCGATCGATGTCCGCGTTACCCGGTTGCTGGGTCTTGCGCTGCCGGCTGAAGGTGTCCCTGTAAGCGAGATCGGTTTCGCGGCGCAGCTCGGCGCTATGGCAGCGGCGAGCAAGGCGGCGCTGGCGTCAGACCTGGCCTGCTATCTGCGTTGGTGTGAGGACATCCGGGTCGCCCCGCTGCCCGCCGAGCCCGAAAACCTGGTCCGCTACATTGCCATGCTCGAGGCGCGGGGCGCCAAGCCCGCCACGGTCGCCCGGCGGGTTGCCAGTCTCGCCACCGCACACGGCCTGTCAGGCCTGCAGGAGAGGGGGCATGCGCCCACCAGTCACGTCATGGTCCGCGCCGCGCTCAAGGGCCTGCGCCGGCGTCGTGGCGCTGCTCAGCGCCAGGCGGCCCCGTTGCGTTTCGGCACCACGCTCGATCCGCACACCAAGGGGTTTACGCTGACGGCGCTGCTAGGCGCCTGTGGCGGCGACCTGCAGGGGTTGCGCGATGCCGCCCTGCTGTCGCTCGGTTACGATGCGGGATTGCGCGTCAGCGAGCTCGTCGCGGTCACCGTCGCGCACATCGATCCGCACAGCGACGGTTCGGCGCTCCTGTTCATTCCGTCGTCCAAGACCGATCAGGAAGGGCAGGGGGCCTGGGGCTGGCTGTCAGCCGACACGATGCGGCGGGTCGGCGCCTGGCTCGTAGCAAGTGCCATCACCGAGGGGCCGGTCTTTCGGCGTGTCGGAGTCGATCGGCGCCGTCTACGCGCCGCAGTTCCGCCGATGGCGTACGAGGCGATCCCAGGACACACCCGCTACTGGCAGGAGAAGCTCAAGGGCAAGAAGGCCGAACCGGCGCGGACGGTGTATACCGTTGGTACGGCCTCGCTTAGCCGGCAGGGCGTCAACGGGATTTATCGGCGTGTGGCACTAAGTGCATTTGATCAGGGGCTGGTCGAGATGCCGATCGCGAAGGTCGAAGATGCAGCGCGAGCGCTGTCCAGCCATTCGCTGCGCGTGGGGCTGACGCAGGATTTGTTTGCGGCTGGCGAGGACGGCGTTGGAATTGCGCAGGCGCTGCGTTGGTCTTCGCCATCAACCGCGCTGCGCTATGGGCGCAAGCTTGCCGCGCGGAGCAACGTTGACGCTCGCGTACTGTCCCGTATCCGAAGCTAGGAAAGCTAAATGCCAACTTTTCGTCAGCTAGAATATCTCGTGGCGATCGCCGACGCACACAATTTCCGGCGTGCTGCCGCGGCGACACATGTTTCACAGCCGACGCTCAGCCAGCAACTGCGTGTGCTGGAAACCGAACTGGGGGTCACGCTCGTCGAGCGTCAGCTGGCGGGGGCACACCTGACGCCGATCGGGCGGGACATCGCCGACCGTGCCCGCAAGCTGCTGGTCGAGTGACAGGATCTCTGCGACCTCGCCTCTACCGCCCGCGATCGAGCCGTCGGCACAATCAGGTTCGGGGTTACGCCGACGCTGGGGCCGTACCTCCTGCCCGGCGTCATTGCCGAACTCGCGCGCGATCATCCCGGTCTGCGGCTCTACATTCGGGGGGGATTCCTGACTGACGTCCCCCCTGTTTTTTAGCCCATTTTGAGCGAGAGTTTTCCGGCCTTGTGAAGCCTTCGGGCAAGGAGCTGGAAATGAAGAAATCTAGGTACACGGACGAGCAGATTGCCTTCGCGCTGAAGCAGGCGGAAACCGGCACACCGGTGGCCGAAGTCATCCGGCGGATGGGGATTTCGGAGCAGACGTTCTACCGCTGGAAGAAGGTGTACGGCGGTCTCGGGGTTGGCGAGCTGAGGCGCCTGAAGCAGCTCGAGGATGAGAACCGGCAGTTAAAACAGCTGGTTGCCGACCTGAGTCTGGACAAGCACATTTTGCAGGATGTCCTGTCAAAAAAGCTCTGACGCCTGGACGACGACGCGAACTCGTCGCGTACGTCCAGGCGTCCCATGCCGTAAGCGAACGGCGCAGTTGCTCGGCGCTGGGCGTCGAGCGGTCGTCGGTGCACTACATCTCTTACAAGCCGGACCAGACACCGCTGGTGATGCGCATCCGTGATCTGGCGGCGACGCGGACGCGCTATGGCTATTTCCGGATATACATCCTGCTGCGCCGGGAAGGATGGGTCGTGAACCACAAACGCGTCTATCGGCTATATCGGAATGATGGACTGAGCCTTCGGCTCAAGAGGCCAAGGCGCAACGTCAGCGCTGCGAACCGCGAACGGCAACCCGCGGCGTTGGCGGCGAACGAGATGTGGTCGATGGATTTCGTCTCGGACGCCCTGTTCGATGGCCGGCGGTTACGAGCGTTGACCGTCGTCGATACCTTCACCCGCGAAGCATTGGCGATTGACGTCGACCAGGGGATCAAGGGCGAACATGTCGTCGCCGCGATGGCACGGATTTCGTCTATCCGCGGCGTGCCCAAGACCATTCGCGTGGACAATGGTCCGGAGTTCATCTCGAAGGCGCTCGACCGCTGGGCGTACGAGAACGGCGTCACGCTGGACTTCAGCCGACCGGGCAAACCCACCGACAATGCCTTCGTGGAGTCGTTCAACGGCCGCCTTCGCGACGAGTGCCTGAACGCGCATTGGTTCCTGTCCATGACCGACGCCCGAGCCAAGATCGAGGCCTGGCGACGGGACTATAACGAGAGCCGTCCTCACACATCGCTTGGCTGGATGACGCCGGTCGAATATGCTGCTGCAGCGGCCGCAAAGGCGGCCGAATGAACGCCGGAAACTCACCTTCAGGTTGGATGAGAAACCGGGGGACCCTCACTACGCGATGGTCTTCATGTGCATCGGCGTAGGGCAGGGGATCGGCTTGTTGATCGAACGAGTGTGATATTCTGAATACATGATTCCTGACACGCCCTAACAGCACGCTAGATGGCACGTACACCGCAGCATCGATGGTGTTTCAAGAATCTTCATCTTTGACGGTGACACAGTGCAGGCAATGTCAGGCTACCGTCTTGATCGCCGTAGCGAACCGTCGCCGATAATCGGAAGGAGATAAGCCGACAATGCGATGGAATACCTTACGAAACGCGCTTGGATCGGTGTAGCCCACGTCCCAGCTGATTTGGTCGATAGCAAGCCTTGTATCACGCAGCTTTGTCTTGGCGTTCGATACTCGCAGGCGTTGCCAGTATTCGGTCGTGGTATAGCCGGTCGCCTTCTGAAAGCGGCGTAAAAGCGTCCGTTCCTCAAGGTTAGCTTGAGCTGCAAGCGCTGCCACGTCGACGGTTTTGCCCTCATTACTTTCCAGGAATTCTTGCACCTTCAATATGGCCTCGTCCTTGTGGCCAACGTGAGGACTGAAGCCGCTGTAATAGCTCTGCTCGCGTCCGGGCGGATCAATGAGGAAGCCACGGGCCACTTCTATCATTACGGCATCCCCCATGAACCTCGCGATGATCGTCAAGCAGAGATCGGTCCAGGCCATGACGCCCCCGGCCGTGATGATGTCACCATCGTCGATGACGATCCGGTCGGTATCGACACGCGCCAAAGGGAAGCGACTTCGAAAGCGATCTTCGTAGGTCCAGTGCGTCGTGACGGTTCGGTTGTCGAACAAGCCGGTATCGCCAAGCACGAATGCACCTGAGCAGATGGAGGCCAGCACGGCGCCCTCGGCGTGCCGTTCGAGCAACCAGCTCTTTATATCTGGATCCCTGTCATCATGCGGGCCATCCAACGCCGGTGGCAAAATGCATATCGATGGATCAGTGCTGCATGACGCCGAGGTATAAACGCGTTCCAACCGGCCCGTTGCCTTCGCTGCGGCCCAGTGACTGACCACTAGCCTGGATCTGTGCGCTTGCGCCGGCAACGCAGCGGCAACGCGATCGGCAGTAATCAGGAGATCCGTCATGCCCAAAATCGCTGCTTGCTGGGCTCCACGATAGGCAAGGAGAGCAATTTCCATCATGTCATTTCTAACCCGGTTTTTGTCGCTGTCGCCACTCATATAAGCCTGATCACCCTGTTAGACAGGCTCCATACTCAACCGGGAGCAATGTTGTGGCCAAACGAGCCCTGATCGTGGTCGATCTGCAGAACGAATATGAAGCCAGTGGCAAGCTGCCGCTGGAGAATCTGGATCAAGCCGTCGCGAATGCGAAGCGTGTCCTCACCGCCGCGCGTGACGGCGAGGAGATGATCGTTCACATTCGTCACGAGACACCGAATTCGGACGCGGTACCTTTTGCGATCGGTACGAGCGGCACCGAAATCATCGCGGCAGTAGCGCCCGTCGATGGTGAAACAACGCTCACCAAGCACTACCCCAACGCCTTTCGCGACACGGGGCTGAAGGCGCTGCTCGATGACGCGAGCGTGCAGGAGGTGATCATCGTCGGCGCGATGAGCCACATGTGCATCGATGCGACGGCTCGCGCAGCGTTCGACTTCGGTTATGCCGTGACCGTCATTGATGACGCCTGTGCCACGCGCGCATTATCGATCAACGGCGTCGAGGTCCCTGCGGCCCATGTTCAAGCCGCCTTCATGGCTGCACTCGCCTTTGCCTACGGTCAGGTAGTCTCCACCGCCGACTTCCTTCCTGCCTGAGCTGGAGCATTACTATGACGTCGGAAAATCTGTCCGGCCTCTCTCGCCGCCAGCTTCTGGCAGCCGGTGGTGCCGCTGCCGTTACCCTCAGCGTTGCCCCTTCGCTCAAGGCAGCGCCGTTGCCTGCGCCAAGCACCGGGGACTCGATAGTCCAGATCCGGAACGCGACAATTCGCGTCAACTATGCCGGGGTGCGGTTCCTGGTTGATCCCATGTTTGCGGATCCAGGGGCCTATCCGGGCTTCCCCGGTTCAGCAATGAGCCATTTGCGCAATCCGCTCGTTCCTTTGCCAGTTGCAGTTGCAGACCTTGTCGATGCCGACGCTGTTATAGTTACCCATACGCATATCGACCACTGGGACGACGCCGCGCAGAAGGCACTGCCGAAGGCGATGCCAATCTTCGTTCAGAACGCAACGGACGCTGCAACCATTCGGGGGCAGGGCTTTTCTGATGTGCGGATTATGACGACGGATACGCGCTTCAAGGGTGTTCAACTTGCCCGGACAGGTGGGCATCATGGCGGAGACGCTGTGTTGCGCGCAGTGCCAACGCTCGATCCCGTCAGCGGCGTTGTCTTCCGTCACCAATCGCATAAGTCGGTTTACGTCGTGGGGGATACTATTTGGGATGCAGCCGTGGCGCATGCGGTCGAGACTTACAAACCCGACGTCATCGTCCTCAACGCGGGGTATGCCCAATGGGTTGATCTGGGGCCGATCCTGATGGGTCCACAAGGGGTATTATCCGTCCATCGCGCGGCACCGACCGCTCAGCTCGTCGCGACGCATATGGAAGCAATCAATCACTGTGTCCTTAGTCGGGCCGATCTCGCAGCCTTTGCTAAAAAGGAAGGCTTCGCTCAGCGGCTACTTATCCCCGCCGACGGCGAGAATATTTCGATCTAAGCAAGGCGCCGTGGGGCAACAACGGTGATGCTTCCCCACGGCGTCAGCAACGGCTTGATACGCGGCTAGCGGATTAGTCGTTGATGTCAGCAAGGAGATGGGGATGAAAATCGGGCTTTTCGTATCAGCTTTTGGGATGGCAGTCACTACTACCGCGTACGCTGAGCCTACCCGTGTGGTGGTTCGGGTATTGAGTCAGGACGGCAAGTTTGTCGGCGATCATACTGGCGGAGCGCGCATCACCCTCCGCGACGCCAAGTCCGGTAAAACGCTGGCTCAAGGCATTACGAAGGGCGGCACCGGGAACACTGACCGGATCATGCGAGCGACCGGTCGCTCTCCACTGTTACAAACCGACGACGCGGCAACCTTTGATACGATTGTCGACATTGCAGAGCCAACTCTAGTCGATATCGAGGTGGCTGGACCACTTGGGCGGCTTGGGTCGCTCCTCCAGGTAAAGTCTCAACGATGGATGGTGCCAGGCCAGGCAATCGATATCGGCAATGGCTGGATGGTCGAACTGCCTGGGCTGGCGATTACCCCGACCGCAATGCGCAGCGGCAGTGCCGTGGTGGTTCAAGCTAAGGTCGAGTTGATGTGCGGATGCCCAATCACCCCGGGGGGAGAATGGGATGCATCAGAGTATGTGGTAACAGCATCCGTCTGGTCGGCCGGCAAGAAACTGGTGACAACATCGCTGCCGTTTAAGGAATCGCCTGGCGTATTCGCCGGCTCGATAGACGTACCATCGTCCATCCCGACGCAAATCTACATCAGCGCCATCAATACTAGAACCGGAAACTCCGGACTGGCTATAATACCCAAATTTTAGGGCGGCTAGCCTCGTAGTCACATAAAGTAGCCATCATTTTGATTTTCTAAGAACGGCCTTAGCCGCTTTATTTAACTTATTTCGAAAATTGGGTTAGTTGGTCAGCAAAGCTAGAAAACATGACTAGCATGATCGCGTCAGGTTGCTAGGACTTGAAAATGGTGTCGACTTTTATCTACGCGTGCGCTGCTGTTGCAGAAATTGCCGGTTGTTTCGCCTTTTGGGCGTGGCTTCGCATGTCGAAGTCTCCGTTCTGGCTTATTCCCGGCTGCCTCTCCTTGGTGATTTTTGCCTATCTTCTGACCCGCGTCGATAGCGCTGCTGCGGGACGTTCCTATGCCGCCTATGGCGGCATCTACATCACCTTTGCGGTTCTATGGCTCTGGGGAGCGAAGGTGTCAGGCCTGACCGCTGGGATTTGGCTGGCACGGCACTCTGCATGTTAGGCGCCGGCGTAATCTTCTTTGGACCTCACCGCGCTTAACAGTCGGAATTCCCGATTGAGAAGGTCAACCAAGCCGCCCAGATGGGACAGGCACAAGGCCCCGCTACCTCCGCGCGACGGTCCCAAAACCTATTTCTGCTAGCGCTTCCCGAATGAGAAATAGTAACGAGGATGAAGAATTGCAGGATCTGATGTGCCAGCACTGCTATGCTGGAGGCCAGCAGGTAAGGCCACTAACGTTTACTGCCAGTGGTTGGTCAAGCCGACGCTGCGTCTGCGGCGGATGACTAAAGTTGCGTAGGAAAGCGCACCGCATGCGCTCTGCATCTGCAAACCCAACAAATAACGCGACTGTCCCGACCGGTTCATTCCCGTCGCGGAGACGGATGCGTGCGGCCTCGCAGCGCAGACGTTCGATCGCACGTGCAGGTGTTTCACCCGTCTCCTTCCGAAACAGGCGAGTGAATTGACGAACGCTCAGGCAGGCAGCCTCAGCAAGCCGATCGACTGACAACGGTTCTGAGAGGTGGTCGCGTGCGTAGGTTAGCGCCTTGCGGATGCGGTCGGTCCGCGGCTCCATCTGTGAGATTGCGGCGTACTGCGATTGTCCACCTGGTCGCCGGTGATACACGACGAGCTCGCGTGATACCGATTTGGCCATTTCTGCGCCGTGATCGACCTCAATGCGTGCCAGCATAAGGTCAATACCAGCGGTCATGCCCGCTGACGTCCAGATCGCACCATCGTTGATGAAAATCCGGTCTGCATCGACCGTCACTCTGGGATATCGATCCTGTAATCTTTGCGCGAACTGCCAGTGGGTTGTTGCTCGTTTGCCGTCCAGATAGCCCGCAGCGGCAAGCAGGAACGCACCGGTGCAAATGCTTGCGATGCTAGAGGCTTCGGCAGATGCACGCTGAATACCTGCAATGTTGTCAGGTTCCAGCATCGGTTCGATCATGCCGCCTACCACCACGACCGTCTCGGCTGGGGACGACCCCGCGAGGCGTGCCGTCAGGCTCAGCCCCGCATCACCCAAAACAGTATCGCCGTCTTTGGAGACGAGTTCGATCCGGTAATAGTCTGTGCCAAGCAGACGGTTTGCCGCAGTCAGAGCCGCCGTAGGCCCGGCTAGATCCAGAAGTTGGAAGCCTTCGCACAGGTAGAAAGCGAACGGCGCTGACATCGTACCTCCTTAGAACCAAGCCACATCACCTCCTATGCAAGTTGCTTCCGGATGCATCGGCAAAAGCGACCTATGGCCTAAATTGAGGGATTAATGCCCTACAGCCATCCGTGACGGGGCGGTAGTGCGCTCTTTGCCAACTGACACGTGTGATGGAATCAGCCATGAAGATCACCTCCTACGATGGCATGCTCGCCTCGCTCGCGCCCGAAGGCGTTCCGCCGTTCCACGTTGGTATCCTGATCGGACCCGGCTTCGTGCCGATGGACATCATCGGTGTGCAGACCGTGCTGGCGATGATGCCAGGATCGCAGATCCACTTTATCTGGAAGAACCATGACGTGGTCGAAGGCTTTCGATCGTGGCCGACCGTGCCTACGGCCACCTTCGAGACGTGCCCTCCGCTGGACGTCTTTGCGGTTGGTATGAACCCGCCCGAAGTCCAGAATGATCCAGACGTCATCGCTTTCACCCGGAAGGCGGCTGAAAGCGCGCGATATGTCATCGGCGTCTGCAATGGCGTCGCGCTCCTGGGTGCGGCCGGGTTAATCGAGGGACGGACGGTCGCAAGCAACTTTGCCGCCGAACGGCTTCTCGAGGACCTTGGCGCAGCCAAGGTGCTGGCGTCCGGCTCGGGGGCCGCGGTCGACGGCAATCTCTACACCGCCGGCCCCGGCATCGGTAGCTTCGAGGTGGCGCTGCTGGTTGCGGCAGACGCGTTTGGACGCGAAGCAGGCGAACTAGCGGAGTTCGCGATCGAGTATGACCCGCACCCTCCGTTCCGCACAGGCACCGTGGATGCTGCTTCATCGCAGATGCGAGACGCCGCCCGAGGGATGATCGGACCGATCATCGCTCAGTACCGCCGCTGAGGAGGCGACCCGTCCTGACGGGTCATACCATCGGCAAGTCCTGCTTCAGTCAAAGGATGATTTCATGTCCAAGTTCCTGCTTCCGATCGCAATCGGGTTCGTCGCGCTACTGCCACACGCCGGCAAGGCGCAGGACGCCAGCTTCTACGACTGTCAGAATGACAGGATTCCGATCGCGATCGCGTCGATGCCGTTGGACAAGGCGTTGGCCAAATTCACCAGTGTCACCCGTTGCCCGGTTTCGATCGACACGGATCGGATAAGAGGCCGCTCGACGCGCAGCATGAAGACCGCGCGGATCAAGGGGCGCTTGACGCCTGAACAGGCACTGGTCCGCATGTTGCGGAATACGCCACTCAATGGCCGGATGATCCACGGCGGCTTTTCGGTGAGCAATTAACCGTGGGTGGCGTCTCGTTCCGGAACGATGGGCCACTGATGGTGACGGCTTCGGGGCGAGAAGTCTCGCGCTATCCCCTTGTTTTGCGACTGCTGCACTGGAGCCGTGCGCTGCTAATTATCGGGATGCTCGGTGCAGGGTGGTGGATGACCCGGCTCGACGATACGGTTCCGTCAAAATACGGCACGTTCTATCCGATCCACAAGTCGTTCGGGTTGCTGGTCTTCGGCCTCGTCGTCACGCAGATCGCGATCCGATTGCGAACTGCGCTGCCGCCACCCGCTGCCGCAATTTCAATCTGGGAACAGCGGATGTCGACCTCGGTCCATACCGCTATGTACGTACTGCTAGTGGCAGTGCCGTTGATGGGCTACGCTATGTCGAGCAGCTATAGTCAAAGTGACGGAGTCACTTTGTTCTGCATTCCCGTTGCGGAGTTGCTATCCAAGGATGACGCTCGCTTCGCAGTTTTCCAGTGGCTGCACCGCGTTATGGCCTACACGCTTTTGACCATGATCGGGCTGCATGTCGCTGGTGTCGTGAAGCACCGGTATTTCGACACACGGCCTGGAAGCGATGTCCTGCCGCGCATGTTCTAGGCTGCGCCGGAACCGAAATCATCGAACTCATCCGTGTCGGTAGATTAGCCGGCGTTATCGAAAAGGAACATTACATGTCCTACATCATCCATGGCGCGACTGGAGCGCAGGGCGCGCCCCTCTACAAGCAGCTTCTCGCATCCAATCGGGCTGCGCTTGCTGCGGTACGCAGCCCCGCCAGTGCGCAAGACATGCCCGCCATCATCATGGACAACGGTTCGATCAAGTCGCTGATCGCTGCTTACACCGGTGCGGACGGCGTGTTCGTGCATCTGCCGCAGACGGCAGAATCCGTGCGGCTGGAACAGGCGAACAACATTGTCGAGGCAATAGCCGTCGCCCGGCCGAAGCGCGTTGTGATCTCAACCAGCGGCGCGATCGTTGATCAGCCCGAAAGCATACTGCAGGCATCTGCCGATAGTGCTATCGCAACGCTGCTCCGCGGCGTGGCCGACAGCGGCGTGTCTCATGCTGTCATCGCGCCGCGCCAGTATCTGGAAAACCTGCTGCTGCCGATGGTCATCGGGCCGGTGAAGTCGGACGGCGTGCTGCCCTACCCGATGCGCGAAGATTTCGCCGTATCGTGGAGTTCACACCTCGATGTGGCAATCGCGGCGGAACGGCTGCTGACCGACCATTCCGTGACTGGCATAGTCGGCATCGGCCATATCCCAGGTCTGACAGGTCCGGAACTGGCCCACGCGTTCTCAGAGCATCTTTCTCGCGAGATCCGGTTCGAGGCGCTGTCTCCCAAATCATTTGGCGCGCAGCTCGAACCACTGATCGGTCCTGCTGCTGTGAACATCGCAAGCTTCTACGCCGCGCTCCTGCAGATGCCTGATAACGTGGTGACTGCCAACACCAGCGCGCAGGAGCAACTCGGCCTTTGCCCGCGCAGCGTGGGGCAGTGGCTCACCGACATGGGAATTTAGGAGAGCCAGATCGGGCAGTTAGGGGGCGTTAATTAGATTCCCCCTCCAATCGCAATTCAGTCAGCAAACAACACTGATGTTGGCACGACCTCGGGATAGGCGAAGGCAAGCGCTGCCATGAACCTCGCGTGGACCTGTGGGGCCGGGACGTCGACGCCATCGCTGACCCGCGCGTGCGTAGCGCAGGCGTCGCCGACCACCGTCCGAAATCGAATGAGACACGCGCGGTTGCATCGATGCACATGTGGCTCACCGCGCCAAAGATCCCTACATCCGTGATGCTCGCCTCTTCCAAGATGTTCTTCAGTCCGGTGTCGCGGAAGGACTTGGGGGTAACGCTTGGACAGTATGGCCTCGCCATCGACGGGTGCCACGGCAGCAATGATCTCCGTGCCGTTCGTGCCGGCCGCGAACGGTGCATCTGCGAAACCGGGGGTCTCGTGGCGGAAGTGGACGATCAGGTCCTGTCGGTCCCGCGCGGCGGTGAGGACACACTTCGCATTCGCGATGGTCTGGTCCAGGTTCTTCAGTGGTAACTTACCGTCGGCTCGATACTCGTTCTGAAGATCGACCACGATCAGGGCGCGCTTTTCCATTCCCTTACTCCGGCGCACAGCTGGCGGCGGTTTTCGGCATTACTGACTTGTTGGTTGCCGCCGATCGCGTTGCAGCTAGGTCGGATCCAGCGTCTAGTGGTACGTTAGTCGTGGCCCATTGGGCTGCCATCGGCGTAAGGGGTACGCTTACACGGGTCTATTCCTCGGTTTCGCATACCACGACTCCATCTATCTACCTCCTTCCCCCGCACTGGACAGCCCGGCAACGATACGGTGCCGGTCGTGACGCGTTGGTTGCAAGAACGGTACGGACGGCGCCGTACTAACCTCGGTCTGCTTGGGCGCGTTCCTGCTCGGCGAAATGGATCTTCTCAACGGTCGTACGGTCACGACGCACTGGGCCTATGAGGATCGCCTCCTAAGCCGCTTTCCTCTGACGAAGCTCGACACGGATCGGATCGTCATTGACGACGATGACATCGTCACCGCTGGCGGTGTCATGGCGTGGGCGGATCTTTGCCTGACGATCATAGCCCGGTTCCTTAGGGATGCTGTGATGATCGAAGCGGCGCGTAGTTTCCTGATCGATCCGCCGGGGCGAGAGCAGATGCGATCCTGAAAGTGCAGAAGTTCATGCAAGGCAGTCAGGGCAAGATCGTCGACGTCCCGCCGCTCGCGGCGCAGGCGGGGCTGAAGGACCGGACGTTCCTGCGGCGCTTCCAAAAAGGCGACCGGCCACACGACGACGGACTATTGGCAGCGCTTGCGCATATCGAACGCGAGAGCGAAGCCGCGTGATACAGGGCTTGCGATCGATCAGATCGGCTGGGAGGTCGGCTACACGGATCCGAGCGCGTTCCATAAGGTCGTCAATCGGATCGTCGGCCTCTCCCCATCCGATTACCGACGACGGTTCGCGAGCGGGGATTAGCCGACGACCTGAATGGTGCCTGGGATTACGTCGGTCCGGGATATTCCATGAACAGGGCAACATGACGCGCGGCCTTCGGACCGTAGGTCTTGGTGATGTCGGCCAGCGCGATGTCCAGCGCGCGAGTGGCTTCATGTGCTTCGAGCGGGGCAAGGGTGCGATCGACTTTCGTGGGGCCTCCTGCCACCAGATCGGGCAGGAGGACCAGCCCGTGTGCAAGTCGCAGGGGAGCTCTGCTTGCCGCGACGGCGTAGGCCATCGTGTTCCCCGTCCGGCTGTAGGATTCCGCGGTCAACGCAAGCGCGATCTCGTCGTCTCCCGTCTTTACCGGGATACCGAGCTTGACATCGGGCTTCGCATGGCGCGCCGGCATGTCCGCATTACCCGGATCGGACTGGAACGCGTCGCTGTCATGCTTCGAACTCCAGCCGTCGATGCCGACGTCGCGTGCGACCTGGGCAGCCTTCGCGGGACCGGCGATCGCCTCGACAAGCGCGATCGAAGTCGGCATCGAGGCACTGACGCCGGCACTGGAGACTACTTTGCCGTCGGCGACGTAGCGGATGTTCTTCTGCCATTTCACGTTCGGGAAACGCCGTACCCGCATCTCTTCGTTGCTGTAGTGCGAGGTCGCCCGGTGGCCGTCGAACAGGCCGGTGTTCGCGACCGCCATCGCACCGTAGCAGATGCTGATTACGGTGCAGCCTTTGCCCGCCTGCGCCTTGATCCACCGCAGCAGGCCCGCATCACTGTCGTTTTCGACGGCCGGAACGAAGATGTAATCAGCGCCCTCGGGATGGCTCTTGTCGAATTCGTCCACGGTCGTCTGCAGCTGGAAGGTGAGCGGCTGCATCTTCACCGGACCAGGGGTCACCGACACCGATACGACGTCGGCCACGCCCGAGCGTGCCATCACGCCGAACGGAATGCAGAAATCGCTGATGATCGTGCCCTCGTTCAAGCCGACGATGGCGACAAGAGGCTTCGAGCGACCGAACCTTGATTTGTACGGTGCTATTCTCTCCGGATTTGCATTCTTGGAGGCGTCGAAGAGCGAGGATGTCTTGGCGGCCTGTCCGGCTATCGCGGCCCTGCCAGCGAGTGCGAGCCCACCTAGTGTCACGGCTGCGGAGATGAGCGCTGTCCGTCGATTGAAGTCTTGCATTGAGCTTCCTGATTGCCGCCTATGCGACGATCTGTCTGCCAACGAAACGATGGCGTAAAGGACGTGGATCAGTGGTTTTGCGCCACAGGCCGCTTGGTTTCGAAGTTGTTGTCGCACAAGCTGAGCGACGCGTATGCGCTCGCTACCGGTTCATTGGGTCAATGAAGCACCTAAATGTTCAGAAGACTGAAATGACAGTCCGTTAGAGAGGATGGCCGTCGCAGCGTACGACCCGCGACGGCTTTCTTGCATACATAAGGATCAAGCGAATGCGCACCTCCATCGCCCGACTGGTAACTCCAACATTGACTGTGATGGTAACCGGCATTGGTGCCAACGCCAGCGCTCAGGGTCTCCAGTATGACTGCCGGAACGAACCGGTCGTCATCGCCATCCCGGGTGATCGACTGGACCGTGCGCTCAACCAGCTGCGCCTCACGACCCGGTGCCCGATTTCCGGCACGAAGCTGGCCAAGGGCAAGCGCTCAAAGCCTGTCGTTGGCACTATGGTGCCTCAACAGGCGTTGCAGGCCATGCTGGACGGTACGGGATTACAGATGCGATCGATCAAGGACGGATTTGAAATCGTCCGCGTTCCCCGCAACTGAACGTCAACGCCCAAAGGAGCATCGATCCGGGCTCATTCCCGGCCTGGTCATCCCTTCGAGGAGGCAGATCACATGGTGGGGTGAGCCGTAAGCCCCATCCATGCCGCCATCGCGATCATCATCAGGTTCTCGGTCAGCGACAGGAAGCCGAGCGGAACGTTGCTTGATCCGCCAACACACGCGCACTTAAGATCACGTCGGTCTATATATACGGCTTTGACCACGGACACCGCGCCGACCGTACCGATGACCAGCGCGATCGGCACCGACAGCCAGGTCAGCACGCCTGCGATCATCAGTACGCCCGCCAGTCCTTCGGCGAACGGATAGACGTACGAATACGGCACCCAGCGCTTCGCCAGCAGGTCGTAGTTGAGGAACATCGTCGCGAAGCCCTCGATGTTCTGGAGCTTCAACAAGGCCAGTACCGTCATGCTGAACCCGATGAACCACGCCGCAGCCTGCGGCGTGAACGGCGTGGCATATGCCGCGTGGCTTACAGCCAGAGCCATCGACGCGGTGATGGCGAACAATGCCGCTACGGGCCGGTAGGTGGTCGCCTTGGGATCGGCGACGGTCTTGCCGAGATGCCGGCGCAAATCGTCGTATCCGCCGATCCGTTCACCGCCGATGAAAGTCTGCGGCGTCGTCTTCACACCGTATTTCGCCTTGAACGCATCGGTATCGGCGCGCGTGCGCAACCAGCGATCCTCGACGGCATAGCCTTCTCGGCGCAGCAGGTCCTTCGCCTTCAACCCATAGGGGCACACGTGCTGGTCCATCACCATGCGGTAGAGAACGGCTTGGCGGGGATCGGCGATTGAAGTCATTGCAGCGGCCTTTGGCTGGTATCCATGCACTGCCACTTGTATAGGGTCCGTACCGTGGTACGGAGTCAAGGGATGTCGGGATTTACGATTGCCGGGCTGGCGCGCGCGGGCAATGTGGGTGTTGAGACGGTTCGCTACTATCAACGGCGAGGCCTTCTCGAGACGCCGGCTCGACCGGACGGGTACGGCCAGTCGGGGAGTATCCGGCGCTATGACAACGACGATGTTCGTAGGCTTCGGTTCATCCGTTCCGCGCAGGCAGCCGGTTTCACGCTTGAGCAGATCAGCGAACTGCTCGCGCTCGACGCGACCGAGGATCGGGCAAGGGTCCGGGCGCTGGCGAAGGAGCGGCTCGTTGCGCTGGGCTTGCAGATCGAGGCGCTGGAAAAGGCGCGGGACTCGCTTCGACGGCTAGCACGCGAATGCGCCAGCGGTTCCGCGGGACCGTGCCCGATCCTGACCTCGTTCGATCACGCCGGAGGATGAACGCCGTGAAACCTTCCGCATGATCGAAAGGTAGCGCTGAGCTCGATCCGGATATCACTTCCCCTCCAGTGTCTTCAGATAGTTTTCGTGGTCCTGCGCCGTGCCTACGAAGCGCTTCATGCGAGCCAGGTTCTCGGGGGGCAGTTCGGCTTCCGCTTTGGCAAGCCGGTCGGCGATCCAGCCGGCGTTGAAGTCGGGCACGCCAGCGCGCTTCAGATTCTCCGCGCGTCGGATCGAATCGCCGCTGCAGAGCACGAGCATCCAGCCGTACGTCCCCCGCTCGAACAACGCCCGACCGCCAAAGTCGCCTTGGGTCCAGTCCGCGATCGCGTGATCGCCGCTTATGACGACCGGACCAAGCTCGATCGGAAACCGCGCACTGCCGAAGTGCGCTTCGGTCGCTTGAGCGATGCGTCCTTTGTCGACGACCGTGTTCGGAATGCCGCAGCCGGCGAGCGCAAAAGCGCCCGCCATCCCGAGAAACCTAAGCATCGATCAGTCGCTTCAGTCTAGTTACCGCCTGAGCCTCCGGTTCCTTGGCGTCCATCGTGTCGACAAATTGCCCATCACGATCGAACAGCAGTATCCGCGCGGTGTGATCGATCGTGTAATCGCCGTTCGGCAGCGGCACACGTTCGACATAGATCTTGAACGACTTCTCCATCCGCTTCAGCTCGGCTGGGTCTCCGGTCAGACCGATCACCGGCGCATCGAACATCGAGAGGAAGCTGGCGATGTCCTCCTTCTTGTCGTGCTCGGGATCGACCGAGACGAACACGACGTTCATCTTGTCCGCGTCGGTCCCGAGCCGCTTGCGGAGCAATTCCATGCGCGCCATCGTCGTCGGGCACACATCCGGGCAACGCGTGAAGCCGAAGAAGATCGCGTAGGGCTTGCCCTTGAGCGTCTCGTTGGTAACCGTCTTTCCCCTGGTGTCGACCAGTGTGAACGGCCCGCCTGGTCCCGCGCGTAGCGATGTCGTGGCGCTATTGCCGGAGGCATTAGGTTGGCGCGAACATCCCGTGACGGTCATGACCAGCCCGAACGTGAGGACGGTTGCCAGAGCGGTACCGCGCAGCAACCCGCGTGTGCGTGGATACGACATCACTTATGCCCCCCATCCTGACCGGCCGGCGCTGCATCGCCAGCGCCACCGATGACGAACTGCACGGTCACCGTCCCCGCGCGCGCGAAACGCAGCGTCGCCGGAACCCGTTCGCCTGCCTTGAGGGGAGACTTCAGGCCGATCAGCATGATGTGATTGCCGCTCGGCGCGAGCGTTGCAGTGCCGCCTGCCGGCACTGCGAGACCATCGACGAGCTGGCGCATCCGCATGACCCCGCCGTCCATCGACATGGTGTGGATCTCGACGCGTTCCGCGCGCGGCGACGTGGCGGAAATAAGCCGGTCTCCTCGCGCGCCAACGTTGCGGATCGTCAGGAAGCCCGCCCCTACCGTGGCACGCGGCGACGTAGCCCGCGACCAGGGCTGCGAGATGGTGAGCGAGCCCTTGCGGACATCCTGCGCAAGGGCAGGGGTGGCAAGCGTGGCGACGAGCGCCAGCGCGATGCGATAGGTCATTTTACTTCCTTTGATAGGGTTCAGCGCGTGCGCGCAGCAGCGAAGCGGTCCGAAACGGTCTTCCAATTCACAACCTGCCACCAGCCATCGAGATAGTCGGCGCGGCGGTTCTGGTATTTGAGGTAGTAGGCGTGTTCCCACACGTCGTTGCCCAGCACCGGGGTGCCCTTCACATCGGCGACATCCATCAGCGGATTATCCTGGTTGGGGGTGGATGTGATGGTGAGCGTGCCATCCGCCTTGACCACCAGCCACACCCAGCCCGAGCCGAACCGCTTCGTACCGGCTTCCCTGAAGGCGACCTTGAATGCCGCGAGCGAACCGAACTGCCGATCGATTGCGGCCCCGAGCGCGGCGGAGGGCTGCCCGGACTGTGCGGCCGGCGCCATCGTCTTCCAGAAGAAGCTGTGGTTCCAATGACCGCCGGCGTTGTTCCGGACGACCGGCGGGAGCGTGCTGGCCTTCGCCACCAACGCCTCCAGCGACCGGCCCGCGAGCGACGGATCGGCCACTACGACCTTGTTCAGCGCATCGACATAGGCCTGATGATGCTTGTCGTGGTGGATCGTCATGGTCGCCGCGTCAATCGCGGGATCAAGCGCATCGGTGGCATAGGGCAAGGCAGGAAGCGAGAACGGTGCCGGCGCGACTTGCGCGAACGACGGCAGTGGCAGGCACAGAGCGATTGCCCCGAAAAACAGGCAGCGAAACATTAATGATTTCCTTCTCGCGGAAAGCTCTGTCGATTGTCCGCAAGAGGCGGTTGCCGACATGGTGTCGGGTGCCTCCCAGTCAGGTGATCGACATGACGAGCCTGCGCACGCACCTGGTTAGGCGCCGGGTGCACGGTGACAGTGCCGCTCCATCCGGTCATGCCGGTGGGCGGACGATCGTCATTTCAGCGAGAGCGGTGGTCCACGCAGCGGTGGGCGTAGATACGGATGTGGTTGCAGCGTTGCCCCGGGCGCCGCCAGCAAGGCCGACGTGGCGACAACGGCAAGTGCGGCCAACAGGATGACGGGATCGACGGCGCCGAGGATCTGTGCCGAAAGACCGGCATAGGCGCAGGGCATCTCGGTCTTGCCGTGATCGGTCGACGGCTGGTGGTCGGGCATCGCTGCCTTCGTCGTGGCCATGTCGTCGCCCATTCCGGGCATCGCCATCGCTTCGGTCGTCATGCCCGAGCAAGTAACGATGGTGATCGCAGCGCGATCGTTCGCGATCATGTACCCGGTCGGAACGAGCAGCTTCAACAGCAGCACAGCGACACATAGCAGCACGGCAAGATGACGTTGCGCAAGGAGGCGGCGGATCGCAGGCACGACGGAGAGCTATCGTGATCAGGGGGCCTTGTCACTTGGGCATTCTGCCCACGTGACAAGGGGGTTTCGGTGGCTAGTCATGCGATAAGTAGGCGCTGGGTTCGGCCTCGGGCCGGGAAATTTGCGATGATACCATCCGGCGTACGAGTATTCACGAACTACTGGGGAGCGACACATGGTCGACTGCGATCGCCGGACGGCAACGATGATGACTCTGTTTGGAACGCTTCTGGCAAGCGGAACGGCGCCCTTGGAGGCATCAAACACCAGCGCCGAACCGAACGGCTACATGGACAAGGTTCCTGCCGCCTGGAAGGGCAATGAGCAGATCGGCATCGTCCTGTACGATCACGTCACGGCGCTCGACGTCATCGGGCCGCATTATTTCCTGGGCCGGCTGGCCGGTGCGACAATCCACTTCGTTGCCGACAGCATCCGCCCGATACCGTCCGAGAACGGCCTCGTCCTGACGCCGACCGCCACGTTCGAGACCTGCCCAAAGGATCTCGACGTGTTGCTGATCGGTGGCGGTACCGCCGGCACGCTGGCGGCGATGCGCGATCCGGCGATGCTCGCCTTCCTGCGCGATCGTGGAGCGCGCGCCAAGTGGGTGACGAGCGTCTGCACGGGATCGCTCGTGCTCGGTCGGGCCGGACTCCTTAAAGGGTATCGCGCGACGTCGCATTGGATCGGCCGACCGCTGCTGAAGGAATTCGGCGCGATCGAAGTCGACGAGCGTGTCGTCTTCGACCGCAACAGGGCGACCGGGGCAGGGGTCTCCGCGGGCCTCGACCTAGCGCTTGCCCTGATCCAGCGGCTTCGTCCTACCGAGTTTGCGCAGATCGTCCAGCTGTTTGCTGAATATGCACCGGCGCCTTCGCTCGATAGCGGTACGCCGAACCACGCGCCCCCTGCGGTACTCGCTCGGGCGCAGGACATGCTTACGGGCTTCGTGGCAGGTGTGCGTGAAGTCGCCGCCACGGCGAATGATCGACGCCCGGGCTGATAAGACCACCAATTAGAGCGTGCGCCGACGGACGCCGGCACGTGGCGCGTACCGATGCATGCAGCCCCCCTTCCGGCCTGGAAACTCGCCTTTCCCGGCCGGAATAGGAGAGACTAAAGTAGCACCGTACGAATGGCGAAGGCGACCGCTGCGAGCGCCAAAACGCTCGCGGTCCAGATCACCGCCAGCCAGCACAGCCGTCGGACGAGCTGGGATCCGGGCGCGGCCATCAATGATACCCCTCGCCGACCTTGCCTCGGAACACCCAATAGGCCCAACCGGTATAGGCGATGATGATCGGGATGATGACGACGGTCCCGACCAGCATGAACAACTGGCTCTGCGCCGGAGCCGCAGCGGCCCAGATCGTGACGGCACGCGGCACAACGTAGGGAAAGACGCTGATGCCCAGTCCGACGTATCCCAACAGGAACAGCACCAGCGACGCGAGGAAGGGCAGCTTGTGTCGCCCGCGGGCGATCGACCAGAAAAGGACTCCGGTGATCAGGACGACCAGCAACGGCACCTGCGCTGTCAGCAGGACGCCCGGCATCGCGAACCAGCGTCGCCAATAGTCGTAGCTGAGGAACGGCGTCGCTGCGCTGACCGCGGTCATGGCCACGACCGTAGCGATGCTCAGCATCCTGGCCATCCGCCGTGCATGAGCCTGTGCGGGACCGTCCGTCTTGCCGATCAGCCAGGTCGCGCCGAGCAACGCATAGCCGACGGCTACCGAGATACCGGTCAGGACGGTGAACGGAGTGAGCCAGTCCAGCCATCCCCCGGCGAAAGCACGGCCCACGACCCGGATGCCCTGCAGGATCGCGCCGAGCATCATGCCCTGGGCGATTGCTGCGACCAGAGAACCCAACGTGAAGGCCCTGTCCCACCAACGTCTGTGCACCGGATCGCGCCAGCGGAACTCGAACGCCACCCCGCGAAACACCAGGCCCAGCAGCATGGCGATCACCAGCGGATAGGTGGCAGGAAGGATAATCGCATAGGCTAGAGGGAAGGCCGCGAACAGCCCGCCCCCGCCTAGCACCAGCCACGTCTCGTTTCCGTCCCACACCGGCGCGATCGAATTCATCGCGGCGTCCCGCTCCGCCCCAACCTCGAAGCCGGGGAACAGGATGCCGATGCCAAGATCGAAACCGTCCATGACGACATAGGCGAATATGCCGAATGCGATAATGACGGCCCAGACGACGGTAAGGTCCAGACTGTATGTCAGGCCGGTCATGCGTCCTTCTCCTTGTTGGTCGGCTCGAAGGCAGCTGCGGGCGTGATCCCGCCGGCATGGCGGGGCGTGCGGCGCGGCTCAGCCTCATGCGCTTCGGGTGGTTTGGCGATCAGGCGAAGGACGTAGAGGACGCCCAATCCGAAGACCGCGAAGTAGACGACGACGAAAGCGGCAAGTGACGTCGCCACTGCGGGGGCCGCAATCGGCGAGCGCGCGTCCGCCGCCAGCATATGACCATAAATGACCCATGGCTGCCGGCCGACCTCGGTCGTGATCCAGCCGGCGAGCACTGCCACAAAGCCCGCCGGTCCCATTGCCACCGTCGCGCGGTGTAGCCAGGGTGTATCGTACAACCGACCTCGCCACCGTGCCCACAGCCCCCAGACGCCGAGCATGAGCATTGCCAGCCCAAGCCCGACCATGATCCGGAACGACCAGAACAGGATCGTTGCCGGGGGACGTCGATTGCGCGCGAAATTCTTCAGTCCCGGCAGCGGGGCGTTCAAGTCGTGGCGCAGGATCAGCGAACTGAGCCTCGGTATCTCCACGGCATAGCGGACCTGCTCGTCGCGGTCGCTGGGCAGGCCGAACAGGATGAGCGGCGCTCCGTCGGGATGCGCGTTGTAATGCCCTTCCATAGCCAGCACCTTGGCCGGCTGATGCTCGAGCGTGTTCAGCCCATGCTCGTCGCCGGCCAGGATCTGGAGTGGCGCCATGACCGCGACCATGCCCAGGCCCATCGCCAGCATCTTGCGCGCGCCGAGGTTCGCCCGATCGCGCAGCAGGTGCCATCCACCAACCGCGGCGACGACCAGCGCCGTCGTCAGGAATGCGGCAATGACCGTGTGAGTAAGCCGGTAAGGGAAACTGGGGTTGAAGATGATCGGCAGCCACGATCCTGCGGGGACGAACTGCCCCTGCGCGTTGATCGCGAAGCCGGTCGGAGTGTGCATCCAGCTGTTGACGCTCAAGATCCAGGTCGCCGAGATCAGGGTGCCAAGCGCCACCATGCAGGTAGCGAAGAAATGCAGTCCGCGCCCGACTTTCGTGATGCCAAACAGCATTACGCCGAGGAAGCCCGCTTCCAGAAAGAAGGCTGTGAGCACCTCGTAGGCCATCAACGGACCGATCACGGGGCCGGCTCGGTCAGAGAACACCGACCAGTTCGTGCCGAACTGGTAGGACATTACGATGCCGGAGACGACGCCCATACCGAACACGATCGCGAAGATCTTGAGCCAGTAGCGGTAGAGGTTGGCGTACACGCCGCGCCCGGTCCTGAGCCAGAGGCCCTCGAGCGTCATCAGGAAGCTGGCGAGCCCGATCGAAAACGCGGGAAACAGGAAGTGGAAGGATACCGTGAAGGCGAACTGTATCCGTGCGAGAAGAAGCGCATAATCTGTCATGGGAGGCCTGTTCGTCGTGTCGGACCCGGCCGGACACGGTGCGATGCCGAGCGACCAGCGCCCGGCACCAAGTTCATCCTGCCGTGCTCGTAGCCGGCTGCAGATCGACCGCGCGTGCACGCTCGTCGGCCGCGCGTTCGAGCATGAGGAGCATCGCGGTAACCGCGACCAGCAGGACGACGAAGATGTCGAGCTTTCGGCGAAAACGCCGTTCACCGGGCGTCAGCATTTCGGTGCCCTGCCGATCAGGTAAGGGTTGCTCTGACGCCGCGCGCGCGACGTCCTCGCCCGGACGGACGATGATTTTGACATGGATGATCCTGTTCCGCCTGCGATCGACGCGGGCATCTCTGACGAAGCGGGGCGCCGCGCATCGGCTCAGCTGGATGAGATCGAGCGAGCGGACGTTGAGACGCGTGGATGACTGGTCAGAGGGGGAAGGGGGGGCCTCGAGCCCAAGGTCGCAGTCCGTACCGCAGCGTTTCGACTGGTGCCGATCCGGGACGTAGGCCGCTGCCCATCGTGAAGGCCAGAGCGACGATCAGCAGGTCGAGCGGTATGGCAGCAAGCGCCGCTATCGTCAGGCCGGCATAGGCACACGGCGCGTCATGCTTTGCGGGGGCGTCGTGGCTCGCATCGTCCGGCTGCTGCGTCAGTTTGGGCATTTCCAGTACCATCGGCTCGGTCATCGTGCCCGAGCAAATCGATACGACCATCTTACCGTGCGATATCGTCGGCATGTATCCGCTCGGTACGACAAGGCGTAATGCAAGCGATACCGCAAGGATCAAGACTATCGCCAGCGAATGGTCTCGAACAAGATGGCGAATAGCCGGCATGAGAATGCGCTAGGTCACGATATCGTCTTAGTCGATGTGACATTATGTCTCATGTGCGCTGCAGGGCTGGTGCTTGATTCCGTTCCGACATCCCCATGATACTGGGAACCCGCGATTATTTTGCCTTCTTGGCAACGAATGTTCACGGGCAGAATTGCGCGTGGAACGACGGCAGGTTCTGATCGCACGATCGTCACGGGGAGGTCATCCTGTCCAAGTGACAGTTGCTCATGACTGGGCTAGCTCGCGTCTGGTGTTCGCACTTCGCCGCCATGTTCTGGCTCATCGCCACCTTGCTGCGCTGATCTGCGTCGCAGCGCTGGCGCTGAAGCTGCTGATCCCGTCGGGCTACATGATCTCCGCCGAGCACGGTCGGATCGCCATCACGATCTGCTCGGGGTTCGCACCGCAGACCATTAGCCCTGGCACGAGCAGAGACATGGACATGACCATGCCGGAAATGCACGGCGACATGGCCGATCAAGGCAAGTCCGACGAGCATGGCAGGACGGAGATGCCGTGTGCGTTCTCCAGCCTTTCGGCGCACGCGCTCGCGGCGGTCGATCCCGTCCTGCTGATCGCGGCCATCGCCTTCGTCATGGCGGTTGGCTCGCGAGCGGTCGGATCGCCGCGCCTTGCACTTACGCCGCATCTCCGGCCGCCCTCGCAAGGCCCGCCCGTCTTCCGTTGACCTGTTGAATCGCACCTGCCTCCCATCGGGGGCGGGTCCCTGTCGTTCATGGTGCGCTGCCAAAGGCTCGCGCGCCAGTCAAAGGCATTTTCGATGTTTCGACCGAAGTCTCTTCTTGGGACGACGATGGCTGTCGCCGTCGCCGCGCCCTGTACGTCTTTCTCAATTCCGACCGTGCACGCTCAGAACGTCGAAGCTCGGACTGCGCCGATTGACCCCATACCGACCAATGCCGGGCCAAGCTGGGCTGGCGATATGATCGTCGTCACGGGTATCCGCGACGGATATGCCGTTCCCGAGACGGCGTCCGCGACGCGCACCACCACGCCTTTGATCCATGTGCCGCAGTCGGTGCAGGTGCTGACCGGCGCGCTGCTGCGCGAACAGGATCGTCGCCAGCTCGGCGAGGCTTTGGCGAATGTGTCGGGTGTCGTCGGCAACCGCCCCGAGGAGGGCTTGACCGTAGGGCCGATCGTGCGCGGCTTCATGGCGGAGATCTATCAGGATGGCCTGCCGATGTTCGGCGCGTTTTCGGCGGCCAACGATCCCGCAAGCCTGGTCGGCATCCGCAGGATCGACGTGCTGAAAGGCCCGAGCGCCACGCTCTACGGCGGCGGCGTCGGCTCGCCGCTTGGCGGCCTCATCAATATCGAAAGCGAGCGCCCCGGAACCAAGCTTCAGGGCTATGCCGCGATCCGGGCCGGAAGCTTCGCGACTTTCAATCCTTACGGCGAACTCGACGTGCCGATCACAACGGGCATTTCCGCGCGTATCGCCGGCGAATATCAGAGCAACGACCACTGGGTCGACCGGATCGAGGGCGAGCGGATCTTCGTCCAGCCGAGCATCGCTTTCCAGCTCGGCACCCGGACCGACCTGATGGTGCAGGGGCAATATGGTCGCCGTGAGCAACTGGAATATTCGGGGCTTCCCGCCGCGCAGACCTTGGCAGGCGAAGTGGATCGCAATGCCTTTCCCGGCGCGCCGAACGGTCAGCCGCGGTCCAGTACCACGAACCAGATGGTTACCGGCACCTTGCGGCACGACTTCGGCGACGGCGTGCGGTTGACCGTCACAGGCCGCTATTACGAAAGCCGCGTGCCGCAGTTCGGGACCTTCATTTA
Source organism: Sphingomonas sp. CFBP 13603 (assembly GCF_014892665.1). Taxonomy (NCBI): domain Bacteria; kingdom Pseudomonadati; phylum Pseudomonadota; class Alphaproteobacteria; order Sphingomonadales; family Sphingomonadaceae; genus Sphingomonas; species Sphingomonas sp. CFBP 13603. Next base: position 25,285 of record NZ_JADBIA010000013.1, on the reverse strand, counting down.
TCCGGACATGTACCCGGCCGACCCCGCCACCCCGACGACCTATCCGCTGCTCGCGCTCAACATGCTCAGCCATTTCGAGGAGGCGACGTTCGAGGCGAACCTGGTCGCCAAGACGGAGATGGTGGGCGGGACGCACACGTTCCTCGTCGGGGCGAGCTACGACCATACCGATTTCTATTCGGACATGGCCTTCACGGGCATGACGCGCGGATCGATCGACCTCGCCGATCCGACCTACGACGTGTCGTTCGGCGAAATCCTGCCTCCCAGTCTCCTGCAGACGGACCGATACGAGACGCGGGCCATCTACGCGCAGGATCAGGCCGATTATGGCTGGCTGCACCTCACCGGATCGCTTCGCTACACGCGGCTCAGGTTCCGCGAGGACCAGCAGGCGACAGACGAAACGTATCATCGGCTGTCGCCGCGGATCGGTGCGACGGTCGACGTCGTGCCGGGGGTAGCGCTCTATGCCGGTTATGCCACAGCCTTTCGTGGCGCGTTCGGCCTCATGAGCCGCTTTACGCCGCGGCCGGAAACGTCGCGCAACGTCGAAGGTGGCATCAAGCTTGCGGCGACCGGCATCGGCCTGTCGGGCACGCTGGCGGTGTACGAACAGACGCGCAACAACGTCGCGACGCCCGATCCCGATCCGGCCTTTCCGTTTTTCGTGGTGCAGACCGGGCAGCAGCGATCGCGCGGGATCGAGGCCGACCTGATCTGGGAACCGCGCCCGGCGTTCTCGATGATCGCGAACTACGCCTATACCGATGCTGCGGTCACCCATGACACCAACACATCGCTGATCGACGACCGGTTGCCGCGCGTGCCGCGGCACAGCGGCCGTATCGCCGCACGGTATCGCGTTCTGCGCGGTGCAGCGAAGGGCCTGTCGCTGGGTGCGGGCGTCACCGCCTTCACCGCGCGCGAGATCACGCTGCCCAACAGCGTGTCCGTGCCGGGCTATGCGGCGATCGACGCGCAGGCATCCTATGACATCGGGCGGTTCACTGTGCAGGTGTCAGCCGTCAACCTGGGCGGCGCGCGCAGCTTCGACACCTATCAGTATTTCGCCTTCCCGGTCGTGATGCCGACGCAGCCGCGCTCGGCGTTCGTCACGCTCAAGACGCGTCTCTGAAAGGATATATCGATGACCAACATCGATCGCCGTACCGCTGCGCTGATGACGCTGCTCTCTCCGCTGGCGGCGGGTGCGGCCGGCGCACAGACGGCGTCCGCCAGGCTTAAACCTGCGCCGATGGCGCCGCCCATGAACCACGCGATGCCCGGCAACAGCGGCGACGGCATCCACTGGATAGGCGACGAACAGATCGCGATGCTCATGTACCCCGGCATGACCGTCATGGACCTGATCGGGCCACAGTCGATGTTCGCATCAATGATGGGCGCCAAGGTCATGCTGGTCGCGAAAGCGCTCGAACCGGTGACCAGCGACGCGGGCGTGACAATCACGCCGCACGCCACCTTCGACACCTGTTCGCGGGACTTGACGGTGCTGTTCGCGCCGGGCGGCACCGACGGGACGATCTCTGCGGCTCGGGGTCCCGCGACCATTGCATTCATGGCCGATCGCGGTGCCCGCGCGAGATACGTCACCAGCGTCTGCTCAGGTTCGCTGATCCTCGGCAAGGCCGGATTGCTGAAGGGGTACAAGGCCACCTCGCACTGGTCGTGCCGCAACGCGCTGGCGGGTTTCGGCGCGATCCCGACCGACGCGCGTGTCGTGCGCGACCGCAACCGCATCACCGGCGCGGGAGTGACGTCGGGGCTCGATTTCGGGCCGACGATGATCGCCGAACTGCGCGACCGGACCTACGCCGAATGCACCCAGCTGATGAGCGAATATGATCCGCAGCCACCCTTCAACGCCGGCACGCTCAAGACCGCGCGTCCCGAGGTGAAGGCGCCGATGATCGAACTGATCGCCGGATTCAGGAAACAGGCCGAGGCCCTCGCCGCCAACGGCTGAACCCGCAGATCGACGAAGTAACGAATTAAGGGGAAGACTGAAGTGAAGACGATAATGCTCACTATGCCAGGCGTGATGTTGGGTCTGGCGCTCGCCTATCCCGCCACCGCACAGACGGATACCGCAAGGACGGCCGCGACGGGGCCGGTAGAGGGCGATACGCGCTTCACCATCGGCGATATCGTCGTGACCGCGCCCAGCATGGCGCGCTCGACCGAGAATGTGCTGACGTCGGTCGACGTACTCGGCGGCAACATCGTCCAGCGCCAGTCGGTCGACAACACCTGGGAGCTGTTCGCGCGGCTGCCGGGTGTCGTGCTGACCGACTTTAACCAGGGCACCACCTCGGGCCGCTTCTCGATCCGCGGCTTCAATGGCGAAGGCGAGATCAACGCGGTCAAGCTGCTGATCGACGGCGTCCCGACCAACGACAATGCCGGCGGCATGACCGGGATCGACATGGTCTCGCCGCTCGACATCGCCGGGATCGAACTGGTCCGCGGCACCTCCGATCCGCGCTGGGGCCTGCATAATATCGCGGGCAACGCGAACATCCTGACGCGGATCGGTGGTAGCTACCTCGACGCGCGGGCCATCGCGGGCGCGTTCGGGACGATCGACGGTCAGGTCTCCGCGGGTCTGGAACGCGGCCAGTTTAGCCAGAACTACCTGGTCAGCTACCGACGCACCGATGCGTTTCGCGACCATGCCGATCTCGACCGGCTCAATCTTGCGGCCAAATGGTTCTACGACTTCGGATCGACGCGGCTCGGCGCGATCGTCCGCCATTCGAACGCGACCGCCGAGGAGCCAGGCTACCTGACCGATGCCGATGCCTATACGAACCGACGACGCTCCTACGCGGTTTCGGAAACCGATGGCGGCAAGCGCCGGCTCGGACAGTACAGCGTGCACCTCGATTCCGACCTCACCGACGATCTCGCGCTGAGTGCCAAGGGCTATGCCAACTCTTTGCGCGACGACCGCTACGTCCGCTTCTCGGCGAACGTCGCGCAACAGCGCCGGCTGACCGAGGAATGGCAATATGGCGGCACGCTCGCGCTGCATTACCACGCCAGCGACGCACTGATGATAGAGGCGGGCGGCGACGTGCAGGTGCAGGACAACAAGAGCCTGCGCTGGCTGACCAACCGGCGTATCCTCAGCAGCCAGACGCGAGACCAGAAATTCGGCCTCACCGTGTACGGCGGGTATCTGCAGGCGGTGATCGAACCGACCGACTGGCTGAAGATCACGCCCGCATGGCGGCTTGACCGGGTCGAGGGGGATTTCACCAACCGGCTCGCGGGCACGACGGCGCCGATCAACGATTACGGCACGATCAGCCAGCCCAAGCTGAGCGTCGCGATCATGCCCAAGCGCGGCGTCACGGTGTACGGCAATTACGGCCGGACCTTCCAGATCGGTGCCGGCTCGGGTGCGTATCGGGTGGCGCCCCGCGTCGTCGATGTCGCGGCGTCGATCAACGAGGGGTTCGAGGGCGGCGTTAAACTGACGCGCGGTCGCTGGCTGGAAGCACGCGTCGCACTGTGGCAGCAGACCGCGAGCGGCGAACTGAAGCGTCGCTTGAACGACCCGTCGGGCGATTTCGACAATCTCGGCAAGACGCGCAGGCGCGGCGTCGATTTCCAGCTCGACGTGAAGCCGGTGCGCGGCGTTGCGCTCTGGGGCAGTTACTCGCACCAGACCGCACGGATCGTGACGCCCGATCCGGCGACGCCGTCGCAGGCGGGCAACGCGATCGACCATGTCCCGCAGAACGTCTTTTCGGGCGGGCTGGACCTAACCCCGGATCCGAACTTGCGCGTATCGTTCTGGGGTAACGGACAGTCGAGTTATGAACTGAACCCGGCGAACACGCAGGGGCGCTATGGCGATTATGTCGTGCTGAACGCGGAACTCGCTTACAAGGTGACACCGCAGCTCGAACTGTCGGCGCAGCTGAAGAACCTCACGAACGATCATTACGAATATGTCTGGTACGACGGCACGCAGCGGCTTCACGCGCCGGCGGACCCGCGCTCCCTGTTCGGCGCAGTGCGGTTGAACTTCTAAAATGGCGACGCGTCCTTCGCTGCGCGTGACGATGCGGCGCGTCCACCTGTGGCTCGGGCTGACGATCGGCGTGCTGTTCGCGTTTGCCGGGCTGACCGGCAGCCTGCTGGTGTTCTACCCGGAAATCGACGCTGTGCTCAGCCCAGCACTGCGCGCGGTGCCCACGGGAGCACGCCCGGCGTCGTGGCAGGCGGTGGTCGATACGCTCCACCGCGAGCATCCGGCGCGCACCGGCGCGTGGCGGATCGAGGTGTCGGGGGAGGGCGGCGCGATTCCCGTCCGGTACTACACACCGAAGGAAACGACCGGACGCGCCTTTGCGCCGCTGCTTGCCTGGGTCGATCCGGTGCGTTTGACGACGATCCGGACCGGCTTCTGGGGTGATACGCTGGTCACCTGGATCTACGATCTCCACTACCGCCTGTTGCTGGAGGAGCCCGGCGGGATCGCGATGGGGATTGCCGGGATCGTCATGCTGGTGCTGCTGGCGAGCGGTATATGGGCGTGGTGGCCGCGAGCAGGGGGCTGGTGGCGCGCGTTGCGGTTCAAGACGCACGCCCTGCCGATCCGGCGACTATACGACTGGCACAAGCTGACCGGCCTTGCCGGACTGATCCTGTTGCTGGTCGTGACCGCGACGGGAGTGATGCTCGACCTGCCCGACCAGACCAGGCCGATCATCGCCAGCGTCTCGCCGCTTTACCAGACACCCAAGCCGGCCGTGATGCTCGGAAGCACCCGCTTGACCATCGACGCGCTGATCATGCGTGCACGTCGGCGCTTTCCCGACGGTGCGCTGGCCTGGATCGAAACGCCGGCGACCCCCACAGGGGCCGTCCGTATCAATCTCGCCCGCCCCGGCGAGCCGAGCCGACGCTTCCCGCGCACCAATGTCTGGTTCGATCCCCATGATGGTCGCATCCTTGCCGTGCGTGACGGCCGTGCGGAGAGTGGCGGCGACACGGTGCTAAACTGGCTCCACCCGCTGCATGGCGGTGAGGCGTTCGGGCTCACCGGCCGGCTGCTCGCGCTGGTCGCGGGTATACTGCCCACGATCCTGTTCACGACCGGTTTTATGCGCTGGTCGCGGCGCCGCAACAATTCGGAGCGTCGGACTCTGGCGAAGTTCGCAGGGCCGAACGAACGGCCGCGAGGCACATGAGAGTGATGTTCGCGTAGCTGACGGCGCACCCGTTATTTTTCGGCCGTAGGCAACATTGGCTACTTTCCTGAAGAGGTTGGTGAAAAGCCGGCGCTGCGGGAAGTGAGGTCGCTCGAGGATGGCCCGCACACGAAATACATCCGTGCCAGTGTGATATGCCATAACATACTGGCCCTCTGATCGAGGGTGTCGGGGATCAATCTTAGAAACCGATCTACAAACCGGATGAGACACTGCGCCGGTGCGGAAGATCCGCGTTGATCGGCAGCCCAGCTTGATTCAGAGATTCAGACTCCCGCGAATAAACACGGACCGGCCGTTGAATCCGAAGGGGGAAACGGCATTGTAAGGCTGGGTGCCGGCATTGTCGGCGCCATTGCTCCCGACCGCAACGCTAGAGACCGTTGAGGCGATATTCTCGTCCGGATAGATGTCGAAGACGTTCTGCGCTCCCACGCTCAGCCTCAGCGCACGGGTTGCCTGCCAGCCGACATCGATATCCGTCAGGATTTTGGCACCAAAGCGCTGGACGATGTCTGAGTTCGCCGCACTACCCGTCGAGGGAACCAAGCGAACGTCATAGCTCTGTACCAATGCTGCGACTTGGGCCGGCGTACGATTAAGCAACGCTACCGTCGCGACGCGCCCATACCGGGTGTTCGTGACGGACAACGTAAACGGTCCCCGCGCATAATTCAGATCCAGTGTGATCTTGTCGCGCGGTAGGCTGTCCGAAAAGCGAAGTTGCTGGGTGAGGTCAAAGAGTGGCGTGGTGATGCCCAGCGCCGCGATTGGCACCGGGGTGCCCGCGATCCTGTCGAACGTCGTCTTGTTATAATTTCCCGCAAGCGTGGCCGTGATCCGGCTTCCGTCCCCAAAGCGATGTCGGTAGTTCATGACCAGATCGATGCCCTTTGTCTCCGTGTCGACCGCGTTGGTCAGGAACGACAACGCAGCGAAGCCAGACTGCCCGTTGGCGGCCAGATAACTGGTCAGGCGAGCATCCTGAAAAGTCGATGAGATGGCGATGCGGTCACGCACCTTGATCCGGTAGGCATCGAGTGTCGTCGTGAAACCGCCGGCCTCGAAGACGACCCCGACAGACACGTTGCGTGACTGTTCAGGTTTCAGGTCAGTCGCGCCCGCTAGCCGCGCTGCAGGATTGTCGACTGCTGCCACTCGAACGATCGCTTGGGCGCCGTTGAGGATCAGCGTATTCGATGCGTTATAGCCGGACTGTGCCAGCGCAGGCGCACGAAAGCCGGTGTTGTAAGAGCCTCGCAGCGCCAGCCCGCCGATCAGACCGAGCCGCCCGGCACCCTTGAAATTTGTGGTACTGCCAAAGTCGGAATACCGTTCGTGCCTGGCCGCACCTGATAGCAGCAGACGGCCGAAAAACTGCTTTTCTACTTCGCCATACATCGCGACGCTATTGCGAGCGATCGACGCACGATCATCGGGCCCGTTGCTTGGTCCAGGTTGCGAACCAATCGGCCCCGGACGACCGGCATTAGGGCCATCCGGGATCAATACCCCGCCATTGCGATAACCATCGGGCGCCCCCGAGAAAAGACGGTAGGCTTCCTCGCGATACTCGGTGCCGAACGCCAGTCTTGCCGGCTGATCGTCACCGACCGGGATCTCTCGCGTGAAATCGAGGTTCGAGGTCCATTGATAGAAGTCGCTACCGCCCCGGTAAAAGCGCGACGGGGAGGCAGCCCCCAAGGACACGTTAACGCTGTCGACGTAAGTCGTGCGGACGGTGCTGACGCCATAGACGGTCGACAGGTCCCAACCGAACCCTGCCAGATCATCTCCACGCAGACCGATCGCGGTGGAAATGTTCTCCAGCCTGGTGTCGAGGCCTGGGCTGTAACCGTCCGGGTAGAGCGCGAGTACCGTCTCGTCCTGTCCAGGACGGCGGAAGAAATACTGGATGTCGCCATCAAGGCGATTGTAGCCACCGAAGCTGTAGAATTCGGTGCCCCCTGGCAGGGGCGCGACGAGGTTGTAGAAGAGCTGGTAGTTTCGGTTTGGCTGGTCGCCCTGCTGGAATACGTTCCGGTCGAACCCGGCTTCCCTCGGGTCGAGCGTCCCGTTCGATGGTGTCAGTCCAACACCGGAGCCATAGTTGCCAGAGGGCGCGACTGGCCGACCAGCGGCGTTCGTTCCGAAATACTGCTGCCGCGTATCCGCCCGCGCACGATTGGTGCCATCCCGGTGTTGGTAAGCCGCGGTCAGGCGCAGAACGCCGTTCGCTCCGAGCGGGATGCCTGTGGAGGCACTTGCCTCGTAGGTGTCGCCGTCGCCCTTCGTAGTCTGCACATAGCCCGCCTGCGCGATGGTGCCGAGCGAGCGGTCGAGGATCATGTTGATCACCCCCGAGATCGCGTCCGAGCCGTATTGGGCGGCAGCACCATCGCGCAGCACTTCGATTCTCGACATGGCAAGGGTCGGAATGGCATTGAAATCAACCGCGACGTCGCCGCGACCGATGCCGTTGCTCGAATTGAGGTCGGCCGTGGTGTGGCGACGTTTGCCATTGATCAGCACGAGCAGTTCGCCGGCCCCTAGTCCGCGCAGGGAAGGTGGCTGGATGAAATCGCCGACACCTGATGCCAGCGGTCGCGGGGCGCTGAAGCTCGGCACCTAAACTGCAGCATCTGGATGAGATCGACACGCCCACTCTGTTGCAGCGCCTCACGCGATATGGCGTCCACTGGCGTCGACGATTGCGTTGTCGTGCGGCCGCCAAAACGACTGCCCGTAACGACGATCTCCCGGGCCTCATCATTGTCTTCGACTGCGTCGGCTTCCCGAACGACCTCCTGCGCAAACCCAGGCATCGGCATCGCAGCTGTGGCGGCAAGCGCTATCGCAAATGAACGCATGTAGACCCCTTGAGTGATGTTATACTATTATGTTGCTTAGGCTGCCGATGGCCGTGTTTTGATCAGCGAACAGCCTGATAGCTCCGGGTGAGCCGTCCACCGCCGTGAAGGGGTGGTTTCAGGGCCGGTCAGCGGCCTTGTTTGATCCACCGGCTGTATTCATGCGAGCGGTAAAGATCGGTGCCCGACCGAAGTCGACCCTGCCAAACGGCCGGTCGCGAAACAGATACCCGTAGTAGAAATTGCGCAGCCTGGCGTGGAAGGCACGCACTCGGTCCTGATATGCCAGCTGTGCGCGAACGTCGGTGTCAGCCAGCCGGGTCAGCAAAGCCTGTACTCCCACCGAAGGCAGCACCCACCCAAGCATGCGCGCAGCGGCATCGCGGCGTTCCAACCCGCTTCGATAGGCACGGACCTTGGTCGCGACGCTTTCGTCACCGACCTGATGGAAGGCGAAATACCATTTGTAATGGAAGGCCGACCCGAGCGGGGCAGAGTCCGCCCATTCGGGATGACCGGCATAGAAGCGGCGCATCGTCGTTTCGCGGGGAATGTCCCAGGCGCGGTTGACCATCTCGCGCTGGGCCAGCGCGATCTCTGCGCCCTGACCGATCGGCACGGCGCGGTTGATTGCGACGTGCGCCAGTGTCGGCAGGACGAGCACCAGTACAAGCCAGCACGCTGCGAGCGTTGCAGCGTTTGCAACCGAGCTCCAGCGGAGCCTCGCGACCAGTGCGGCGAGTGCCATCCAAAACAGGAGGTAAGCGAGGATCACGGAGAGAACCGCAAAGATCGCTGCGTCCCCGACACCGGACGCTACCGCGGCAACGAGGAAGGGCACGGCAAGCGCCGCCCATAACAGCGCGACACGCAGCAGCATACGTCGGCGGAGCAGCTTTGCGCCACCCCGCGGTAGAGCATCCAGCATCCGCAGCCGCCCCGCCTCGCGTTCTCCGGACGTCAGATCATGGAACAACGCGACCACGAATAACGGCGCGAGGAAGACGAGGACGAACGCAAAATCGAACCGGCCCGGCAGAGCGAGTTCAGGATTGAAGACATCGCCGTCATAGATCTGCGCTTCCAGCCCCAACGCCCGGACTCGCAGGATGTAGGGCGAGACGTCGCGCATCCCGAGTGCGGCGAAGGCCAACGGGGACGGTGCGTCCCAGGTTGGGTGGAAGCTGTAATAGCCCGCACTGCCCGCGTCCTTGGTCCGATCGACATAGTCGGCAACGGCCGCGATATCTTCGGATTGCGCGGCCGGGATTGCGGCGATCGCAGTGCGCTGCCGGGAGATTTCCACCATGCCTGCGGTGACGGCAGCGGCGGTGAGTATCGCCAGCAGGATCAGTGCCACGACACTTAGTCGCGCACGGAGCAACAGGCGTAGTTCAGCCATCCATAAGGTCATTGACGGGCTCCCAGACGACGGGTCACCCGTGTGAGCAGCAGCGTGGCGACTGCCAGCCACAGTCCCAGAATAGTGATCCCGGGCAGCGCCGCGGCCGCAAGCGCCGAGGCGCTTGGCGCAACGAAGGCGAAATCAGGCATATGTTGCCAATTGTCCGCTGCGATCCGCTTGCGGCGATCGGCGCCCGCATCCTCCGCTATATCGTCGGCGTAGCTGACATTTCTCGCCTCCATCCGGTTGAGACGTTGCACGAGGGCGTAGCGATACGTCTCCGCCTGTTCGAGGAAACGGCGATGTCCGCCAAAGTCGGTGTCCGCCGCAGCCATCGACAGCGCGCGGATCGCGATCGTTGGGCTCAGCACACCGATCGCATCGACCAACCGGTTCTGAGCGGTCTGCGCTGCGAAGCTGGCACCTGCATAGCGATCGAACAGGCCGGACGTCAGCCGCTCCCCCTCCATTGCCAGCAGTCCCTTGTAGTTCACCGGCAGATCCTCGACCCGGGTTACGCCGTAGCGTTGCAGAACCGACTGCTTGAAGACCGCCAGATGCGGATCGTCGGGATTGTGACTGTCGCCCAGCTGGCGCAGGTCGCGCGCGATGGCGACATCGGTCTGAAGACGGTTCTGGAGCGGCACCGCGGCCCCCGCAATGTCGGGGGCGATGCGCGGCAGCAGCACGACCGCGACCGTCCATATTGCCAGCAGTGCAAGGAGGGCATCGCGCCCGCGCCGGGCAAAGCCCGACGCGAGCAGGATCAGGACGAGCCACAATGCAAGATACAGCGCATAGCCTAGCCCGATGGCTGCCATTGGCAACGCCAGCGTGCCGGGTTGCGCGACGATTGCGACAAAACCGACCATCGCCGGAAATCCGACGATCAAGGCCACGATCCCGAGCGCGGCAAGCTTGCCACGCACCAGCTGTCCGCGCGAGACACCCTGCAGCATCAGTAATCGCAGCGTCCCTCGCTCGGTCTCGCGCGCCAGTACGCCGAAGCCCAGGAAGATCAGCAGTAACGGCGCGACTACCTGGAGGACGAAGGCGGGGGTGAGTTGCCCAAAACGCACCAGCAGCGAGCTTTGCCGGACGTCGCCGAAATTGGCGCTGTTTTGGCGGTGGCCTTCGAGGAACATGCTGTTGCCCGTGAAGGCATCGACACCGGGATCGAACGCGGCCAACGCACCCAGCGGTCGATAGATGAAGGTGCCGTAATGGACCATGCGATGCGGGTGGCGATCGGGTTGAGCCTTGAACGCCGCAGCGGCCACCTGCTGATGCCGCGTGCGCAGCTCGGCGATGCCGCGTTGGTGCGACCATGAACTGAGCACCGCCGCCAGGGTCAGCACGACGAGCAGGACAAGCGCGATCACCGCGACGCGGTTGCGCGCCATCAACCGGAGTTCATCGCGCGCGATCAGGTGGGTCGCACTCACGCCGCACGGGTCCCCACGCCGACTTGGAACCGCGCGTGCAGGGCACGAATGTCGAACCGTTCGGACCCGGTGGCCGTGACATCTTCAACGATCCGGCCCTGTTCAAGGAAGGCGATACGGTCGGCGACATCGGCCGCGGATAATAGGTCGTGCGTGACCATGAGCACCGCGGTGCCGCGGTCGCGCACTTTCAGGAGCAGCGCGTTGAAGTCGGCGGTTGCGCGCGGGTCGAGACCAGAAGTCGGCTCGTCGAGCAGCAGCACCGGCACTTCGCGCAGCAGTGCCACTGCAATCGCGACCTTCTGCCGCATCCCCTTGGAGAAGCCGCCCAGCCGCTGGTCCCAAGCCCGGTCCTGCAACCCGGCAGCAGCCAGCGCGTCGGTGATCGTTCCCCGGTCCTGACGTTGATCCGCCAGTGCCAACAGGTAATCGGCATTCTCAACCGCGCTCAGATGCTCGTACAGCGCGACGTTTTCGGGGAGATAGGCAATGCGTCGGCGTGCCGCGTCAGCGTCAGCCCCTGGATCGATGCCGCAGACTGCGATCTGTCCCGCATCGGCGCGCACAAAGCCAAGCAGAGCGGACAAGGTGGTCGACTTGCCCGCTCCGTTGCCGCCCAGCAACGCCGTGATGCTGCTGGCAGGAACGGTAAGCGAAAGACCGTCGAGAACGCGATGGTTGCCGTAGGCAAGCGCCAGTTCGTGGATAGCGATAGGGTTACCGTTGTTATCGGGCATAGACCTCAATCTGTAAGCGACATGATATAGCGTATCATACGGCGTTGTTGCCGTGTTGCAACATTCCATGTTCCGAAAGGGAGCGGGTAGCGCGTGACACACAGTTCATCGCCGGAGGAGTTTGTACTCATAACGCTCGACTGCGAACCAACAGCGGGCATCATCGACGCCTCTTCGAGCGGCAGGCTAGACAACCACGATGTGACGCTTGGCGCTGCCGGTCGCGAAATTGCTGACTTGCTGCTGTCGCGCATTCACGCTTGCGACAGGGGGGTGGCCCCTCACTCGCATCTTGACGCGACGATGCTCATGCAACATATGATATTGCATGAAGCGAGACAGTAGATTGTCGGGCGTGTTGCACGTCCTCCTTCACATGGCCGAGGTGGAAGGGCCGGTGACATCTGAGACGATGGCCAAGGCGATGCAGACCAACCCGGTGGTCATTCGTCGCATTATGGCAGGCTTGCGCGATGCCGGCTTCGTTCGCTCGGAGAAGGGGCATGGCGGCGGTTGGACGATCGCCCGTGATCTTGCCTTCGTCACGTTGCGCGACGTCTACGGAGCTCTTGGCGAACCTGAGCTGTTCGCTATGGGCAACCGCACTGAAGCACCGGGCTGCCTGGTCGAACAGGCGGTCAACGGCGCGCTGAACGACGCTTTCCAAGATGCGAAAACGCTGCTGCTCGACCGCTTCAACGCGGTGACGCTCACCGAACTGAGTGCTGACTTCCACGCTCGGATGGTTGCCTGCGGCAAATCCGTCGATCTCGAAATCGTACATCGCGAATGACGCGAACGCCTCGCTCTTCGCCAGACCCAGTTTCAAGGGGAAATTCATGCCTGTTAACAATCGGATGTTCCTCGAAATGTTCTCCGATCGCGAGCGCATCGCGCACTACGCTGATGGTCCTCGGCGCTTCACACCCGGCATCGACGCGGTGCGTCGCATGACGGCGCTCTTGCTAGCCGAGCACGCGCCAGCCGACGCCCATGTGCTTGTGCTCGGTGCCGGTGGTGGGCTCGAACTAGAGGCATTGGCCCAGGCGCAAGCTGGCTGGCATTTTACGGGCGTCGACCCCGCCGGACCGATGCTTGATCTAGCGCGCGAAACAATGGGCGAGGATGCCGACCGCGCTCAACTGATCGAGGGCTATATCGATGCTGCGCCCACTGGCCCGTTCGATGCTGCAACCTGCCTCCTCACGCTTCATTTCCTCGATCGCAATGAGCGCGTACGTACACTGAGCGAGATGAACCGCCGCATGAAGCCGGGCGCCCCGCTAGTCGTGGTACATTCGAGTTTTCCACAGGACGAACCGTTCCGCACGCGCTGGCTTGCCCGCTATGCCGCGTATGCGGTCGCGTCCGGTGCTGAACCTGCTCAGACCGAACAGGCCCGCGCTGCGGTGGGTGCCAGCTTGGCTTTGCTTACACCTGACGAAGATGAGACCTGCTTGCGCGATGCAGGCTTCAAGGACGTGGAGCTTTTCTACGCTGCGTTCACCTGGCGGGGCTGGGTATCTCGCGCCTAGTTTTAGCGCGAGGGCGACATCTTATTCTGTTCTAAAGTGCAGAGGATAAGACGCAATATACCAGCACCGGTACGCCAACCAAAACGATCAAAAGTAAAAGGTTAAGCTCCATAAGTCGGCTTAGCCAATTTTTGGTTTCATTCCGCCTGTCTTCGGCATCTGCCTTAGAATAGCTTTCTAGGATTTCTAGATCGAATTTGTTCGAGAAAAAGCTTTGTGGCCTCATCCGCAGGAAAGGCTGAGGTGCTGGATTGGCAACTTGATGCAGACGGTCATCCTGACACAAATCATCGGATTTCGAGACTTGGTTTTCCACTACACGGTTTCCACTTATTCGAGATCATGGTCGCGCAGAACGCGTCCCAAAGGTCAGACCGAATAATGCCCGAACTCGAACGGCCGTAGCCGCGAGCTCGGGCTAAGCGCGTGCGGCGAGTTGGCCGGCGTGGTCGCGGAAACGCTTATGTGTCGCAGGAGCGTACATGTCAGTAACATCGGGGACCCATGTCCTAATGTCAACTCGTGCAAATCCATTCGCAATCCTATTGACCTTGACCGGCGACTCTCTAGCTTGAGGAAGCGGGCCGGGCCCCTCTGGCGGTCGTCTCAGGACGAACGTGATGTCGGACCGCATCGGGTTTTCTCGATGTCTAGGCCTGGCCTGTTTGCCTGCTTTCATCGGGACTGATCCGATCGTTCAATCGTTGGTTGGAGAGCGGCTTTGCCTATATTTTCTAACAAGTTGATCGAGTTGCATGCCAGGCTGGATGAGAAGATCTGCGTCGAGATGAAGCGACGCATGCCCGATACCTTGCGGCTATTTCGGCTGAAGCGGTTGCGTCTAGACGTGAAGGACCGCCTGCACGCACGCGCCATGCAGCCACAGTTCAGCTGAACCGACACGCTGAACCATCGTTGTAGGATCATCGTCCGTAAGGATTGGCTTCACCGATCAGAATGGATCGGGATGGCAAAAGGAGAGCGAAAATGGCCTATCTTCTAACCGCCGGCTTGGTGCTTGCTGCTACCGGTGCGGCCCTCGGCATGACTGTCGATCATCAGAACCAGGTGGATCACCGCAGCGGTCCGGTCGCCGTCAAATATCGCGGCGACGTGGTCATCACCCATAAGCAGGTGGGCGCGGTTGCACCTGGCGGAAGACCGTCGTCGCTACGCTGCGACTGGGCGGCGAGCATGTCAGTCGCGCGGCACGCGGTCGCGGCATCGGGTACCAGGCTGGTGCGCAGCATCGACAGCGAACCGGTGATTTCGGGCACCCGGCCCGGCTGGTGCGTTGCGAGCCATGGCGCGATCAAGAAGGAGGTCGCGACGAAGTCCGCGAACATGCAGCGGCATCTGGTAAAGCTGGCGCAGGAAGACGAGCACATGCTGCGCGTCGAGCTCGACCAGATCCACGGTCCGCAGCGCGCAGGATGATCCGGCGCGTTCGATTGGCGGGCGTGCTCGGTGCCGCAAGTTGCGGCCTGATCACGCCCGCGTTTGCAAAGGATGCCGGGTCGATAACCTTGGAGGTGATGAGCGACGAGGAACGGCGCGGGCTGAGCTGGAGTGAGGGACGTGCCGCGCTGGCAGGCGATATTCGCGTCTCGCGCGGCCGGCTCGATGCATCGGCGCGCGTGGTAACGCTTCGGAACAGCGTGCGACACGGTGGCGCCGATGCGGTCGTCGACCTTTCAGTGGGAACCGACTGGGATCTGGGCGCGGTGCGTATCCGCACCGACGCCACGGGCCACACATTCGCGGGCGCGCGAGGACGCATGGACTATGTCGAGGCCGGCGTATCGGCAAGCTATGCCTATGGTCCGCTCTACGCCACGGTCGGCGTGATCGGTGCCCCGTCGCAGCACGCGATCGGTGGTAGCAATGTGCATATCTATGCGAACGCCAATGCCGGTATTCCCGGTACGCCGCTGACTATGCTCGCCGAGATCGGCCACTCATCCGGCAGCGTCCGCGACCCCATCCGGGTCGAGCGTCTTCGTCCGGGCGGCAGTTACACCAACTGGCGATTGGGTTTCGAACATTGTCGCAACCGTCTGACGATTGGAGTCGATTATGTTGGGACTGACGTCTCCCACAAGGCCATTGCGATTAGGTTTGCCGATCGACGCAACGCCAGAGACCGAATTTTAGGGCGCGTCAAGGTTTCGTTCTGACGAATACCGCTGACAGCGGGTGCCAATTAACACTGATGTGTACACAAAATGCTTCGGCAGGACCGCCTGCACATGTTCAGAAGGCCGCCCCTCACAGGGCGGCCTTTCCATTGTCAGCCACTGATGGCTCGTTCTTTAGAGCTGGACGGCCCCGCCAGCGGGGCGCAATCATCCGGTTTGCCGTAAGCGGCGTATAACAATGAGACATTCGACCACCTCCTCTCAGTTGTTGAACGGATATAGAGGTGCTTGCCAAAGGTTCAAAAATCTTAGCGAGGTAGCGTCTTGCTCACGCTGAATGATTCATTGGCATTTGCGCAACGGTGCTCGCGTCCATGAGCACATATACCATTGTTATGTTTGTCGGCAGCGCGGGAATCGCGCTCTTCACAAAGAATTGAATTTTGGGAAAGCTGCTCGTGCTCGTTGGCAGCATCGGGCGTGTGCTAGCCCTTCATCGCATTACGGATTCTTTGGCCGGGTAGCTGATCAAGGTCCGATGATCCGGGATCGGACCAGCGGCAACAAGCGATCGATCGCCTGTCTGGCCGATGCGGTATCCTGTGCAAGCGAGCGAACGGTCAGCAGATCGCCATCGCGGATGATGATCGCCGTGGCCCCCGCACGGTCGCCTAGCGGATACCCGCTTACCCAACCCACAGCCGGCGCCACCTCCAGTGCCGTGACGGTGCATCGAGGGCTGCGCGCGCGACAGATCTGTTGCAGATCGGCGATGCTTGTCGTGCCCGACCGAACCCGTTCCTCCGTTCCATCCACCTGACGCCCCATCAGAACGTCAACGACCGGTGAGCCCACACAATCCGCGCAGAACAAGGTGACCCGCTGCGGTTCCTCTTTTGCCTCGAAGCCGGAGCCCAACGCCGTGGCAGCCGCCTGACCGACGCCCGTCAGATTTCTGGTTGCAAGTCCCTGTGCAGCCGCACCGGTCGCTAAGGCGATCATGCCGGCAAAGGCGACTGTGCCAAGTCGATGACGCATATTCTTGCTTTCCCCTCGCTCGCTCACGCATGCTCGAACGCGATGAGATTAGGTCTGAAGGCCGCGTGGTACCACCCCGGAGTTTCCCCGAAACTGTGGCGAACCCCTCGTGCAGCTTGGCACCGTGAAGGAGAAACGCCTTCGACAATAACCTGCCGGCAAGATCCGCTGCGGGTCGGCAACGGTCTGGTTGGCTTCCCGAAATCGAACGACGTTTGAGATGGGGAAAGCGTTCTCGGAATCGATCGTTTGCGGAAGCGTGTCCGGATAATGCATAGGATCTACACGCTCTGTGGTCTAACCCTACAAATACATCGCCGAAATCTGGAGGTCAGAGTCAGACCGGTTCATCGCCAACCCGATGCATCAGATGCTTGGACTAGACACCTAGACAGGAACGGGGGGACTGATGATTGGAAAGCCTTACATCGCAATGGTTATGCTTGCGGCATCATTCACTGGCAGCGCTCTAGAAGCGGGGGTCATGCCTGTGCCCACTTCGGTCAACGCACTCGGGGGATGTTGGGAGGGGCAGGGTACGGTGATGGGCAAAGCCGTCGCTATTGCGGTTAACGCCTATCCGATCGTCCAGGATGCGATGCTGGCTGTTGAAGCCGCAAGCATCGCGCTCGCCGATCCGCAGGACCAGTACGCGGCACACCTGATTTTTGGAGGAAGCGGCAAGCCGTCCGCAACCGAGGCTGACCCTATCGTTGGATATTGGGCGGACAGTTTTGGCGGAGCGTCCGCGGTAGCTGGACGCGGCGAAAGCAAGGCAGACGGGTTCGATATTACTTACCAATATCCGGACAAGGCCTACGTGAACCGCTGGCGCATGTTAGGCGACCGCCTCACTTGGCAGATTGCCATGCGGGACCGCAAAGCTGTTGAGAAGCCTTTCGCTAGTTATACGCTCTCCAAGACGGCCTGCCGACCGCTCGCAGGGGGCGGCTGACAGGGCGTGTAAGCCTTATACTGGTGTTTGGAAGTCTTTTGCATCGTCCAAACCGACATACCGCTCCCGACCATTCTTAATAACGATCGATTCCGAGAACGCCGATGCCGTCTCGACTGCCTTTCCTTTTAGGAACATCGGGCCAGGCGCTAGCGCTCCTTGCGGCGTTCAAGATCACCCAGTCGTGGACAACTTCATTAAGACTAGGCCGCTGACAATGAGCCCGGCGGCTAGAAGGCGCATCGCGGTCATAGCCTCGCCAAAGACCATGATGCCGACCACGAACGCGCCGATCGCGCCGATGCCGGTCCAAATTGTGTAAGCTGTTCCGAGCGGCAGAACCCGCATCGCTGACGCAAGAAGGCCAAAGCTGACCAACATGCCCACCCCAGTAATGATGCTTGGCCAGAGCCGTGTGAACCCATTAGAGTGCTTCATGGCCGAAGCCCAGACAATCTCGAACAAACCAGCAAACACGAGTGCAATCCACGCCACAGCAGTCTCCATCGGAGCTGCCGGGCCGTCCCGGACTTCTACCCCCGTATTGGGGTGGGAACGTTGTCGCCGCATATCTAAATAATTGTGCCCTAACGATATTTCAACGGCAGCTACCAGGCACGATGGAGAGTAGCGCCACCATTAGTTTCGTTAATCGGCAGGAACGGGGCCGCGCGCGTTCAGCGCAGAGCGGTATCGATGCTTATCCGGAACAACGGTGTAACGGTCGCTTTATACCGTCGTTACCGGGGAGAGCTTCATGATCCGCCGTCGCATTGCCGTACTGCTAGCCAGCGCATTCCTGCTGGCACCCGTTGCCCCTGTCATCGCCCAGAACACGGTCCGCTCAATCTCGGCGACCGACAAGGCGCAGGGCACTCAGGCTCATCCGCAACTGCTCGCGCAGTTCGGCGGTGTGTATAAGGGGCCGCAGGCCACATTCGTCGAACGCGTCGGCAAGCGCGTGGCGGTCCAGTCCGGCCTGTCGAATGCGGGCAGCGACTTCACCGTCACCCTGCTGGACTCCCCGGTCGAGAACGCCTTCGCCATCCCGGGTGGGTACATCTACGTCACCCGTCAGCTGCTTGCACTGATGACCTCGGAAGCGGAACTCGCTTCCGTGATGGGCCATGAGGTAGGCCATGTCGCCGCCCGCCACGCCGCCTCGCGCAATACACGTGCGACGATCGGTGGCCTACTCGCTCGTGGCGTCAGCCTGGCGACGAGAAGCGATCTCGCGACCCGCATCGCTGGCACGGGCGCGCAGCTGTACACGCTGAAATACGGACGTGATCAGGAATATCAGGCTGATGCGCTTGGCGTCCGCTACATTACCGCTGCGGGCTACTCGCCCTACGCCTCGGCCGACATCCTGGCGGCCCTCGATGAATCGACCGGGCTGACGGCGCAGGCCAGCGGCACCGCACGGTCTGCGCCGACATGGGCATCGACGCATCCAAATGGCGCCGATCGTGTGCAGCGCGCAGAGGCACTGGCGAAGGCCACCGGCAAGCCGGAGCTTGCAACCACCCAGGATACGGCGTTCCTCCGCATGCTCGATGGCCTGCCTTATGCCGACGGCAAGGAGGGTCGCAAGGTCATCCGGATCGTCACTGTTGGCGCAAGGGACACGATCGATACGTTGAGCCAGCGCATGGCAGTAGCCGACAGCAAGCGCGAACGCTTTATTGTCATCAATGGCCTTCCGGCTGACGAGCCACTGAAGCCTGGGACGCTCGTCAAGCTGGTCGTCGCTGCATAGAACCGCTACCGTAGGAAGCCGACCGGCCCTGTTGCGGCGATGTCGCTGGCAAATTCTGGCTGCAACCCTAACGTCCGTCGATGCTCATTCTCTACGCCCTGATGCTCGCCGCGATGCTCCAGCAGACCGCCGCGGAGACCGACCCTGCTGATGTCTCCGAGATCGATGTCATTAGCTGCCGCCTGGACGTTCCCAGTTACATGCGCTTCGCCATGGCGATCGATGGCGAGGAACAGCTCGCGCGGACGCGGGGATGGAAGAAGATCGCCTCGCCCAATTCGTTCATGGCCGAATATGACCTGCCGAAGCCGATTACCGTCGCGGGGTCATACAGCACGCGCCGGATCGCCTTTACCGGCGACGCCATCCTCGCGGTCCTCGACGTCGCGGACCCCGCCATCGTGGCGCGCGCCGAGAAGATCGACAACAGCATGTCGGCCCAGCCGATGATCGACGCGATGGTGGCCTCGGGAAGGGTGACCCGCGCCCAGGCGGAAGCCGAGTTCCCCTTTCGCAAGTTCCTGGGCGAGCGGATCATGACCGACGTCACCGAACCCGCCGGCAAGGACGGCTATGGCAGCCGCATGGTAGTCGCCCGAACGATCTCCAACGTCACCACGCACCCCGGCAAGACACTCTACGGCTGCGCATATCGGTTCGATATGCTGGACAAGGATGGGACATCGCTGTGAGACGGAACTGGCACCGCGCGACCGTCGTCTCGCTGGCACTGGTCGCGCCGCTGCCAGCGTATGCGCAACCCTCCGGCATGGACAGCTTCATCGGTACGCTGGCGATCGAGCGAGGCGAGGTCATCCTCACGCGGTGCGATCTGGCGGCGTCGCGCTACCTGCTGCGCGATGTGCCGGGAGCTCAAGCGGTCACCCGCTATCGCAAGGATCGCCGGCGCGCGTCTGCCGACGTGATGGGCAGCTATAGCAAGGAGGGTGATCGTAACATCCTGACCGTTGCCGAGTTTCTCGACTATCAACCGGGCAAGTCGTGTCACCTGAGCGACACACTGGATGCGCACGCTCCTGCCGATGCCCCCTCGGCGCAGGGCACGCCTGCCGACGAGCGTGCGGGCGACCACGCTACACCTGCCGCGCTCGTTGGCCATTATTACCTCATGGGTGTGATGGAGACCGGATCCGAGCTGTTGCTGCGGCCAGACGGCCAGTTCGACTGGGCGTTGAGTTACGGTGCGCTGGACCAGGAGGCGCAGGGCATGTGGCACGTCGAGCGCGACGAGGTCGTGCTCGTGGCGTCCGCACCAAGCGCGCAGAAGCCGCTCTTCTCCTATTTGTCCACCGCGCCGTGGGATGAGGAGACCGAAGACGAACGTCGGCGGTACCAGCGCAGTAAGATCGAGGCCACGATCCGCGCCAGCTGCCCGATCTTCCCCGAACCATTTGTCTCCGCGACGCCTTTGATGACCGCCGACAATGCCCCCGCGCCGTCCGCGACGATCCTTCAACAGCGCGCCGCCACGGCATTGCGCGCTGCGAACGCTGCCAGGAGGAATGCGGAGCTCCTGGCTGAACGACTGATGTCAGATGGTCCGCCGACCCCCGCAAAGCCAGCTGCCCCGCAGGTCCGGCAGGCATTGTCCGATTGGCAGGATGCGCGCGCGCTGGCGCTCCAGGCCACACGTGCGGCGGGCTTGCCGGAACCCACGCTAGCCGATCCGACACTGCCCGCCGCGTGCACCATGTCGCCAGCCGACGCGGCCGAAAGCGGTACCGCGCGACCCTCCCCCGGCGTGGCGATCAAGATTTTCGATCCCGCGTCGGACCTGCCCGCGCGCAACCTCCCCGTCACGATGCACTTTGCGAATGGCACTAAGGAGAAGCTGGTCACCGGCAGGAGCGGCTTCGCGTTCGCCCCGCGCGGCGCAACGACGAAGGCCGTCAGCGTTACCGTTCACACCGAGGCGCCGATCGCGGGTGACATGACGATCACCTTCGCACCGCTGCAACACGGGATCGTCCGGATCGGCTTCGATCGGCAGCAACTGATGGCGCGCCCGTTCGACACGTTGCACCTGCGCATCGCGGGTACCGCGCTGGTTATCGAGGGCGCCAAGGGACGGTACGAGCGCCAGCCGTAGAGCAAGATGGGGATGAGTTGACCCGCGCCCAGCTCCGTCCGTGCTGAGCCAGTCGAAGACAGCGGACAACGCTTTTAACGCCTCGCAATGTTGCAAAACGGCAGGATCTCCACTCCATGTTCAACCCGAATGACCGACGATTTGAACGGGATTGTGCCGTCTACTCGGATCGGGCTATTGGGGGCGGTACGTAGAACGGACCCAGATATACGCTAAGCGCCGACCGGTCTGCGCAGGCGGCGCAAAACACCTGTTTGTCGCACAATGGTGATTACGACTGGGTTTTCCACATATCGGGCCGCTGAATGCCGACAATGGGACGGAAAGCGGACTGGCTGCTTTAGAGAAGGCGGGTGCGCTCCACTACCTGGTGCACTTCCATTTCGTCGCAGCAGGATGCCTTTACGCCTGGGTCATTGCAGGCCCCGATCCGGCGCCGCATCGGCCTTCCGTGCCTGCCCGCCTGATAGTGCTGGGGGTCGCCGTCGTGATCCACTCGATCATGTCGCAGCTGCTCTACGCCGGACTGTTCGTCGCCATATCCTTGCCGGCTGAACAGCTTCGCCGCGGTGCCGAGCTGATGTATTATGGTGCCGATATTACTGAAATGCTGCTCGCCTTCGCCATGGTCAGTACGTGGCGGCCAACTCGCCGGAATGGGTCTGCGATCCGGCATGTTCTCGGTCAAAATCGAAGCCCGGCTTAACCGAGACCGGTAGGACGAAGCGTTTACTGCGTGTCGGCTGGTCAGCTTTCTCCAAACAACTCACGTTGCGCCTTGTCCAGTTCCTCTGCGTAGCGGCGTCGCGCATAGCTCTCGGAGAGGATGCCGAGAACTGCCCCGTCGCTTCCAACTACCGCCAGTTCGTCCGCACCTTCGGTATCGAACGTAGTCATGACGCTTCTGATGTCTGCATCCGGCGTAAGGGCGAGACCCGTGTGGATCGCCAGCGACCCGATCGGTGCCTTCTGATCGACCTCTTCGGCAAATGCACTGGCAGTCTGTACGATACCGCCATAATTTTCGTGGTCGTCGACTAGTAGGACGCGACTTGTGGAACCAAGCGGAAACGCCCGACGAAACTCGGCGATCGTCGTGTTGCACGGCGTAGCCCTTTCGACACGTCGCATCATCTTGCCCGCTGTAAGCGTTCTGACCCAGCCGACATCGCGGGCGCTTTTGATGGTTTCGCCCCGGAGATGCAGGCGCCACGTAGAGAAGGAATAGCCGAACAGCTCGCGGACGATGGTGGACGAGACCAGCGATGCTGCAATGGCCGCGCCGGCAAGGGAGAAGTCGTGGGTCGCCTCAAGGACTAGCATCGCCATCGTCATCGGCCCGCCAACTACGGCGACCGCTAATGCGGCCATCCCCACCAGGGCCGCATTGTGCGGGTCGATCACAGGCGATCCGACCATCCATTCGAGTGAACCAGCAAACAGGTGACCCAGCAGGCTGCCCAAGAACAAGGATGCGAAGAACAGGCCACCGCGGAAGCCAAAGCCAAGTGAGATGATGGAGGCCGCGCACTTGACGACGAAGATGGCGGCGAGGAAGCGCAGCGATACCTCGGCTTCAAGATTGAGGTGGAGGGCGCCGTGACCAGCAGAGAGAATTTGCGGCGTGAGCATCGCCAGAGGGATGAGCAGAAGACCGCCCAATATCGGCCGGCAAATCGAGGGTATCGGCAGCTTGCGTGTAGCTGCTTCCATCTCCGCAACAGCCCGCATCAGCAGTATACCAGCGCCAGCGGCGCAGGCCCCAAGCCCGGCGTAGAGAAGGTAGTGGAACGTCTCGATCTGTTCGCCTGCATTAGCCGCAACCAGATACGGTTGAGCACCAAACGCCTGCGCCACAAGGACACTCGCCAGGCACGCCGCAGCGACAGGTGCCAGCGCTGATATCGTATAGGCTCCGATTACGATCTCGAAGGCATAGAAGGCCCCAGCTAATGGAGCCCCGAATGCACCTGCGATAGCGGCGCCCGTTCCGGCGCCGACCAAGATGCGCAGATCGGACCTGCGTAACGCAAACCAGTTGCCGCTGAGCGAGGCGACGAGCCCTCCCAACTGCGCATACGCCGCCTCAAGCCCCACAGACGCACCGAAGCCGTTGGAAAGGATCGTTTGCCCGGAGATAACGAGGCTGTCGGACCATGACATGCGACCACCATGAAGGGCGTTCGCCTCTACAGCGTCGACCATCCGGCGCCGGCGAGCATGAGTAACCCAAGAGAAGAGTGCGAGGACGGCTCCACCAGCCGGCAGGGCAAGTAGAGCAAGGTAAGGGATCGTCGTGGCCGCACTCAGCCTTTCATCTGGCGACAAGGCATAAAGCAGATGCTGCATCGTCTGTGCGAGCGTGCCCTGGACGACACTGAGCAATCCGGCTGCACTGCCGATCATGATGGCCAGCACGATGAGTGCAGCTTCGCTGGATCGAAAAGCTTTACGGAGCCACGATGGCGCCACCCGACCAGATCCAGGTGGACCAGCGGCGCTATCGATCAGTGGCGCTGAAGCCATGTCAGTCGGCGTCCTGCATCAAGGTTGCAAACAGGGCTGCGGCGAGAACGGCGCTCGAAAGCCACATCACAATCGACAGCGTCCAAGACGTTGCCAGTCCAGCTACCGTGATTGTTGCAAGCAGTAGGACGATGAGAACGGGCATGGCTGCCCGCGAGTGGAAAAAACGCATGAAGCCGCCTACGCCTGCTACATCTGCGGTGCCACAACCTTCCGAGCCGCCCGGTACGCTTCCCCGCCACGGACGCCATTCAGTATCTTCGAACGCCTGCAGCTTGGCCATGCTGCCCATCAACAGTTCCCGGCGATCAGTGCAGTGGCCAAGTCCACATCACTAGAGGCGTACCAACCAAGACCACCAGAACCGATAGTGGTGCGCCCAGCCGGGCGTAATCGCTGAAGCGGTAGCCCCCAGGACCAAAAACCAGGGTGTTACACTGATGCCCAATCGGCGTCAGAAAATCGCATCCTGCCCCGATAGCGGTCGCGATGAGGAACGCTTCGGGGCGATATCCGAGGTCATGCGCGAACACCGCCGCGATCGGCGCCATCACCAAGACCGTCGCGGCATTGTTGAGAAACGGCGTCACAGCCATCGCCGCTACGAGGATCAGGGCGACCGCGCCCCATGGCGGCAAGGAGGCCGCCAGATGGGCAAGCGAGGTCGCGAGTACATCCGACGCGCCGGTGGTGCGCAGGGTTTCACTGACCGGAATGAGCGCGCCCAGCATGATGAGAATTGGCCATTCGACGCCATCATAGGCATCTCGCAGCGGTAGCGCTCCGGTCGTCATCATTAGACCGGCAGCGGCGAAGAAGGCGACGGCCACAGGCACATAGCCGGTCGCGGTTACGGTCATTGCCACCGCAAGGATGATAAGTGGTAAGAAGCGACGCTTCGAACTCCCCAGACGCAGGGCACGCTCTGCCAGCGGCAGCGTACCGAGGTCACGCATGCGTTCCGGCAAGAGTGTGAGGGGTCCTTGAAGAACAATGACATCGCCGGCGCGCAAGACGGTCTCGCTGAGCTGCTTGGTCAGCCGTTTGCCGGCGCGCGATACCGCGATGAGATTGACGCCATAGCGTTGCTGAAGCCGCAGTCGTCCAGCGGACTGGCGGACCAACACGGAGCCGGTGGTGATGACCGCCTCAATGACGCCAACCTCATCATCTTCGCTGCCTTCCGGTAGGTCACGATGCTGTCCGGCAAGTGCTAGGTGGTCACCCGCAATGACACGCTCAAGCGTATCCGGGTCACCGCCCAAGATCAGCGTGTCGCCGGCAGCCAGAAGGAACTCGGCCGTAATGCTCGTGCGCACATCGTCACGGACAACATTGGCGATCGTCACCTCATTATCATGACGGTCGATGAAGGACTCAACCGTTTCGCCGACAGCGGGCGATCCGTCTTCGATGGTCGCCTCAGTGACATAGTCCGTGATGTTTAGGGTCAGGACCCATTGATGTGAGAGGCGCGATCTGATTCAGGCTCCGTGAGGAGAGCGTGGATGAGCGACC